>NZ_JBGBDC010000002.1:0-754887 GCF_041107495.1 Comamonas sediminis
GGATTCGAACCCGCGGTGGGCTATTAACCCACACACGCTTTCCAGGCGTGCGACTTAAACCACTCATCCACCTCTCCGCATGTTTTGTACGTTTTACGTCCTGTGGTGGCCAGGAAATAAAAAGCCAAGCGTGGACAGCTTGGCTGACAATTTCACCTGTTGACTGGCGGAGAGGGCGGGATTCGAACCCGCGGTGGGCTATTAACCCACACACGCTTTCCAGGCGTGCGACTTAAACCACTCATCCACCTCTCCAGTCGGTGAAGCGTGTATTCTAGCCTGAAATTTGGCGGCTTCCGGCAAAGAGGGTGGTTGTTTGGAAAAAATGCAGTGCCTCCGGAAGGGTCGGCGCTGCATGCACGCTGGCCAGGTTCTTTACTGGCCCTTGCCGGTCTGGATCATGCGCATGGCCGAGGTGATCAGGCTGGAGACCTCGGTCATGTTGCTGGGGACGACCAGGGTGGTGTTGGCATCGCTGGCCAGCTTGCCGTAGGCATCGACGGCTTGCTCGGCCACCTTCAGCTGCACGGCTTGCTCGCCGCCTGGCTGGCGGATGGCGGAGGCGATGCGCTCCAGCGCTTGCGCGGTTGCATCGGCCACGGCGGTGATCGATGCGGCCTCACCCTGTGCCTTGTTGATGGCGGCTTGCTTCTCACCTTCGGAGCGGGCGATGAAGGCTTCGCGTTCGCCGGTGGCGATGTTGATCTGCTCCTGGCGGCGGCCTTCGGATGCGGCGATCAGTGCACGCTTCTCACGCTCGGCGGTGATCTGGGCTTGCATGGAGCGCAGGATTTCTGCCGGTGGCGTCAGATCCTTGATTTCATAGCGCAGCACCTTGACGCCCCAGTTCAGCGCGGCCTCGTCGATGGCCGAAACGATCTGGGCATTGATCATGTCGCGCTCTTCAAAGGTCTTGTCCAGCTCCAGCTTGCCGATCACGCTGCGCAGCGAGGTCTGGGCCAGCTGGGTGACGGCCATGATGTAGTTGGACGAGCCGTAGCTGGCGCGCATCGGGTCGGTCACCTGGAAGTACAGGATGCCGTCCACCTGCAGCTGCGTGTTGTCGCGGGTAATACAGATCTGGCTGGGCACATCCAGCGGGATTTCCTTCAAGCTGTGCTTGTAGGCCACTTTGTCGACGAAGGGGATGATGAAGCGCGGGCCGGGGGCCAGGGTGCCGGCGTAGCGGCCCAGGCGCTCTTTGATCCAGGCGTGCTGCTGGGGCACGATCTTGACGGACATCGCGATGAAGATGATGGCGATGACAAATATGATGATGGCGACTTCCATGGGCTCTCCTCGTGTGGGCGCAGGCGTTGGGGCATGCGCCGGTTTTAGCGGTGATGGGCTGGGGGCGGGCCCCTGGCTCAAAGGGCCTGGTCATTACACCATGCAGGTGTGACGGCCAAGCGGGGGTGGCGGGGCATGGGTTTGGCAGCGCCTGTTATTTATGTTTGTATGCCCCAGTGATTGCACGCGGTTCTTAGTGTGCGGCGGGGTCGGCAGGTTCCACCAGCAGGCGGTTGCCGTCCAGCCGCACCACGCGGTAGGCGCCGGGCAGCGCAGGGTGCTGGCCCAGCAAGCTGGCCGACCAGGGCGCGCCCCGGTAGCGCACCTGGGCGGTGCGGTCGGCATCCCAATGGTCGATATGGACCTGTTCGCCAATGTCCAGGTGCATGTCCTGATCGCGCTCGCCCGACAGCAGCGAACCACGGCGCTTTTGCCGCATATAGCAGGCCAGCACCGTGGCGGCGCCCACGATGGCGGCGATGAGGATCTGCGCCACTTCGCTGGCACCCAGGTGCGCAGCGATGGCAGCGGCGGCCATGCCGATCGCGACCATCAGCAAATACAGGGTGCCGGTGAGCAGCTCGGCGACAACGGCCAGGCCGGTCAGCAGCCACCACACGGTTGAAATCTCCATAAGTCCCCCTCGTTGGAATAGGTTTGTAGGCCGATTGTGCGATATGCCGACCAATTTTGCGGCAATTGATGCAGGATACATAAAAAGGGCGTGCAAATTCCGTACACTTCGCGGCTGTTTCGATTGTTTTACTGAGGCCCGCGGCTGCGGGAACGCCCATGAAGTTTCGCTTTCCCATCGTCATCATTGACGAGGACTTTCGCTCGGAAAACACTTCCGGCCTGAGCATCCGCGATCTGGCGCATGCCATCGAGGAGGAGGGCTTTGAGGTGCTGGGCGTGACCAGCTATGGTGACCTGAGCCAGTTTGCGCAGCAGCAAAGCCGCGCCAGTGCCTTCATCCTGTCGATCGATGACGAGGAGTTCCAACTGGGCGGCGGTGATGACCAGATCGTGCATAACCTGCGTGACTTCATCACCGAAGTGCGACGCAAGAATCCGGATGTGCCGATCTACATCTACGGCGAAACCAAGACCAGCCGCCACCTGCCCAACGACATCCTGCGTGAGCTGCACGGCTTCATCCACATGTTCGAGGACACGCCCGAGTTCGTGGCCAAGCACATCCTGCGCGAAGCCAAGAACTACCTCGAAGGCATTCAGCCACCGTTCTTCAAGGCGCTGCTGGATTACGCCGAAGACGGCTCCTACAGCTGGCACTGCCCCGGTCACGGTGGCGGTGTGGCTTTCTTGAAGAGCCCGATTGGCCAGATGTACCACCAGTTCTATGGCGAGAACATGCTGCGCTCCGACGTCTGCAACGCTGTGGAAGAACTGGGCCAGCTGCTGGACCACAACGGCGCGATTGGTGAGAGCGAGCGCAATGCGGCACGCATCTTCAATGCCGACCACTGCTTCTTTGTGACCAACGGTACCTCTACCTCGAACAAGATGGTTTGGCACCACACGGTGGCGCCGGGCGATGTGGTGGTGGTGGACCGCAACTGCCACAAGTCCATCCTGCACTCCATCATCATGACGGGTGCGATTCCGGTGTTCCTGAAGCCCACACGCAACCACTTCGGCATCATCGGCCCGATCCATGAGAGCGAGTTCTCGCCCAAGACCATCGAGGCCAAGATTGCTGCGAACCCGCTGCTCAAGGGGGTCGATCCAAAAACGGTCAAGCCCCGTGTGCTGACCCTGACGCAATCGACCTACGACGGCGTGCTCTACAACACCGAGACCATCAAGCAAAAGCTCGATGGCTATGTCGACAACCTGCACTTTGACGAAGCCTGGTTGCCACATGCGGCCTTCCACCCCTTCTATGGCAGCTACCACGCCATGGGCAAGAAGCGCGCGCGCCCGAAACACTCGGTGGTGTATGCCACCCAGTCCATCCACAAGTTGCTGGCCGGTATCAGCCAGGCATCGCACGTGCTGGTGCAGGACAGCCAGACCCAAAAGCTGGACTTCAACCTGTTCAACGAGGCGTACCTGATGCACACCTCGACCAGCCCGCAGTACAGCATCATCGCCAGCTGCGATGTGGCCGCTGCGATGATGGAGCCGCCCGGCGGCACCGCGCTGGTGGAGGAGTCGATCCTGGAGGCGCTGGACTTCCGCCGTGCGATGCGCAAGGTGGACGAGGAATTTGGCGAGGACGACTGGTGGTTCCAGGTCTGGGGCCCCGAAGCCCTGGCCGATGAAGGCGTGGGTTCGGCCCAGGACTGGATCATTCGTGGCCCGGATGCATCGCGCAAGACCAAGGGCAAGAACGGCAAGGAGTTCGACAACTGGCACGGCTTTGGCGATCTGGCCGATGGCTTCAACATGCTGGACCCGATCAAGTCCACCATCGTGACGCCCGGGCTGGACCTGGACGGCGACTTCGACGAGACCGGCATCCCCGCGTCCATCGTCACCAAGTACCTGGCCGAGCACGGTGTGGTGGTCGAGAAGACCGGTCTGTACTCGTTCTTCATCATGTTCACCATTGGCATCACCAAGGGCCGCTGGAACACGATGCTGACCGCGCTGCAGCAGTTCAAGGACGACTACGAGAAGAACCAGCCGATGTGGCGCATCCTTCCCGAGTTCTGCCAGCAGCACAAGCGCTATGAGCGCATGGGTCTGAAGGACCTGTGCCAGCACGTGCACCAGCTCTATGCCAAGTACGATATCGCCCGTCTGACCACGGAGATGTACCTGTCGGACCTGACGCCAGCGATGAAGCCATCGGACGCGTTTGCGCACATCGCGCGCCGCAAGACCGAGCGTGTGGAGATCGACCACCTGGAAGGCCGCGTTACCGTGGGTCTGGTCACGCCTTACCCACCCGGCATTCCGTTGCTGATTCCTGGTGAAGTGTTCAACAAGAAGATCGTGGACTACCTCATCTTTGCACGTGAGTTCTCCAAGCTCTGCCCAGGTTTTGAGACCGATATCCACGGCCTGGTTGAACTGGTGGACGAAGAAAGTGGCGAAGTGCGTTACTACGCGGACTGCGTCGCGATGGACGCCAGCGACCAGGCAATGCAAACCCAGGTGGTTTCTGCCCCAGTGGCATCGTCGAAGAAGCGCAGCCCCATGCTGGAAGGCAAGGCGCCCGCATCGTCGGCCAAAAAGCGCAGCACTGCTGCGATGAAGAAGTCGCTCAACGCTGAAAAGCCCTTGGGTGATGCCAGCGAGGGTGTGGTATCGCCCGTGGCCAAGACGCCGCAAGCCGCGCCCAAGCCGCGCCGTGTGGCCAAGCCACGCACGCCCAAGGTCTGATCGGGTAGGGGCGTAACTGCGGGGGATTTTGAGACCCCTGTGTCACGCTCGCCTCACCTCAAAAGCAGCGCAATGCGCTGCTTTTTTTATGCGCGTTCGTCGCTCATGGCGTGCTTGCCAGGTCGCTTGCCGGGGAGGGCGGCATGCCTTCTTCACGCACGCGCCAAAAGCTGGCAAAGCGCGGCTTGCCGCTGTCGTGCAGGCCGCGGTAGCGGTAGGTGACCCAGCTGCCGATGGCGGGCGGATCGCGGCGCTGCGCATCGCTCAAACCGCTGCCCAGTTTGAAGTCAATACCATCGGCAGTGCGGACCAGCAAGGCGCCAGTCATCCCTTCGTATTTGCCACGCCCCGGTGCATGGCCCACCACCTGGGCTTCGGCATCCTCATGCGGTTTGAGCTTGAGCACATCGCCGCTGCGTCCACTGCGGTAGACGGCGCTGGCCTTGTGCAGCATCAGCCCTTCGCCACCTTCGCGCACGATGCGCTGCATCTGCGCCATCAGGCGGGCTTCGTCGCTCTCCCGCCATTGCGGCGTGGCCTTTACCCAGGGCTGCTGCACAGCGTCTACAAACTGCGCAATGGCCTGCAGGCGCTCGGTAAAACTGCCGGGCGTGGCAGGCGCATCAAACACCATGAAGCGCAGGGCTTGCCAGTCGGCATCCGCCGGCGTGGCTTTGCTGGTGATGGACTGGGCGCGTGCAAACTGGCCGCGCCCGGCCCATAGCTCACCCTCCATCGGCGTGGCTGGCCAGCCAGCGGTGTACCAGGCCGGAGCAGTAATGGCTGTGCCTTGGCGGGTCCACAGGGCTTGGCCATCCCAGTAGCCGCGCACTCCGTCGTATTTCTCGCTGACCCAGTACTGCTGCAGATCCAAGCCACCGGGGTATTTTTGCGCAAGCCACAAGGCTGGCTTGTTGCTGGCCTGGGCCAGTGCTGCCCAACAGCAGAGCAGGGCGGCCAGCCAGAGCTGGCGCCAACTGGGTAAGAAATAACTACGCATGCAGCCCCCTCCAAATAGCGACCGGGATGGTCGTCTATCTGCATGCTAGCGGCGATAGCGCAAGGCTGTCACCCGCTGCTGTAGTTCTGCGCGGTAAGCAGATGTTGGGGCCTCCTGCTGAGGCCCCGTGGGTTCAGTGGGGGCGCGACTGCAGGCGTGCGTACAGGCCGCCCAAGTCGATCAGTTGCTGGTGCGTACCTTGCTCCACGACCTGGCCGCGCTCCATCACCACCACACGGTCGGCATGTTCGATCGTGGACAAGCGGTGGGCGATGACCAGGGTGGTGCGGCCCTGCATCAGGCGCGAGAGGGCTTCTTGCACGAGACGTTCGGACTCGGTGTCGAGGGCCGACGTGGCTTCGTCCAGGATCAGAATTGGCGCATTCTTGTACAGCGCGCGGGCAATGGCCAGGCGCTGGCGCTGGCCGCCCGACAACTGGTTGGCATTGTGGCCGACCAGGCTGTAGATGCCCTGCGGCTGGCGTTCGACAAAGTCCTGCAGATTGGCGGCAGCCAGGCATTCGAGCAGGCGTTTTTCATCGACGTCCTGGCCCAGCGCCACATTGGCGGCGATGGTGTCGTTGAACATCACCACGTCCTGGCTCACCATCGCAAACTGGCTGCGCAGGCTGTGCAAGTCCCAATCGCCCAGCGCCACGCCATCAATGCTGATCTGGCCCTCGCTGGGCTCCACAAAGCGCGGCAGCAGGTTGACCAGCGTGGTCTTGCCGGCGCCCGACGGGCCGACCAGCGCCACCACTTCGCCGGGGTGGATAGTCAGGCTCAGGTGGCGCAGCGCCGGGGCCTTGTCTTCGCCAAACCCAACGCTCACATCCTGCAGCGCAATGGCACCACGTGCTTGTTCCGTCTTGTAGCCACCGCCCTGTTCGGGCGGGATTTCTTCGAGCAAGCCCAGTCCGCGTTCCAACGCAGCTACGCCCCGGGTCAACGGGTTGGCCACATCGGCCAGGCGGCGGATGGGTGCAATCAGCATCAGCATGGCGGAGATAAAGGCCACAAAGCCGCCGACGGTCACATCCTTGGCATTGATGCCGGTGGTGCGGCTTTGCCACAGCGCAATGCAGATCACCGCAGACAGTGCGACGGCCGCCAGCAGCTGGGTGAGAGGCGTCATTGCTGCCGATGCGATGGTGGCCTTGATGGCCAGCTGGCGCAGCTTGCGGCTCAGAATCTGGAAGCGGCCCGACTGGCTGGCCTGGGCGGCGTGGATGCGCACCATGCGGTGGGCCAGCACGTTTTCTTCGACCACATAGGCCAGCTCATCGGTGGCCTGCTGGCTGGCCTTGGTGATGTGGTAGAGGCGCTTGGAGAGCTTCTTCATGATCCACGACACGCTGGGCAGCAGCACGGCGACGATCAAGGTCAGTTGCCAGTTCAGGTAGAGCAAATACATCAACAGCGCAATGACCGTGAAGCCATCGCGCGAGAGCATCAGCAAGGCCTGCACGATGAGTGTGGAGCCGTTTTGCACCTCGTACACCACGGTGTTGGACAGCGCACTGGCCGATTGCTTGGTAAAAAGTCCCAGATGTGCATCCAGCACCCGGCCGAAGAGGTTCTCGCGCAGGCGCATCATGCCGTCATTGGCAATGCGTGCGAGTGCGTATTGGTTGATGAACTGCGCAAGACCTCGGATGAAAAAGACGCCGACGATGGTGACCGGCACTGCCCACAGCGGCAAGGTGCCACCGGTGAAGCCCTGGTCCAGCAAAGGCTTGAGCAGTGCGGGAATAGCCGGCTCGGTGCCTGCTACCACGATCGTGGCCAGGATCGCCAGTACCCAGGTCCAGCGTTGGTAGCCAAAGTAGGGCGCCAGGCGCGACAGGCGTGCGCGCAGTGGCATCTGCGCAACGCTAGTGGCCGGATTGTGGCCTTCAGCGCCCGCTGGCGCGTCAGATGCACGTGCAGAAGATGGTTTTTCAGTTGTGGACATGTAGAGGTGATTCTAAAATGCACGGCTGTCGACGTTGAACGATAATAAAGAATTTGTGGGGTGTGTAACATCCTGCAGCCTTCAGGGCTTGTCATGCATAGCGCATTTATGATGGTCGGTAATGACTAAAACTCGCTTCCCATCTCTTCTCTCGGAGGCGGCCAAGCCGCTATTCCATCGTCGTCACGTTCTAGGTGCTGCACTCGCAGCCCCTGCAGTTCCCGCCCTGGCGCAGTTCCGGGTTGAGATCCATGGCGTTGGCATCCGACAAATCCCCATCGCCTTGCCCAAGTTCCGGGGCGAAGATGCGTCGCCGCAAAAGATCTCTGCCATCGTGCAGGCCGATCTGATCCGCAGCGGTCTGTTCAAGCCCGTCGATGCTTCGGGCGAACAACTCGATGAGAGCTCGCGTCCCGATGTCGCCAAGTGGTCGGCCGCAGGCGCCGAGTACCTGTCGGTCGGTAGCGTGACCCGGGGCGCCAATGGCTTTGATGTGCGTTTTCGTCTGTGGGATGCTGTCAAGGGCGCCGACATGGGCGGTCAGAGCTACAGCGTGCCGCAAGCCGATCTGCGCTTGGTGGCGCACAAGATTTCGGACTACATCTACGAAAAGATCACCGGCGAAAAAGGCGTGTTCTCAACCCGCATCGCCTACGTGACCAAGGCCGGCCCCCGCTACACGCTGTGGGTGGCGGACTCTGACGGTGAGAATGCACAGTCGGCACTGGCCAGCCCAGAGCCCATCATCTCGCCCACCTGGTCGCCCGCCGGCACGCAGCTGGCCTATGTGTCCTTCGAGTCGCGCAAGCCCGTGGTCTATGTGCACGAGGTCTCGTCCGGGCGCCGCCGCCTGATCGCCAACTTCCGTGGCTCCAACAGCGCGCCGGCCTGGTCGCCCGATGGCAGCACCTTGGCGGTCACCCTGAGCCGCGATGGCGGCTCGCAGCTCTATACCATCCCTTCGAGCGGTGGTGAGCCTCGCCGTCTGATGCAAAGCAGCGGCATTGACACCGAGCCTACCTATTCGAAGGACGGCCGCTATATTTACTTCGTCAGCGACCGTGGCGGTGCGCCGCAGATCTACCGCGTAGGCGCCCAAGGTGGTAACGCCGAGCGCGTCACGTTTAGCGGGTCCTACAACATTTCTCCTTCCATCAGTCCTGATGGCAAGACACTTGCTTACATCACGCGCGCCGGTGGTGGATATAAATTGCAGGTCATGGATCTGGCTTCCAGCACCGTGTCGTCGGTCACCGACACCTCGAGTGATGAAAGCCCCAGTTTTGCTCCGAACAGCCGACTCATCGTCTATGCAACCCGCGAAGGCGGTCGTGAAGCCCTCATGACCACGACGCTGGACGGCAAGATCAAAGCACGACTGGCAGGGCAGAGCGGAGACATACGGGAGCCCGATTGGGGCCCATACCAGCCCTAAGATTGGTTTTGGCGAGTCAATTATTTTTATACGAGAAAATCGTTTCGGAGAGTTATACATGTTGTCATTGAAGAAAGCTTCGTTGGCCCTGGTGGCCGCTGCCGTGTTGGCTGGTTGCAGCTCTGCACCTCCTCTGGATAACGCACCTGTCGAAGACAAGGGTGGCGTTACCGCTGGTCAAGGCGCTGGCACCGGTGGTGCAGGCCAAAGCACGGTGCCAGGCGTTGACCTGAACAGCAGCGCAGCCAACGGCCAAGGCCCTGTCGGCGTTGCACGCATTGTTTACTTTGACTTCGATAGCTACTCGGTCAAGCCAGATGCACAATCGATGCTGGACGCACACGCACGCTTCCTGAAGGCCAACCCGTCGCGCAAGGTCATGCTGGAAGGCAACACCGACAACCGCGGTGGCCGTGAGTACAACCTGGCCCTGGGCCAAAAGCGTGCTGAAGCCGTGCGCCGTTCGCTGACCGTGCTGGGCGTGAGCGACAGCCAACTCGAAGCCGTGTCGTTCGGCAAGGAAAAGCTGGCTGCTGAAGGTAACTCGGAAGATGCGCACGCCCAAAACCGCCGCGTTGAACTGAACTACCGTTAAAGGCTCCATGAACCTCACTCGCAGTACTCCCCGTTGGATTGCACTGGCCGCATTGATGGCCTGTGCAAGTACCTCCCAGGCCGCTTTGTTCGAAGATGGCGACGCACGCCGCGCCATCCTTGAGCTGCGTCAGCGCGTTGATCAGCTGACGCAAGGCAACAACCAAAATGGTGAGGACACCTCGCAAGTGCGTCGCAGCCTGCTGGACTTTCAATCGCAGATTGAATCCATGCGTGGCGAGATGAACAAGCTGCGTGGCGAAAACGAAACTCTGCGACGTGAGGTTGCCGATCTGAAGCGCGGTCAGACTGATTTGGCCAAGGGTGTTGAAGCCCGGCTCCAGCAGTTTGAACCTGTTTCGGTCACCGTGGATGGGCAGGAGTTCAAAGCTGACCCTGCTGAAAAGCGAGATTTTGAAGCCGCCCTGGGCGTGTTTCGCACCGGCAAGTTTGCCGATGCCGCGGGCGTGTTCAGCAGCTTCATCCAGCGTTATCCCAAGAGTGGCTATGTGCCCTCGGCACGCTTTTGGCTGGGCAATGCGTATTACGCTACCCGCGACTACAAGCCTGCCATCGATAATTTCAAGCTGATCCTGGCCCAGGCGCCCGAGCACATGCGTGCGCCTGATTCGGCACTGTCGATTGCCAATTGCCAGATCGAGCTCAAGGACACCAAGGCTGCCCGCAAGACCTTGGAAGACCTGATTGCTGCCTACCCGCAAAGCGATGCGGCGACGGCGGCCAAAGAGCGCCTCTCCAAGCTGAAGTGATATGAGTGCACCGTCTCCATCGGCGCCCGATCGGCAGGACGCCGAGGTGGACGTTGACACGCAAAGGCGCTTTGGCGGCTTGGACCGCCTGTTTGGTGTCGGGCCGGCTGCGCAAATGCGCGCAAGCTGCATCGCCGTGATCGGCATCGGGGGCGTAGGCTCCTGGACGGCCGAAGCGCTGGCTCGAAGTGGCGTTGCCCGCCTTCGGCTGATCGACCTGGACAATGTGGCCGAGTCCAACATCAACCGGCAGATCCATGCATTGACCGACACGATTGGCATGGCCAAGGTCGATGCGATGCGCGAGCGCATCCGCCAGATCAACCCCCATTGTGTCGTCGAGGTGGTCGAAGACTTCCTCACCGCCGAGAACTGCGCTGCACTGCTTGACGGCGTCGACGGCTTTGTCGATGCCTGCGACCAGGTGCGTGCCAAGGCCGCGATGGCCAACTGGGGGCGGCGCAACCAGCGGCCCTTTGTCTGCATCGGTGCGGCGGGCGGCAAGCGCCTGGCATGGAAGGTGGAGCAGGCCGACCTGTCGCAGACGACGCACGACCCTTTGCTTGCCCAGGTGCGCTACCGTCTGCGCAAAGAATATGGCGCCCCCAAGGATGGCAAGAAGATGAACGTGGCCTGCATCTACAGCCAGGAAGCCGTTGCCGGCCCTGATCCTTCTTGCGCAGTCGATGGTGATGGTTCGCTGAACTGCCACGGCTATGGGTCGTCAGTGGCGGTGACCGCAACCTTTGGCATGTGCGCTGCGAGCTGGATTCTGGAAAAATTGGCGCATTCCCAAAAATGACAAAAAACCTACGCTATAATCTAAGTCTGTTGTGAGCAAGACCTCTTCTTAGGAAATTGTCAAGCAAACGCGGCGGGTCTTTAGCTCAGTCGGTAGAGCAGCGGACTTTTAATCCGTTGGTCGCGAGTTCGAATCTCGCAGGACCCACCAAACATTGGTTATAGGAATCAAGCCCTTGCGCAAATCGCGCAGGGGCTTTTTTCTTGTCTGTTGTTCCGCAATTTCTGGGAATATTCCGCAATCTGTCGGTTGGCTTTGCAGCTGCGCACGCACTCAGACAGAAAAAAAAGCCACCGGCTAGGATGGCTTAAATGCCCGCAGGGTACGGGCGGGAGGGATCTCTGCAAAGGGCTGATTCGTCAGCAATGCCAATGACTTGCGACGATCGTAAGCAAGCATCTGGGTGGGAGTTTGTCTCTCCTGTGAAGCTGTATGTAACTCTTTGAAACTAGACCGTTGGCCCGCGTTCATCGCTTCCGGTCTAGTGGCTCGAGCTTTTGCAACGGGTATTTCTGCTGCCGCGTGTTTCATCGATTCCGTTCGAGCGTAACCGCGCCATGTCATCCGCATGCTTCCATGGCCGGTCATGGCGGAGACAGGGCACTGTGCTGCGGGATCCCAGCGCCCACATGCCCCGTCTCACCGTCATTGAGCGGCGACTTTCTCTGCTGGCTGCGGCAGCCCGGTCCACCCACCTGCCAGTGCCTTGTACAGCGCAATGCTCGAGCGCACGGCGGCGATCTGGCTTTGGGCTCGGGCATCCTGCGCTGCCAGCTGCTCACGCTGGGCATCCAGCACTTCGTACAAGCTGATGGAGCCGCCTCGGTACATGCGCTGGGCCAGCTGCTCAGCCTGGTCCCTTTCGGCCTGCGCCTCCTTCAAAGCGCTGAGCTCGTCGCTGTTGCGATGCACCGTTGCCAACGCGTTCTCGGTTTCTTCCAGCGCCAGCAGCACACTCTGCTGGTACAGCGACAGGGCCTCGGCGGCATTTGCCTGGCTCGCTGCAATGCGGGCGCGCACGCGGCCCACATCCAGGAACGACCAGTCGATGCCGAGAAAGGCACTGCTTTGCAGGGTGTCACCCGCAAAAAGATGGCGGCCGGCCAGCGTGGTACTGCCCAGCACAGCGCCCAACGAGAGGCGGGGGAACAAGTCCGCTGTCGCGACACCAATGCGTGCTGTGGCGGCATGGAGGCGCAATTCTGCTGCGGCGATGTCAGGCCTGCGCCGCAGCAGGTGAGCGGGCGCCCCCGGGTCCAGCGCGGGTGGCATGGCTGGCAACGCAGCTGTGTTGGAGAGCTGAGCCGACAAGCGATCCGGCGAAAGACCCAGCAGCACCGCCAGGCGATGCTGTTGAACCGCCATCTGCGTCTGCCATTCGGGAACCCGCGCCTGCGTGTTCAGCCACTGAGCCCTCGCACGGGCGGCGTCCAGATCGGTGCTGCTTCCTGCCTGCAAGCGCCGCTCGACCACCCGCAGGGTGCCAAGCTGGTTTTTCTCAGCAGCCTGTGCAATCTGCAGGCGCAACTGGGCGCCGCGCAATTGGGTGTAGGCGTCCGCCACCTGTGCTGCGATGATGATTTGCAGTCCCGCGACATCGGCTTGTGTCGCTTGCATGCTGGCCTGCGCTGCCTCCACCGACCGCGAGATGCGCCCCAGAAAATCCAGCTCCCATTGCGCGGTGATGGCACTGCTGTAGAGGCGAGCCGACCGTGGCTGCCCCGGGCTGGTTTGCGCAGCACTGCGCTTTTGCTGCCGGCCCTCGGCGTTCATCGTGACGGTGGGGAAGCGATCCATTCCTGATTGCCTGAAAAGCGCCTCCGCCGACTGGAGCCTTGCCAGCGCCGCACCCAGGTCGTTGTTGTTCTGCAGCGCTTGCTGTACCAGCTGCGTGAGTAGCGGGTCGCCAAACTGGTTCCAGAATGGGGCATCGTGGATATCGGTGGAAAGCAATGGAGCCGCGTCTGCCTGCGCAGACCTTTGCTGCTGCGCAAACCGGGTGGGCAGGCTGTCTTCTGCAAGCGGCGAATGAAAATCCGGCCCCACTGCGCTGCAGCCTGACAAGCTGATGCAACAGGCGGCAGCGATGCTTCGCAGATGGAAGTATTTAGTCATGTGCCGGCTCCTTGGCGATTGCAGGTGCTGCACGGCGGGGCTTCAATGCCTCTGCAGTGTCGGGTGTATGCAGCTGGGTGCCACTGAGCTTGCGCAAGGTGACATAGAACACCGGCGTGAGGAACAGCCCAAAGAGCGTGACACCCAGCATGCCGGAGAAGACAGTAATGCCAGTGGCAGCGCGTACTTCCGCGCCAGCGCCCTGGCCGATCAGCAGCGGCACGGCACCGGCAATGAAGGCAATGGATGTCATGACGATGGGGCGCAGGCGGAGCCTGCATGCTTCGCGTGCGGCATCCCAGGTGCTGGCACCTTGCATCTCGCGTTCGCGGGCGAATTCCACAATGAGGATGGCGTTCTTGCAGGCCAGGCCCATCAGCACCACCAGGCCCACCTGGACAAAGACATTGTTATCGCCGCCTGACAGCCAGACGCCAAACAGCGCCGCACAAATGCAGACGGGTACGATCAGAATGACGGCCAACGGCATGGTCCAGCTCTCGTACAGCGCGGCGAGCACCAGGAACACCAGCATCACTGCCAGGGTGAATACGACGGCTGCGGCATGGCTTTGCTCGACTTGCTGGTAGCTCATGTCCGTCCAGGCCAGTTCAATGCCCGGTGGCAAGGTCTTGTCCGCAATGTCACGCAGCTTCAGCAGTGTCTCTGACGACGACAGAACGGCAGGATCGGCATCACCGATGAGGTCGGCAGCCGGAAAGCCGTTGTAGCGCAAAACCGGATCGGGCCCGTAGCTGGGCACGATAGACACCATGGAGGCCAGCGGCACCATATCGCCCCGGTTGTTGCGCGTCTGCAGTTTTCCGATGTCCTCTGCCGTCTGGCGGTGGCTGGCGTCGGCCTGCAGCACGACGCGGTAGACGCGGCCCAGCGCATTGAAGTCATTCACGTAGACCGAACCCAGGTAGGCCTGCAGGGTCTGGAATAGGTCGCTCAAGGCGACGCCCTGGGCTTTCGCCTTGGTGCGATCCACCTTCACGTCAAGCTGCGGAATATTGGACTGGTAGGCGCTGACGGGGTAGTGCATGCCCGGGGTCTTGGCAATCTCTGCCTGAAACGCTCCCAGCGCTTGCTGCAGGGCTGCATAGCCCAGGCCGGCGCGGTCTTTCAGAAACAGCGAATAGCCCGATCCATTGCCCAAACCCTGGATCGGCGGCGGCATCAGCGCGTAGCCATAGCCGCCCTCCATGCCCGCGAGCTTTTGGTTGAGCGCATTGCTGATCTCCGTCGCGCTGCGCTGGCGCTCCGCAAAAGGCTTGAGGATCACATAGGCGCTGGTGAGATTGGGAGTATTGGTTCCCTGCAGCGCATTCATTCCGGCAAAGGCCGGCACCGATTCCACCCCCTCGATGGCCAGGGCGTGGCGCGTGAGCTCTTGCGTCACTGCATCGGTGCGTTGCAGCGATGCGCCCTCGGGCAATTTGGCGCCAGCAAACAGGTAAAGCTTGTCCTGCATCGGGATAAAGCCACCGGGCACCTGGTTGAACAGCAGGGCGGTGGCACCCAGCAGCGCCAGGTAGATGGCAAACACCAGCCCGCGCCCCTGGAATGAGCGCGCCACCGCATGTTCATAGCGCTGCGCGCTGCGGTCGAACAGGCGGTTGAAGCGCCTGAAGAACCAGCCCAGCCCCGTGTCCATGCTGCGCGCCAGCCAGTCTTTGCGCGCGCCGTGGCCCTGCAGCAGCTTGGCCGCAAGGGCGGGCGACAAGGTGAGCGAATTGATGGCCGAGATGACGGTCGAGATGGCAATCGTCACCGCGAACTGCTTGTAGAACTGGCCGGTGATGCCATCGAGAAACGCCATGGGCACAAACACGGCGCACAGCACCAGCGCAATGGCGATGATGGGGCCTGACACCTCCTGCATGGCCAGGTGCGCGGCATCGCGCGGGCTGTGGCCTTTTTCGATGAAGCGTTCCACATTCTCGACCACGACGATGGCGTCGTCGACAACGATCCCGATCGCCAGCACCAGTCCGAACAAGGTCAGGGTATTGATCGAGTAGCCCAGCAGGTACAGCCAGGCAAAGGTGCCGACAATCGATACCGGCACCGCGAGCAGCGGGATGATGGAAGCGCGCCAGGTCTGCAGAAAGACAATGACCACCAGGACGACCAGGACCACGGCTTCGATCAACGTGTGCTGTACCGCCGTGATCGAATCCCGCACAAAGACGGTCGGGTCCCACAGGTACTTGAACGCGGTGCCGGGCGGCAGGTCGCCGGACAGGCGGTCCAGCGTCTTGTACACCTCTTGGGCCACGCCCAGCGCATTGGCGCCCGGTGTCAGAAAGATGCCGATGGCCGCCATGGGCTTGTTATCCAGAGAGGCTCGCAGTGTGTAGTCGCTGGCATCCAGCTCCAGCCGGGCCACATCGGACAGGCGCACCAGTTGCCCATCAGCGCCTGTCTTCAGCACAATGCTGCCGAACTCCTCTTCGCTCTGCAGACGGCCTTGCACGTTGATGGACAGCAAGGTGTCCGTAGCGCGGCCACTGGGCTCGGCGCCGAGCTGGCCCGCTGATACCTGGACGTTCTGTTCGCGCACGGCGGCAATGACCTGGTCGGTGGTCAGCTGGCGGGCTGCGACCTTGTCCGGGTCCAGCCATATGCGCATCGCATAGTCACCAGCGCCGTAGACGCCCACGTCGCCGATGCCGGGGAGGCGCGCGAGTTCATCCTTGACGCGCAAGGTGACGTAATTGCGCAGATACAGCGTGTCGAGGCTACCAGTCGTGGAGACGAGGCCGACATACATCAGCGGCGTGGCCGATTGCTTTTGCGTGGTGATTCCATACTGGCGCACCTCTTCGGGCAGGCGGCTTTGGGCCTGGCTCACCCGGTTTTGCACCCGCACCGCCGCGGCGTCGGGGTCGGTGCCCGGGCGGAAGGTGGACACCACCTGCAGGCTTCCGTCCGAGGCCGCGACGGACTTCATGTACATCAGCCCTTCGACGCCATTGATGGCCTCTTCCAGCGGCACTGCCACTGATTCGGCGATTTCCTTGGGGTTGGCGCCGGGGTAGGTCGCACGCACGACCACGCTGGGGGGAACGACTTCGGGGTATTCGCCAGACGGCAGCTGAGGAATCGCAATCAGTCCTACGGCGAACATGATGACCGACAGCACGATCGCGAAGATGGGCCGGTCGATGAAGAATTTGGAGAAGTCCATGTGTCCTTTGCTCATGGCTGCGCTTTCTGGGCGGGTTTTTGCGTTTCCGGCAGTGCGGCGCCCGCAGCTTGGCTGTCCAACCTCTGGGGCGCCAATGGCATGCCGGGGTAAAAAATGCGCTGCATGCCTGCCACCACCAATTGCTCGCCGGGCGCAAGCCCGGACTCCACGATGCGTCTGCCGTCCACCATCCTCCCCAACTGCAGATCGCGCCTTTGTGCACGCTGGGCAGCGTCCACGACATAGACGTATTTGCGGCTCTGGTCGGTGAGCACTGCCTTGTCGTCAATCAGTACGGCGGTGACCGTGCTGCGCTCCTGCATTTGCACCCGCGCAAACATGCCCGGCTTGAACAGCCCTTGGTCGTTGTTCAACTCGGCGCGCAGTGCCAACGTGCCCGTCTGCGGATCCAGCCGGTTGTCGGTGAAGCCCACGCGGCCCGTGTGCGGAAAGCCTTCATCGCTGACCAGGCCGACACGCACCATCGCGTCGCTCGGGGCCGCGCTGCTGTTTTGCATGCCACGCAGCAGGCTTTGCTCATCGGCATCAAAATTCACATACACCGGATTTTGAGAAACCACGGTCACCAGGACACTGTCGTCCGCGCGCGCAAGGTTGCCGGTGGTCAGCAGCGCGCGTCCGGCTATGCCAGCAATGGGGGCACGGACTTCGGTGAAGCCCAGATCCAGTTGTGCGGCTGCCACCGCAGCTTCGGCAGCCGCTACCTGGGCTCGGGCTTGGGCCAGAGTTCCAGCGCGGTTATCGGCTTCTTCAGCAGCGATGGCGCGGTCCGCCACCAAGTCGCGTGCACGCCGGTCCTGCGTGGCAGCCAATTCCGTCGCCGCTTTGGCACGCTGTAGTTGTGCTTGTGCGCTCGCCAGCGAGGCCCGATAGGGGCGGGCATCGATGCTGAATAGCAACTGGCCTTTGCGCACGGGCTGCCCCTCGCGGAAATGGACATGTTCAATGTAGCCTGCCACGCGGGAGCGGATTTCCACGGTTTCCTGCGCAGCAATCCGGCCGTTGAACTGGTTCCACAGCTGTACCGGCTCAGCGCGTACCGTGGCAGTTGTGACGGCGGCTGGCGCTGGTTCGCCCGGCGCACTCCTGTCCTCTGGTGGCTTTGGGGGTCCACAGGCTGTGAGTGCGGCGGACAATGCAAGGGATAGCGTGATCACGCGCACGGCAGATGCCATCGCAGGACCTGTGCCAGCAGCAGTTGCCTGCGGGCAGATCTCTGATCTCATATTGGAATTCCTTTTCTTGAAGACTCGGGCGTCTACCGTCCTGAGCGGCAAGCGACGGGGACGCAGAAGGGCTCAATGACTTGCGAGAAAAAATTTCCCTCGTCATTGCCGGAGCGGATTCTTCAAGTTAAAGTTAACTTTAAGTCAAGCGAAAAGGAAGAAGCACCATGACTCCTGGGGATGATGAACTGCTGCCCATCGGAAACATCGCAAAGCGCAGCGGCGTCAACGCGTCGGCGCTGCGTTACTACGAGTCACTGGGCTTGATCGAATCAGTGCGAAGCGCTTCGGGGCATCGCCGTTACCGGCGTTCAGCACTGCGCCGTGTGGCCTATATCGTGTTCGCGCAGCGGCTGGGATTTCAGCTCGAGGAGATCGCGTCGCAATTGGAGGGCCTGCCCAAGCACCATGCGCCCTCTGGGGAGGAATGGCGTGGCCTGTCGAAGACCTGGATCGCGCGGGTGGATGAGCGCATTCAGGAACTGACGCATCTGCGCAAAAGTCTTGAGAACTGCATCGGCTGTGGCTGCCTGTCGATGAAGGTCTGCCACGTGTTCAACCAGGCGGACTATATTGGCAAACGGGGTGCGGGTCCCCGGTTGTGGCTGGGCGATACGCTGAAAGCTGCAGAGGAGTGATGGTGGGCGCGGCGGTCTGCCCCGCGGGTACGCCCACGCGGCAGAGAATCCGTTGGCACGAATGCTGGGTATGGGCCCCAGTTGAATGGGCGGCTGGACCCGGGCGGTTGGGCTTCCCGGTCATTCAACAGCCCGCTGTCCTTATTTGAGGTCGTGCCGCCTCAGCGCATTCTGAGTGCGACGGAAAAAGGGGAGGGCCCTGGATGTCTGGTCCAGACCAGGCTGCACGGCACCTTCCTGCTGGGGCGGTGCATAGTGCTTACCGGGAAACAGGCTTTCTTCAATCTTTCTAAAGGTTCTGGGGCCCACGCTGGGCATCAGCAGCAGCTTTTCTGGGTAGCTCTGGGCTGCCTGTTCAATGGTGGTAATGCCATTTCTTGCCAGTACCCTCCACAGGTGCGGAGGCAGCAAGCCTTGCAGAGTAGGGGCCGCATCGAACAATGGGTGTGCAGTGCTGGTATTCATCTCTAGCCATCCAACAAGGTGGAACTGAAACTCAGCAACCCCCGGTTGGGAGGTTAAGCGAGGAGCTGCTAAGTTATAAGCATAGAGAGGTTGAGTAACAATTGGTATCACTGAAAATAGTGATTCTGTCGGCATTTACACCGCACAACGCGAGGCTGCAATATTCCAGATCCAAAAGCCGGAATCGCCCATCACCTCGCGGTGTTCTCCAAGAGCAAAGCGCCTCCGAATTAAGGCCAGACACGATATGCAGCTATCAGGTGCAAGCACCCTGCACATGGGGCCGGTGCGCGGCGAACAAGGTTCCGGAGTAGTTCCACTTCATTCAATGCCGTCTTTGCCAAGCTGATGGCGGCAGTGAG
Organism: Comamonas sediminis; assembly: GCF_041107495.1. Classification (NCBI taxonomy): domain Bacteria; kingdom Pseudomonadati; phylum Pseudomonadota; class Betaproteobacteria; order Burkholderiales; family Comamonadaceae; genus Comamonas; species Comamonas sediminis. Next base: position 19,220 of record NZ_JBGBDC010000002.1, read on the forward strand.
AGTATCCAGCCCAACGCATCTGAAGATGTGCGCAACTGGTGCGGATAGGCCAGCTTGCCAGTAGCGCTGGCATGCCTATCGCCTATTCCAATTCCAGATCCAGGCGCCGCTTGGCCATGCTCAGGTTGTCTTCCAATGCGGAAAAGCGTAGCGAGTAGTCGTATTTTGTCTCTCCCGCCTTGGCATCTATGCCGTCCAGAAAAGTCATGAAGGCCACCTGGTAGTCCTTGAGGGCCTTTTTGGCATCGCTCCCCTTGGCTTTGCCGAGCACCTTTTTATAGACCTCCTTGGATGCTTTCGACACAGCGCCTCTTCAGCCCAGAAAATCGCTGTAAGCCTGCTGCAGAGTCGTTTCGCCCTGGCCAACCTTCAACAGTCCAATCATATATTCCTCCTTGCAGATCATGGCCTTGATTTTCAAGGTCTCGTATGCAGAGGCTTCTTGCGCTGCAGGGCTGGCGTGTGCCAGACCTGCGTATACCAAAAAAATACAGGTGAGTGAAACCTTGAAGCGGGACAACATAGAAAACGCCTTGTGTGCTTGGGATGGAGGCAGTTTAGCGGCCAGTCGAGCAGTGGTCCGTGTTTGGTGTCGCCAGCCGACGCTTTCAGCAGAAGCTCGCCGCCCTTTCTGCGTGCGTGTTTTTGCGCATCCATATGAATTCAACCCTCATGCCGCTGACCGGCGGTGCTAAGCGTCCGGCAGCGTCTGTTCCACTGCTGGGCATGGCTATCCTGCATCTGTATATGGCGTACAGCATGTAGGCACGTCACCTCTCCAGTCTTCAGCGATCGGGGAACGAAGCATCTGCAAGCTGCCCGATGGGCGGGTAATCGACGAATGAACATGCGACAGGCGGGATCTTCGCTAAACGGCTACCTCCCGAGCCAAAAAAAAGGCCACCCGAAGGTGGCCTGAGGCGCTGAAGAAAAGCCGTTCCTGATCGCTCAGGATGTTCATGCAAATCTAGAGAGGGAGGGAGGATGGTGCATGAACCCGGCAAATCATTAGATATATTCTATAGATTTATGCAAATCGATTCTTGAAGGGTATTCCCTAGGTCTGAACAAGGAGCGCTTGGGATCTGCAGGCTCTCCACCGGTGAATGGCGCCAGTTGGTCTCAAGTACGCGCCCATGTTCAGCCAACCATCAGCTATACCGGTTGCCTGCTTGAGCATCTCAAAATAACGACTGCCAAGGCGGCGGGGTAGGGTGTGGGCCCATTGATATGGAGGGCGTGGAAACGCTCTACATAGCTAGACTGCGGCTCGAACCCCTCGCTATGCAGCGAGGCGAACCAGGACAGAGGGCTTGGTGCCTACCCAGCCCAGGCCTGCCCAACGAGCGGCCGCACTCCGCTGAGAAAGCGCCTTCCATGCCCGCGAGAAGCGCTACGACAAGCTCAGCTCACCAGCAAGCTTCCCGCATCGAGCGACGGCGGACGTAAAAGATCATCGTTGACGCCCATCGCCAGGCTGGCGCGCTCAATGGCTTGCCAAAGCTGCGGGGGCATTTGCAGAATTTCTTCCGGGGTGGTGGACTGGTCGATCCATGCGCTGATCTCACCATGTTGGTCATGGGTGAGCAGGTCCAGACTCAGCATTTCGTCGATGGTTTTCATAACAATCAAGCGGTGGGCATGACAACGTGACCAGGGTCAGCTGCCAGCGGCAATCAAAGGGAAATCTCGGCGAAGTGGGAGCGGGGGCTTAAGTCGGCTGAGAACGCCAAGGAGAGGGGGCTGCCTGCGGCGGGTCTCCATGTGCTTGCAGGCCTGGGCAGCGATGGCGTTGCGCGTTGTGGGCCATGGGATCCTCCTGGTGTTATGCCCCACTGTAACCGGTTCCTGGGGGCGCTCAGGCAAATTGGCCGCCACGCAACATGGTCCGTGGAGATGGTCTTACAGAAGGTGCTGGGCCAGCCGTGGACGGGGAATGAACGATGGCGCAGCGACACAGGCAGTCTGGCATTTCGCTGGACAATAGCGGCTGTAGAAAACAAGGAACTGTTGTGAGCCCTTCCCCTGAACATGCGGACCTGATTGCCAGCTACCAAAAGCTGGTGGCTGAGGTCAACAAGAAAACGGATCTGGTGCGTGTTGCATCGCTCAAAGGCCCTCAGGCCATGCGTGCCGCGATGGCCACTGCTGAGAAAGCCGAGCGCCGGCGCGATGTCATGGCATCGAAGCTGGCCGCCCTGGGCGTAGTGCTGGGTGATTGAGCGCTACCAGCAATCGCAGCTAAGTATCAGCCTGCGCAGCCGATGAGGCTGCGCGGCGAAGAAGGCATGCCGCATGCCTTGCCCAGGAGCCGGAGGCGCGCGACCCAACCCCCAGCGCTCAGACCGGCGCGCAGAACGCCCGGTTGGGATAGAGAATATCGGTCAGCACATGCTGGCCACGGGTCTGCAGCAGGTAGGTGCCTGGTCCACCATCGGCAATGGCCTGCTCCAGCAGTTGCAGGAATTGCTGGCGATGGTGGACATCATCGGGCAGCCAGGCAGAGGCAGCAGCGGCGTTGTCTGCGCCGGTGCCCTTGGAATTGATCAACCTAATTTCTTTCATGTTGAACAATTCTCCATCCCTGATTGATATTGTGCAAGTGGTTTTTGCTTGAGTTAGCAATGGTTAAAGAACCAATGAATGAGCACATTCTGATGGTGCGTAGGTCGAGCATTCAATAAGCCTTTAGACATCAAACGCTTTACGGAGGTCTTCGATGGGCATGCCTATCGGCCCCACCAGCTCCCGAGCGCGATCCATGGCTAGATGTAACAGAGGCGGGCGAGGAGCATGGACGGGCGCGCGCGTCTTGGCTGCAGATCAGGGTTTCCACAACCCTGGTTTTGTGCGTGGCGGGATCTTTTTCGCGCACAATGCTGCCTCTCGCGGCGAAGCTGCCCGGGTTCTGAAATTTGCGGTGGCCGCTGGGCTCAGTGCGAGACAAGGGAGCCGGGACGGCACCGATGCCGAGGCGGCGCTTGGGGTATTTCAGATTGATGCTACTAAATGCATCAGAATGTATAGGGTCTGAGCGCCTTGCGCGGTGGCTTTAAAGGTGTTTTGCACATTATTGGTGCACTAATGCCCGTTAATGCCCTGATTAGGTGCAAAAATCACTTTTTGCTAGCACATAAGTGACATATTTGGCAATCCTAGGCATCCCTGTTGCGAGAGTTTATTAGACCTATATGCTGTCTCCGCATCGCACTTGATAGTTGCTCTATTGTCAATGTCTGCGATTCATAGCTTGATTAAAAAGGATTCCGATATGAAGGTACCGTTTCGCCTCAACTCGATGGTGGTTGCATTTGGTCTGGCCGGCAGCATGCTCGCTGGCGCAGCCCAGGCTCAAAATATCAAGATCGGCGTGGTCATTCCTGCGACGGGTCCGCTGACCCAGTACGGTGACATGGTCAAGGAGGGTGTGGATACGGCGCTCGAGCAGATCAATGCTGCCGGCGGCATCAATGGCAACAAGCTTGAAGCAGTGATCGTTGACGATGCCTGCGAACCCAAGCAAGGCCCCGTGGCTGCCAACCGCGTCGTCAATGCGAAGATCCATTACGTGGTGGGACCTGTATGCTCGGGCGCAGCCATCGCTGCAGCACCGATCTACAACAATGAAGGTGTGGTCGTCGTGACCCCCTCGGCCACCTCGCCTGCGCTGACCGAAGGCAAGAACTTCACGTCGGTCTTCCGCACCATTGGCCGCGACGACCAGCAAGGCCCGTTTGCTGCCAAGTTCATTGCCCAGACCGTCAAGCCCAAGAAGGTTGCGGTGCTGCATGACAAGCAATCCTACGGCCAGGGCATTGCCACGGCCGTGCGCGATACGCTGAAGGCTGACGGCATCAATGTTGCGCTGTTTGAAGGTATCAACGCCGGTGACAGCGACTACTCGGCCGTGATCACCAAGCTCAAGAGCGCCGGTGTGGACTTTGTCTACTACGGCGGCTACCACCCAGAAATGGGACTGCTGCTGCGCCAATCGGCAGAGCAGGGCCTGAAGGTCCGCATCATGGGCCCTGAAGGCGTGGGCAATCCCGAAATCAATGCGATCGCCGGCCCCGCCGTTGAAGGCATGCTGGTGACCCTGCCCGCCGACTTTGCTGGCAACCCGAAGAACGCGGCCATCGTCAAGGCCTTCAAGGACAAGAAGCGCGATCCTTCCGGTTCGTTCCAGATGGGCTCGTACACTGCCGTGCAGGTCATCGCTGACTCGATCAAGGCCGTGGGCAACGATGGCACCAAGGTGGCCAAGCACCTGCATACCGCTACGTTCGACACCCCGCTGGGCAAGCTCGCCTGGGATGCCAAGGGCGACCTGAAGTCCTACGACTTCCAGGTCTTCAACTGGCACAAGGATGGCAGCAAGTCGCCAGCGTCTAAGTAAGTGTTTGACAAAAGCATGGCTCTAAAACATAGAGCCATGCTTTTTTATTTTGGCGGCCACAAGCGCCAAAGGAATTGGGTTGGTACGGTATGAACGATTTTTTGCCCCAATTCATACAGCAGTTGTTCAATGGTCTGTCCCTGGGCGCGATCTACGCGCTCGTGGCCATTGGCTACACGATGGTGTATGGAATTATCGGAATGATTAATTTCGCCCACGGCGAGATTTATATGATTGCGGCCTATATCGGCCTCGTGACCTTGTCGGCCATCGGCACGCAAAGCGGGTTGCCGGTGTTTGTGGTGATTGGTGCGATGCTGCTCGTTGCAGTGGTGCTCACCGGTGTTTACGGCTATGTGGTGGAGCAGGTGGCGTACAAGCCCTTGCGCAGCAGCCCGCGCCTGGTGGCGCTGATCTCGGCCATCGGCATGTCCATCTTCTTGCAGAACTGGGTAGCCCTGGGGCAGGGCGCACGCGATATGGCCGTGCCCTCGCTGCTGCCCGGTGCATTCAACTTTCACATGGGTGATTTCGAGGTCTTTGTGCCTTACACCCGCATCTTGATCATTGTGGTGGCGGTGGTGCTGATGGCCGCGCTGACCTTCTACATCCGCCACTCGCGCATGGGCCGCGCATCGCGCGCCTGCTCGCAAGACATGCAAATGGCCAACCTGTTGGGCATCGACACCAACAAGGTCGTGTCATTCACCTTCATCCTGGGGGCGGTGCTGGCGGCTGTAGGCGGTGTGCTGATTGCGCTGGCGATCGGCAAGCTCAACCCCTACATCGGCTTTGTCGCCGGTATCAAGGCCTTCACCGCTGCGGTGCTTGGCGGTATCGGCAGCATTCCGGGGGCGATGCTGGGCGGCGTACTGCTGGGTGTGGCCGAGACCATGGCCGCAGCCTATATCTCTTCGGAATACAAGGACATCGTTGCTTTTGGTCTGCTGGTGCTGATTTTGCTGTTCCGCCCCACCGGTCTGCTGGGCAAGCCTGAGGTGGAGAAGGTCTGATGATGAAAGCGAACTTCAAGAACGCCATCATCTCGGCCGTGTTGGCGGCCTTGGTGGTGATGCCCATTTTCGGCCTGCATCTGGAGCGCAAGGGCGGTCAGAACTACATCGAGCCGCACTGGAACCTGGTGATCTGGGGCTTTGTCATTGTGCTGGTGCTGCAGCTGATCAAGCCTTTGCTGGGCAAGCACATGGCCCGGGTGCAGGCGCCGCGCCTGCCCGAGGTCAGCACCCGCATGCGGATGACCTTGCTGTGGCTGGTGATTGTCGCGGCCATTGCCTGGCCGTTTTTCAGTGGCCGCAATGCGGTGGACATTGCCACCTTGGCGCTGATCTACGTGATGCTCGGCCTGGGCCTGAACATCGTGGTGGGCTTTGCCGGTCTGCTTGACCTAGGCTTTGTCGGCTTCTACGCGGTGGGTGCCTACACCTATGCCTTGCTGTTCCACTGGGCCGGCTGGTCGTTCTGGGAAGCGTTGCCGCTGTCCGGCGCCGCCGCCGCGTTGTTCGGCTTCTTGCTGGGCTTTCCGGTGCTCCGCCTGCGTGGTGATTACCTGGCGATCGTGACCTTGGGCTTTGGCGAAATCATTCGCCTGCTGCTGGTCAATCTGGTGGATGTCACCGGCGGGCCGGACGGTATCTCGGGCATTCCCAAACCGACGTTGTTCGGCTTTGAGCTGACGCGTACCGCCTCGCAAGAGGGTGCGCAGACCTTGCAGCAACTGATGGGTATCGAGTTCAACACCATGCACATGGTGATCTTCCTCTACCTGCTGGCGCTGTGCCTGGCGCTGGTCACCTTGTGGATCAGCAACCGCTTGATTCGCATGCCGATCGGCCGCGCCTGGGAAGCACTGCGTGAGGACGAAGTGGCTTGCCGTTCGCTGGGCATGAACCCCACCAAGATCAAGCTCTCCGCTTTTACCTTGGGTGCCATGTTTGCAGGCTTTGGCGGTGCATTTTTTGCAGCGCGGCAAGGCATTGTCAGCCCCGAGTCGTTCAGTTTCATCGAGTCGGCCCTGATCTTGGCCATCGTGGTGCTGGGCGGCATGGGCTCGCAGATTGGCGTGGTCGTGGCTGCGATCCTGATCACGGTGCTGCCGGAGCTCGCACGTGAGTTCTCGGAATACCGCATGCTGATTTTCGGCCTGGTGATGATCTTGATGATGGTCTGGCGTCCGCAGGGCTTGTTCCCGATGAAGCGCTACCACGAAGAGTTGAAGCAATGACCGTAAACACGGAAAACGCAAACAGGGAGAAGTGTTTATGAGTCAAAGCATCTTGAAGGTGGAAGGCCTGTGCATGCGCTTTGGTGGCTTGCTCGCAGTCGACCAGGTCGCACTCGATGTCAAGCCGCAGGAGGTGTTCGCCATCATTGGTCCCAATGGTGCGGGAAAGACCACGGTGTTCAACTGCATCAGCGGCTTCTACAAGCCGACGGCCGGTACGGTCTCGCTGGGCGGGCAATCGATTGCCGGCCTGGCCAGCCATGAGGTCGCCAACCATGGCGTGGTGCGGACGTTCCAGAACGTGCGCCTGTTTAAAGGCATGACGGTGCTGGAAAACCTGCTGGTTGCGCAGCACCAGCAGATCAAGCGCAACCTGCTGTCGGGTCTGTTCAAGACCAAGGCCTACCGCGAAGCGGAAGAGAACGCCAAGCAGCAAGCTGCGCACTGGCTGGATGTGATGGGCCTGCGTGCCTTCACCAACCGCGAAGCGGGCAACCTGGCCTATGGCCACCAGCGCCGGCTGGAGATCGCGCGTTGCATGATCACCAAGCCCAAGCTGCTGATGCTCGATGAGCCGGCCGCCGGCCTCAACCCGCAGGAGAAAGTGGAGCTCCAGCACCTCATCGACCGCTTGCGCAAGGAGTACGGTGTGACCGTGCTGCTGATCGAGCACGACATGAGCCTGGTGATGGGGGTGTCCGAGCGCATCCTGGTGATGGAGTATGGCAAGCCGATCGCACTGGGGGTGCCGGAGGTCATTCGCAATGACGAACGCGTGATCAAGGCGTACCTGGGAGAGTCCTGATGCAGCCGATGTTGGAAATCAAGAATATCAGCACGCATTACGGTGCGATCTGTGCAGTCAATGATGTGAGTCTGCATGTCAATGAGGGAGAGATCGTCTCGCTGATTGGCAGCAATGGCGCGGGCAAGACCACGTTGTTGATGAGCGTCTGCGGCAATCCCTGCGCGACCACCGGCTCGATCAGGTTCGAGGGCGAAGAGCTGGTGGGGCAGTCGTCTCACCTGATCATGCGCAAGGGCATTGCGATATCGCCCGAAGGCCGCCGTGTGTTCAAGGATCTGACGGTCATGGAGAACCTGCAGATGGGCGCGTTCTTCTTGAACAAGCAGGAGATCGCCCACGGCATCGACTATGTCTATGGTCTGTTTCCCCGCCTCAAGGAGCGTGCCGACCAGCGTGCCGGCACGATGTCCGGGGGGGAGCAGCAGATGCTGGCCATTGGCCGGGCGCTGATGAGCAAGCCGCGCCTGCTGCTGCTCGATGAGCCCACGTTGGGCCTGGCGCCGCTGATCATTGCGCAGATCTTTGAGATCATCAAGGCCGTGCGCGAGCAGGGCGTGACTGTGTTCCTGGTGGAGCAAAATGCCAACCAGGCGCTGCAGATCGCCGACCGTGGCTATGTGCTGGAGACCGGCAAGGTCACCTTGGAAGACACCGGGGTCAACCTGCTGCGCAACCAGGACATCCGCAAGGCCTACCTGGGCGGCTGATGGGTGCGGCGGCAGAGGCTGCCGCTGCACAAAGCAAAACCGCTCCTGGCTGCATGGCCAGGAGCGGTTTTTTTAAGGGGCCAAACGCTGCCTTAGCGCTGGTAGTAGGCCTGGATGATGCGGCAGGCCTCATGCACATCGTCGGTGATGTGGAACAGCTTGACGTTCTCGGGTGAGATGGTGCCGTATTCGATCATCACGTCGAAGTTGAGCATGCGCGACCAGAAGTCCACGCCAAACAGCACAATCGGCACGCCCTTGGCCTTGTGGGTCTGCACCAGGGTCAGCACTTCGAAGAGTTCATCCATCGTGCCAAAGCCGCCTGGGAACACCACCAGGGCGCGTGCACGCATCATCAGGTGCATCTTGCGCAGCGCAAAGTAGTGGAACTTGAAGCACAGCGCCGGTGTGATGTAGCGGTTGCCCGACTGCTCGTGGGGCAACGTGATGTTCATGCCGACATTGGGTGCATGCTCTTCGGAGGCGCCCCGGTTGGCGGCTTCCATGATGCCGGGGCCGCCGCCGGTGCAGATGTAGAGGCGGTCCTCGAGCTTCTGGGTTTCGCTGAACTTGGCGACCAGGCGTGCAAAACGGCGCGCCGCATCGTAGTAGCGGCTGGTCGCCATGGCGCGCTGCGCCACAGCTATCGCCTGCGCATCGCCCTGGGCCTGGGCAGCGGCCAGCAGTACCTCCGCCTCTTCGGGGGCTACGAAACGCGCACTGCCAAACACCACGACGGTGTTGTTGATGCCCTGGGCGGTCAGCTCCAGGTCGGGTTTGAGCATCTCCAGCTGAAAGCGGATCGAGCGGGTTTCGCGGCGGCTCAGAAACTCCGGATCGGCAAAGGCCAGGCGGTATGAATCGCGTTTGGCGGCTTGCTCGGGCGGCATGTCGGCGCCGAACAGGTTCCAGTCATGCGCCATGACTTGTTCGTCGAGTTGGGTGTTGGCGTCCATGGTCTTCTCCAGCTTTCACAATGCCGGCGCCGGGGCAGGCACCAGCGGTCACAAAAAACACGAGCAGCACAAGCGGGGCCTGTGCTGCTACTGAATATAGAGCGTTTTGGGCATGCGCTTGGGGCAATGCGTTGAAAAAAGTCGTTCAGCGCCCACCCCAGAGGGCTTGGCCGGTGGCCAGCCCGAGGGCCGTCAACGCCAGTGAACCGAGCAGATGCAGGCTGCACTGCAGCAACGCCAGACCATAGCGCTGCGCCTGCAGCATGGACACCGTCTCGGCGGAGAAGCTGGAAAAAGTCGTGAGTGCACCCAGAAATCCGGTAATCAGCACCAGGCGCCAGACCGGGTCGATGCCGGGGGAGTTCTGGAACAGGGCCACCAGCAAACCAATGGCGTAGCCGCCGACCAGGTTGGCCGCCAGGGTGCCCCAGGGCAGCAGCGCATGGGGCTGGTTGAGCCAGCGGCCCAACTGCCAGCGTGCCAGCGCGCCCAGGCAGGCGCCAATCGATATGCCAAGAACGTTCCACATGCCCGCGAGCTTAGCAGGGCCCCGCTGTGTTGGGGAGAAATGCAGCGCAGAAAGGCTCCGCTTGATGCCTCAGCGCGCCTGCACGATGTCCTGCCAGGCGGCATAGGCGGCCAGCACGGCTGCGCGTTGTGCGGTATGCGCGAACACCAGCGCGTCACCCACCACGGTCTGGTCCGGGAACTCGGTGATCAGGCTCACCGGCGTGAGGCCGTTGTCGTCCACTTGCATCGAGCAAGGGGTACCGTGCCGCAACTCAAACGGCTGGCGGCCGGAATGGCTTTGGTACAGCGCCAACTGGCGGCGGTTGTATTCCGGCAAACCTTCCACCTTCAGCAGCGCCTGCGCCACCCGTTCGGCCAGGGCCTCGGCTTGCGCCTGCCAGTCTTTCCGGTAGCGCAGAATCAGGAAAAAGCCCTTGGGAATGGTCCAGAGGTCGAAGCCCTGGGGCACGTAGCCCGACAGGGGGCGGGTCCATTCGTGTGCGGGGTAGCCATGCAGGCTCAGGTGCAACTGCGCACCACTGGCAGCGATTGCATCACGCCGCAGTGCGCTCTCGTACCAGGGGGCATGGTCGCGGTAGGCCAGGTCGTCGCCCAGCGCGGTGTAGCGCGCTGCATGGTGCATCTGCTGCGGTGCGTAGTCGCAGTACCACTGGTGCAGGTCATAGCCGTCCGGGTTCTCGATGGGGATGTAGGCGAAGTGGCTGTCGGCCTGCTGCGCCAGCGCCAGCGCCCCGCGCAGAGCGCCGGTGACGCCAGAGATCTCGTTGGCATGCTGGCCGCCGCTCAGCACCACCGCGTGTTCGCTGCCTTTTTTATAGGTGGCGGCAATAGGGCGGCCTTGCACGCTTTGGCCCTGGCAGGCGCTGCCATAGGCGGCGAACAGCGGCTGGACCAGCGCATCCATCTGGGCCAGGCTGGGGGCACGCTGCAGCTGCGCCGCATGGAAAGCAGCGTCATCGATGCTGTTGGGGCGGAAGAACGCTGGCGGCAGGCCCTCAGGCGCGGTGGGCAACGGCTCTGACAGCGCCAGTGCGTGTATTTGCAAGCCGACGGAGGTCTGTTCAAGCGGATGGGATTGTGCGGCGATCCGGATGTCGGGCACGATCTGGCCCGGTTGCAGCCGGCGGTCGCCTGCTGCACGCCCGGACAGCTTCTGGAAGTGCTCGAGCAGCGAGAAATACAGGTCCTCATGCATGGCTTCCGGTGTACTCATGGTCTCACCAGTGCCGGCAATCTCCTGCTCAAAACCGGTCAACTGCATCGCAATGTGCAGGCGGCCGAAAAAGGGCTCGGTCTGCGGCCAGGCATGGTGCTCGATCGCATGCAGGGCCTGGGCGTAAGCAGCTTCGTAGTCGGTTTGCAAGGCGGCATCGTGCACGGTGCGCCCCTGCGCATCCTGCGCCTGCTGCCAGCCGCAGGGCGTGATGCCGCTGCTGCCGTGTGCGGTGTGGAAAGACCGGTTGGGTGCGAACACCTGCAGGTTTTGCGTGTGCCCGTCCTGGTAGCGTAGCGCCAGCGTATAGCTGTCGGCGTGCTGACCGGCCTGCATCTGCAGGTCCACCCCCGGCGGCAGCATGGCGGCCAGGGGGTAGGCTTCCAGCATGAAACGATGGGGCGCGGCATCCGCATGGAGCGGGTAGTGCAGATGCAGGCTTTGCAGCCCGGTGGTATCGAGGTCTTCCAATACCGCATGCACCAAGGGCTTGTAGGCGCTGCGGATGCGGGCGTGGATGCCCTGCTTGCTCAGCATCTGCTCGGCCGCACGGCGCGCCTCAACGCCTTCGAAACACCACAGCTGCCAGGACCACTCGGGCTGGGGATGGGCCAGGCGCTCTGCCACCCACTGGGTGAGCGTACGGTCTAGGGTGCTGGAGAGGAGGAGCGTCATGGTGTGGCCTGCGGTGTAGATGCTTGTGATCCACCAGCATAGAACAAGCACGCTGTTCTTGCTGCACGCCGGCGCTTATTCCCGCTGACACTCCATCCGGCAAGGTCTTATTTAGCCGGCTATCGCCATCTGGCCCTCAGGCGTCGTTGCCTTCCGGGTTGGCAGACACGATGCGGCTCAGGCTGGGTGGCACGTCCTTGCCCATGCGCCGATCGCGGAACAGTGCCGCACGCATCAGGAAGATATTGGTGATCGGCACCGCGACCGACAGCAGCACGGCAATCAGCAAGGTGTGGAAACTGGGCTTGTGCGACTGCAGGCTGAAAAAGAAGACCGAGCTCCAGACAATGAGCCAGCAGCCGGCGCACGCGATGATGGAAGGTGTATGCACGCGCTCGTAGTAGCTGGGCAGTCGAAACAGGCTCAGCGCCCCGATCAGCGTGATCAAGGTGCCGCCAAGCACCAACACCGACACGAGGATCTGTACCCAGATGGGCAGGTCGACTTCGGTCATTCGATCACCTCCCCGCGCAGCAGGAATTTGGCCATCGCTGTCGAGCTGACAAAACCGAACAACGCGATGAGCAGCGCGGCCTCAAAGTAATTGACGGACGCATAGTGGATGCCCAGCACCAGCATCGCGAGCATACCGATCAGGTACATGCAGTCCAGCGCCAGAACGCGGTCTTGGGCCTGTGGCCCCTTGAGCAGGCGGATCATCGCGAACAGCATGGCCAGCAGCAAGATGAAAAGGGCTGCCGGCATGGTCCAGGCAAGAATGATGTTCATTCGAAAATCTCCATGAGAGGCCGTTCATAGAAGGCCTTGATGTGGTCGATAACGCCTTGCGGGTCGTCTGCCTCCAGCACATGCAGCAGCAGGATGGAGCGGTCGCGCGATATCTCGGCCCACGCGGTACCGGGGGTGATACAGACGATCATTGCCAGCACGGCCAGGCCGTTGGGGTCGCGCAGCTGCAAAGGCACATGGACAAACCCTGCCGGCTTTTTTCGGCTGCCCGGCATCAGCAGCAGTCGCAGCACGGCGACATTGGATTGCAGCGAATCCGCAGCCACACGAAAGCCGAGCCGGATGATGGTCCAGGGTTTTTTGATGCTGACCGAGCGTGGGCGCAGCCCCTGGGTGAGCATTGGAATCAGCCAGCCCAGCAGCACACCGAGAATGATCTGCCCGGGGCTGAGGCTGCGGTTGAGCAGCAGCCACACCAGGCACAGCAGCACGGACAGCAGGGGCGCAGGGAAAAGGCGTTTCATGGCTCGGTACCTCCTGCAGGAGCTTGCGGCGCAAGCCCAAACCCCGTCTCAGGGAGCACGGTCGGGATCTCGGGAGCGACCACGGGCTTGGCCGTGGGGGAGGGCTTGGGATGGGTCTCCAGCACGGCGCGGATGTAATTGCCGGGCGCGTGGAGGTTGTCGGCAGCCCGCTGGGTAAAGCGCATCACGCTGGCACCATGGGTCACCATCAGGATGCAGCAACCGAGCAAGATCGCTAGCGGCAAGCCCTCGATGACCTTCAGCTCAGGGGTATTGCGGCTGATGCTGGACCAGAACTCCCGAATCCCGATCCGCACCAGGGCGGTCAACGCCATCAGCCCCGTGGCGATCAGCAAGCCCATGAAAAGCCAGCCCAACCAGCCGATCTGCGTACCTGCCGAAGAGCCCAGTCCCAGGGGATTGAGCAGCGCCGAGAGCATGGCGAACTTGCCGATGAAGCCGGACAGCGGCGGCAGGCCCGATATCACCAAGGTGCAGAGCATGAATGACAGCCCCAGAAATGCCATTGCTGCCGGAATGGCCCGGCCGATCAGCACTTCTTCGTCTTCGTCGAGGTTGAAACCATCGCGCGGCAGCAGTTCGGCGGTCAGGAACGGCGCCTCCTCATCCTCGAAGCGTACGCTGGCACCGTCGGTCGTGCGCCATCGCTCGATCAGGTCGGTGATCAGGAACAGCGCCGCCACCGCGAGCGTCGAGCTCGGCATGTAGTACAGCAAGGCGCTCGTCATCAGGTTCTGGCCAAAGCCGGCGGCAGCTAGCAACGTGCCTGCGGACAGGATGGCGGCATAGCCCGCTACATAGCCCAGGCGCTGCGTGCCAAGCATGGAAATGGCCGCATACAGCATCGTGGCCAGGCCACCCAGGATCAGCCAGGCGCTGCCAAAATGGGCCGATGGCCCGGCCTCGCTGCTGAACATCAAGGTCCACAGCCGCACAATCGTGTAGATGCCCACCTTGGTCATCAGCGCAAAAATGGCGCCGACCGGGGCCGTGGCCGAGCCATAGGCGGGCACCAGCCAGAAGTTCAGCGGCCAGACCGCTGCCTTGATCAGGAAGGCGGTGGCCAGAATGCCGGCAGCGGTGTGCAGCAAGCCCCGGTCCGCGCTGCTGACACTCGGAATGATGCGCGCCAGGTCGGCCATGTTCAAGGTGCCGGTGATGCCATAGAGCATCGACACGCCAATCAGAAACAGCGACGACGCTGCCAGGTTGATGGCGATGTAGTGCAGGCCATGCTGAACCCGGGACTTGCCTGAGCCATGCAGCAGCAGGCCATAGGAGGCAGCGAGCATGATCTCGAAGAACACGAACAGGTTGAACAGGTCGCCGGTGAGAAAGGCACCGGCCAGACCCATCATCTGGAACTGGAACAGCGGGTGAAAATGCACGCCTACCCGGTGCCAGCGCGCGCCCGAATACACCACTGCACACAGCGCAACCACGCTGGTGGTCAGCAGCATCAGCGCCGAGAGCCGGTCGAGCACCAGCACAATGCCAAACGGCGCGGCCCAGTTGCCCGACAGGTAGACATTCATCGAGGTGGCCATGCCATCCTGATTGCTCCATTTGACCAGCGCCATCGCAATGACCAGGCCGATCAGGCAGGAGCTGATGTTCATCAGCAGTTTGGTGCGTTGGTACTTCTCGCCCAGGGTCAGCATCAAGGCTGCGGTCAGCATGGGCAGCAAAATCGGTGCCAGCAGCAGGTGCGGCATCAGGCGCTCAGTCAGCGTCATCAGCGACATCAAGGCGCCTCCTGCACGTCATTGGACAGGGACCCGTCCACGTGGTCGGTGCCCGTCATGCCGCGCGAGGCGAGCAGCACCACCAGAAAGAGCGCGGTCATCGCAAAACCGATGACGATCGCCGTCAGCACCAGCGCTTGTGGCATGGGGTCGGCATAGTGCATCAGATCAGTCGGTACACCCGGCTGCAGTATCGGTTCGCGGTCGATTGCCAGGCCTACGCGGCCCATGCTGAAGATAAACAGATTGACCGCATACGACAGCAACAGCAGACCCATGATGATCTGGAACGTCCGTGGGCGCAGCAACAGCCAGACGCCGGAGCCGGTCAATACGCCAATGGCAATGGCCAGTACGATTTCCATTTGGTATTGTCCTTAGGGTTGAGATGCCGAGTCGCTGCGCTCGCCTTGCTGGCGTTCGTGGTAGCGGAAGCCCCGGACGGATTGGTGGGCAATGCTGGTGAGCATCAGCATCGTGGAGCCCACGACCAGCGAGAACACGCCGATATCGAAGAACAGTGCGCTGGCGATATGGATCTCGCCTACGACCGGCAGGGTCAGGTGTGCGGTGTGGCTGGTCAGGAACGGATAGCCGAAGTACCAGCTGCCCACACCGGTGCCCAGTGCAAACAGCAGACCGGCGGCAATCCAGCGGCGCGGGTAGATGGGCAAATGCGATTCGACCCAGTGCGTACCGGAGATGATGTATTGCAGCAGCAGACCGATGGCCAAGGTCAGGCCGGCGACAAATCCCCCGCCGGGCTCATTGTGGCCACGCATGAACAGGTACATTGCAACAATGGCGGCAAACGGCAGCAACAGACGCACCAGCACAGCGGGCACCATCAGGTAGCCCACAGCGGTATCGGTGGCGCTGCGCGGGTTGAGCAGGTCGGTCTGCAAGTCAGCTGGCAAAAAGCGCTGCTGCTCGGGCACGTCCATCGCCTCGGGTGCCGGGCGGAAGCGCCGCAGCAGCGCATACACGGTCAGCGCAACAATGCCGAGCACGACGATTTCGCCAAAGGTATCAAAGCCACGGAAATCGACGAGCATCACGTTGACAACGTTGGTGCCACCGCCTTCCGTTTGCGCACGCTCCAGGAAGAAGGTCGAGGTGCTTTCGGGGAAGGGCCGGCTCATCATCGCAAACGACAGCCAGGCCATGCCGCCACCGGCCAGCAACGTGATCAACAAGTCACGCCAGCGGCGCAGCGTGACCAGTGCGCCTTGCTGGGAGACTTTCTTGAGCTTTTTGTCGCGCTTGGGCAGCCAGCGCAGACCCAGCAGCAGCAGCACCGTGGTGACTACTTCGACCACCAGCTGGGTCAGCGCGAGATCAGGCGCGGAGAACCACAGGAAGGTCAGGCAGGTCGCCAGCCCGGCGCCGCCCAAGGTGACCAGCGCCGCCAGGCGGTGGTACTTGACGAGGAAGGCTGCTGCCAGCGAGCAGCTGATGCCGATCAGCCACAGAATGCCAAAGGCGGGGGACAGCGGTTGCAGGCCGCGGTTGCCCAGCTCCAGGCCATGGATCAGCAGCGGAAGCGTGGCCGTCAGCAATGCCGCCAGCACCAGCCACAGCGCCTGCCATTGCCAGCGGCGCGTGCCCAGCCAGCGGCGCAGATGGCGCGCACCGTTGGTGATGATCGCCATCACCGCCTGGAACACCCATTGGCCATTGATGCGGCCGACCAGCGGTGCATCATCGAGGTATTGCTTGGCGCGCAGCAGACGCAGCAGCAGATAGAGCAGAATGCCAGCGAGCATGGCGATGATGCTCATCACCAGCGGCGCATTGATGCCATGCCACAGCGCCAGGCTGAACTCCGGCAAGCTGCCGCCCACCACCGGCGAGGCGGCCGCATCCAGGTACTGGCCGACCGCCCAGGCCGGAAAGATCCCCACCAGCAGACAGATCAGCACCAGCAGCTCGACGGGCACCCGCATCCAGTGCGGTGGCTCATGCGGCTCATGCGGCAGATCGGTGGCAGGCGGGCCAAAAAACACATCGACGGTGAAGCGCAGCGAATAGGCGACGCTGAAAATACCGGCCAGGGTAGCTGCCACCGGCAACGCCGTGGTCAGAAACGGTGTGGTGTTGATGTACACCGTTTCGGCAAAAAACATTTCCTTGGACAAAAAGCCGTTGAGCAGCGGCACACCGGCCATGGCCGCACTGGCCACCATCGCCAGGGTGCCGGTGATCGGCATCATTTTCTGCAGGCCGGAGAGCCGGCGGATATCACGCGTGCCCGATTCGTGGTCGACAATGCCGGCCGCCATGAACAGCGAGGCCTTGAAAGTCGCATGGTTCATGATGTGGAACACGGCAGCGACGGCAGCCAAGGGGCTGTTGAGGCCGAGCAGCAACGTGATCAGGCCCAGGTGCGACAAGGTCGAATAGGCCAGCAGCGCCTTCATATCGTGCTGGAACATGGCGATGTAGCCGCCCAACAGCAAGGTGATGGCGCCGGCACCCCCGACGAGCCAGAACCATTCCTCGGTACCGCTCAGCGCTGGCCAGAGGCGCGCGAGCAAGAAGACGCCTGCCTTGACCATGGTGGCCGAATGCAGGTAGGCTGACACGGGGGTGGGTGCTGCCATGGCGCGCGGCAGCCAGAAATGGAAGGGAAACTGTGCACTCTTGGTCAGTGCTCCCAGCAACACCAGCACCAGCGTAACGCGGTAGAGCTCATGGTTGCGGATCTGGTCGCCCGCCGCCAGCACATTGTCCAGTTCATAGCTGCCGACAATATGGCCCAGCAGCAATACGCCCCCCAGCAGGCACAGGCCGCCGGTGCCGGTCACCGTCAGCGCCATGCGTGCGCCCATGCGTGCATCCTTGCGGTGGTGCCAATAGCCGATCAGCAGGAAGGAGAAGAGGCTGGTCAGTTCCCAGAAAAACACCAGCTGGATCAGGTTGCCCGAGAGCACTACCCCCATCATCGAGCCCATGAACGCCAGGAAAAACGA
Source organism: Comamonas sediminis (assembly GCF_041107495.1). Taxonomy (NCBI): domain Bacteria; kingdom Pseudomonadati; phylum Pseudomonadota; class Betaproteobacteria; order Burkholderiales; family Comamonadaceae; genus Comamonas; species Comamonas sediminis. The sequence goes on from NZ_JBGBDC010000002.1 coordinate 36,760, forward strand.
GAAGAAGCGTGGCACCGGATCGGCTTGCGACATGTAGTAGCGGGCGTACAGCACCACCAGGCTGCCAATGCCCAGCACCAGAATGGAGAACATCCAGGCAAAGCCGTCCATGCGGAAGTGCAGATCCAGGCCCAACTGGCCCAACCAGGCCACGTTGTGGTGCACCACGCCATTGTTCTGCGTTTCCGGGAAAAGCATGGCGACTTGAACCACACAGAACACGGCTATGGCCCCTGCCAAGGTGGACTCGGTGTTACGCGCGTTGGCAGGCAGCAGCGCCGCGATGGCGCTGCCGATGAAGGGGAGGAGGATCAGGTAGGAAAGTGCCATTTCTTTGTAAATTCTACAAGCTGGCTCGATCCCAGCTGCTACTAAAACCCGAGCAAGTTCAGGATATTGGTCATGGCTTATCGATAGTCAATACCCTATGTTAGTGACTGCAAATGCGCGAGCAAAGGCGGTTTCTGGATGGATGTTTTGGACATGGGCCGATGCATGCTTTGCATGAATAGGCAGGCCTTTGGCCATAGGCCAACACGGCAGCCGGGCTGCAGCACCTGGGATGGGTATCAGGGGGGAAATGGTGCGTCGCGGCGAGCCACCCGGCGACGTGCACGTGCGACGCGCCGCTGAGGCGCGCTCCATGGTGGGCTGGGCTTGGGTGCATGGGGTCCGGTGCCGAGGCATGTCTGGGCTCCTGCGCCCCAGGGCAGGGCGTCAGCGCATCCTAGCAGAAGCGACCGGGATGTCCTATTGCTCTTCCACCCGGCGGGGCGGGTAGCTGTCCCAGGATTGGCAGCCGGGACACTGCCAGAAATGCTGGCGCGCTTCAAAACCGCAGGCGGCGCAGCGGTAGCGTGTCAGCGGCTTGGCGGCATTGTCCAATGCGCGCTGGATAGCCGGGTGGTGTTCCTCATGGCTGAGGGTTTCCTGGGTCAGCCAGCGACCCGCAGCCACCAGCGAAGGCTCATGGCGCAGATGCTCAATGTACCAGTCACGCCCGGCAGGCGCCGCCGCGTCCGGTACCATCGCGTGCTCGTCCATCTGAACGAGGCTCTCCATCACATCCAGCGACGGCGCGTTCTGGTAGTTCGCCTCCAGCAGCGCACGCACCTGCGGCTTGCGCTCATCGGTTTTGACCAGCTCCAGCATCAGCGGGGCGACCAGCGGCACCGAGGAGGGCGACACCGATGCCAGTTCGATCAACGAACTCAGCGCCAGCGAAGGATGTCCACTCTTGTGCTGCAGATGGGCCAGCTCAATGCGGGGGCGCGGTGCATGCGGGGCTTCGGACTGGGCTTGCTGCAGCAGGCTCAGTGCAGCGTCGCGCTGGCCATGGGCCTGCTGGCCCAATGCTTGCTCGCACAGGTAATGGGCAATGCGCACACTGTAGTCGCCCTGGTTGTGGCTGTGCATCAGGCGTGCAATCTGCACCGCCTGGGGCCAGTCGTGGGCACGCTCGTAGATGGCCAGGCGCGACAGGCGTGCCTCGTTCTCATAGGGTGTGCCGTCCAGTCGGGACAGCGCATCCTCGGCGCGGTCCAGCAGGCCCGCCTTGAGAAAATCGAGTGCCAGCGCGTGCTGGGCACGTTCGCGCTCGGGCTTGCTGATATCGGCGCGTGAGAGCAGATGCTCATGCACCCGCACCGCGCGGCTGTACTCGCCCCGGCGGCGGAACAGATTGCCCAGCGCAAAGTGCAGCTCGGCGGTATCGGGGTCGTTCTGTACGGCCTCGATAAACGCATCGATGGCCTTGTCCTGCTGCTCGTTCAGCAGGAAGTTCAGCCCCTTGAAGTAGGCCTTGGGGGCGCTGCGGTTCTCGCGGCGGATCTGGCGCAGGTCAAAACGCGAAGCCAGCCAGCCCAGCACAAACGCAGCGGGAAAGCCCAGCAGGATCCAGGAGATGTCAAATTCCATGAGGGGGCAGCGGGGTGGATTCGTCCGCAGGGGCGTTGATGGAGAGGGCGGGCTCAGCCGCGGCCGTTTGCGCTGCCGCTGCACGCTGCGCGGCTTTGCGGTGCTTCCACCAGCGCGGCACCATGCCGATGATGCCGACAATCACACCCGCGCTGAATGCGAGCAGCACGACCAGAACGAGGGGGGCCTGCCACTGGGTGCCGAAGAACAGGTGCACCACCACATCCCGCTGGTTATTGAGCGCAAATGCAAACAGGGTGAAGAAGATGACAGCTTTGAGCAGCCACAGCAGGTATTTCATGGCAGTGACAGGAATGGCTTGGGCGCCATTCTACGTGCATTCCCACGCCTGGCCTGGAAAAGCAAATGCCAGCACGAGGCTGGCATTGGTCAAAAGAAGGTGACGAGCCTGACCCCGGCACTGGATCCACAGTTAGGGCTGCTTGGTTCCCCACCTGACCCGGTTGGCCGCTTCCCCATGCGAGGAGGCCCGTCAGGGACCGATTGTACCTAAAGAATGCATGCGTTCCGGCCAGGCGGGCCAAAAAGTCCCTGATCGTCCGGGTGGCAGGGTGCGGCGCCTAAAAGTATTGCATGCAGCGCGGAGCCAGCGCCGTGCATGGCTGCGACTGACCGTAGAATGCGGTGCTATGTCTTATCTTGTTCTCGCTCGCAAATACCGTCCACGGAATTTCTCTGAAATGGTAGGCCAGGAGCATGTGGTGCAAGCGCTGTCCAATGCGCTGGTACAGCAGCGCTTGCACCACGCCTATCTGTTCACGGGAACCCGTGGTGTGGGCAAGACGACGGTCTCGCGCATTCTGGCCAAGTCGCTCAACTGCACCGGGGTGGACGGCCATGGCGGCATCACGGCTGCACCATGCGGCGTGTGCCCGGCCTGTACCGAGATCGACAGCGGGCGCTTTCCCGATTACACCGAGCTCGACGCCGCGTCCAACCGGGGCGTCGACGAAGTACAGGGCCTGCTGGAGCAGGCGGTGTACAAGCCGGTGCAGGGCCGCTTCAAGGTCTTCATGATCGACGAAGTGCACATGCTCACCAACACCGCCTTCAACGCCATGTTGAAGACCTTGGAAGAGCCGCCCGAATACCTGAAGTTTGTGCTGGCAACGACCGACCCGCAGAAGGTGCCGGTCACGGTGCTGTCGCGCTGCCTGCAGTTCAACCTGCGCCCCATGGCGCCAGAGACCATCCAGGAACACCTGGGACGCGTGCTGGTGCAGGAGCAGATTTCCTCCGAGCCACCGGCGCTACGCCTGCTGGCGCGCTCGGCCCGTGGCTCGATGCGCGATGCGCTGTCGCTGACCGACCAGGCGATCGCCTTTGGTGGTGGCCAGCTGCAAGAGGCCAGCGTGCGCCAGATGCTGGGCGCCGTCGATTCCAGCCACGTGTTCCGCCTGATCGATGCGTTGACGCGTGGTGACGGTGCCGAGGTCGTCGACACCGTCAACCAGCTGCGCCACCAGGGCTTGTCGGCTGCGTCTACGTTGGAAGACATGGCCGTGCAGCTGCAGCGCATGGCCGTGTTGCAGGCGGTGCCCGACAAGGCGCAAGCCGCTGCCAGCGAAGACGACGGGGAGCAGCAGGAACTGCTGCGCTTGGCCCAGCAAATGCCGGCGGACGAGACCCAGCTGCTCTACAGCATTGCACTGCATGGCCGGGGCGAGCTGGGACTGGCGCCTGATGAATATGCCGCGTTGACGATGGCGCTGCTGCGGCTGCTGGCCTTCAAGCCTGCGGGCTCGGCTGAAAAAAAAACTCTGAATAGCGCGGTTGCCGCACCCAAAACGGCGGCGGCCCAGGCTGCCGTTGCGTCTGTCGCTCCGCCTGTAGCGGCGCAAGTACCGCCATCGCCATCGCCATCGCCATCGCCAGCCGCAGCTTCTCAACCACCGCAGTTGGCCAGTGCGTTGGCTGCGCCCATAGCTGCACCTGCGCCTGCGCCTCTCGCTGTAGCCCAGCCGGTTGCCGCGCCTGCTGCGCCGGTAACTACTGCCGCACCCGCCCCGGCCGTGGTGGCCAACTCGATGGCCCAACCCGCTTCCGGTGGGGCCGCAGGGGCCGACCACATAGCCGCGCCTATCGTGGAGGCTGTCAAGCTGCCAGTGCGCAGCGCAGAGGACTTGATTCCGGCCCGTGCCGCTGCGCCGGCGCCTGCGGCGATCGACCCGCCGACACCGGCCCAGACAGAGAAAGAGCTGGTGGAGGAGGAGCAACCGCAAGCCCATGACGACGATGGCTTGCCGGACGCGGGCAGCGATGCCGATGACGAGACCGCTGCGCCTTATTTCGACGAAGTGCCGATCGACGCCTACGCCGATGATGAGCCCCCGGCATTGCCGGGCCGCTCCGATGCCGTAGTGGCGGTGCAGACGACGGTGGTGGTGGCTGAAGAGCGCGCAAGTCTGATCGCCTTGCCGGTGCAAACGCCGCAGGCCAGCGAGCTGGACCGGCCCGCTGCCAGCTTTGGCGAAAACCTGGGACGGGTTCCGCCTGAGTTCGAGGACACCGAAGAGGGCCGTTTCTGGAACGAAACCGTCACCGGGCTGGTGCAGGCCGAGGCCATCACCGCAGTGGCACGCCAGTTGGCGCTGCGCTCCCAGCTGATCCAGCGCGAGGCCGAGGTGTGGTCGCTGCGCGTGGACCTGGAATCGCTGGCGCAGCCTGGCACGATCGAGCGTCTGCGCACGGCCTTGGTGGCCGCTGGTCTGGTGGGCAAGATCCAGGTGTCCGTTGGCCCCGTGACGGACTGCCCCGCACGCCGCAAGGCCCATGCGGTGCAGGCGCGCCAGCGTGCGGCCGAAGCGACGGTGCGCAACGATCCCTATGTCCAGTCTTTGATACAGCAATTTGGCGCGAAAATAGTGCCCGGTAGCATTCAGCCTCTATGATGCGGCGTTCGCGGGCCGATGGGCGCTCCCACCTGCCGCAGGTTTTTATACAAAAGGATTTTCCATGTTCAACAAAGGACAACTCGCCGGTTTGATGAAGCAAGCCCAGGCCATGCAGGACAACCTCAAGAAGGCCCAGGATGACCTGGCCAACATCGAGGTCGAAGGTGAGTCCGGTGCCGGCCTCGTCAAGGTGCTGATGACCTGCAAGCACGACGTCAAGCGCGTGACCATTGACCCCAGCCTGCTGGCCGAAGACAAGGACATGCTCGAAGACCTGGTGGCTGCCGCCTTCAACGCTGCCGTGCGCAAGGCAGAAGAGACCAGCAACGAGAAGATGGGCAAGATCACCGCTGGCATGCCAGGCCTGCCCGGCGGCATGAAGTTCCCGTTCTAAGCGCTTCGTCTTGCCACAAGCTCTGAGCGTTCTCCAGCCCTTGACAGCCGCGCGCCGTCACGGGCTTGACTGCCCCATGCACTGCCCGGAAGGACTGGTCCATGTCTGATACGGGTACCTTGGATGCACTGGTGCAGGCGCTGCGCCGCCTGCCGGGGGTGGGGGTGAAGTCGGCATCGCGCATGGCTTTTCACCTGCTGCAAAACGACCGGGAGGGGGCCGAGCTGCTCTCGCGTGCACTGCACGAGGCCAGCAGCCGTGTGCAGCACTGCGAACGCTGCCACACGTTTACCGAAAACCGCATTTGCGACACCTGTCTGGATGAAGGGCGGGATGCCGCACGCCTGTGCGTGGTGGAGACACCGGCGGACCAAGCGGCACTGGAGCGCACCGGCGCCTACAAAGGCTATTACTACGTGCTGATGGGGCGCCTGTCGCCGCTCGATGGCGTGGGCCCGCGCGATATTGGGGTGCTGCAGCTGTTGCAGCGGGCCACGGATGGCGTGGTGCAGGAGGTGATTCTGGCCACCAATTTCACCGCTGAGGGCGAGGCCACTGCCCATGTGATCGGGGACGCCTTGCAGCGCAAAGGCATTGGTTTCACGCGCCTGGCACGGGGCGTGCCCATTGGCAGCGAGTTGGAATATGTGGATCTGGGCACGATTGCCCATGCGTTAGCCGACCGCCGCTGAAACCGAACGGCGCACGCGGTAGGCAATACGCTTGCGGCGGAGCGCAGCGTTGCCGTCGCTGGCGCAGCGGCTTCCCGCAGGCTGGGAAAAGCGGTTTTCCTGCGCCTGACCCCTAAGCTAAATGCCGCTTTGGCGTCCTGCACGCCGTTTTCCACCCATTACAATTCAATGCTGATCTCGGTGGTTATTTATGCATTTCATGCATGAATCCAGCCTGCTGCGGTCTGTAGTCTGGCTTTGCTCGCCTTGCTGCGCCGCATGCCCGGTTTCCTGGTGGTAGCCGTTCAAAGATCGTTTTCCGTTACGTTATTGCATCTAGCCGTGTTGCTGCCGGCTGTGCCTCGTGTTTTTTAGGATTTTTGCGTGCAATCTACTGCTGTATCCAAGCGAAATATTCTGGCCGCTGTCATTGGCAACGCGCTTGAATGGTATGACTTTCTGGTCTTTGCCTTCATGACGCCGATCGTGGCGAAGCTGTTCTTCCCCTCCAATCCCAATGATCCCAGTGATGACCTCAACCGCATCCTGATGACCACGGCCGTGTTTGGCGTAGGCTTCTTTATGCGCCCCGTCGGCGGCATCCTGCTGGGTCTGTATGGCGACCGCAGGGGCCGCAAGGCCGCGATGGTGATGGTCACCGGCATCATGGCGGTGGCCATTGCGCTGATCACGTTTGCGCCCACCTACCAGGGTGTGGGTATCTGGGCGCCGATCTTCATCGTGCTGGCGCGTCTGCTGCAGGGTTTTGCCGCAGGCGGTGAGTTCGGTACCTCCACCGCACTGCTGATCGAGCTCGCACCCAAGGGCAAACGCGGCTTTTACGGCTCCTGGCAGATGACAGGCCAGATGGCGGCTCTGCTGATTGGTGCGGCGGTGGGTACGCTGATTACCGACTTTTTCACGCAGGAGCAGCTGATGTCCTGGGCCTGGCGCATTCCGTTCGCCGTAGGTCTGTTGATCGTGCCAGTCGCCATCTACATTCGCCGCCATGTCGAAGAGCCTGAGACTTTTGTGAAGATGCAGGCCGCGCAAAAGGCGGGTACCGTCAAACAAGTTGGTGTACTGGAGATGCTGCGCACCCATGCGCGTGAAACCCTGGTGGGCATGGGCCTGGTGGTAACGGCCACCGTGTCGATCTACATCACCTTCACCTACCTGGTGACCTACTCCACCGTGACCTTGAAGCTGCCGCTGCACGACACCTTCATGGTCCAGATGGCGGGTGCCGCCATGATGGTGGTGCTGATGCCTTTCATGGGCGCCTGGTCGGACCGCGTGGGCCGCCGTCCTTTGATGATCGGCTCGCTGCTCGGTTACCTGGTGGTGCTGTACCCGCTCTACGCCTGGCTGACCGATGGCCCGACCATTGCGAAGCTGATGACGGTGCAGGTCGTGGTCTGCCTGTTTGTGTCGGTGTTTTTCGGCGTCTTCAGCACGGTGATGGCAGAGCTGTTCCCCGCCCATGTGCGTTCGGTCGGCATGTCCATGGCCTACAACATCGCCGTGATGGTGTTTGGTGGTTTTGCGCAGTTCATCGTGACCTGGTTGATCAAGACGACGGGCTCGACGATGTCGCCTGCCTTCTACGTGATGTTCGGCGTGACACTGGGTCTGATCGCCTCCTTCTTCATCCGCGAGCGTGCGCACGACGACGACCTGGATGCCTCGATCGGTTAAGCCTGCTGCATACAGCACCTGCAGGTGCTGGTAACCGCATGGCCCAAAAGAAAGCCCGGTGCTGCACAAGCACCGGGCTTTTTTGCGATGACGGGAAGGGCGGGGTCAGGCAAGCGCAGGCAGCATGGCCTGCCACTCGGAGGCGAGCAGGCGCACCGGTTGGGCCAGTGCACCGGGCAGCAGCTGGTCGGCGGTTTGCGCGACTGTCATACCCAGCATATGGCCGAGCAGCAAGGCGCTGGCCATCAGCTGGAGGCTGCCTGCCGGGGCGTCGGGCCATCGCATCTGTGCCTTTGCAGCCAGCTCCGCACTTTGGTGCGGGAAAACTTTCTCGCAGTACTGTATTTGCGGCAGCTGGGGAATCTTCGTGGCCACTGCCTGGAGCAGGGTCTCCCAAGCCTTCAACTGTTCGGCCGAATAGGCCTGGATCAAGGTCAGCAGCGACTGGTAAGGCGTGCGCGCATCCAAGGCTTGCGAGTGCGCCATGCGCAGCAGATTGAACAGCAGGGCCGGGCGGCGCTGCATCAGCTCCACCAGTGCGCCGGCGTCTGCCTGGCTGCTCAGCACAGCCGCCAGCGCGGCAACATCGGCCGTGCTGGGCAGCACCACCCTGGCAGGCACCGGCTCGGGCCGGCTGACCGCATAGCCCTGCAACAGGTGGGCCTTGTTCTCCTTGGCCAGTTGGAGCTGTGCGGTGGACTCGATCTTGTCGGCAATCAATGTCGCGCCAGAGATGCGCCGGGCCCATTGCAGCATCAGCACGGCACGCTCGGCCGACAGCACCGAAAAGTCAATCTTCAGGTAATTGACCAGGTCATGCCAGGGTGCGTAGGCGGAATCGAGCACGGAATGGTTGAAGGCAAGCGCAAAGCCCCTGGCGCGCAACGCTTCCAGCGCCGGGCGGCGGGCCATGGCTTCAGACGATGCGGCGTGGCCGAGCGAGGGTATTTCCAGCACGATCTGGTGCGCGGGCAGCAGATCAAGGTGGCTGCCGTGCAGGCTCTCGAAGGTCGTGTTCAGAAAAAGCAACCCGTCGCCGAGCAGCGGGGCGGGTTCAATATGTGAAAGCACGGCATGGGTCAATGCCAGGTCGGATTCCAGCGTATGGGCCGACGCGGTGCGGGAGCGGTTGAATATCTCGTGGCCGATGACGGTGTCATCGGCATCTTTGATCGGCTGCCAGGCAATCGGGGGGGCAGGCGACGTAAACACCAAGGCCGTGGCCAAGGAGGATGGGGTTGCGGAGGGCGCGCTCGTCTGTTGCATGTACGGCTGAACCATGGCATGCATCAGTGGTGCCTCACCAGCAACTGGCGCAAGCAATGTCTGCATTTTGTTATCTCGGGATCGACGTGCATTGTCCTTCATATCGGGCATTTCACGCGTCTGAGGATAGAGTGAACCTGCAGGTTTTGTAGCAAACTGCACACGCTTTTGGGGTTTAAAAAGCGTCAGTTTGTTACAGTTGTCCCTGCAGCCAGTCCAGTTCGCTCTCGCTGAAGCCGGCCAGGCGCCGCGCAGACAGATTGATGGGCGGGCGCGGGCGTGGTGCTTCGTAATGTCCCACAAGCCAGCTGTAGTGCTGTTCCGGATCCAGATCGCGCTGCGCGCAGAGGTACCGGTACCAGTGGTTGCCGATCGCGACATGGCCCACCTCTTCGCGCAGGATGATGTCCAGAATGGCCACGGCCTCCAGCGCATCATCGGCAGAAGTTTGTTGCAATTTTCCCTGAATCTGGGGAGTTGCATCCAAACCACGGGCCTCCAAGGTGCGGGGCACCAAGGCCATGCGCGCCACGATGTCATCGGCGGTTTTCTCACACATGGTCCACAGCCCCTGGTGGGCCGGGTAGTCGCCATAGTCGTGGCCCCATTTGCGCAAATGAGCGCGCAATAGCCGGAAATGCTTGGCTTCCTCTGCCGCCACCTGCAACCAGTCCTGGTAGAAAGCCTCGGGCATGCCGCCATAGCGCCAGATGGCATCGAGCGCCAGGTTGATGGCATTGAACTCGATATGCGCGATGGCGTGCAGCAAGATGGCGCGGCCCTCGGCCGTGGCGGGCGAGCGCCTGCCCATGGCGGTATGGACCTTGAGCTCGGGCTTGGCCGGGTGGCCGGGCAGGGTGACGCCGTGGGGGACCGCCAACTGCGCCTGGGGTGCTATTGAAATTGTGGCTCTTTGCGCATACATGGCAAGGGTGAGCGCGGATTTTTCCTCGGCATCGGCCACACACAGGGCCTGCAAGGCGGATTGACGTAATTCCATCCCTACAATTATGAGGCTGGTACGCATGTGGCGGCGTGCTGCCCGGCGGGGCGTCTCTGATGCCTGTGAGGCCTTGGCCCGGAACCATAAACCGATGGAGACATGATGGCAAAGTATGAACTCGATGGTGTGCAGCCGCAGGTTGCAGCGTCGGCTTGGATTGCAGACAGCGCGCAGGTGATCGGCCGGGTGGAGATGGCTGCAGACAGCAGTGTGTGGTTCGGCGCCATCCTGCGCGGGGACAATGACCCGATCCGCATCGGCGAGGGCAGCAATATCCAGGACGGCAGCGTGCTGCACACCGACAAGGGCAAGCCCCTGGACATCGGCAAGCATGTCACTATCGGCCATAACGTCATCCTGCATGGCTGCACGATCGGTGATGAATCGCTGATCGGCATGGGGGCCATTGTGCTCAATGGCGCCAAAATCGGGCGCCACTGCCTCGTAGGTGCCGGTGCGGTCGTGACCGAGAACAAGGAGTTTCCGGAAGGCAGCTTGATTGTGGGCAGCCCTGCCAAGGTGGTGCGCACGTTGAGCCCGGAACAGATCGATGGGCTGCGGCGCAGTGCAGAGGGCTATATGGCCAACGCCCGGCGTTTCAAGGCGGGTCTGCGAAAATTGCCCGATTGAGGCGCTGTTGCACCGGGCAGCATGCCCGGGCGCTGCCGGCCTGCATGTATTGAATGGGAAGAATCACAGTGTCTGAACTGCATAAATTTTTGTTTGATGGGCTGCCCGTGCGGGGCGCCATTGTCCGACTGACCGATGCCTGGCAAGAGATCTTGCAGCGCCGCGCAGTCAATACCAGTACTGGCCCGTACCCACTGCCGGTGCAGGAGATGCTCGGCGAGATGACCGCTGCCGGCGTGCTGATGCAGTCCAACATCAAATTCAATGGCGCGCTGGTGTTCCAGATTTCGGGTGATGGCCCGGTGAAGCTGGCCGTCACCGAGGTGCTGACCAACCTGAGCGTGCGCTCCACCGTCACGATGATCGGTGATCTGCCAGCTGACGCGACCCTGACTGACATGGTCAATGTGCATGGCAAGGGCCGCTGTGCGATCACGCTGGACCCCAAGGACAAGCAACCCGGCCAGCAACCCTACCAGGGCGTGGTGCCGCTGGTCGATGTGGATGGCCAGCCGCTGGAGAGCATGGCCGCGATCCTGCAGCAGTACATGCGCCAGTCCGAACAGCTCGACACCGTGCTGGTGCTGGCGGCCAACGACAAGGTGGCCGCCGGCCTGATCGTGCAGCGCATGCCGATCAAGGGCGAGGCCAACCTGGCAGCCGGGGCGCAGAATACCGAAGAGGTCGACCAGATCGGCCTGAACGAAGAGTACAACCGCATTGCCCATCTGGCTGCCAGCCTGACCCGCGATGAGCTGCTGAACCTCGATGTCGAGACCATCCTGCACCGCCTGTTCTGGGAGGAAAAGCTGCTGCGCTTTGTGCCCGAAGACGGCGAAGGCGGCCCGCACTTTGCCTGCACCTGCAGCCGCGAGCGCGTCGGCAACATGCTGCGCAGCCTCGGTCAGGAGGAATCGGACAGCATTCTGGAAGAGCAGGGCATGATCGAGGTCGGTTGCGAATTCTGTGGCCAGCAATACCGCTTCGATGCCGTTGATGTGGCGCACCTGTTTACCGAACGCGGCAATGACCCGCCAGCCTCCAACCTGGTGCAGTGACGCCCGGCGCCCTGGTGGCGCCTAGCTGGCCGAGGGGGTGATCAGGCCCTGGAACAGGCGCAGCTCGCAATCGGGATCGCTGCATTTTTCGCAGTTCCAGCGTGCACGCGCGCCGGGGTTGGCCTGGCGCAATGCCGTGCGCAAGGCCTGCAGGCCCGGCGCCTCGGGGAACCAGTTGCACAGTGCCGCTAGCGCCTCTTGCTCCAGCCGGTGCCCCTGGCTGAACAACAATTGAAACGCCTGCCCCTGGGCCACCAGGTGCAGGCGTGCCTGCATCAGCAGGGTCTGGGCGGGATCGGCTCCGCTTGCGCTGTCACGCATCGGTGGCGCCAGCAGCAGCACCGCGTCATGCCGGGCCAGGAACGCGGCTGGCAGCTCTGCCATGGGCGAGGCGGTGAGTTGCGCAAGGCTGCAGGCCTGCAGCACAAATGCGGGTGGCGATGCCCTATTGCACTGCGCCAGGTAATGCGCCAGTTGCTGCGCGAGCTGCTCTGCATCCGCGCAGGCCGCCGAGGCCAGGTAGACCGCCGGTGGCGAGCCGAGGGGGCGGGGTGTGAAGGCGGAGGAGGGCAGCGCAGGCATGGCGGCGATGATACGGCCTAAGGCAGGCCAGGGCGACAAAAAAGCGCCTCCTGGGAGGCGCTTACTGGGGCTGGGGGCCGCGCTGTCTTATTTGCGCGTGTACTGCACAAACACTTCATTGGGCTTGACCATGCCGAGCTCATTGCGGGCCTTGCCCTCGACCATGTCCATGCCCTGCTTGAGGTCGTTGACCTCGGTCTCCAGGCGCACGTTCTCACGCGTGGCCGCTTCGTTCTCCGTTTTCTGGGTGGCGATTTGCTGCTTCATGTCCTTGACGTAGGGCACGCTGCCGCGCCCACTCCAGAGCTGGGCATGGATGCTGACCAGGATGGCCAGCAGCACAAAAGGAACAATGCGAGAGATCATGGCAAACAGAAGTCCGGGAGGCAGTCAGGACACGGCTGTCAGCCATGTCCCGAGACAAGCTTAGCGCAGATTGTAGAAGGCGGCGCGGCCTGGATACACTGCCACTTCGCCCAGGTCTTCCTCGATGCGCAGCAGTTGGTTGTACTTGGCCATGCGGTCCGAGCGGCTCAGCGAGCCGGTCTTGATCTGGCCGGCGTTCAAGCCCACGGCGATGTCGGCGATGGTGCTGTCTTCGGTTTCGCCCGAGCGGTGCGAGATCACGGCGGTGTAGCCGGCGCGCTTGGCCATCTCGATGGCGGCAAAGGTTTCGCTCAAGGTGCCGATCTGGTTGATCTTGATCAGGATCGAGTTGGCGATGCCCTTGTCGATGCCTTCCTTGAGGATCTTGGTGTTGGTCACGAACAGGTCGTCACCGACCAGCTGCACCTTCTTGCCCAGGCGCTCGGTCAGCACCTTCCAGCCATCCCAGTCGCCTTCGTGCATGCCGTCTTCGATGGAGATGATCGGGTACTTGTCGCACCAGGCGGCCAGCATGTCGGTCCACTGCTCGGCCGTCAGGCTGATGCCGCCTTCGCCTTCGAGCACGTACTTGCCGTCCTTGTAGAATTCGGAGGCAGCGCAGTCCAGCGCCAGCGCGATCTGGTCGCCAGCGGTGTAGCCCGCCTGATCGATGGCTTCGAGGATCAGCTGAATGGCCGCTTCATGGTTCTCGACCGATGGCGCGAAACCGCCTTCGTCGCCCACGGCGGTGGGCATGCCACGGCTGTCGATGATCTTCTTGAGCGCGTGGAACACTTCGGCACCCCAGCGCAGCGCTTCACGGAAGCTCGGCGCACCGACGGGCACGATCATGAACTCTTGCAGGTCCAGCGAGTTGTTGGCGTGTGCGCCACCGTTGATGACGTTCATCATCGGCACTGGCAGTTGCACACCGCCCATGCCGCCAAAGTAGCGGTACAGCGGCAGGCCGGCTTCTTCGGCAGCGGCGCGGGCCACGGCCATCGACACGGCCAGCATGGCGTTGGCGCCCAGGCGGCTCTTGTTGTCGGTGTTGTCCAGGTCGATCAGGGTCTTGTCCAGGAAGGCCTGCTCGGCGGCATCCAGGCCCAGGATGGCTTCGGAGATTTCGGTATTGATGTGCTCGACGGCCTTGAGCACGCCCTTGCCCAGGTAGCGGCTCTTGTCGCCATCGCGCAGCTCGATGGCTTCACGCGAACCGGTGGAGGCGCCCGATGGGACGGCCGCGCGGCCCATCACACCCGATTCCAGCAATACATCACATTCCACGGTGGGGTTGCCACGCGAATCCAGAATTTCGCGGCCAACGATATCAACAATTGCACTCACTTTAGAGCCTTTCAGAGATTGAGAAACGGGATGGTGCGCTGCAAACGGGTGGACTGCAACTGCACGGAATCAAAAGGGGTGGGCAGGGCGAGGCAGCGCTTAAACGCCTTCGACCAGTACCATGCGCATGATGGCGGCACCGGCACGCGCTTCGCGCGCCTTGCTGTACTCGGGGGAGTCGTAAAAACGGCGGGCCTGCTCGCTGTCCTTGAACTTCAGGATCACGGTGCGGCCGGGGTTCCAGTCGCCCTCGATCACCTCGACCTTGCCACCGCGCACGCAGACTTCGGCGTCATAGGTCTGCATGGCGATGGTGCTGAGCTTGCGGTACTCCTCGTACTGCTCCGGGTCGGTGACGGTGACCGATGCAATGATGTATGCGCTTGGCATTTAAGCTCCAAAATTGTTTTCCAGGAAACCGTTCTTCTTGGTGATGCCGTCGAGCGCCACCATGGTTTCGAGCAAGGCCTTCATGTGCTTGAGCGGCACCGCATTGGGGCCATCGCTCAGCGCATTGCAGGGGTCCGGATGGGTTTCCATGAACACGCCAGCGACGCCTACGGCAATTGCTGCGCGGGCCAGCACGGGAACCATCTCGCGCATGCCGCCGCTGGAGGTGCCATTGCCGCCAGGCAGCTGCACGCTGTGGGTGGCATCGAACACCACCGGCGCATGGGTCTCGCGCATGATGGCGAGCGAGCGCATGTCGCTCACCAGGTTGTTGTAGCCAAAGCTGGCGCCGCGTTCGCAGGCCATGAAGCTGTCCTCGGGCAGGCCCACTTCCTTGGCGGCAGCGCGGGCCTTGTCGATGACATTCTTCATGTCATGCGGGGCCAGAAACTGGCCCTTCTTGATGTTGACCGGCTTGCCGGATTGGGCGACCGCCCGGATGAAGTCGGTCTGGCGGCACAGGAAGGCCGGTGTCTGCAGCACATCGACGATGCTGGCGACATAAGGCACTTCGGCTTCGGTGTGCACATCGGTGAGGATGGGCACATTCAGCTCTTTTTTCACCTTGGCCAGAATCTCCAGGCCTTTTTCCATGCCAGGGCCGCGAAAGCTCGTGCCCGAGCTGCGGTTGGCCTTGTCAAAGCTGCTCTTGAAGATAAAGGGGATGCCCAGGCTGGACGTCATTTCCTTGAGCTGTCCGGCCACATCCATCTGCAGCTGCTCGGACTCGACCACGCAGGGGCCGGCGATCAGGAAAAACGGTTTATCAAGCCCGATATCAAATCCGCACAATTGCATGGACGGTGTTCCTTAAGGATGGGGTGAAAGCAAAGACGCCATGAGAAACGCAGCGTTGGTGGGTGCTTTGTTTGTCATGGCTTCAGTGTGTGCCGCAGCGTGGCCGCAATTTTACTTGGCTGCCTGCTTCTTGCGATCGACTGCTGCCTTGATGAAGGCATTGAACAGCGGATGGCCGGCCCAGGGGGTGGACTTGAACTCGGGGTGGAACTGCACGCCGATGAACCAGGGGTGTACCGCCTTGGGCAGCTCGACGATCTCGGTCAGGTGCTCGCGCTGGGTCAGCGCGGAGATCACCAGGCCCGCGTTGCGCAGTTGGTCCAGGTACTGGGTGTTGGCTTCGTAGCGGTGGCGGTGGCGTTCGGTCACCACATCGCCGTAGATGCTGTGGGCCAGCGTGTCCTTTTGCACATCGGACGATTGCGCGCCCAGGCGCATCGTGCCGCCCAGGTCCGAGTTCTCGTCACGGGTCTTGATCGTGCCGTCGGCATCCTTCCACTCGGTGATCAGCGCGATCACGGGGTGGGGGGTCTGGCGGTCGAACTCGGTGGAGTTGGCATTGTCCAGCCCTGCCACATGGCGGGCGTATTCAATGGTGGCCACCTGCATGCCCAGGCAGATGCCCAGGTAGGGCACCTTGCCTTCACGGGCAAACTTGGCTGTGGAGATCTTGCCTTCCACGCCGCGCGAGCCAAAGCCGCCGGGCACCAGGATGCCGTCATAGCTCTTGAGCAGCTCGGCTGCATCGCTGTCGTGGATGGTTTCCGAATCCACGTGCGTGATCTTGACGCGCACATGGTTTTGCATGCCGGCGTGCTTGAGCGCTTCGTTGACGGACTTGTAGGCATCCGACAGCTCGACATACTTGCCCACCATCGCAATGGCCACTTCGCCCTTGGGGTGCTCGGTCTCATAGACCAGGTCATCCCAGCGCTTGAGGTTGGCCGGAGGTGTGTTCAGGCGCAGCTTGTCGCAGATGAGGCCGTCCAGGCCCTGCTCGTGCAGCATGCGGGGCACCTTGTAGATGGTGTCCACATCCCACATGCTGATGACGCCCCAGGATTGCACATTGGTGAACAAGGAGATCTTGTCACGCTCTTCCTCGGGGACGGCATGCTGGGCGCGGCACAGCAGCGCATCGGGCTGGATACCGATTTCGCGCAGCTTCTGCACCGTGTGCTGGGTGGGCTTGGTCTTGAGCTCGCCGGCCGCTGCGATGTAGGGCAGGTAGGTCAGGTGCACAAAGGCCGAGTTGTTGGGGCCGAGCTTGAGCGACAGCTGGCGCACCGCTTCGAGGAAGGGCAGCGACTCGATATCGCCGACCGTACCACCGATTTCGCAGATGGCGACATCGACAGCGTGGTCGGTGCCGATGCCGGCGCCGCGCTTGACGTACTCCTGGATCTCGTTGGTGATGTGGGGAATGACCTGCACGGTCTTGCCCAGGTAGTCACCACGGCGTTCTTTTTCAAGAACACTTTGGTAGATGCGGCCGGTCGTGAAGTTGTTGGACTGGCGCATGCGCGTTTCGATGAAACGCTCATAGTGGCCCAGGTCCAGGTCGGTCTCGGCGCCATCGTCCGTCACAAACACTTCGCCGTGCTGGAAGGGGGACATGGTGCCTGGATCCACGTTGATGTAGGGATCCAGCTTGATCAGGGTGACTTTGAGTCCGCGCGATTCCAAAATCGCTGCAAGGGAGGCTGAGGCGATTCCCTTGCCCAGGGAAGACACCACACCGCCAGTAACGAAGACAAATTTGGTCATGTCTTTTAGGGAGGTGGGAAATTCTGATTATAAAGGCGTATGCCAGCCCCTGCAGACAGCTGCGACAAATGGGCTTCAACGGCCACGGGTTTGCGTGCGATGGCGCGTGGCAAAGATAGCCGTTCTGGCGCTGCTCTCTTGTCTGCTGCAGTGCAGCGGTGGCGCTGTGCCTCTGCTACATTGGCGGGCATGAACCAGCTCCACGGAAAACATATTGTCCTCGGCATGTCGGGCGGCGTTGCTGCCTTCAAATCGGCCGAGCTGTGCCGCCGATTGATCAAGGCCGGAGCGACCGTGCAAGTGGTCATGACCGAATCGGCCACCCAATTCATGACCCCGGTCACGATGCAGGCGCTCTCCAACCGCCCGGTCTATACCTCGCAGTGGGATGCGCGCGAGCCCAACAACATGCCGCACATCAACCTGAGCCGCGAGGCCGATGCGGTGGTGGTGGCGCCTTGCAGCGCCGACTTTATCGCCCGCCTGGTGCAGGGCCGGGCCGATGAGCTGCTGAGCCTGTTGTGCCTGGCGCGTCCCATCGACCGCGTGCCCCTGATCCTGGCCCCTGCGATGAACCGCGAGATGTGGGCCCACCCTGCGACGCAGCGCAACCTGCGCCAGGTGCAGGCCGATGGCGCCGTGGTGCTGGGCGTGGGCAATGGCGACCAGGCCTGTGGCGAGACCGGGGACGGCCGCATGCTGGAGGCGGCCGAGATCGAGGAAGAGCTGCAGTATTTTTTCAGCGCCAAGGCGCTGGCAGGCAAAAGGCTGCTGATCACCGCAGGCCCCACGTTCGAAGCGATTGACCCGGTGCGGGGCATCACCAACCTGTCCAGCGGCAAGATGGGCTTTGCGATTGCGCGTGCGGCGCAGGCGGCGGGCGCCGAGGTCACGCTGGTCGCCGGTCCGGTGCATTTGCCCACGCCGCGTGGCGTGCGCCGCATCGATGTGCAATCGGCGCAAGACATGCTGCAAGCGGTGCTGGCCAGCGTGGAAGGCGCCGATGTGTTTGTAGCCACCGCTGCGGTGGCCGACTGGCGCCCCGCCCGTGCGGCGGACCAGAAGATCAAGAAGGACGGCAGTGGCGAGGTGCCCCATCTGGCCTTTGTCGAAAACCCGGACATTCTGGCCACCGTCGCGCAGCTGCCGCGTGCCAAAAGCGGCGATCTGTACTGCGTGGGCTTTGCCGCCGAAAGCGAAAACCTGCTGGCCAACGCCCAGGCCAAGCGCCTGCGCAAGCAGATTCCGCTCCTGGTCGGCAATATTGGCCCCGCCACCTTTGGCAAGGACGACAATGCCTTGCTGCTGGTGGACGCGCAGGGCCACCAGGAACTGCCCCATGCCAGCAAGGCGGCCTTGGGCGAGCAATTGGTGGCCGAGATCGCCAAGCGCATCGCGCGCTAGTTCTCAAACGCCGCGCCCTGCAACTGTCCGCATCGGCGGCTGTGTGCCTGGCGTCAGTCCAACAAGGCCAGGATTTCGTCGTGCAGCTGGCGTGGCAGGCGGATGCCTTGCTGCGCACTCAGCGCCCGCGCTGCATAGCGCCGCTCGGACGGCAGTCGTGCACCCTGGCCTTTGATGGCAGCAAACATGGCCTCGGCACGCGCCTGGTGGCCGGGCCAGTCTTCGCCGGCAAAACGCTGCGGATCAAAAGCCAGCACCAGGTGGCCGTGGCAGGGCATGCCGCCTGCACCGGCGTCCAGTGCCATCGATTCCTGGCTGCCCAGATCGCCAATCAGCATGCCGGCCATCAACTCCACCATGGTCGCCAGCGCCGAGCCCTTGTGGCCGCCAAAGGTGCGCATCGCGCCCAGTGCGACGGCTTCCGGGTCGGTCGATGGCTGGCCTTGCGCATCGATGCCCACGCCTTCGGGCAAGGGGGTGCCGGCGCGCCGGTGCAGGTCCAGATCGCCGCGCGCTATGGCGCTGGTGGCAAAGTCAAACACATAGGGGAAGGGCCCGGGCCGGGGCCAGCCAAAGGCAATCGGGTTGGTGCCAAACACCCCCTGGGTGCCGCCGGCCGGCGCCACCCAGGCATGGCTGGGTGTCATTACCAAGGCGGCCAGGCCCTGGTCGGTGAGCATCTCCACCTCCGGCCACAGCGCCGTGAAGTGGACGCAGTGGTTGATCACCAAGGCGCCCATGCCCAGCTTGCGGGTGGTTGCCACCAGCGGCGGCAGGCCCACTTCCAGAGCCCAGGGCGAGAAGCCGCGCTGGGCATCGACCCGGGTGATCGCGCCTTGCGTAGGCTGCAGCAGTGGCCGGGCTTGCAGATCCACCATCCCGGTGCGGATGGTGTGGGCTGCGCTCAGGATGCGGTAGGCGCCATGCGATTGGCAGGCATCGCGCTGCCCAGTGACGACGATGCGGGCAATGGCCTGGGCATGGGGTTCGCTCAGGCCCAGGTGCTGCAATACCTGCAGCGCCAGGCGCTGCAAGTCGCTTTCGCTGACCAGCAGGCTGTCTTCTGGTGCGTGGTCCATTCTTGACCCGTCTCAGGCCTTGCTGCGGGGGATGCGGCCCATCAGATAAAACTCGTCATTGGGCTGCATGCCGGCAAAGCTGGCCATGCGGTTGCTCAGGCCAAAGAAGGCGGTGATGGCCGCTATGTCCCAGATGTCCTCGTCATCAAACCCATGGGCATGCAAGGTGCTGAAATCGGCTTCTTCAATCTCCTGCGAGCGGGTGCAGACCTTCATCGCAAAATCCAGCATTGCGCGCTGGCGTGCCGAGATGTTGGCCTTGCGGTAGTTGACGGCCAACTGGTCGGCCAGCATCGGGGCCTTGTCGTAGATACGCACCAGCGCGCCATGCGCGACCACGCAGTACAGGCACTCGTTGTGTGCGCTGGTGACGGTGACGATCATCTCGCGCTCGGCCTTGCTCAGGCTGCTTTCCTCGCGCTCCATCAGCGCATCGTGGTAGGCAAAGAAGGCGCGCCATTCCGCCGGGCGGCGCGCAAAGGCCAAAAACACATTGGGGATGAAGCCGGCCTTTTCCTGCACGTGGGCAATGCGGGCCTGGATGTCTTCAGGCAGGCTCTTGAGATCGGGCAGGGGGTAGCGCGCAGTTGCAGCCATGGTCGTGTCTCCACAGGGTTGTTCTGCGGGCCATCATAGAGGCAAGCCCTGCGCCGGGCCTGCCTGTTGGTGACTGGCTGCTGATGGCTACGTCCGGGTGTCTACGAAAAGTGATCGCCCTTCAGCGCCCACTCATTGCGCGCTGAAGGGGCGGCCGCGCAGCTTGGTGCCGGCTGCAATGCCTTTTTGCTTGAACCAGCCCTGGTTCATCTCCAGCACATAGCGCACCGGCTTGCTGGAGCAGTGCGAATCCTCCGTCATCGGCTGCATATCGGCCAGGTTGACGATGGTGCCGTCGTCGCTGACAAAGGCGGCGGTCAGCGGCAGGAGGGTGTTCTTCATCCAGAAGCACTGGGTGCCGGGGCGGTCAAACACAAAGAGCATGCCTTCGTTGGCTGGCATGTCCTTGCGGAACATCAGGCCGATTTCCTTCTCGCGCGCCGTCTGGGCCACCTGTGCATGGATGCGGTGCATGCCGGCCGTCAGCTCGGTGCGGGCCAGCTGCATCTGGGGCTCCCCGGTGGGCGCCGCCTGCTGCGCCGCAGCCGGCAAGGCAGCCGCCAGTGCGCAGGCCATGGCCGAGGCGGCGAGGCAGCGTTGAGCGAGGCGGGAAGAACGGGTTACCAAGGGGGTGGGGAACATAGCGGTCAAGACTCTCACAAAGCAGGGCGCACGAGATGTGCAGCGGCGGCGCGGCGCGCCATAGCCGGTTTTATACACCATGCCAGCGCAGCTGGGGGGCCGTGGTACCCTGCCCGGGGCCGGGTTCAGATGTCACAGTTTGTGCAGTCAGGCCGGGCCGGTATTTGTCGATAGAATCGTTGGCGGTAACACATGCGCCTGGTGCCTGGTGTGGGGCTGGGCGAAGAACCAGATTGGGAGATTTGTGACGATGCGTGCTCAACCTATCCAGCAGCCCGAAGGCGGACAGGCCATCACGGCCAATGCGGACCACAGCCTGTGCGTGCCAGACCGGCCCATCATCCCCTTCATCGAAGGCGATGGCGTGGGCCGGGACATCACCCCGGTGATGCGCAAGGTGGTGGATGCGGCAGTGGCCCAGGCCTATGGCCCGTCGCGCCGCATTGCCTGGATGGAAGTGTTTGCCGGTGACAAGGCGCTGGGTCTGTATGGCGAGGGCCAGAGCCTGCCGCAGGAAACCATGGACGCCATCGGCCAGTACCTGGTAGCCATCAAGGGCCCGTTGAACACGCCGGTGGGCGGCGGCATCCGCTCGCTCAACGTGACCTTGCGCCAGACCCTGGACCTGTACGTCTGTCTGCGCCCCGTGCGCTACTTTGAAGGCGTGCCATCGCCAGTGCGTGAGCCGCACAAGACGCACATGGTGATCTTCCGCGAGAATTCCGAAGACATCTATGCCGGGATCGAGTTTGCGGCGGGCTCGGACCTGGCGGTCAAGCTGATCGCTTTCTTGCAGCAGGAGATCGGCTCGCAGAAGATCCGTTTTCCGCTCAGCTCGGGCATCGGCATCAAGCCGGTATCGCGCGAAGGCACCGAGCGCCTGGTGCGCCAGGCCATCCAGTATGCGATCGACCATGACAAGCCCAGCGTGACCTTGGTGCACAAGGGCAACATCATGAAGTTCACCGAAGGCGCGTTCCGCGACTGGGGCTATGCGCTGGCAAAGCAGGAGTTCGGTGCCGAGGTTATCGACGGCGGGCCCTGGATGCGCCTCAAGAGCCCCAAGGATGGCTCCGAGATCATCATCAAGGATGTGATTGCCGATGCCTTCCTGCAGCAGGTGCTGCTGCGCCCGGCCGATTACTCGGTGATCGCCACGCTCAATTTGAATGGTGACTACATCTCGGACGCGGTGGCCGCGCAGGTGGGCGGTATCGGCATTGCGCCGGGCGCCAATCTGTCGGACCGGGTGGCGGTGTTCGAGGCCACACATGGCACGGCGCCCAAGTACGCCGGCAAGGACTATGTCAACCCCGGCTCGCTGATCCTGTCGGCCGAGATGATGCTGCGCCATATTGGCTGGACCGAAGCCGCTGACCTGATCATTGCCGCGATGGAGGCCACGATTGCCTCCAAGCGCGTCACTTACGACTTTGCGCGGCTGATGGAGGGGGCCACGCAGGTCAGTACCTCGCGCTTTGGCGACGAGATGATCAGCAACATGCAATCGGTTGCCTGACCTTCCACCGGCGGGGCTGCGGCTGAAGCCGCATCCCGCCCCTTACCTTGCTGCCCATGGCCATGGACACACCGCACATCATCGACACTGCGCGCCAGGTGCTGGAGATCGCGGCGACGATTGCGTTTGCGCTGTCCGGCGTAATCAAGGCGGCGCACAAGAAACTGGATGTCGTCGGTGTCTGTGTGGTGGCGTTCGTGGCTGCTTTTGGCGGCGGCACCTTGCGTGATCTGCTGCTGGACCAGCGGCCGTTTTTCTGGGTGCGGCAGGAGACCTTTGTCTGGGTGATCCTGGGCATCAGCCTGCTGGCCATCGTATTTTTGCGGCAGCGCCACTTTGCTTTGACCGAGCGGGCCATGCTCTGGCCCGATATGCTGGGCCTGGGCCTGTTTGCTGCGGTGGGGGTGGACATGGCCGCCGAGCAGGGCCTGCCCGCACTCATCTGCGTGATGATGGGCGTGATCACCGGGGTGTTTGGCGGGGTGCTCCGCGATGTGATGTGCGGCGAGATTCCGCAGGCCTTCCGTGACCACCAGCCCTATGCTGTCTGTGCCTTCGTCGGCGGTTGGGTGGATCTGCTGCTGCGCAGCTCGCCCGTGCCCGAGATGGCGCCGATGCTCGGCTGTGTGCTGGTCACCGCAGGCTTGCGGGCGATTGCGCTGTGGCGGCATTGGCGGCTGCCCAGTTGGCGGGTGGAGTGAGCGAGATGGAAGCAACAGAAGGGATGCAGGCATGGGGAAAAAATGGACATGGTCACTGCTGGTGCTGCTGGCCTTGGTGGGCAGCGCGGTCATCTGGTACCTGGCGGGTAAAACCTACGAGATACGCATCAGCCAGGCGCAGTTGGAGCAGAAGCTGGCCGAGCGCCTGCCGCTGACGCAGCGCTATCCGCTGGTCTCTGTCACCATGGCCCAGCCAAGGGTGCATTTGAAGGAAGACAGCGAGCGCGTCGACTTTGGTGTGAACATGACGGTCAACACCCATTCCAGCGGCACGCAGCTGTTGGGTGCGCAGATCGATGTGTCTTCCTCCCTGCGCTATGACGCCGAGCGCGGGGCGGTCTTTCTGGACCAGCCGGTGATGGACAGGCTGGTGGTGCAGGGCCTTGATGAGCGGCGCACGGCGATGGCCCAGGTAGCGCTGGAAGCGGCGATGGCCTCGTACCTGGCCCAGCAGCCGATCTATACGCTCAATGCTTCCGACACGCGCCAGCGCCTGGCGCGCATGGCGGTGCGCGATATCAAGGTGGACAAGGGCGTGCTGGTAGTCATCCTGGGGCTGTGAGCCCGCCAGGTTCTGCACCATTGGCTGCACCGGGCTGAGCGCGGTGCCGGGCGTATGGCGCACAGGCCGCCTGAAGACCGGCGGCAAGACGCTTGCCTGATTCCTTTATTCTCAAAACGCCATAAATTAACAAAAATATATTCGTTTGAGTTTTAAGTACAAAAGTCCACAATTTGCAACATCACTTCATACGAACGGGTAGCAGAACATGAAACTGGGTGGATTGAAATCTTTGGTGGTTGCCGCAGCGGTGGTGGCCAGTGGCTCGGTGCTGGCACAAAACCAGCTGCTCAATGTTTCGTACGACGTTGCCCGCGAGTTCTACAAGGACTACAACGCGGCCTTTATCGCCCACTACAAGAAGACCAAGGGCGTGGATATCAAGGTGGACCAGTCCCATGGCGGCTCCAGCGCCCAGGCGCGCGCCGTGTCCGAAGGTCTTGCCGCCGATGTGGTGACCTTCAACACCACGACCGACGTCGAGTTCCTGGCTGAAAAGGGCGTGGTTGCCAAGGATTGGACCAAGAAGTTTCCCAACGATGCATCGCCCACCACATCGACCATGCTTTTTCTGGTGCGCAACGGCAACCCCAAGGGCATCAAGGACTGGGATGACCTGATCAAGCCTGGTGTGCAGGTGGTGGTGGTGAACCCCAAGCTGGGTGGCAATGGCCGCTACGCCTATCTGGCCGCCTGGGGCCAGGCCCGTGAAAAGGGTGGCTCGGATGCTGATGCCCAAGCCTACATCAGCAAGTTGTACAAGAATGTGCCGGTGCTGGCCAAGGGCGGGCGCGATGCGACTGCTGCCTTCCTGCAGCGCAATGTGGGCGATGTGCTGATCACCTTTGAATCCGAGGTGGTTTCCATTGACCGCGAGTTTGGCAAAGGCAAGGTGGATCCGGTCTACCCATCGGTGAGCATCACTGCGGAAAACCCGGTGGCCGTGGTGGAACGCACGGTCGAGAAAAAGGGTACGGCCGAGCTGGCCAAGGCCTATCTGGATTACCTCTACTCGGATGAAGGGCAGGAAATCGCTGCCAACCATGCCATCCGCCCCCGCAGCGAAGCGGTGCTGAAGAAGCACGCCGACGTGTTCAAGCCGATCAAGCAGTTCACCGTGGCCAAGTACTTTGGCAGCCTGGGTGAGGCGCAGAAGACCCACTTTGGAGATGGCGGCTACTTCGACAAGCTCTTCACCGAGCCCAAGAAGTGATGAGCCGGCAGCAGCGCCCGCCAGCCGGGCGCTGACTGCGCATTTCCCGTAGATTTTTGCCGATCGGAATCCATGTCAGCTGCCATCACTGCTCCGGCGAATGCCGTGCCCAGTGCCAAACGCCGTAGTGCCAAACGCGTACTGCCAGGCTTTGGGCTCACTCTGGGCTACACCATTTTCTACCTCAGCATCATCGTGCTGATCCCGCTGGCCACGTTGTTGTTCAAGACCTTCGAGCTCAGCTGGGACCAATTCTGGACAACGATCTCCGCCCCCATTGCCGTGGCCGCCTACAAGGTCACCTTCGGCGCATCGCTGATCGCGGCGCTGGTGAACCTGGTGTTCGGCATGCTGATCGCATGGGTGCTGGTGCGCTACCAGTTTCCCGGCAAGAAGATCGTCGATGCGCTGGTCGACCTGCCGTTCGCGCTGCCCACCGCTGTGGCCGGTATCTCGCTGACGGCATTGCTGGCGGACAACGGCTGGATTGGCCAGTATTTTGCGCCCCTGGGTATCCAGCTGGTGTTCAACCGCGTAGGTATCGTGTTTGCGCTGATCTTCATCGGCCTGCCGTTCGTGGTGCGCACGGTGCAGCCGGTGCTGGAAGATTTTGAGAAAGAGCTGGAAGAGGCCGCCGGCAGCCTGGGTGCGTCGCGCTGGCAGACCTTCTACAAGGTGATCCTGCCTGCGATCGGCCCGGCGTTGCTGACCGGCTTTGCGATGGCCTTTGCGCGCGCAGTGGGTGAGTATGGCTCGGTCATCTTCGTCTCCAACAACATCCCGATGGAGTCGCAGATCACACCATTCGTCATCATGGCCAAGCTGGAACTGCACGACTATGCCGGTGCCACTGCGATTGCGATGGTGATGCTGGTGATCTCCTTCGTGCTGCTGCTTCTCATCAACGGCCTGCAAAGCTGGCAGCGCAAGCGTTCGGGGGCCTGAACCATGCCAACCATGTATCTCGTATTGATTGCCATCGTCGTGGTGGTGCTGGGCACCGTGCTGGCGCGCTACCAGTATGTGGCCCGCCATGTGCCTGAAGTGCAGAGCACCGTGACGGAGCCGCGCTGGGTGCGCTGGACCCTGACCGGTATTGCGCTGGTCTTCATGCTGCTGTTTTTGCTGCTGCCATTGCTGGCGGTGTTCTTTGAGGCGCTGCGCAAGGGATGGGACGTCTATGTGAGCGCGCTGACCGAGCCTGATGCCTGGTCGGCCATCAAGCTGACCTTGATCACTGCATTGATTGCCGTGCCGCTGAACCTGGTGTTTGGTGTGGCAGCCGCCTGGGCCATTGCCAAGTTCGAGTTCAAGGGCAAGGCCTTGCTGACATCGCTGGTGGACCTGCCTTTCTCGGTGTCCCCTGTCGTGGCGGGCCTCACCTATGTGCTGCTGTTTGGGGCCAATGGCTGGTTTGGGGCATGGCTGGAGGCCCATAACCTGAAGGTGATTTTTGCGGTGCCCGGCATTGTGCTGGCCACTGTGTTCGTCACCTTCCCGTTCATTGCCCGTGAGCTGATTCCGCTGATGCAGGCCCAGGGCAATGACGAAGAGCAGGCAGCCATTGTGCTGGGGGCTTCGGGCTGGCAGACCTTCTGGCGCGTGACCCTGCCCAACATCAAATGGGGTCTGCTGTACGGCGTGATCCTGTGCAATGCGCGCGCCATGGGCGAATTTGGTGCGGTCTCTGTGGTGTCGGGCAGCATCCGCGGCCAGACCAATACCATTCCGCTGCATGTCGAGATTCTGTATGCCGACTTTCAGTCTTCTGCAGCCTTTGCGGTGGCGTCGTTGCTGGCCCTGCTGGCGCTGGTGACCCTGGTGCTCAAGTCGATCGCCGAGTGGCGCGCCGAGAAAGAGCACAAAGAGGCAGCCAGTCTGCCACCCGAGCGTCCGCGTGATGACAGCGCAGCCACGGCATAAACCCGGTATTTTCGAGGTCGGATATGAGCATTGAAATCCAAAACATTTCCAAGTCGTTTGGCAGCTTTAAGGCGCTCAATAACGTCAATCTGGGCATCCAATCCGGTGAACTGATTGCGCTGCTGGGCCCGTCGGGCTGCGGCAAGACCACCTTGCTGCGCATCATTGCCGGCCTGGAGTCTGCTGACCAGGGCACGATCCAGTTCAGCGGTGAGGACACCACCGATGTGCACGTGCGCAACCGCAATGTGGGCTTTGTTTTTCAGCACTATGCGCTGTTCCGCCATATGACGGTGTTCGAGAACGTGGCTTTTGGCCTGCGCATCAAGCCCCGCAAGGAGCGCCCGAGCGAAACCCAGATCCGCGAAAAGGTCATGAGCCTGCTCAAGCTCGTGCAGCTGGACTGGATCGCGGACCGCTATCCCTCGCAGCTGTCGGGTGGCCAGCGCCAGCGGATCGCGCTGGCCCGGGCGTTGGCGGTGGAGCCCAAGGTGCTGCTGCTCGACGAGCCCTTTGGCGCACTCGATGCCAAGGTGCGCAAGGAGCTGCGCCGCTGGTTGCGCCGTCTGCACGATGAGCTGCACGTGACCAGCATCTTCGTGACCCATGACCAGGAAGAAGCGCTGGAAGTGGCGGATCGTGTGGTCGTCATCAACAAGGGCCAGATCGAGCAGGCGGGCACGCCGCAGGAAGTCTGGGACAGCCCGGCCAGCCCCTTTGTTTATGGCTTCCTGGGTGACGTCAACCTGTTCCGAGGCCGTGCTACCGGTGGCCATACGGTGGTCGAAGGCGGCGTGCAGATCGATTCGCCCGAGCTGGCATCGGCCAACAATGCCCAGGCACTGGCCTATGTGCGGCCCCACGAGCTGGACGTGGAGCGCTACTCGCCCGGCCAGGAAAAGGACGCCGATGGCCGCCAGCGCGGCATCGTGGCCCAGCTTGACCGTGCGATTGTTGTCGGCCCCATCGCCCGTCTGGAACTTATTGCCGTTGGCGGGCACCAAGCCCCAGGTGCCGAGGCTTCGGACAGCGACAAGCTCATTGAGGCGCAGATTTCTGCGCAACAGTTCAAAGCCATGGGCCTGAAGGAAGGCGAGACGCTGGTGGTGACACCGCGGCAAGCCCGAGTTTTTCTCGATCAAGCGGCCAATATCTAGCGCCTGACGCTCGCGCCTGCGCCTGAAGCTGTGAGACCCGGTTCTGCCCTGTGGGCGGGCCGGTTTTCTGGTTTTGGGCTCCTGCAGGTCTGTACGCGTAAGATGGCGGGATTGGCAGCATAAGGACATGACTTGAACTGGATCTGGAACGCACCGCGCCGCACCTTGGCGCTGATTTTTGTGGCCTGCGCGGCCATGATGGCTTTTGGCATGTATTTGCAGCACGTGGTAGGGCTGGAGCCTTGTCCGATGTGCATCGTGCAGCGCTACTGCCTTATTGCGGTCGGTGTATTTGCGCTGCTGGGCAGCCTCAAGCCGTCGACGGCCGGTTGGTGGAAGAGTTTCGGTGGCCTGGCGCTGCTGTTTTCCGCCTTCGGCGCATTCACTGCAGCGCGCCAGAGCTGGCTGCAATGGAACCCGCCAGAGTTCGCGACCTGCGGGCGCGACTTCTACGGCATGATCGAGAACTACCCGATCAGCCGTTCGCTGCCGATGATTTTCCGTGGCTCGGGCGATTGCACCGCCATCGACTGGACCTTCCTGGGTCTGTCGATTGCCAACTGGTCCTTCCTCGCTTTTACCGCTTTCAGCATCGTGCTGCTGCTGGCCTTGTTCAAAGCCAAGCGCTAAGCCTTGTCGCTCTGCATGCAAACGCCCCTTTTGAGGGGCGTTTTTCATGGCGGCGCAGAGCAGGGGACAACGCGCCAGGCCTTTATCGCCAATGCGACTGGTGTGCGCGATAGCCAGCTTGTGCAGAAACAACGCGGCACTAATATGCTGATCTGTCAGGCAACGAAAGGGACAGCCAGTCCCGGCCCAGTACAAGCAACAAGCAATAAGGAGATCGCATGATCAGCTATGACGTCACAGGCTTTGGTGAGCCCCTGGTGCGCAGCGAGCGCCCCACCCCCGTACCGACCGGAGACCAGGTGCTGGTGCGTGTCGAGGCTGCGGGTGTCTGCCACTCGGACCTGCACATCTGGCATGGCGAGTACGACCTGGGCAATGGCAAAAAGCTGTCCATGGCCGACCGTGGCATGAAGCTGCCGTTGACCCTGGGCCACGAGATTGCCGGTGAGGTGGTAGCCATGGGCCCGGACGCCAAGGGCGTCGAGATCGGCAAGCGCTATGTGGTCTTCCCCTGGCACGGTTGCGGTGAATGCAAGGTCTGCAAGCGCGGTGATGAGAACCTCTGCCTGGCCGGCAAATCGATGGGTGTCTACCAGAACGGTGGCTACGCCGACCATGTGCTGGTCAACCATGCCTACTACCTGGTGGATATCGGCGATATGCCTGCCGAGCGAGCCGCCCCCTATGCCTGCTCGGGCCTGACCACCTACAGCGCGATCAAGAAGATCGATCCCCAGGTCTTCAAGGATGAGAAGATCGTGCTGTTTGGCGCCGGCGGTCTGGGGCTGATGGCCATCCTGCTGATGAAGGCCATGGGTGGGGCCGGTGTGGTGGTCGTCGAGCCCGATGCCAGCAAACACGCGGCAGCGTTGAGCGCAGGCGCCGACGTGGTCATTGATCCCAAGTCGCCCGACTTCATCGCCCAGGTCAAGCAGGCCGCTGGCGGCGCAGTCTGGGCCATCATCGACTGCGTGGGCTCCAGCCAGACCGTGCAGCAAGGCATCGATATGCTGACCAAGGGCGGCCATCTGGTGCAGATCGGTCTGTTCGGCGGCCATGTGGATCTGCCCACCCCCACGCATGCGATCCGTGCCATCACCTACCAGGGTACCTATGTGGGCAACCTGGGTGATCTGCGTGAACTGATCGCGCTGGTGCGCGACAAGAAGCTGAACCCCGTGCCGACCACCTGCATGCATTTCAGCAAGGCCTTCTCCGCGCTGGTGGCGCTGGAGCAGGGCAAGGCGGTAGGCCGTCTGATGCTGACCCCCAACGAGGAAGCGGTGGCCTGAGACCCTGACCACTGAATCGGGCGGGCGGAGTCCAAGCCGTCAGCCACCATGCAAAAAGTCCGCACATGCGGACTTTTTTCGCTGGGTGGCAGGCAGGCAGTCAGTCTTGTGTTTCCAAGCTGGGCACGGAGCCGGACTTCACCACGATGTCGAAATTGCCGACAGAGACCTGGTCTCCGGCATACAGCACCTGGCGCTTGACCCTGCGGCCATTGACAAAGATGCCATTGGTGCTGTCATGGTCCTCCACCATCAACAGACCGATGTAGTAGCTGAAGGCGCCGTGGTCGCGGCTGATGCTCGGGTCGCTCAGGAACAGACCGCTGCTCGGACCTCGGCCAATGGCCGTGCAACCGCGCTCCAGTTGGATAGCGCGGGGAGGGGATTGCAGATCAGAACGAACAAGGATTTCCGGCAACATGGTGAGCTCCTGAAGGAACTGGCTATTGAAAAGTCTGAACGGATTATGCAT
Organism: Comamonas sediminis; assembly: GCF_041107495.1. Taxonomy (NCBI): domain Bacteria; kingdom Pseudomonadati; phylum Pseudomonadota; class Betaproteobacteria; order Burkholderiales; family Comamonadaceae; genus Comamonas; species Comamonas sediminis. The sequence goes on from NZ_JBGBDC010000002.1 coordinate 66,834, forward strand.
CTATTATTGGTTCAGATTCGATAAACATTGCCAATCATTGTCATAGCTGTGCGTATTTTGCAGAAACTATGAAAAAAACCAAACAAAAATAAAAAATCTAAAAGATGGGTGGGCGATTGTAGGGGGTGCTACTCATCTGGTGTGCCGGGTGTGTGTCAATCCCCACTGATTTGCTCGGCAGCGTGGGCTGATCGTGGCACGCGTTGGCCTGCGGTGCGCCTCATGGTGTTACGGCATCCAGTGGATCAAGCCGGTTAACCGAGACCTGCCGCTGAATGCGCATGAGGTAGTGCGCGAGTGTTCAGGGTGAAGCGTATGCAGTGCTTTCCGGACGGGCGCTTGAAGGCGCGCATTCCGAGCAACTCCAGCGAGGCCTGTAAGCCTAACCCCACTGTCTAACAAGTTGTGCACCTAACTTCTTCCATCGCGTTGCGCGCTATCGTTGACCTATCCCAACGTTGCGCTGCAACACCACTGAAGGAAAACGCATGAACAAGAACCAAGTCGCGGGTGCCGTAAAAGATGCTGCTGGCAAGGTGCAGCAGAAGGTCGGCGAAGCAGTCAACAGCCCTGAGCAGCAGGCCAAGGGCATTGCCAAGCAGGTCGAAGGCAAGACCCAAAAAGCAGCGGGCCATGTGCAAGAAGCGGTCCAGGACACTAACAAGTAACAAGGAGTTGATGATGCAATCCAAATCTATGTTGATGCTCGGCGCTTTTGCCATCACGATGGCTGCGGGCACTGCTTTCGCGCAGACACAAGTGCCAGTCGCAGGTGGCGTCAAGCTGGGTGTAGAGCAGACCGAAATCCAGGCGGTCGCCACCGGTTGGAGCCTGAAGAAGTCGGTGCTCGGCAAGAACGTTTACAACGAAGAAGGCAAGTCTGTCGGCAAGGTCGACGACGTGATCGTTGCACCTGACAAGGCCGTCTCTTACGCCATCATCGGTGCCGGCGGCTTCCTGGGCGTTGGCAAGCATGATGTCGCCATCCCCGTGGGCCAGTTCCGTGTGCAAAATGACAAGATCACTTTGCCCGGTGCAACCAAGGATGCGCTCAAGGCGCTGCCCAAGTTTGAGTACGCGAAGAAGTGATAGCTGCCCGGAGGCAGATATCCTGGAAAGCCCCGCAAGGGGCTTTTTGCGTTGTAAGCCTTCAGCCATTTTGCGCAAAGGTTCCGCAGTGGCAGCCGTGCGATCCATCTTTTGCCTTGACCACGCCTGCGCTGAAGTTGGAGCCGATGATTCAGTGCATAATGACGCCCAGTCATAAAAAAAACAAAAACGGCCCTTGCGGAGCGCTCCGCAAAACCAGGGTCTCAGGTTGCGTCCTTCACGGCAAAATACCTTCATAAATCAAGCATCTGCCCGTAGCTCAGTTGGATAGAGCAACAGCCTTCTAAGCTGTGGGTCACAGGTTCGATCCCTGTCGGGCAGGCCAAACTCCTCGGCTGTATTGAGTCCCTGCCAGACTGCAACATTGCATTCCCCCCATAGCAGGGCAGTCACGTCGCATCGAGTCGTGCCTTCAATGCACAAATAGCAATGCCCGCAGTGCGATCACACTGCGGGCATTGTCAATTCCGACCCAACCATGCATCGATCCAAGCATGGCCGAAGAGGGCAGGGCAGCGCTTACTCGGTCTCTTCGTAAACCAGCGAAGGGTTGTTCATCGAGCGAGCCACATCGTTGAGGCCGGCGATGATGTGGTTGGCGAAAAAGCTGCTTTGGGTATCTGGCTCCAGGGCCGCAATGGCCACATTGGCCAGCGACTGGTTCAGTGGAACGTAGTAGCTGCCCTCGGGCACATCGATGGCAACGCGCTCCAGGCCGACCTTGACCCGCTCTACGCTTTGCTGTGCCGGGCCCAGTACATCGCTTTTGGCATTGCTGCTGCGTTCTTGCTCCTGGTAGGTATCGGCCAGCAGGTTGCCCGGTTCGGCGACGCGCAGCACCTGCAGCCCCAGCGCGCGGAGCTTGTCGACCGCATCGGTGGCACTGCTGGCCAGCCAGTATCCGCAAGGGCGAGCACGCTTGGGGCCAGGGCTGAGCTTCACCGAGGAGTGCCAGTCCACTTCCTGCTGCATGTCCTCACCCGTTTGCGGATCGAGGAAGAGAACGCGGCGCTTTTCGGTGGTCTGCTTCGCCTCCAGCGTGAACTCACCTCGGCACGCCTGGGAGGCGATGTCGCGGTTGACGAAGGTGCGCACCTGCTCGAGCTCCTTGGTGCGCTGAGCGGTGGTCTCCAATGCAGACGCCAGTGCCACATACTGCGCATGCACGCGGCGCTGGATGTGCGCGCGGCCAATTCCGACACCGCGCGTCTCGATCAGCATCGTGGTGGCGTTCTTGAGCGCGTTCACGTTGCGGCCGGTGTCGGGGCGTACGCCGCCCATCGACAGCGACAGGTCCTGCGGATCACGGGTAGTGGTGTAGTACCAGTTGGTCGCCAGCCCTTGCTCGGTCAGCGCCTTTTGGATCGGCAGCAAATACCATTCGTTGGCCGCCTTGCTGACGAACTCATGGACATTGGCGGTCGTCGGGGGCTGGAGAAGGGCGTCATAGCGCTGCACGCCCTTGAACTTTTCCAGGTAGCGGCCGGCGACTGTGAACTCATGGGCATCCAACACTGCCAGGGGCCGGTAATTCCGGCTGAGCTTGGCAAGGGCCTGGGCTTCCGGCGTCTGCAGCAGCAGGTGGTCGCGGTTCATGTCTAGGCCGTTGGCAGTGGTACGCCGTCCGGTGGCAGCCCCATCCGGATTGGCACGTGGCACCAGCAGTACGTTGATCTTGTCGAGGACCGCCGACAGCGGGCCTTGTTTCAAATCCTGCGCCAGGGCCAGCAGCGCTTCGCTGCCGGCGGGCTCATCACCATGCTGCTGGCCAATCAGCAGCACGGTAGGGCGCTGGCTTTGGTCCAGGTCGTGCAGGCTGGTGCTGGCAGCGCGGGTCAGCAGCAGCGCCAAAATGGGCTGGCCTTCCTGGGAGGTGCCGGCTGTGACCAGCTCGGTCTTGGTGCCGGACTGGTCTGGCGTCGCCAGCTGGCGCAGCCACTGGCCCAGTTCGGCATTGCTGGTATAGGTGGTGCGGCCCGCACTCAATCCAGGGGTGATGTAGTTGCGTTGGGGATCGGGAAATCGGGCAGCGACTTCGTCGCTCTCCTTCCATCCGCTCAAAGGACTGCCCTGCAGGGGCACCGTTTCAACCGGGGTTGACACCACGCCGGGGTTGCTGATGCCCGGAATCTGCACCGGGCTGGGGCCACTGGCCGGCCGGGTCGTGACCGTGCCCGGCGCCGGTTGGCCGCCGGCTATCGGCGTGCTGTTCCAGGCAGGCAGCGGCGTGCTCGAGCACGCGCTCAGCGCAAGCGCTGCCGCAATTACGGTCAGGCTGGTCCAGGCGGGCATCGTGCGCTGGGTGGTTGGGGATGCTGCGTCGGATTTCATCATCATTGTCGTGCGTGACGAATCACGCCCCTCCTGAAAAATACGTTGCCATTATGCAAAGCTATGCACGGCTTTCACGTAGGATGGGTGCGAAACAATAAGTTTCCGAGCGTAACTGGCGCACGCTGATCCGCCGCCGTAGTGTGCGCCGCAGTGCCGACCTCCAGAGAGGAATCGGCGCGGCTTGCAGTCGTTTGCATTGGACGCTATGTTGCTAGGCCCCATCACTGGGCCGCTCGAAAGTGCCTGCCGTCTCCAAATCCGGGGCTACATCCCCGGGCGCGGCGCCAGGTACCGGCGCCTGCATGCGCAGCAATGCGCGAACAAATCCATGGTCGGAGCGGCTGCGGTCGCGCCCTTCATGCAGGTGGTCGTTGAAGTAATCCACGCGGCGTACATCGCCCACCGCATGGCGGCTGCGCGGATCGAACTCCTCGCTGACCAGCACCTGGTCCAGAACGGCCGGCGCCCCCTGGTGGATATGGGAGTAGGCCACGTCTTTTTTCAGCGCCGCATCGCCCAGCAGATCGAAGGCATTGAACAGCGCGCGATCACGGGCCTTGCGGTCATAGGCCACTTCGGCGCTGGCCGAGATCATCTGCGTGGTGACGCTGTCGGGCGTGTCGTTGAAATCGCCCAGCACCACCAAGGGCATGCGGGTGTGGCGCAGCAGGTCGATGACCAGGCAGCGCAGCGCCGTCGCTTCCACGCCCCGCATCACCAGCGAGCGCAACGAGGCGAGTGCGGCAATCTTGGGGTTGTCGCGGTCTTCCAGAGGGTTGCCGTTGGCATCGAGCAGGAACTTCGGGCGTTTGGATTTGAGATGGCAGGTCAGCACCGTCAAGACCTGGCCACGCTTCATCTGCAACGTGGCCACGAGCGGGGGACGCTCAAAACGCGTGTGGACGCCCAGCCCCGGAATGGGCTGGCCCAGCCCGGCAGGAAAGTCGGTGAACGAGCGCGTGGCCAGCACCTTCAGGCGGGTGGCCAATCCCACGCGCGGGGTGCCGCTGGCGCCTGGCCGGCCCTCGCTGTTTTCTGCGCCGGGCACAGCCGCATAGTGGTAGCGCAGACCGCTGGCGGCCAGCGACTGAGCAAAGGCAGCCTCGTCCCAGACTTCCTGCACCGCCAGAATGTCGGCATTCAGCGCCTGAAAGCGGTCACCCAGCCATTGTGTTTTGCGCTCGTACTGGGCCCGGGTGTAGGGCGCCTGGTTGGCGTAGAACTCCCGCTCAGGCAGTGCCAGATTGAGAACATTGCAGGTGGCCACCGTCAAGGTGTCGGGTGCCAAAGTGAGCGCTGCAGGGTGGGCAGCGGAAGAGGGCATAGAAAAAGGCCGCATGAAACTCGCTTTCGAATGCGGCCTAACCCTAGCGGAAGTGGGCGTCCAAATCAACTGCCATCAGCGATGACAGTTGGGATTCGTCCCCACTTCACGCTGCTTATCGCGAGAACGAGTGGTTGCGGCCACCTCGGCCAGCACCACCGCCGCCGCCATTGCGGTTGCCACCGCCGAAGCCGCCACGGCGGCCGCGTTCGGCCATGCTGTCCACGCTGGTGCGCATCGGATCGGGCTGTGCCGCGCCGCTGCGGCGGTGGTCACGGCCATCGACCGTGCCGCCAAACTGCGTGCCCAGGTGGGCATCAGCGCGGGGCTGGCGTTCGCTGTCCTGGCGGGGGCCACGGGCAGCACCAGCGCCGCCTTGGCGCGGGCCTTGCGACTGGCGTTGTGGGCCGCGTGCCTCACCCGATGGGTGGCGTGGGCCTTGGCGGCCGTCGCGGCGTGGTGGGCGCTGCTCGCGGCGTGCCTGGTCCATGCCTTCGCCGCCAAAATCAGCACCGCCTTCGGCGCGTTCACCGCGTGGCCCGGGGCTACGCTTGGCATTGCCACCGCGCTGGCCACCACCTGCGTTACCGCCGCCGGGGCCGCGTGCCACCTTGTTGGTACGCACGCGTTCCATCATTTCCTGGCGCGCAGCCTTGGCCGCTGCCTGCATCACATCACGGCCAGGGGCCTTGCCCGCGCCGCCCCAGATGGTCTGGCGGCCCATGGCGATGGGCTCGGCCTTTTCGCCTTCTTCAGGGCCAAAGCCTTCGAGCACCTGCACAGGGATGTCCTGCTTCGTGAAGCGCTCGATGTCCATCATGAAGCCTTCTTCATCCATGCACACCAGGCTCACGGCGTTGCCTTCGCGGCCCGCGCGGCCGGTGCGGCCAATGCGGTGCACGTAGTCTTCCGAGACATTGGGGATTTCGTAGTTGACCACGTTGGGCAACTCGTCGATGTCGATACCGCGCGCTGCGATATCGGTGGCCACCAGCGCACGCAGGTCGCCGGACTTGAAGCCTTCCAACGCCTGGGTGCGGGCGCTTTGGCTCTTGTTGCCGTGCAAGGCCATGGCCGAGACGCCATTCTTGCTGAGGTATTCGGCCACGTTGTTGGCGCCGAACTTGGTGCGGGTGAAGACCAGCACCTGGCTCCAGTTGTTCTCCTGCACGATGTGCAGCAGCACCTGCTTTTTCTTGCCGCGGCCCACCGGGTGGATCACCTGCTTGATGCGCTGCACCGTGGTGTTGCGCGGCGTCACCTGGATGGACTGGGGATTCTTCAGAAGGCCGTTGGCCAGCTCGCGGATCTCATCGCTGAAGGTGGCGGAGAACAGCAGGCTTTGCTTGTCCTTGGGCACCAGGGCCAGCACCTTCTTCACGTCGTGGATGAAGCCCATGTCCAGCATGCGGTCGGCTTCGTCGAGCACCAGGATCTCGACCGTGGACAGGTCCAGAAAGCCTTGTTGCTGCAGATCGAGCAAGCGGCCAGGTGTGGCCACCAGCACATCCACACCCTTTTTGATGCGGTCGATCTGGGGGTTCATGCCAACGCCACCAAAGATGACAGTGGACTTGATGTCCAGGTGTGCAGCGTAGAGGCGCACATTTTCTTCCACCTGGGCGGCCAGTTCGCGGGTAGGGGCCAGGATCAGGGCGCGGATGGCCTTGTTGCCCCATTTGTTGAGGCTGCCTTGGGACTCGGTCAGGCGCTGCAGCATCGGCAGCGTGAAGGCGGCCGTTTTGCCGGTGCCGGTTTGTGCGCCGGCCAGCAGATCGCTGCCTTGCAGCACCAGCGGGATAGCCTGGGCTTGGATGGGAGTAGGCGTGTCGTAGCCTTGTTCGCGCACAGCCTGCACAATGGCAGGTGCCAGATTCAGTTCTTCAAAGTTCATTGGATCAGATGCGTCCAACCTGGACGCTGGGTATCGGCCTCGTCTAAGCAATTTTTTGGAATAATTGCAGCCAGTCAGATAGGCAGATGGGTTCAAAGAGGGAGCCCGGAACTGTGTCCATCGTCCCCAGCATAAGCGCTGAAGTCCTAGGCAACTGGAGCCTTTGACTGCAGGTATTGTCGCATGCACCGATAATCCCAGGGTGGCCGCGATCAAAAATCGCATATTTTTTTACTGATTTACCAAAAGAACACATGGCTCAATACGTTTTTTCGATGAACAACGTCACCAAGACGGTTCCTCCGAAGCGACAGATTCTGAAGGGTATTTCTCTGAGCTTCTTCCCGGGCGCCAAGATTGGCGTGCTGGGTCTGAACGGTTCGGGAAAGTCCAGCTTGCTCAAGATCATGGCAGGCGTCGACAAGGAATTCGAAGGCGAAGCGATCCCGATGGCAGGCCTGTCGATCGGCTATCTGCCGCAAGAGCCCCAGCTCAACCCCGAGCACACCGTGCGCCAAGCGGTGGAAGAGGCGATGGCTGAGGTCAACAACGCCAAGGCACGCCTGGAAGAGGTCTACGCCGCTTACGCCGAAGAAGACGCCGACTTCGATGCGCTGGCTGCCGAGCAAGGCCAGCTGGAAGCGGTGATCGCCGCTGCCGGCACCGACTCCGAGCACCAGCTGGAGATCGCTGCAGACGCGCTGCGCCTGCCTGCCTGGGATGCCATCGTCGGCCAGCTGTCCGGCGGTGAAAAGCGCCGCGTGGCGCTGTGCAAGCTGCTGCTGTCCAAGCCTGACATGCTGCTGCTCGACGAGCCGACCAACCACTTGGATGCCGAATCGGTGGATTGGCTCGAACAGTTCCTGCACCGTTTCACCGGCACCGTGGTGGCCATTACCCACGACCGCTACTTCCTGGACAACGCGGCCGAGTGGATTCTGGAACTGGACCGTGGCCACGGCATTCCCTACAAGGGCAACTACTCCGACTGGCTGTTGCAAAAGGGCAACCGCCTGGAGCAGGAGCAAAAGGGCGAAGAAGCCCGTGCCAAGGCGCTGAAGAAGGAGCTGGAATGGGTGCGCCAGAACGCCAAGGGGCGCCAGGCCAAGTCCAAGGCCCGTATTGCCCGCTTTGAAGAGCTGAGCGACTACGAATACCAGCAACGCAACGAAACGCAGGAAATCTTCATTCCTGTGGCCGAGCGTCTGGGCAGCCGCGTCATCGAGTTCAAGAATGTGTCCAAGGCCTTTGGCGATCGTCTGCTGATTGACAACCTCAGCATGAACATCCCTGCGGGCGCCATCGTCGGCATCATCGGCCCCAACGGCGCAGGCAAGTCCACGCTGTTCAAGCTGATCGCCGGCAAGGAGCAGCCTGATTCGGGCGAGGTCGAAATCGGTCAGACCGTGAAGATGGCCTTTGTGGACCAGCACCGTGATGCGCTGGCCAACGACAAGACCGTGTGGGAGGACATCTCCGGTGGTCTGGACATCATCAACGTGGGCAAGTTCCAGATGGCCTCGCGTGCCTATGCGGGCCGTTTCAACTTCAACGGCCAGGACCAGCAAAAGAAGGTCGGCAACCTCTCCGGCGGTGAGCGCGGCCGCCTGCACCTGGCCAAGACCTTGATCCAGGGCGGCAACGTGCTGCTGCTGGACGAACCGTCGAACGACCTGGACGTGGAAACCCTGCGTGCACTGGAAGACGCGTTGCTGGAATATGCGGGTACAGTATTGGTCATTTCCCACGACCGCTGGTTCCTGGATCGCATCGCGACCCATATCCTGGCGGCGGAAGGGGATAGCCAGTGGGTATTTTTTGATGGAAACTATCAGGAATACGAGGCAGATAAGAAGAAGCGGTTGGGAGAAGAAGGGGCGGCACCCAAGCGGATGCGCTACAAAGCCCTGAAGTAAACCCACACCGTACGCCCGTCGCTTTACAGAAGCGGCGGGCGTTTTAACTGGGAGAGGTGAAGCGTGGAGCAACGGGCCGTATCGGTATTTGACACCTGTCTGGAGCAGGCATTGCAGGAGGCGGAGCCTTTGATGGCCGCCATGGTCAATGCTGCATTGGCTTCCCTGGCTGCGCAATTGTCGTCTTACAGCAACGCTGAAGATCAACAATTGTTGCGCCACGCGCAAGGCCAGCTCGCCAGCAAGAAGGCACAGCTGCCGCTCGCGTATGCGCTGCGTCTGCGCCAGGCCGTGTTTGCCATTGCCGAAGGCAAACGTGAGGACTACCACGCCCAGATGAGCAGCCAGGGCCTGACCGATGGCCTGCCCGGGGACCGCAATGCGCTGCGTGCCCAGATCGAGTGGGGACGCATGCAGATCAACCTGCTGCAGCAGACCGAGCAGAGCCTGACAGGCCTGGAGCGCGTCTACCGCCCGTTGCGCAAGATCACCCGTTACTGGCGCAATGGCAATCCGTTGCACCATACCGTCTACCTTGACAGCCTGCAGGCCACGTTGAGCGATGTGGAGATGTCTGCAGACGCCACGGCGCTATTCTTGCCGGACATGGTGGGCGTCATGGCGGACCACCTGCAGACGAACTACCAGCGCATCATGACCTTGGCGATGAACAGCTATGCCGAGCTGCTGGCCAGGGCCGAACTCAAGCGCCGCGCTGCCAAGGACAACACCCGCAGTTTTGTGCAGCGGATCAAGACACTGTTCGACATCCCCGCGCATTGTCCTGTGGGTGCCGTCAGAGCCTACAAAACCCTGATCCCGGTGATGGAGCGCATGGCCGCCCAGGATGCATCGTTCTGGAGTGATTCCGACCACCCTGCGCGCGTGCTGGTGCAGACCATTGTCGACAAGGCCACCGTGCTCAAGGAAGAGGGGCGTGCGCTGTCCGATCCGCAGTTTCCCCAGCTGGTGAGCGAAACCGTAGAAACGCTGTCGGCTCTGGCCCAGCCCAGGGCCGGGGATTTTGCCCAGGCGCTCAGCCGCTTCGGGGTGCGGCTCAAGCCCCGCTTGTCGTCTGCGCTGCAGGATGTCGATGACTCCGGTTACGCCAGCAGCATGCTGCTGGAGAGCCAGTGGGGCGCATCAGGGTTGATCAGCATCAGCCCCGAGTCTGATTGGGCGCAACTGGCCCAGATGCAGGCAGAGCGTGATGCCCCGGTACCGCCCACCCCGCAAGCCGTGCCATTTCGAGCCCCGGCGGCAGGCGCATCCGTGGCATCTGCCGCACCGATCACGGTCCCAGCCGCCACGGACGACAGCGCCTCGGCCAGCCTCGAAAAGATCGAGGCCGACGTGATGCTGCGACTGGCAACCAGTCTGCACAGTTTTGATGTGGATCCCGCGCTGCTGGCGGCATTGACGGGCGCCTGGCCCAAGGTGCTGCAGCAGGCGGCCGAGCGCTCGGGCATCTCGTCATCGCATTACCGCGCCTACCAGGAGGCGGTGGACGATGTGCTGGCGCTGGCCGGCGCCAATGCCAGCGCAGGCATGCACCACGATGCGGACATGCTGATCCCCTCGCTGCTCACGCGCCTCAAGGCTGGGCTGACCAGCATCGGGTGGATGCCGGAGCGCATTGCACCGGTGCTGACCGCCGTGGCGCAGATGGCGCCGAGCGCGCTGGTCGAGCTGCAGATGGTGCAGGAAGAGGGGCTGCACCCGGCGCCCGCTGTGGCACGCCCCCTGCCGGCTTCATCGGCGGCCGCTGGCGTGTCGCCTGCGCCCTCTCCTTCGGCATGGGCACAGCTGCCCGATGCCGTCGATGCGATTGGCGAGGATGAGCCCGCGATCATCGTGACCGGCTCGATGCTGGATGCGCCCAAACCCGATAGCGTGGGGCTGTGGATTGGTGGCAAGCGGCTGGAAGCCGGTGTCTGGCTGGAGTTTTTGGGCCAGGGCGGTGGCTGGGTGCCCAAACAGCTGAGCTGGACCAATGCGCGCTCGACGATGTTCCTGTTTGTCGCCAGCGGAGGCGCGAGCCAGTCAATCACGCGCCGCATGCTGGAGAAGCTGGCGCAAGAGCAGGCCGTGCGGCCGGTCTGAGATCCTTGTACGGCTCTTCGGACCTTTGCACGCCGTGCAAAGGTCATAGCGTCTCAGGCGCACGCCGCCGTGGCACAATCTTGCGGTTTGGGGTGATCAGCCCCGAAGGTCTGCCGCCGCATCAGGCTGCAGCCGCTACAAGCCTATAAGCCAACCGCCTGGATGTGCTCAGCGTCCAGGTGCCAAGGAGACACCATGAGCCCCTCTTCGTGCAGCCGCATCGCGGCCGCCTGCATGCCCTCGCGTCGTCACGTGCTGGCCGCCACCCTGCTGGGTGCCGCCGCGCTGCTGCCCCTGGCCTCGCAAGCCGCAGACCCCAAGAAATACCCCGAGCGCGCCGTGCGCGTGGTGGTGGGCTTTTCTGCCGGCGGCACCACCGACGTGGTGGCACGCATCATGGCCAAGGAGCTGACCGCCGAGCTGGGCCAGTCCTTCGTCGTGGACAACAAGCCAGGCGCCGGCAGCAACATCGCCACCGAGCAAGTCGCACGTGCCGAGAACGACGGCTACACCTTGCTGTTTGTCGCGGTCACCAGTGCCATCAACCAGACCCTCTACCCGAAGGTGCGCTTTGACCTGGAAAAGGACTTTGCACCGGTCGCGCTGGGCGCCAAGGTGCCCAATGTGCTGGTCGTGAACCCCAGCGTGCCTGCCAACAATGTGCAGGAGCTCATCGCCTTTGCCAAGGCCAACCCCGACAAGGTCTCCTATGCGTCGTCGGGCAGCGGTACCTCGATCCACATGGCCGGTGAGCTGTTCAAGCTGCGCACGGGTCTCAAGACCCAGCACATCCCTTACAAGGGCAGCTCGCCTGCGCTCACCGACCTGATGGCCGGCCAGGTGCAGTTCATGTTCGACAACATGCCTTCGGCCTGGCCCCATGTGAAGGCGGGCAAGCTCAAGGCGCTGGCGGTTACCACCACCAAGCGCTCGCCCACCGCCCCCGATCTGCCGACGATGGAAGAAAGCGGGATCAAGCCTTTTGACGTTTCGTCCTGGTTCGGCCTGATTGCACCGGCTGGCACGCCACCTGAAGTGGTGGCAAAGCTCAACGCCGCGATGAACCGCGCCTTTGACAAGCCCCAGGTCAAGGAAGCCTATGAAAAGCTGGGCGCCGTGGCCGAGAAAAACACGCCCGAGCAGTTTGGCGCCTTCATCAAGTCCGAAGTGGCGGCCTGGGCGCCGGTCGTCAAATCCTCGGGCGCGACCGTGGATTGAGCCGGGCCGACTCCCCCTCCGCACAGGCAGCTTCGGCTGCCTTTTTTATCGGCCTCACCGACCTTTGCAATCGCGGTGGGCTGGGCCTGCGTTACAGTCCCAAGCTGGCACAGCCTGACCGATCTTTCCCCCTCTGATGCAATCTTCCCCCGTCCCAGCGATGACCCCCGGCCTGATGGTGATACACAGCAACCATCCGGAGGCTCTGCGAGACCTGGTCGTGGCCTGGATGCAGCGCTACCCGCTGCGGCCCCTGGAGAGCGAGACGATCCTGGTGCAGAGCAATGGCATTGCGCAGTGGCTCAAGCTGTCGATGGCGCAGCCGCTCGCGGAAGGAGGATGCGGCATCACTGCCGCCGTCGATCTGCAGTTGCCCGCGCAGTTTCTGTGGCAGGCCTATCGGGCAGTGCTCGGCAAGCACGAGGTCCCCGAAATCTCGCCGTTGGACAAGCAGCCGCTGACCTGGCGCCTGATGCGCCTGTTGCCCGGTCTGCTGGCCCAGCCAGCGTTCGCCGCGCTGCAGCGGTTTCTCGCCGAGGACCATGACCAGCGCCGGCGCTTCCAACTGGCCGAGCGCATCGCCGACCTGTTCGACCAGTACCAGGTCTACCGCGCCGACTGGCTGCGCGACTGGGCGGAAGGCCGTGACCAGCTGCGCAGTGCGCGCGGCGATGCGAAACCGCTGGAGCAGGAGCAGCGCTGGCAGGCACAGCTGTGGCGCAGCTTGCTGGACGACGTGGGCGCTGCCGGCATGGAGACCAGCCGCGCCGCCGTGCACCAGCGCTTCGTGCAGTACTGGCAGTCGCCCCAGGCCCGGCACATGCCCGGGCTGCCGCGCCGGGTGGTGGTATTTGGCATTTCTTCGATGCCGGCGCAGACCTTGCAGGCGCTGGCTGCCATGTCGCGCAGCAGCCAGGTGCTGCTGTGCGTGCACAACCCCTGCCGCCACCATTGGTCGGACATCGTTGCCGACAAGGATTTGCTGCGCCACCAGTACCGGCGGCAACAGCGCAAGGGCAGCATGCAGGGGCTCATCCACGACGATGACCTGCACCAGCATGCCCACCCGCTGCTGGCCGCCTGGGGCAAGCAGGGGCGCGACTATATCCACCTGATTGACGAATTCGACCAGCCTGACCAGTACGCCGCGCTGCTGAGCCCGGTCAACGGCGGGCGCATTGATCTGTTTGGCGAGGCCGAGCCCCGCCACATGCTGGCCCAGTTGCAGGACGACATTCTGGACCTGCGGCCGCTGGCCGAAAGCCGCGCGCTGTGGCCGGCGGTGGACCCGGCGCAGGATGGCTCCATCCGCTTCCAGACCGCGCATAGCCCGCAGCGCGAGGTGGAGGTGCTGCACGACCAGTTGCTCGCCCGCCTGGGTGCCGACCCGGGCCTGCGCCCGCGTGACATCATCGTCATGGTGCCCGACATCCAGGTCTATGCACCGCATATCGATGCGGTGTTTGGCCGCATAGCCCGCAGCGATGCGCGTTTTATTCCCTATTCGCTGGCCGACCAGAGCCAGCGCGGGCGCGAGCCGATGCTGGTTGCGTTGGAGCATGTACTGGCCATGCCCGAGAGCCGCTTTGCCGTCAGCGAAGTGCTCGATCTGCTGGCCGTCGATGCGGTGCGCCAGCGCTTTGGCATTGACCCGGATGATCTGGCCTTGCTGCACCGCTGGATTGAAGGCGCCGGTGTGCGCTGGGGGCTGGATGCCGCACAGCGCGCACGCATTGGCCTGGCCCAGGCCGGGGAGACCAACAGCTGGCGCTTCGGCCTGCGCCGCATGCTGCTGGGCTTTGCCGTGGGGCGCGGTCAGGCGCTGGACGATATCCAGCCCTACGATGAGATTGGCGGTCTCGATGCCGCAGCACTGGGTGGCCTGGCGGCCCTGCTGCGCGCACTGGAGCAAGCCTGCAGTCTGCTGGACGAGGAGGTATCGCCCGGTGCCTGGGTGGAACGAGCACGAACGGTGCTGGAGCTGCTGTTCGATCCTCAGCAAGACCATGAAAAACTGCTGCAGATGCAGCTGCTGCAAGGCTTGGAACGCTGGCTGGGCCAATGCGAGGCGGCGGCGTTTGACGAAGCGTTGCCGCTGTGTGTGGCACGCGAGGCCTGGCTGGCAGGCCTGGATACCAGCAGCTTGAATCAGCGCTTCATGGCGGGGGCCGTGAGTTTTTGCAGCCTGATGCCGATGCGCGCGATTCCTTTTCGCGTGGTGTGCCTGTTGGGCATGAACGATGGGGCCTACCCGCGTCCGGTGTCGGTGCTGGACTTTGACCTGATGCGCCAGCAGTACCGGCCCGGCGACCGTTCGCGCCGCGATGATGACCGCTACTTGCTGCTGGAAGCTGTGTTGTCGGCCCGCGAGCAACTCTACATCAGTTGGGTAGGGCGCAGCATCCGTGATAGCACGGCCCGCCCGCCATCGGTGCTGATCGGCCAGCTGCGCGACCATCTTGCCCAGGGCTGGCAGTTGGCAGGCGCCCCCGCCGGGCTGTCCCGCCCTGCCTCGGGGCAGGCGCTGCTGCGCGCCCTCACGCAGGAGCACCCGCTGCAACCCTTCAGCCCGCGCTACTTCGCGCAGCCCCCTGCGCAGGCGGGCAGCGATGGCCTCTATACCTATGCGCAGGAGTGGCATGGTGTGCACGGGGAAGGCCTGCCGACCGAGGCAGCCGAAGACGCGTGGGAGGCCTTGCCCGAGATGGGGCTGGACGCAGCGCTGAACCTGCGCCAACTGCAGGACTTTGCGCAAAAGCCCGTTGCCGCATTCTTCCGCCAGCGCCTGCGCGTGTTTTTTGAAGACGAGGACCTGACCGGCCAGGACGAGGAGATGTTTGCCCCGGACGGCCTGCAGGCCTGGAGCCTGCAGGCGAGCTTGCTGAGCGCGCTGGAGCCCTGGGTGCGCGACAACCCCGGCGCGGCGGCCGATGCTCCCCAGCTGCGCGCGCAGCTCGATGCTGCGGCCCATCGGCTGCGGCTGGAAGGGCGGCTGCCGCTGCGCGCCTTTGCCGATTGCGCGCTCGAGCCCGCATGCGACGCGGCCCTGCGTGCGCTGCAGGTGTATGCGGCAGCGCTGCGCTATTGGCCGCAGGCGGGCAGCGATGCGCTGGAGCTGCGCTACAGCGGCGGCACGCAGGGCCCGGCCGTGGCCGACTGGCTGCGCGGTCTGCGCTGGACTGATGCCGCCGGCCAGCGGCATGCCGCCAAGATCAGCCTGTCCGCCGGCCGCTTGCATGCCGGCGAGCAGCTGCGCTATGACCGCCTGGTGCGCGCCTGGGTGGAGCACCTGGCCTGGCACAACGCCGGCCAGGCGCTGACGACGGTGGTCTGCACCGAATCGGGCATTGCGGTGTTTCCCGCGCTGGCCGCTGGCGATGCCCGGACGGCGTGGCGCCAGTTGCTGGCACTGTGGCAGCAAGGCATGCGCGCGCCCTTGCCGGCAGCGGTTCGTACCTCCATCGCCAGCCTGTCACCGGCTGCATCGGCCGGGCAGCTGGCGTCGCTGTACGACGACAGCTACCGGGGCACCGGCGAGCTGCAACGCTCGGCCGAGCTGGCCCGGGTGTTTCCGGATTTTGATGCGCTGCTGGCTGCCGGTCTGCTGGACGTGGCCCAGCAGCTGTATGGCGACATGCTCGCCCATGTGCAACTGGTCAATGGCCAGCATCCGCAGGCGTTGGCGCGCTTTGCAGAGGGTGGTGCGGGCGATGGGGAGGGGCCGCGATGAGCGCGATGCCACCCGATACCACCTTGGCATTGGATCCCCTGCGTTTTCCGCTGTGGGGCAGCCGGCTGATCGAAGCCAGTGCCGGCACCGGCAAAACCTATACGATTGCTGCGCTGTACCTGCGGCTGGTGCTGCAGCATGGAGGAGAGCAGGCCTTTGGGCGGCCTCTGGCGCCGCCCGATATTCTGGTGGTGACCTTTACCGATGCGGCCACGCAGGAGCTGCGCGACCGCATTCGTCACCGCCTGTCCGAAGCGGCCCAGCTGTTCGCGCAGGACCCGGAGGGCAGCGGCAGCGAAGAGGCGACGGACCCCTTGCTGCTGGCGCTGCGGGCCGATTATCCCAGCAGCCGCTGGCCTGCCTGCGCCCGTGTGCTGCACGAGGCCGCCAACTGGATGGATGAGGCAGCGGTATCCACCATCCACAGCTGGTGCTACCGCATGCTGCGCGAACATGCATTTGACAGCGGCAGCCTGTTCCAGCAAAGCCTCATCACCGACCAGAGCGAATTGCTGACCCAGGTGGTGCAGGACTACTGGCGCCGCCAGTTCTACGACCTGCCCGCAACGTCGCTGCGCAGCTTGCTGCAGGTGGTGGCCACGCCCCAGGCCTTGCAGCAGGCCATCCAGCCCATGCTCAGCCGCCAGGATGCCGACTGGCGCTACGAGGGCGCGCAACTGGCGCCTGCCGGCCAGGTCGACCTGCCGGCTTTGCTGGCCCAGGCCAGCGAGGCTGCCGCCCGCCATGGCGCGCTGGAGAATGCCGCCCGCCAGTTGTGGCAGCAGCACCGGTCCGAGCTGGAGGCGTTGCTCATCGCGCTGGTGCCGGGCCTCAACGGCGTCACCTATCCCAAGAAGGACGAGCCAGGCGTGTTCGAGGCCTGGTTGGCCGCGATGGCGGCCTGGAGTGCTGGCGAGCCGGCGCCCGCCAAGATTCGGGCCTTCGGCCAGTCGGGCATCAAGGCCAAGAAAGGGGTCGTGGTGCCCGAGCATGCGGCCTTTGCTGCGATCGACGCCTGGCTGGAGGCGGTGGCGCAAGACGCACAAGCGGCCACGCCGCTCAAGCCGCTGCTGCTGCGCCATGCGATGGCCCACATACAGCGCGCGCTGGAGGGCGAGAAGCAGCGCCGTGGCGAACTGGGGTTTGACGACCTGCTGCAGCGCCTGGATGCTGCGTTGCATGCGCCCGGGGGCGACGCTCTTGCGCAGCGCATCCGCAGCCAGTTTCCGGTGGCAATGATCGATGAGTTCCAGGACACCGATCCACTCCAATACCGCATTTTTGAACGCATCTACCGCATTGCGGACAACGACCCCGCGCAGGGCCTGTTCATGATCGGCGACCCCAAGCAGGCGATCTACGCGTTTCGCGGTGCCGATATCTACACCTACCTGCGCGCCCGCGCTGCCACCCAGGAGCGCCATTACTCGCTGGGCACCAACTACCGCTCCACCCAGGCGGTCGTGCAGGCCATCAACCATTGCTTTGTGCATGCCGAGGGCCATCCCCGGGCGGCCTTCCGCTTCCGCCAGGATGCGCAGCACAATCCCGTGCCCTTTGTGGCCGTTGATGCCAACGGCCGCCGCGACGCACTCTTTTTGCAGGGCGAGACCACGCCGGCGATGACCTTGTGGACTATGGAGGCCGGCACGCAAGCGCAGGCCGATGGCGCCGACGAGCATGGCGATGCCGCAGGCACTGGCAAGAGCGCGCGTACCGGCGTGGCCGAATCCGCCTACCGCCAGCGCATGGCACAGGCGGCCGCCAGCCAGATCACCGCCTGGCTCAATGCTGCCCGGGCCGGGCAGGCCGGTTTTGGCCAATCGCCGGATGCGCTGGGCCGGCCGCTGCGCCCGGCCGACATCGCCATCCTGGTGCGGGGCCGTGCCGAGGCCGAGCTGGTGCGCGATGCGCTCAAGGACCGGGGCCTGGCCAGTGTCTACCTGTCGGACCGCGACTCGGTGTTCCAGACGGGTGAGGCCGCTGACATGCTGCGCTGGCTGCGCGCCGTCAATGCGCCTGGCGATGACGGCCTGCTGCGGGTGGCGCTGGCCACCGCGTCGATGGACTGGTCGTGGCAGGAACTGGAGCGGCTCAACCATGATGAACAGCATTGGGAGCACCTGGCGCTGCGCACACGTGTACTGCAGCAGCTGTGGCAGAAAAAAGGCGTGTTGCCGATGCTGCGCCAGTGGCTGCTCGATTTTGACCTGCCCGCCCGCTGGCTCGGCCAGCCCGGCGGCGAGCGGCGCCTGACCAATGTGCTGCACCTGGCCGAATGGCTGCAGCGTGCTTCGACCGAGGTGGAGGGTGCGCAGGCGCTGATCCGGCGCCTGGCCGAGCAGATGGACAGCCCCGAGGGTGAGGAGGAGATCCTGCGCCTGGAGAGCGATGCGGACCTGATCAAGGTGGTCACCATCCACAAGTCCAAGGGCCTGGAATACCCGCTGGTGCTGCTGCCCTTCATCAGCAGCTGGCGCGATTTTGACGGCAAGAGCCGGGGCTATGCGCAGTACCACGATGCTGCTTCGGGTGACCTGGTCGTGGAGCTGAACAACAAGCATGCCGAGGCGGTCAGCGCCCACAACGACGAGCGCCTGAGCGAAGACATGCGCCTGCTCTATGTGGCACTGACGCGGGCCCAGTACGCGCTGTGGCTGGGCGTGGCACCGCTCGCCAAGGGCATGAGCCGGGCGGGCAGCCTGGAGAAAAGCGCTGTCGGCTACCTGCTGGCGGGCGGGCAAAAGCTGCCCGATCTGGCGCTGCATGCCTACCTGCAGGAATTTGCCAGCAGCTGCCCGCAGATGGCAGTGCAGCCGGTCCCCGAGGTCAGCCTGCAGCGCTACCAGCCCGAGCGGCCGCCGGCCGTTCACCCGGCGCGCCGCCCCCGCAGACAAGCCGATGAGCACTGGTGGATCGCCAGTTTCTCCGCACTGACCGAGCGGCTGGGCCTGGCGCTCCCCTCGCAAGGCCTGTGGACCGAAGAAGCCGTCACTGCGGCCGAGCCCGAAACCGCAGAGCAGGACCAGTACCTCGAGCCCCAGGAAGCGCTGCCCCAAGCCACCGCGCCCGGCCTGCCGCAGCCGGGCAGCCTACATGCGTTCCCCAAGGGCCCGGATGCGGGCAACTTTCTGCACGGCCTGCTGGAGTGGTGCGCGCAAGAGGGTTTTGCCACGGTACTGAGCAAACCAGCGGCATTGGATGGCATCATCGCCTACCGCTGCCAGGTGCGCGGCTGGGGGGACTGGGCCGCACCCTTGCAAGGCTTCGTCCGGCAATGGCTGCAGACGCCGCTACTGCTGCAGGGTGCCCCGAGCGAGACGCCTGCCGCACTGCAGTCGCTGGGCGATTACCAGGTAGAGATGGAGTTCTGGCTGTCGATCAACCGGGCCTCGACCGGTCAGCTCGACACGCTCGTGCAGCAGCATGTGCTGCCGGGCCAGCCGAGGCCGGCGCTGCTCCCGAACCAGCTTCATGGCATGCTCAAGGGCTACATGGACCTGGTGTTCGAGCATGGCGGCCGCTATTACGTGATGGACTACAAATCCAACTGGCTGGGCGCGGACAGTACGGCCTACACGCCGCAGGCCATGGCGGCTGCTGTGCTGCAACACCGCTATGACCTGCAGTATGTGCTGTACACCTATGCGCTGCACCGCTTGCTGCAGCAGCGCCTGCCCGGTTATGACTACGAGCGCGATGTGGGCGGCATGCAGTACTGGTTTTTGCGAGGCGTGGGTGCGGAGCACCAGGGTCTCTACCAGGACAAACCCCCGCGCGCGCTGATGGATGCGCTCGATGCGCTGTTTGCGCAATGATGATGAATGCAATGACGACAGAACCCGAGGACGGCACGCCCCAGCAGGGCGTGCCCCACCAGCAATCCGCAGTACGTACGCCGGCCGTGCCGGACGGCGCGACCGCCAGCCTGCTGCACACGGTAGAGCGCTGGACCGCCCATGGCTGGCTGCGCAGCCTGGACCAGGCGCTGGTGCTTTTTCTGCATGAGCTCGATCCCGGCGCATCGCCACTGGTCTTGCTGGCCGCTGCGCTGGCCAGCCACCAGCTGGGCCGTGGCCATGTCTGCCTGGATCTGCAAGCCACGTTGGACAACAGCCGTTTTGCGCTGTCGCTGCCACCCGATACCGCTGCGCAGGGCAGCGGCGCGACCGAGCCTACGCCATTGCCGCTGCCCAGCGAGCTGCTGGCCCAGGTCAACCTGCTGCAGTGGCAGTCGGTGCTGCAGGCCAGCGCGCTGGTGGCGGCCCCGGGCAAGCCCAGCCAGGGTGGCACACCGCTGGTGTTGCAGGGCGATCGCCTCTATCTGCGCCGCTACTGGCAGTACGAGCAGGACGTAGCGCAGGCCATTGGCCAGCGCATCACTGCCAGCCAGCATTTGCGCCAGGGTCGCAGTGCCGCGCAGGATGCGATGCTGCGCCAGGCACTGGACCAGCTGTTTGCACCGGCGCCGCACCAGGTTCCCGATTCGCCCGACTGGCAAAAAATGGCCTGCGCCTTGGCAGCATCGAGCGCGTTTTCGATCATTACCGGCGGCCCGGGCACCGGCAAGACCACCACCGTCGTCAAGCTGCTGGCGCTGCTGCAGAGCATGGCCTTGCAGCAAGGCGGCCGGCCCCTGCGCATTTGCCTGGCGGCTCCCACCGGCAAGGCGGCAGCGCGCTTGTCCGAATCCATCGTGCAGGCCTTGCAGCGCCTCGATGATGCGCAGCTGCCTGCCTTGCCGCCGGCCGAGAGTGGTGGGCCCCGGAGCTTGAAGCCGCTGATCCCGTCGGAAGCCCAGACCTTGCACCGTTTGCTGGGCAGCCGGCCTGACAGCCGGCATTTCCGCCATGATGCCCAGCACCCGTTGGCACTGGATGTGCTGGTGGTCGATGAAGCGTCGATGGTTGACCTGGAGATGATGGCAGCCCTGCTGTCGGCGCTGCCGCCGCAGGCCAGTCTGGTGCTGCTGGGCGACAAGGACCAGCTCGCATCGGTGGAAGCCGGCGCGGTGCTCGGGGAGCTTTGCGCCCAGGCCGAGCGCGGCCTCTACTGGCACGAGACGGCGCAATGGCTGCAGCAGGTGACCGGCCAGCAGGTGCCTGCGGAGCTGCAAGATATTGCAGGCAAGCCGCTGGACCAGGCGGTGGTGATGCTGCGGGTCAGCCACCGTTTCCATGCCGACAGCGGCATCGGCCAGTTGGCCGGTGTCGTCAACGCCGGAAGGCGCAAGGCCATCAAGCCGCTGCTGAAGGCAGGCTACCCCGATCTGGCCGCGTATGCGGTACCGGACCCGACACATTCATCTCTCGCGCAACTGGTGCTCGATGGCGGCGGCAAGCGCTTTGTCGACAGCGCCGCCAAGCGCGATGCCGGGCCCGTGGGCTATGGCCACTACCTGCAGGTGCTGCGCGAGATGCCGCCCAACCCCGGCCCCGAGGCCTTGAATGCCTGGGCGCTGCAGCTGTTGAAGGCGCATGGCGAGTTCCAGGTGCTCTGCGCGCTGCGCAGCGGCCCTTGGGGTGTGGAAGGGCTCAACGAGCGCATTGCCCAACTGCTGGCCCACCGCGAGCTGATTGCACAAAGCAGCGGCTGGTATGCCGGCCGCCCGGTGCTGGTGACCCGCAATGACTACAGCCTCAAGCTGATGAATGGCGATATCGGCATCACCGTGCAGATGCCGGCGAACCAGGCGCCCGAGACCGGCGGGGCCGGCATGGCACCGGGTACGCTGCGCGTGGTGTTTGCGACCAGCGAAGGCCTGCGCTGGGTGCTGCCCAGCCGCTTGCAGGCCGTGGAGACCGTCTACGCGATGACGATCCACAAATCCCAGGGCTCGGAGTTCAGCCATGCGGCCGTCGTGTTGCCGCCCAGCCTGTCGCCGATCATGACCCGCGAGCTGGTCTACACCGGCATGACCCGGGCCAAGCGCTGGCTGACCGTGGTGGCAGGCGGCAGCAGTAACTTCTCGGTGTTGGAAGAGGCGACGGAACGCCAGGTGAGGCGCTCGAGCGGATTGCGGCAAGGCGAGCTGTAGCAGCGGGTGGTGGAGATTGCGGAGCCGTGGACGAAGCGGGCCGGTGCAGCAGGGCAGGGCTATCGTTCAGCAAACACCGGTCGCAGCGGCGGCGATGGGCAGCGGCCATGGACTGCGCGGGCTTCATCGAAAAAATGCGTGGCTGTGCGAAAAGATCGTTGGCTGGCCAAAACGACCCTGGGGCTGAACGGGCCCCAAGAGTCGCCCCACGATGAAACCATCACCGTTGCGAGGGCTGGAGGCATGTCTGCATGCACCCAGCCCCTGACAGCGGCGATGGGCGAATCTTAGCATTGAATGAGAATAATTATCAATACCAAATCTGAATAGAACTGCGACAGGCGCACGTTTTGTGTAAGTTTTTGTTTTTGGTTGATTTTTCTTGACCTTTCCCCGGCAAATGGGGATGCGCCGTTTGGGAAAATTTGGTAACTTCACCGGATCGATAAAAAATATTGCGGGAGTCCTACCATGCCTGGTTCCAGTTACAGCTTCAAATCCACAGCACTTGCGATGCTGGCGCTCACCGCCTCGGCCTGGGCGCAGGCGACCTGCTACACGGTCTATGACAGCAAGAACGAAGTGATTTACCGCAGTGCGGAACCACCGGTCGACATGTCCAAGCCGCTACACCAGACTGCAGGCGAGCTGCCCAGCGGCAGCCGCGTGGTCTTCACGCCCAACAACAGCGTCTGCGTCACCGAAGTCCATGCGCTGCCGGGCGCCAAGAAGCGCACATCGAGCAGTGCCAACATGGTGACTGACCAGCTGAACATGGGCAGCATGATCACCGCGCAGTAATCGCTACACAAAATACCGAAGGGCAGCGCGGCTGCCCTTTGTGTTTTTCAAGCAGGCCTCATCGTGCTGGCCTGCCCAGCGCTGTTAGCCCCAGAAGGCGTCCTCCGCATCCTGATCTTCAGAGAAGAGCCATACTTCCCGGATGAGTCCGTTCTCGATGCGCAGCACATCGATGCCCGACATGGCGATGGCTGCACCTGGCTTTTCAGCGCAGAAGTGCAAGGAGGTGCTGACCAGATCGCCCTGGGCCATCAGCGGGCCGACTTTGTCGATGCGAAAGCTTCCCTGGCTGCGCTGCATGAATTGGCCCAGCAGTGTGAAGACGGCAGCCTTGCCACGGTGCAATCCAGATAGCGTGCCCTTGCCGGGCTGGTGCCATTCAATGTCGTTACTGAAAGCGGCGCCAACGCCCTCAAGATCGCCTTTTGCGACAGCCTCAAAGTAGCGGCGTACGACATCCATGTTCTGTGCTGTGTTCATCTTCTCTCCTTGTTGAATAAGCCAAGCTGCCGTGGGCAGATGCATGAAAAACGATGAGATTAAAGGTTGCGATCAATAGTTGCAATAAGACACCGAAAAGTGACATAGGAACCAAAAAGTGACCATTGACCCCTGCCGCCCTGCGTGGAACCCTTATCTCGCCACCTGCCCCACCAGGCAGGTGCTCGATTGCGTAGCCGACAAATGGACAGTGCTGGTGCTGGGCCTGCTGCGCGCAGGGCCGTGGCGGTTTGGGCAGTTGCGCAAGGGCATTGAGGGCCTGTCTCAAAAGATGCTGACGCAAACGCTGCGGGCGTTGGAGCGCGATGGCATCGTGCGGCGCGAAGTCTTTGCCTGTTCGCCGCCCAAAGTGGAATACAGCCTGACTCCGCTGGGCCAGTCGCTGGCTGACACGCTGGATGCGCTTCGCCTGTGGGCCGAGCGGCATATGGATGAGGTGATACGCCATCGGGACAGCTACGACGAGGCGGCAGCACAGCAAGACCCGGCATTGGCAAAGCTGATCTGGGCGCCGTCGTGATTTTTTGCGCTCCCGCACGCCAAATTGCCAGAGGTTGGCCGCAGGCCATTGTCCAGCCTGCGAAAATACCGGGATGAGCGAAGCGCAGACCCCACAGACCATTTCCGAATCCCCCGATGCCGCCGAGGCAGCCCAGTTCCCCGCAGATGCCTTGAAGATCGTGTCCATGGACATGGACGCCCAGGGTGTCGCGCGCCGTGCCGACGGCAAGGTCGTCTTTGTTGATGGTGCCTTGCCCACCGAATGGGTGAGCGCCAAGACCCGGCGCAAGAAAAACAACTGGGAGCAGGCCGATCTGCTGCAGATCCACCGCGAGTCGTCGCAGCGTGTGCGGCCCGGCTGCCCCAACTTTGGCTTGCATGCCGGTGCCTGCGGTGGCTGCAAGATGCAGCATCTGCACGTCGGCGCCCAGATTGCGACCAAGCAGCGCGTGCTGGAGGACAACCTCTGGCACCTGGGCAAGGTGGTGCCCGAGACGGTGATGCGCCCCATTGAAGGCCCCAGCTGGGGCTACCGCTTCCGCTCGCGCCTGTCGGTGCGCTATGTCGCCAAGAAGGGCAAGGTGCTGGTGGGTTTCCATGAGCGCAAGAGCCGCTACATCGCCGACATGGAAACCTGCAAGATCCTGCCTCCGCATGTCGATGCCTTGCTGATGCCGATGCGCGCGCTGATCGGCAGCCTCGATGCCCGCGAAACCTGCCCGCAGATCGAAGTGGCCTGCGGCGACCATGTCACCGCATTGGTGCTGCGCCATCTGGAGCCGCTGAGCGACACCGACATGCAGCGCCTGCGCGATTTTGCCGCAGCCCATAACGTGCAGTGGTGGCTGCAGCCCAAGGGGCCGGACACCGTGCACCTGATGGACGGCATCGGCGCGCAGCTGTCCTATGCACTGCCCGATTTCGGCATCACGATGCCGTTCAAGCCCACCGACTTCACCCAGGTCAACCCCCACATCAACCAGGTGCTGGTGACGCGCTCGCTGCGCCTGCTGGATGCGAAGAAGACCGAGCGCGTGATCGACTGGTTCTGCGGTCTGGGCAACTTCACCCTGCCCATCGGCACGATGGCCGGTGAGGTGCTGGGCATCGAAGGCTCGGAGACCCTGGTGCAGCGCTCGCACGAGAACTATGCCGCCAACAATGCCAGCCGCCCCGCAGGCAATGCGCTGGCGCCCACGCGCTTTGTGGCCCGCAACCTGTTCGAGATGACGCCGGAGATGCTGATCGCCGATGGCCAGGCTGACAAATGGCTGGTCGATCCTCCACGTGAAGGCGCATTCGCACTGTCCAAGGCGCTGGCTGATATCCACAAGGCCCGCCACCAGGTGCCCGATACCGCGCCGCTGCCCGACAGCGCCAAGGACTGGACACCGCCCAAGCGCATTGTGTATGTGAGCTGCAACCCGGCGACCCTGGCGCGCGATGCCGGTCTGCTGGTGCACCAGGCCGGCTACCGCTGCGTGGCTGCCGGTGTGGTCAACATGTTCCCGCATACGGCCCACGTCGAGAGCATGGCGGTGTTTGAGTGGGATGGCCATGCGCCGTCGGTCAAGACCGAGACCGAGATGGCCGATGCAGAGGCCTCCGCTGCTGCGGAAGGTGCAGCCGCCTAAACCGATGGGGATTACCGACGTTTTAGGCACAAATGCTGTGATGCCGCTGAGCAATTAGCGCGCTGTAATGCCGTTATGCTGGCATGCTGAACAACCGGGTTTCCCCCATCTTTTCCAAGGAGTCACCATGAAAACCAAAGCAGTGCTGGAGTTGGCCGATGTCAAGGCGGTGTTGAATGCGGCCGAGGCCGAAGCGGTCAAGAACCAGTGGATCGTGAGCATTGCCGTGGTGGATGACGGCGGCAACCTGCTGGGCATGATCCGCCGCGACGGCGCGGCCCCCGTTTCGGCCCACATCTGCGTGGCCAAGGCCCGCACCTCGGCACTCGGCCGCCGCGAGAGCAAGGGTTTTGAAGACATGATCAACGGTGGCCGCACCGCTTTCCTGAGCGCTCCGCTGATCGATGGCATGCTCGAAGGCGGCGTGCCGATCATGAAGGACGGCGAATGTGTGGGCGCTGTGGGCGTCAGCGGTGTCAAGGCACCGGAAGATGCGCAGATCGCCAAGGCGGGCATTGCAGTCCTGGGCCTGTAAGGCACTAGCACTCCAAACAGGGCAGCGAGCCCATCAACGACGAAGCGGCCACTGGCCGCTTTTTCCATGCATCAGGGGCTGACCCGGGCGTCACACCAGCGCTGGCACGGCCGCCTGCATAAAGCCGGTGGTGGGCTCTGCACTGCCGTCATCGAGCACCAGCACCCGCTCCGGCCAGCGCAGCGCCGCGAGCTTGAAGTCCTGCTCCGGCGGCTGGCCGGCGAGCCGGGCCGTCCAGCGCGCGCCCACGGAAAAGTCCACGCAAAAAACATTGCCGCGCAGCCCGTGCCAGGCGTGGGGGTCGATATCGGCGAACAGGTCCTGGTCCCCCTTGCCCAGCACCGAGCGGTCGAGCTCATGGATGCGGCGCCAGTAATGGCCGACGACGACAGGTGTGCTGTCCGTATAGGCATCCCACCAGGCCACCCGCTCGACAAAACGCCATTTGCCGCCCGCAAAAAAGGGTTCGCTGCCTCTGCGCTCCACCCCGCAACTCAGCACCTTGAGGGGGTTGTACTGGGATTTGTTCAACTCGCTGTCGGCATGCGCCGGCATGAAGGGCGGGCAATGGGCGCCATCTTCGAGGTGGTAGGGCCAGGCCTGGTTTTCGGCCTTCAACTGGGCGGGGATGCCCAGCGTTTTTGCGTGCAGATAGGCCTCTTGCTCCAGCCGGTCATAGTCTTGCGCCACCCGCCCAAGCGGCAGTGCCCGGGCCTGGTCGATCTTGTCGCCGATCCATGCGGCATGAACGATGCGCAGGTCTGCGCGCTCCAGCGCGAGCGGCAACTGGCGCAAAAACGGCAGCATTTCGTCGTCAAAGGCCCTGTCCGCACGCGCATAGGGTGCATATTTGAGGTTGTCGGCCTCGATGCGCTCGTCAAAGTACCAGCCCGAGCCGTCCTTGGCGTCTTCGCGCAGCAGGTTGATCTCGTGGTTGCCGAGCACGGCGCAGGCATTGCCGGCTTCCACCCAGCGGCGCACGAGGGCCAGCACGCCAGGGCTGTCTGGGCCTCTGTCACAGAAATCGCCGACGAAGACCAGCGTACGGCCGGCCGGATGGATGCCATTGTCGTCATAGCCCAGATGCCGGACCAGCGCTTCCAATGCCAGGCGCTCGCCGTGCACATCGCCGATCACATCCAACGGGCCGGCGGGCAAAGCTTGTACCAGGCTCATCGTCACAGTGTTCCGTCTTGTTGCGTCGCCCCAGCGCTTGGTCCGGCACGCCGCAGATTGCTATTTGATGAAATCCATTTTGCATCAATTTGCTGCGCTGCACCAGCGTGGTGCCTTGGGACCTCTGCCTGTCCTACTCAGGACTTTGGGGCCTGCCTACGCTGGTAGCAGACAAACGCAAAGGGCAGACCATTGCTGCTGGTCTGGGCTTCGCGCGAGACCTCCTGCCACCGGTCATCCAGCACGGGTGCATGGGCGTCGCCGTCAAAATCCTGGTTGATCTCGGTCACCCAGACCTCGTCTGCCAGCGCGAGCGACTGGGCATAGATCTGCGCGCCGCCAATCACCCAGACCGGTTGGCCCAGCCCCTGGGCGGTGGCCAGCGCCTGCGGCAGGTCAGCAGCGACATGCACCCTTTCGCTGGCAGGGCTGGGCTGCCAGCCATTTTGGCGGGTGACGACCACATTGTCGCGGCCCGGCAGCGGGCGAAAGCGCGACGGCAGCGAATCCCAGGTCTTGCGGCCCATGACGACGGTGCCCCCGGCTGTCTTTTGCTTGAAAAAAGCCATGTCCTCGGGCAGGTGCCAGGGCAGTTGGTTGTCGCGGCCGATCACGCCATTGCGGGCGCGGGCATAGATCAGATGGATACGGGCTTGGGTCATGGCTTGGGAGCCGCCCAGCGCGCAATGGCGCGGCGGCATGCTTGGTAGATGGGGTGTTCGATGGCGTGGTAGTACAGCGCCGACAGCGCGACCAGCGCCGCCAGCACCAGCAGCAGGCTGAAGGCGCGGTGCGGTATTTCCAGCGCCATCGAGGTGATGGAGTGCTGCGCGAGCTGGAACACCAGCAGGTGCAGCAAATAGATGGCAAAGGCGTAGTCGCCCAGCTTGGCGAGCAAGCGCCATGCCGCATGCCGGGGCGCTGGCAACAGCAAGGCGGCACCGACCAGGGCGGTGGCGGCAGCCCCCACCAGCAGGGCACGCTCCGGCCAGTGGAAAAAGCCGACGATGCCCGGCGCATACAACGTGGCGGTGACGCTGTAGTAAACGGCAGCCGCGCAGAGCAGGGCGCTGGCCAACAGCCAGGCCCACCAGTGTTGCTGGGGCCTGCGCTGCAGCCAGCGGTACAAGAAGTACCCGGCAAAGAACTCGAGCACCAGCGGCGCGGCATAGAACCAGACCAGCGGCGTTGCTTGCGAGAACATGTCCGGGCGGTAGCGGCCTGTTGCGGCGTAATACAGCACCAGCACGGCGATGACCAGCGCCCAGAGCGCCAGCGCGCGGTCGCGCCAGGGCTTGGCCAGCAGCAGGCTGGCGCCGATGAGCAGGTAGAAATACAGCTCGTAGACCAAGGTCCAGATCACCGCATTGATATGGAGGCTGAAATTGGCCGGGTAGAGCAGCGCGGACGACAGCAGATGCACATCGGGCGGCATGGTGCCCAGCGCCTGCAAGCCGGCGGCATAAAGCAGCATCTCGGGCCACCAGCCCGTGTAGATGCGGGCAAAGCGGGTGGCGACAAACTGGGCCGAGGGCCGCGGGCCGGTGGCGGTGTGGGTAGTGGCCAGCGCCATGATGACGCCACTGATCACAAAGAAGATGTCGACACCGACAAAGCCCCCGTCGGCGATGGCGCGCAGCCAGGGGGGGAGTTCGGGGAAGAAACGGTAGTTCCGCGCGTGGTAGAGCGCCACCCACAGGGCGGCGGCAAAACGCAGGATCTGGATGGACTGGATCATGGCACGGTCGTGGGCGCAGGCGGTCGGTGCCGGGCAAGCGCTGCAGCGGGCGCAGGGCTGCGCATCCGTGGGCAGTGCCTGTCACTCGCGTGCCGGGAGCGTGCGGCGCCCGCTCAGCGGAACAGCACGCCCGCTTCGTCCGGGTGCCAGGCAGGGTATTTTTCCATCACCTGCTCAAAAAGTGCCGAGTCGGTCAGACGCAGCAACCAGGCTTGCAGATGGGGCCAGGGGTGATTCTGCCATGCGGCTTCGTCGATACCGGCGAACTGGCGCACAAAGGGGCGGATGGCCATGTCGGCCAGGCTCGGGTCGCGGCCAAACAGGTAGCCGGTGGCAGTCAGCTGCTGGTTCAATGCGCCCAAGAACTCGTTGGCCGTGGCCGCTGCGGCAGCCGCATCTGCTTGCGGATAGCGGCTGGGGTATTTGCAGCGGTCCAGTGCAGGTTTGAATTCGCTGTCATGGCGGGCGATGAGCGCCAGCATCTCGTCGAGGCTGCCGTCGGTAGGGCTCAGCCACTGGTCCGGGTCATTCTGGCGCAGCGCCCAGAGCATGATCTCCAGGCTCTCTTCCAGCACGGTGCCATCGGCCAGTACCAGCACCGGCACGGTGGCCTTGGGCGATGCATCCAGCAGCGCCTGCGGCTTGTCCTTGAGCACCACTTCGCGCAGCTGGCAGGCCACGCCGGCGTAGGCGAGCGCCAGGCGCGCCCGCATCGCGTACGGGCAACGGCGGAAGGAGTACAGCACCGGCAGGCCTTGCAAGGCCTCTTGCTGTGCTGCCATTTTTTGCTGGCGCGACTGCTGCGAGCTGGCCTGGGTGTGGCCCAGGTGGGTGTCACCGCGCTCATGCGCCAAATCCATCTGCCGCTGGCGCTCGGCCAGCGAAGCGAGTTGCTCAGGCGTGCGGCTGCCATGGCAGTAGGGGCAACTGACGCCGCGCACATAGTGGGCATGGGCCAGTTCGTCCGCCCCCAGCGGCATGCGGCAGCTGCGGCAGAGCTGGTGCGGACCGCGCACCAGGCCATGGCCGACCGACACGCGCTCGTCAAACACAAAGCAGTCGCCCCACCACATCGATGCGTCAGCGTCCACCGTCTCCAGGTATTTGAGAATGCCGCCTTCAAGATGGTAGACCTCGTCAAAGCCCTGGGTCTTCATATAGGCGGTGGATTTTTCACAACGGATGCCCCCGGTGCAGAACATCGCCACCTTTTGCTTGCCGTGCAGCGCGCCACCCGGTTGGGACTGCTCGGCCACCCATTGCGGAAACTCGGTGAAGCTCTTGGTGCGTGGATTGATCGCGCCCTCAAAGCTGCCAATGCCCACTTCGTAGTCATTGCGGGTGTCGACCAGCACCACATCGGGCTGGCTGATCAGCGCATTCCAGTCCTCAGGCTTCACATACTGGCCGGCGTTGAGCGCCGGGTTCAGTTCGGGCACGCCCAGCGTGACGATCTCCTGTTTGAGCCGCACCCGCATGCGGTAGAAAGGGTTGCTGTCGGCAAAGGCTTCCTTGTGCACCAGATGGGCCAGGCGCGGGTCGCGCTTGAGCCAGTTCAGCACCGCATGGACATCGCCGGGCAGGCCGGCGATCGTGCCGTTGATGCCTTCGTGGGCGAGCAGCAGCAAGCCCTTGACCTGGTGCTGGTCACACAGCGCCTGCAAAGGTTGCTGCCACTGGGCAAACTCCGGCAGGTCGATGAACTGGTAAAGCGCGGCGGTAAGGTATTGCTGGGACATGGAGAAAATCTACGAAAGATGCCTGCCGGTGGGCAGCATCTGTCGGTATGGCAGAGGAAAAGCCGGGTGGACGCGAGGAGGGCCCTGGCATGCCATCTTGGGACGGCTGCATGGGGGCTGGCGGGCACCGCCAGCGCAGGCAGCACAGGGCGGGCCGCAGTCCAACGGCTGAACATCGT
This sequence comes from Comamonas sediminis, assembly GCF_041107495.1. Classification (NCBI taxonomy): domain Bacteria; kingdom Pseudomonadati; phylum Pseudomonadota; class Betaproteobacteria; order Burkholderiales; family Comamonadaceae; genus Comamonas; species Comamonas sediminis. The sequence goes on from NZ_JBGBDC010000002.1 coordinate 97,304, forward strand.
ACTGTATCTGAATCACCCATTTCTAGATCTGCATCAGCAAAATGGCCCGGCGTTCAGACTTAAAAAAAGCCCGGCATGGCCGGGCTGTTGGACAGGTGCCAAACCTTACTTGGGGCTCAGGCCCGTGACGTCGTAGAAGTTGATCTTGCCGCCACCGTCGAATACGCGGTCGCCAGGATGGATGCCGGCGGGGCAGGCGCCCAGGTATTCGCCCTTGATATTGCGGGTGGTCTCCACGGTGCTGCCATCGGGCATCTGCTGCTTGGTGACCGACAGCACATGGAAGTTGTGCTGGAAATCGCCGCTGATCTTGCGGCTGCTCTCGATGCGCTGCTCCGTCTGGCCTACCTTGCAGTTGGAGGTGAACTGCCAGCCATTGCTGTCCCGGAGGCTGCTCGTCTTGCATTGCTGCACATCGTACTTGGCCTTTTGCAGCTCGCGTGTCTTGTAGAAAGTGTCCTTGTCCATGCAGTCCTGGAACTGGACCGTCTGGCCATCCTGGTCGGTGGAGCTGATTTGCCAGTGGCCCGACTTGGGGCGCGGCAGGTCTTCGATGTCGCCGGTAGAGGCGCAACCTGCAGCCAGCAAGGCGGCAGCAACAGCGGACAGGGAGGCGATATAGCGGGTGGAAAGCATGGATGTCCTCTCGGTGGTTGTGGTTCTGCGTAGACGCAGACTTGTTGTACAGGAACGCGTCACTGCCTATCGTAGGCCTGGCCTGGTTTACCCGCTGTCTGACAAGCGCCGGGGCCTTTGTAGGAGACGGCCCGGCCTGGGTCCCGAGACCATCGCGGCTGGCTACTGGCCAGCGGCGGCTGGGCTGCACTGCTCCAGCAGCCAGCGCTCGAACGTCTGCATGGCCAGCGAGGGGCTGCGCGACTTCAGCTGGGTCAGCCAGTAGCTGCCGGTGTCCAGACATTGCGCCAGCGGCGCCACGAGGCGGCCGGCCTGCAGATCGCGGGAAAACAGCCGCAACGGCAGCAGCGCGACGCCCAGTCCTTGCGCCGCTGCCTCGGCCAGGGTCAACGAGGAGTCGAAGACCGTGCCACGCAGCGTCGGACAGGTCTGCCGGGTATGGGCAAACCACTGCTCCCACTCTCCGGCGCGGTAGGAGCGCAACAAGGTCTCATGGGCCAGGTCGGCCGGTTGCTGTATCCGCGCGGCAATGGCTGGTGCACACATCGGCGTCAGCGGTGCCTGCAGCAGTTGCCGGGCCGCTGTGCCATGCCAGGCACCGTCGCCAAAGCGGATCGCACAATCCCAGCCCTCGCCAGCCAGGTCCACCCGGTTATTGTGGGTGAACAGCCGCAGGTCGACAAAGGCGTGGGCTTCCTGAAAGGCCCGCAGCCGGGGCAGCAGCCAGCCCACGGCAAACGTGCCCACCACGCCCACGGACAGCACCTCGTGCGGCCTCCGGTCCTGTACCTGCGCCAGCGCCCGCGACAGGCTGCCAAAGGCCTGGGCCACCACCGGCACCAGGGCCATGCCCTCATCGGTCAGTGCCAGGCCGCGTGGCAGGCGGCGAAACAGCGGCTTGCCCAGCAGGTCTTCCAGCTGGCGTATGTGCTGGCTGATGGCAGCCTGGGTCACATGCAGCTCCAGCGCCGCCCGCGTCAGGTTGAGGTGGCGTGCAGCGGCATCGAAAGCGCGCAGGGCATTCAGAGGCAGGTGCATAAGCTATAAGTTTTTCTTGTGGGTTTTCTTGGTTTTCATCGTTGGTAAAAACGTAGCCAACCCGGTAAATTCAGTGTCACCTATCGATGAACCATGAATTCTAAGGAGTGAATCAGTGTATAGAAGAAAGTTTTTCTTGACTATGGGTGCGGCAAGCATGATAGCGACCTCGTCGCGCGCCTGGGCGGCCACACCTGCGCTTCGTTCGCCCGCGGAGCGGGCGTTTCTCCGCGCGATGGAGGCGCTGGAGCGCTCGGTGGGCGGGCGGCTGGGGGTGTCGGTGCTGAACACCGGCACGGGCGTGGCACTGGGCTGGCGCCAGGATGAGCGTTTCCCGATGTGCAGTACCTTCAAGATGCTGCTGGCGGGCCAGGTGCTGTCCCGCGTGGATGCAGGGCAGGAAAAGCTGGATGCACAGGTCACCTTTGACCGGTCGGCGCTGGTGAGCTATTCGCCGGTCATCGAGAAGTTTGCTGGCAAGGCGCCGATGACGGTCGACGCGCTTTGCGACGCCATCGTCACGTTGAGCGACAACGGTGCTACCAATCTGCTGCTGGAGCGTGTCGGCGGCCCCGCAGGCTTTACCGCCTACATGCGCAGCTTGAAAGACCAGGTCACGCGGCTGGATCGCATCGAGCCTGCCATGAGCGAGTCCAAGCCCGGCGATGTACGTGATACAACCAGCCCGCTGGCCATGCTGACCAGCATGCAGACCTTGACCCTGGGTACCGCCCTGAGCCCGGCAAGCCGCGACAAGCTGGTAGCTTGGCTGCTTGCCAACACCACCGGGGACAACTGCCTGCGCGCGGGCGCCAAGGGTTGGAAGGTGGGTGACAAGACCGGAGCCGGTCCTGACACGCGCAATGATGTGGGCTTGCTCTGGCCGCCAGGCGGTGGTGCCCCCATCCTGGTGACCAGCTATCTGACCGAATGCAAGGCCGAGCCCAAGGCCCGCGATGCCGCACTGGCCACCGTGGCGGCCGAAGTGGTCAAGCTCTGGGGCTAAGGCGGCACCGATAGCGCCGGCATTGAGAAAAAACTGCCCCTGGTCAAGGGCAGTTTTGCTGTGCGCGCTTCAAGCCGGCCCGATCACAGGTACTTGACCAGCACCTGGCTCTTGCGGCTCCAGTTGTACTTGGCCTTGCGCTGCTCGGGCAGCCAGTCGGGGTCCACCGGCTGGAAGCCGCGCTTGAGAAACCAGTGCATCGTCCGGGTGGTGAGCACAAAAATGCTCTTCAAGCCGGTGGCACGGGCGCGTTGCTCGATGCGCTTGAGCAATTTTTCGCCATCGCCGGTGCCCTGGCTCTGGGGCGATACCGTCACGGCGGCCATCTCGGCGGTGCCCGCTTCCGGGTAAGGGTAGAGGGCGGCGCAGCCAAAGATCACGCCATCGTGCTCGATGATCGTGTAGGCAGAGATGTCACGCTCGATCTCGGTACGGCTGCGCTTGACCAGGGTGCCGTCCTTCTCGAAGGGCTCGATCAGCTGCAGAATGCCGCCGACATCATCGGGCTTGGCTTCGCGCAGCTCTTCCAGGCGCTCGTCGATCACCATCGTGCCAATGCCATCGTGCACATAGATTTCCAGCAGCAGCGCGCCGTCGGTCGCAAACGGCAGAATGTGGCTGCGCTCCACGCCTTCCTTGCAGGCCTTGACGCAATGCTGCAGGTAAAAGCCCACATCGGTCGGCACGGTGGCAGGGGGCAGCTCGGCCAGCAGCTTTTGCGCCGCATCCAGCGGCAGCTCGGTGTCCACCGGGTTGTCTTCCCCTTCGGCTTCCAGCGGGTTCAGGCGGATGCCGGCCACTTCGGTCAGGAACATCAGCTTGTCGGCCTTGAGCTCGATCGCCACGCGCGTGGCCACTTCTTCCATGCTGAGGTTGAAGGCTTCGCCGGTGGGCGAAAAGCCAAATGGCGAGACCAGCACCATCGCGCCCATGTCCAGGGTGCGGTGGATGCCGCCGACGTCCACCTTGCGCACCAGGCCCGAGTGCATGAAATCCACGCCATCGACAATGCCGACCGGGCGCGCGGTGACAAAGTTGCCGGAGATCACCCGCACCGTGGCGCCCGCCATCGGCGTATTGGGCAGACCCTGGCTGAAGGCCGCTTCAATCTCGAAGCGCAGCTGGCCAGCGGCCTCCTGGGCGCAATCGAGCGCCACCGAATCGGTCACGCGGATGCCATGCGAATAGCGCGGCGCATGCCCTTTGGCGGCGAGCTGCTCATTCACCTGGGGCCGGAAACCATGCACCAGCACGATCTTGACACCCAGCGCCTGGATCAAGGCCAGATCCTGGGCAATGGATTGCAGCTTGCCCGCTGCAATCGCCTCACCTGTCACGCCCACTACAAAAGTCTGGTTGCGAAACTTATGGATATAAGGCGCCACCGAACGGAACCAGGGCACAAAGGTGAAATTGAATACAGCGGACATGGAGGGGTGGGGGTGGGGTATTTCCTAGAAGCACGCCAGATCGGCGGTTTGCGGCTGCCGCTATTGTTATACAAACATGGCGCCCCTGCATGCAGTTCGCACCGGAATCGGGTCTGTGGCCATGGAAAAAAACCATCAATGGCGCCTGTTTCATTTCTGCTGGCGCGAAGTGGAGGTTTCGCAATCACAAACGGCACGGGTGTGGGCAAAGCAGCGCGCCGGGCCGATGATGGCGGTTTCGCAAAAAAACAGCCTGGAGACAAGCATGACCACCACCATCAACCGCCGCCAGCTGCTGGCCCTGGGCGCAGCGCCCCTGGCCGCCGCCGGCTTGCCCCTGCTGCATGCGGGGGCTGCGCATGCGGCCGACTACCCCAACAAGCAGGTCAAATTCATCGTTCCGTTTCCGCCCGGCGGCCCGGTCGACACGACGGCGCGGGCCTTTGTACCGCCGCTGGGCCAGCTGTGGGGCCAGGGCACCTTTATCGACAACCGCGCCGGTGGCGGCGGCATCATCGGTGCGGAGACCGCAGCCCGCCAGCCCGCCGACGGCTACAGCCTGTTTGTGGGTGCGATCCACCATTCGGTCAACCCGTCGCTGCATGCCAGGCTGGGCTATGACATCCAGAAGGACTTTGTGCCGGTGAGCTTTGCCGCCATGTTCCCGGTGTTTCTGGTCGTCAACCCCAGCGTGCCGGCCAAGAATGTGCAGGAGCTGATCGCGCTGGCCAAAAAGCCCGGAAGCAACCTGGCCTTTGCGTCTTCGGGCAATGGCGGCGGCACCCATTTGGCGGGCGAGCTGTTCAACATGCATGCGGGCACCCAGCTGCTGCACATTCCGTACAAGGGCAGCGCTCCGGCGATGACCGATGTGCTGGGTGGCCAGGTGGCGATGATGTTCAGCGATGCGCCCACCGCCATTGGCCATATCAAGAGCGGCAAGGTGCGGGTGCTCGGTGTTGCCAGCCCCAAGCGCTCGGCGCTGATGCCCGAGGTGCCGACCATTGCCGAGCAGGGCCTGGCCGGCTACGAGGCCTATTCCTGGGCAGCGCTGTTTGCGCCGGCCGGCACGCCCAAGGAGGTGGTCGCCAAGGTCAATGCCGATTTCAACCAGGTGATGCGGAACCCGGAGGTGCGCCAGCGCCTGTATGTCGCCGGTGCCGAGGCCGATCCCGGCACGCCCGAAGAGATGGCGCAGCGCCTCCAGTCCGAGATCGACAAATGGGCACGGGTGGTCAAGACCGCGAAGATCCGCATCGATTGAGCCACCGCCTGCGCAGCGCGGCGCAGACATGCACAATGGAGGGATCTTGTACTTGCAGACCCACCTATGGACCTGATCTCTGGCAGCGCCGACCCCCACTTCCAACCCGTGGCGCTGGAAAAAGCCTACCGCCTGCTCAACCACGGGCCCACGGTGCTGGTGTCGGCCGCCGATGGCGCCGAGCGCAATGTGATGGCCGCTGCCTGGGCCTGCGCGCTTGATTTCTCACCGCCCAAGGTGACCGTGGTGCTGGACAAGGCCACCCGCACCCGCGCGCTGGTGGAGGCCAGCGGCCGCTTTGCGCTGCAGCTGCCCACCGTGCCCATCGCCGCCTTGGCGGTGGAGTTGGGCACCCTCAGCGCGCTGCAGCACCCGGACAAGCTGGCCCGGTTGGGTGTGCAGCTGTTCGAGGCGCCAGGCCAGCAGACCCCGCTGGTGGCGGGATGCGCCGCCTGGCTGGAATGCCGGCTGGTGCCCGAGCCCCATAACCAGCAAAGCTATGACCTGTTCATTGGCGAGGTCACCGCCGCCTGGGCCGACGACCGGGTGTTCCGGGACGGCCACTGGCATTTCGAAACCGCGCCACAGGCGCTGCGCACGCTGCACTATGTCGCGGGCGGCCATTTCTATGCCATCGGGGAGGCCATTGATGTACCGGTGCCCAAGGTTTGATCGCGTTCCTGGCTGCTGCTGCGCCCAAGCCGGCGCTGGGCGGGTCTGATGTTTCTGATCTTTGCCGCCATCGTTGCGGCGCTGTTGGCCGTGCTGGGCTGGCGCATGCTGCGCAAACGCCGGCAACTGCGTTTTTTGCAGCAGTACCGGCTGGACGCCGCCTACCGCAAGGCGATCTGGCGTGACCACCCCTACCTGAACGATGCGAGCCTGGCGCAGGCCGAAGAGGCGCTGCGCCAGTTTTTCATCATGCACTGGCTGGCGCCGCGCGCGCAGCTGCAGATGCCTTCGCGCCTGGCCGATGCGCTGTGGCATGCGTTCATTCTGGATACGCGGCGCTACCAGCAGTTTTGCCAGCGCGCCTTTGGGCATATGCTCCACCACCTGCCGGCGCAAGCATCCAGCGCTGGGGCTTCGCAGGACCGGGCAGCGCATATGCAGCCAAGCTGGAATGCGGCGATGCACACCCGGCGCTATATGGTGGGTGCGCTGCTGGGCGGCATTCCGCTGCTGTTTGCGCTCGATGCGGCTGCGGCCATCGAGGACGGCTGGCACTACCCGCCGGAGCTGCTGGACCAATGGGCAGCGGCCTTTGCGCAGGCGTCCGCTGCGGCCAGCAGCAGCACCGACACCATGTCCAGTCCGGTATCGGGCAGCGACAGCAGCCACCACCGGGGCGACAGCAGCAGCGCTGGTGATGGCGCCGATATGGCCAGCAGCACGAGTGCAGACAGCGATGCCGGCTCGTCCGGCTGCAGTGGCAGCAGTTGTGGCGGTAGCAGCTGCGGGGGCGGAAGCAGCGATTGAGCGGCAAAGCCTGCGCGGGCCAAGGCGTTGTTGCGGCTTCGCAACCGGTAGAGGCCTGCTGCGGGGATAATGCTGCCCCTATGTCGCTCAAGATTACGTTTCCCGAATCCCTGCCAGTTTCCGCCCGCCGTGATGAAATCATGGAGGCCATGGACCGCCACCAGGTCATCATCGTCTGCGGCGAGACCGGATCGGGCAAAACCACCCAGCTGCCCAAGATTGCGCTGGCCCTGGGCCGAGGCAAGATCAATGCCACCCCCAATGACAAGGGGGAGGTACGCGGCCACCTGATCGGCCACACCCAGCCCCGGCGTATTGCGGCCAGCAGCGTGGCCAAGCGCATTGCCGAAGAGCTGCAGACCCCGCTGGGCGATGTAGTGGGCTACAAGGTGCGTTTCCACGACCGTTTGTCCAAGGACGCCTCGGTCAAGCTGATGACCGACGGTATCTTGCTGGCCGAGACCCAGACCGACCCGCTGCTCAAGGCCTACGACACCTTGATCATTGACGAGGCCCATGAGCGCAGCCTCAACATCGACTTTCTGCTGGGCTATCTGCGCCAGATCCTGCCCAAGCGCCCGGACCTGAAAGTGGTGGTGACCTCGGCCACCATCGATGCCGACCGCTTTGCGAAACACTTTGCCGGTCCGCAGGGCCCGGCGCCGGTGATCATGGTCTCGGGCCGCACCTTTCCGGTGGAGATGCGCTACCGCCCCTTTGAGGATGCGAAGGACTACGACCTCAACGATGCGATTGCCGATGGCGTCGACGAGCTGTGGAACGGTGGGGCCGGCGGCGACATTCTGATTTTTCTGCCGGGCGAGCGCGAGATCCGCGAGGCCGCTGACCACCTGCGCAAGCACCTGCAGCACTCGCCGGTACTGCGCAATGCCGAGGTGCTGCCGCTGTTTTCGCGCCTGTCGCAGGCCGAGCAGGACCGCATCTTTGAAGGCCATACCGGCCGGCGCATCGTGCTGGCCACCAACGTGGCCGAAACCTCGCTCACGGTGCCCGGCATCCGTTATGTGATCGATGCCGGTACCGCCCGGGTCAAGCGCTATTCCTTCCGCAGCAAGGTCGAGCAGTTGCTGGTCGAGCCGGTCAGCCAGGCAGCGGCCAACCAGCGCGCCGGCCGTTGCGGCCGCGTGGCCAACGGTATCTGCATTCGTCTCTATGACGAGGCCGATTTCCAGTCGCGCAGCCCCTTCACCGATCCGGAAATCCTGCGCTCGTCCTTGGCCGGCGTCATCCTGCGCATGAAGGCCTTGCGCCTGGGCGATGTGGTGAACTTCCCGTTCCTGGAAGCGCCGTCCGGCCGCGCGATTGCCGATGGCTACCAGCTGCTGGCCGAGCTCGGTGCGGTCGATGAGCAGGGCGAGCTGCTGCCGATGGGCCAGGCCTTGTCGCGCCTGCCGCTGGACCCGCGCGTGGCCCGGATGATTGTCGAGGCGCGCGAGCGCGGCGCACTGGCCGAGGTGCTGGTGATTGCCTCGGCGCTGAGTGTGCAGGATGTGCGCGACCGCCCGCTGGAAGCCCAGCAGCAGGCCGACCAGCAGCATGCCAAGTTCGACGACGAGAAGAGCGAGTTCAGTGGCTACCTGCGGCTGTGGAAATGGCTGCAGGATGCGCGCGGCGGCAAGGTGGTGGCCAAGAGCCGCAAGGACATGGCCCAGCAATTGGCTCCGGCCAAGGGCCAGGCAATGGGGCGCAATGCCGCCTTTTTGCCGGTGGCCCAGCGCAGCACCGGTGCGACCGCAGCGCTGGAGTCGGCCGCGCCGCTGGCCGCCTTCACGCCGCAGGACAGCGTCGCCGACGAGGCCAGCCACAAGCTGAGCAACCGGCAGTGGGAGCAGCTGCTGCGCCAGAACTTCATCAACATCCGCCGGGTGCGCGAGTGGCGCGACATCCATTCGCAGCTGCTGACGGTGGTCAAGGAGCAGCGCTGGCCGATGAATGAGGAGGCTGCCGGCTATGAGGCCGTGCACCTGTCCATGCTCTCGGGCCTGCTGGGCAATATCGGCTTCAAGACCGAGGAGGGCGATGGCTACCTGGGCGCGCGTGGCATCCGCTTCCATCCGCACCCCGGCGCGCATCTGTCCAAAAAACCGGGCCGCTGGATTGTGGCGGCCGAGCTGGTCGAGACCTCGCGCCTCTACGGCCGTGGCATTGCCGCCATCGAGCCCCAGTGGCTGGAGCAGGTAGGCGCGCACCTGCTGCGCAAGCAGTTGCTGGACCCGCATTGGGAGAAAAAGCAGGGCGAGGTGGCCGCCTATGAGCGGGCCACCTTGTATGGCCTGGTGGTCTACAGCCAGCGCCGCATCAGCTACGGCAAGATCGACCCGCAAGGCGCGCGCGACATCTTCATCCGCCAGGCGCTGGTCGAGGGCGACTGGGAGACACGCCTGCCATTTTTGCAGGCCAACCAGAAGCTGATCGCCAAGGTCGAGGAGCTGGAGCACAAGAGCCGCCGCCAGGACGTGCTGGTCGACGATGCACTCATCTATGCGTTCTACGACCAGCAGATTCCGCAAGACATCTGCACCGGCCGGGCGCTGGAGCGCTGGGTCAAGGACGAGAGCGCGCGCAACCCCGATCTGCTGCGCCTGTCGCGCGAGGAGCTGATGCGCCATGAGGCCGCCGGTATCACGACCGCCGCCTTCCCCAAGACCATCAGGATGGGTGGGGTCGATTGCACGGCCAGCTACCTGCACCAGCCCGGCGATCCGCGCGATGGCGTGACCGTGACGGTGCCGCTGTTCGTGCTCAACCAGGTCAGCGAGGAGCGTGCCGAATGGCTGGTGCCGGGCATGCTCAAGGACAAGATCCAGGCCCTGCTCAAAAGCCTGCCCCAGCGCCCGCGCAGCCGCTTTGTGCCGCTGGCTGAAAACGCCCAGCGCCTGGCCGAGCTGCTGGGCAGCGCCGAGCGCTTTGGTGCCGGCAGCCTGGTCGAGGTGCTGCTCAAGCAGGCGCGCGATGAGACCTCGCTGGACATCAAGCGCGCCGATTTCAAGCTGGACATGCTCAGCCCCCATCTGTTCATGAACTTCCGCATCAGCGACGAGCATGGCCGCCAGCTGGGCCAGGGCCGCAACCTGGGTGCCTTGAAGGCCCAGTGGGGCGCCAAGGCGCGCGGCGCCTTCCAGGCGCTGGCCGAGCTCAAGATCGCGCCGCAGGCCGAAGGCACGGCCGCAGCGGCACCGGTGCAAGCCCCCGCCGCCATTGCCAAGCAGGCGGGCAAGGCGGCCCCGGCGCCCAGCAGTGGTGCAGCCCAAGCCAAGCCGTCGGGGCCCGTGCATGCGGCCGACAAGCTCTGGACCGATTGGAGCTTTGGCGCCTTGCCCGAGCTGATGGAGATCAAGAAGGGCAACCAGACGCTGATTGGCTTTCCCGCGCTGATCGACCACGGCACCGGTGTCGGCATCGAGGTGTTCGACGAGCCCGAGGTGGCAGCCAGCCGCCATGCGCTGGGCCTGCGCCGCCTGTTTGCGCTGCAGATCCGCGATGCGCTCAAGTACCTGGAGAAGAACATCCCCGATCTGCAGAAGATGGCGGTGGGCTATATGCCGCTGGGCACGCAGGAGGAGCTGCGCGAGCAGATCATCAATGTGGCGATTGACCGCGCGTTTCTGCAAGAGCCGCTGCCCGCCGATGCCGAGCAGTTCAAGCAGCGGGTGCAGGAGGGGCGCGGGCGCCTGACCCTGATCGCCAACGAGGTGGCGCGCATGGCCGCCGGCGTGCTGCAGGAGTACATGGCTGCCGTGCGCAAGATCAAGGACACCAAGAACGCCCCCGAGGCCACCGCAGACGCCCAGCAGCAATTGCAAAAGCTGGTGCCCAAGAACTTCATCGCCATCGCGCCCTGGGCCCAACTGGGCCACTATGCCCGCTACCTCAAGGCGATCACCGCGCGCCTGGACAAGTACCGGGCCGACCCGGCACGTGATGCCGCCAAGCTCAAGGAACTGCAGCCGCTGGAGCAGCGCTACTGGCGCCTGGTAGCAGAGCGCAAGGGCCAGGTGGATGCGCGCATGCAGGAGTACCGCTGGATGCTGGAAGAGCTGCGGGTGAGCTTTTTTGCCCAGGAGCTGCGCACGCCGTACCCGGTCAGCAGCAAGCGGCTGGACAAGGTCTGGCAGCAGCTGCAGCAGTAAGGCCGGTTTTTTGGGGGTCAAGCCAGGCGCTCGGCGACCTCGGCCACCGTCAGCACATCGCCAAAGAACAGCATCCAGTTGTTCAAGCTGTTGACATGCTCATGGGGCGTAACGGCGGCCAGCGCGTCGTCGACCATGATGGTGGCGTAGTCCAGCATCATCGCGTCGCGCGCGGTGGATTCGCAGCAGACATTGGTGACGGTGCCGCCGATCAGCACCGTGCGCACGCCCCGTGCCTTGAGGACGGCGTCCAGGTCCGAGGCGCCGGGGGCCAGCGCGCTGTAGCAGCGCTTGACGACGGTGAGATCGCCCGGCAATACCTCCAGCGCTGGCGGCATCGCAAAGCCGGCGTGACCACTGCCCAGCTCCCGCAGCCGGCGTGCGCTGCGCTCGGGCGTCAGCATATGGCGGTGGTGGTGGGACCAGAACTGGTCGGCCCCATCGGCACTGGTCTTGATCCACACAACGGTGCCGCCCTTGGCGCGCAGCGCCGCAGCCAGCTGGTTGACCTGGCCAAAGATGGCGCGTGCCGGTGCACATTCGCCCTGAAAACCGGGCTGGGTGTAGTAGTTCTGCAGATCCACGATGACAAAGGCCGTGGTTGCGGCATCGAACTGGTCATAGGGGTGGAGCACCCCCTGGCGGGCCAGCACGCGTTCTTCAATCCAGGGTTCAAACTGCATGGGGTGGTCGTTTCTTGAAATGGGGGATCATGATCAGCGCTCAGGCGTAGCGGTGCTGCACGCTTTTCTCCAGCCGGGTGACCGCCATGTACATCACCGCTGACAGCAGCGCCAGCACGACGATCGAGGCCATCACCACATTGAGCTTGAACACCTGGCTGCCATTGACGATCAGAAATCCCAGCCCGGCGCTGGAGGACTGGAACTCGCCGACGATGACGCCGATCAGCGACAGGCCGATGTTCATCTTGATCGCGGCGATCACTGCCGGCACGCTGCCCGGGAAGACCACGTACTTCATCACCTGGAACTTGCTCGCGCCCAACGTGGTGGCCAGTTTGATCTTGTTGGGGTCGATGGCCTGAAAGCCTTCATAGACCACCATGATGGTGATGAACAGCGAGATGGCGACCGCCATGCCGTAGACCGAATATTCCGAGCCCAGCCAGATGTAGAAGATCGGGACAAAGGCAATCTTGGGCATGGCGTTGGCAATCACCAGGAAAGGATCCAGTACCTTTTTCAGAAAGCTGCTCCACCACAGCAGGGCAGCCATGCCGATGCCCAGCAGCATGCTGATCGCAAAGCCGATTACCGTGGCCTTGAAAGTGACCCAGGTGTGGCCCAGCAGGTCGCCGCTGCGGGCCAGATCGACCAGGGTGGGCAGTACCGCAGACGGGTAGCTGGTGAGCATGGGGTTGAGGATGTGGCTGCGCGCCAGTACCTCCCAAATCAGCAGGAATGCCAGCAACAGGCCGGCGCGGCTCAGCGCCACCAGGCGCTTGCGGCGCTGGATCTGGGCCAGCCACTGGCGGTATTCGGGGCTGCGGGTGTCGGCCTGGGCCGGGGCCGCCGTGTTGGTGGTGTTCATGACGGTGCTCATGCTTATCCTTCCACGTGGGCGTCGATCTCGTCCCACAGCACATTGAAGTAGTCGTTGAATTCCGGGCAGCCCCGGGCCTCGAAGGGCGTGGGCCGTTTGCCTCCCTGCGAGGGGAAATCCATGTGGTGTACCGATTTGATGCGCCCGGGCCGGCGCGAGAGCACGATGACACGGTCGGTCATTGCAATGGCCTCGCCAATGTCGTGTGTCACCAGGATCACCGACTTGCCTTCGTCGCGCAGCACATCGACCACCTCATCGGCAATCGACAATCGGGTTTGCGAGTCGAGCGCGGAGAACGGTTCGTCGAGCAGCACCACATCCGGGTTGGTAACGAGAGTGCGGGCCAGCGCCACCCGCTGGCGCATGCCGCCCGAGAGCTGGCGCGGGTAGTGGTGCAGGTAGTCGCCCATGCCGCATTTGTGCAGCAGTTGCGTGGCGCGCTTTTCGGCGGCGGCCAGGTCCTTGTTCTGGATCTGGGCGCCCAGCAAGGTGTTCTCCAGAATGGTGCGCCATTCGAACAGGTAGTCCTGCTGCAGCATGTAGCCGATGCGCGGGTTGGGGCCGATGATGGTCTGACCGTCCACCAGCACCGAGCCGCTGGACGGCGGCAGGATGCCCGCCAGGATCGACAGCAAGGTGCTCTTGCCGCAGCCGGACTGGCCGATCAGGCTGATGAATTCGCCCACCTTGACCGAGAGGTTGATGTTCTGCAGCGCCTGGGTTTCGCCCTGGGGCGTGAAGTAGCGCAACGAGACGTTGTCGACATGGATACGGTAGGGGTGGTTCATCGCACTTCCTTATTTTTGGGCCAGGCTCTGCACCAGGCCCATGTCCACAAAACGCGCGTAGTCGACTTTCTTGCTCGCCTCCAGCACACCGCCTTGCACCAGCATCTCTTGCAGCTGGTCCATCGCCTGCTTCTCGACCATCGGGGTTTTCTTCCACAACTGCAGTTGCTGGTAACGCTCGATCGCACTGACCAGTTCAGCCTTGTTCACGCCGGTGAAGTAGTCAGCCACCAGGTCCGCCAGCTCGCCCGCTGGAGCGGCCGCCGTGTACTGCTGGGCCTTGGCCACCGCCTGGGTCCAGGCCTGCACGGCGGCGCGGTTTTTCTTCAGGTAGGCATCGGTGGTGGTGAACACGGTGTAGTCGACCATGCCTGCTTCCTTGCCCACCGACCCCAGCGGAAAGGCCTTGCCTTGTTTCTCCAGGCTGCTGGCCTCGGGCTCCAGGAAGGTCGCATAGTCGTTTTGGCCGGCCAGCCAGGCACCGGTGCGGGCGGCCGGGCCGATGTTGCTCACGAGCTTGACATCCTTCTTGGGATCCAGCCCCTTCTTGCGCAATGCTGCTTCCAGAAAGATATCGGGGTTGGAGCCCGGACGGAAGGACATGATCTTGCTGCCCTGGAGCTGCTTCCAGTCAAAGTTGGGCTCGGGCTTGCGGCCCATCAGCAAGAAGCCGTCGGTCGCAGTCAGCCCGGCAAAAACAATGGGTTTGACGGGCGACTCGCTGTTGGCGACATAGATCGAGGCCTCGGGTCCTATCAGCACAATATCGGCGCTGCCCGAGAGCAGGGCGGCCATGCCCTTGTCGGTGCCCTGCGAGGTTTTCATGCTCATCTCGATGCCGGCCTCCTTGAACATGCCTTTCTGGATACCCACATACATGGGAACATAGAGCACGGAGCGCACCACCTCTTCGTAACGGATCTTGTGCGTTGCCTGCGCCTGGGCCTGGGACAGTGGCACGAGCGCTGCCAGCATCGAAGCGAAGACGGCCGCACGGCGGCTGAACATGAACGTCATAACCCACTCCTTGTATACAGAAAATGCAAACTGACGAATGAAAAACAGCTCCATGCAAGAACAGTGCCTAAATAATTGCTGAAAATTTCGGTTCAAAGTTCTTTTATGTATTCAGTATCCAATTTATCGTGCTGCCCGAGGATCGGTGTTAACCAGCAGCCGGAGCCCGCAGGGCGGCTTTGGCGGGCTGGCGCAGAGCGTTCCAGCAGGAGCGCCTGTTGACCCGGGCACGATCGCCCCGCGCATGGCTGCCAAGGCTGCGGCGCGCACTGTTTTGGTCCCGGCCGCTGAACGCGGCGGAATGGGCGCTGCTGGCGCGCTACTTTGGCCAGCCGCAGCACCCGGGCTGGGCGCGCATGCGGCTGCACCTGCGCCGTCTCGGCGATACGCGGCGGGCGCTGTCGTTCAATGGCGGCTTTGTGTCGATGCCGGCCAGCTGCTTTACCGGATCGGACCCCCGGCAATGCCTGCGCCTTGACGAGCCACTGATGGCCGGATGGCTGGCCCATGAGGCTTTTCACCACTGGCAGCGGCTGCAGGGCCGCGCGGTGACCTGGCAGGCGCTGCGCCTGCAGTGGCGCTTCTGGCGCCATGGCATCAACCCGTATGCCTACACCCCGGGCGAGTCGCCAGCGGCCTTGCTGGCCCAGTTCCAGCACGCCCAAGTGGAGCAGCAAGCGCAGATGTGGCAGGACGCCGTGATGGCCGACATCGCCTGGCGCCAGGCCGCCCCAGGTGCGGACCAGCAGCGCCTGGCCGCCGCCGCCCGGCGCTGGCATGCGGTGTTGCACTGGGTGCAGATGCAGGCGGTGCCGCCGCCGCCCCCGCTGGTCCCCTAAGCGACGGGGTGCTGCCCCGGCCGCTGGGCATACTGGCCTGAACCTCGCTTTTCGATTGTTCGGAACACGCCATGACCTCTGCTGCAGACCTGCCTGCACCGACCTCCACTTCCCCGTACTGGCCTGGGCGCGTGCCCCGGCGGTTGACCGTGCCGGCCACCTCGGTCTGGGACAACCTGGCCGTCAACGCCCGCCGCTATCCGGACCATGCCGCACTGGTGTTTTTTGACCAGTCCATCAGCTATGGCCAGATGTGCGAGCAGACCGAGCGCCTGGCCGCCCATTTGCACCAGCAGGGCGTGCGCAAGGGTGACCGGGTGATCCTGCTGATGCAGAACTGCCCGCAGCTGGTGCTGGCGCACTACGCCATCCTGCGTGCCAATGCGGTGGTGGTGCCCGTCAACCCGATGAATACCGCCGCCGAGCTGGCCCACTACATCAGCGACGCCGATGCACGCGTGGCCATCACCACCGCCGATCTGGCGCCTGCGCTGTGCGAGGCCAGCGCCAGTCTGCCACCTGCCCAGCAGCTGGTGCATATGCTCATCAGCCATCTGTCAGATACGATGCCGGCAGATGCCGCAGCGCAGCCGGATTTTCCACCGGGCTGGGTGCCCTGGTTGCTGGGCAACGCGCCTTTGCCAGCTGCGGACCGGCTGGGTGCGACCACCGTCAGCCGCTGGCGGGATGCGGTCCAATGCACTGCCGAGCCACCGGCGATCGCGGTGGCGGCGGGCGACATGGCCATCCTGCCCTATACCAGCGGTACCACAGGCCTGCCCAAGGGCTGCATCCATGCGCACAGCCATGTGCAGCATGCGGCGATGGCGGGCGTGCTCTGGGGCCGGCAAAGCACCGAGAGCGTGAATCTGGTGGTGGCGCCGATGTTCCATATCACCGGCATGGTCTCCATCATGCATGTGCTGGTCTGTGCCGGGGCCACCTTGGTGATCATGCCGCGCTGGGACCGGCAACTGGCGGCTGCGCTGATGGCGCGGTACCGGGTAACGCACTGGGCCAATATCCCGACGATGGTGGTCGATCTGCTAGCCAGCCCGAACCTGGCGCAGATGGATACCCGCAGCCTGGTCTACATGGGCGGCGGAGGCGCGGCGATGCCGCAATCGGTGGCGCAAAGGGTCAAGGAGGTCTGGGGCCTGGACTATATCGAGGGCTATGGCATGACCGAGACCTGTGGTGCCTCCCACGCCAACCCCTATGAGCACCCCAAGCAGCAGTGCCTGGGGCTGCCGCATATCGGCATGCATTCATTGGTGATCGACCCTGACACCGGGCAGCCGATGGCCGACGGCGAGGTGGGAGAGATTGTGGTGCAGGGCCCGCAGGTGCTGCAGGGCTACTGGAAGCAGCCTGCGGCCACGGCCGCCAGCTTTGTCGAGGTGGCGGGTCAGCGCTTTTTCCGCACCGGTGACCTGGGTTACCGCGATGCCGATGGCTATTTCTTCCTGACCGATCGCTTGAAGCGCATGATCAACGCCAGCGGCTACAAGGTCTGGCCGGCCGAGGTCGAGAGCCTCATGTACCGCCACCCGGCGATCCTGGAGGCCTGCGTGATCTCCGCCCGCGATGACTACCGGGGCGAGACCGTCAAGGCCGTCGTGGTATTGCGGCCAGAGCAGCAGGGCATGGTCAGTGCACAGGACATCATCGACTGGTGCCGCGAACACATGGCGGTGTACAAGGCGCCGCGCCTGGTGCAACTGGTGGACCAGCTGCCCAAAAGTGGCAGCGGCAAGGTGATGTGGCGCTTGCTGCAGGAAAAGGAGCAGTGATTGGCGGGCAGGCGGCCCGTCTGCGCAGTGGAGGAATGCGCTACCACCAGCGCATCAGCTGCAGCGCCCTGTGCCAGAAACCATCGCCATACTGGAGCGCGAGCCAGGCGCAAACCGCTGCGCAGATGACGCAGAGCAAGGCCCATGCCGTCCAGCTGGGTTCGGCATGAAAACCGATGACAGCGGCAATGAACAAGCCCAGCAGGCTACCAAAAAAGAGGCGTACGTTGCGCTCGCTGCTGTCGCGGGGTGGGTCTTCATGCATGGTTTGGAGGGGCAGTGCCGGGCCTGGCAGTGTAGGCGGATGCAGTCTGCGCTGCCAAGCCTGACGTAGGGTGCAGGCTACACGCTGCCCGCCTTTTCAATCACCAAGATGCGTGCCTCGCCCTGCGGGTGGGCCACATGCTCGCAGCCCACACCAGCGTGGAAGATATCGCCGGCCTGCAAAAGCGCTTGCTTTGCTTCGCCGGCCTCGCGCCAGTGCATCACCACCTGGCCCTGCATCACCGCAAAGACTTCCTCGCCGTCGTTGACATGCCAGATGTAGGGCTGGTCCGTCCAGTGCAAACGGACGCTGGTGCCGTCCATCTGGGCAATGTCCTGGGCGCCCCAGGGGCGTTCGGCAGTGAAGTCCTGGCTGCGGATGATGCGTTGCATGGTGTCTTCACGCCCTTTACGCGGTCGCGTTCAACTCCTGGCTGATCGCCTCGATCTGCTCGGACAGTTCCAGCCAGCGCTCTTCGAGCTGCTCGATCTCGCCATTGACGGCGCTCAGCTGCTTGCCGGCGTCGACGATGTCCGCGCCCGACAGACCGGGGGTTGCCAGCTTGGTCTCCAGCGCATCGCGCTGGGTGTTGAGCTGGGGCAGCTTCTTGTCGATCTGTTCCAGCTCTTTCTTGAAGGGCTTGGTCTTGTCGGCCAGTTGCTGGCGGGCCAATGCAGCGAGGCGGCGCGCTTCCTTGGGGTCGCCCACAGGCTCGGCCTTGGCTGGCGCAGGCGCAGGGGTTGGTGCGGGTGCTGCAACCGGTGCCGCGACGGGGGCGGCCACAGGTGCGGGTGCTGCATCCTTGCTGCGCGATTGCATATCTGCCTGGCGCGCCTCTTCGCGCAGGCGCTTGGATTCGTCCAGCAGGTAGCGCTGGTAGTCGTCCAGGTCGCCATCGAAGGGGCCGACCTGGCCCCGGCCGACCATCCAGAAGTCTTCGCAGACGGCGCGCAGCAAATGGCGGTCATGGCTGACCAGCATGACGGTGCCGTCAAAGTCGTTCAGTGCCATCGCAAGCGCTTCACGGGTGGCCAGGTCCAGGTGGTTGGTTGGCTCATCGAGCAGCAGCAGGTTGGGGCGCTGCCAAACGATCATCGCCAGCACCAGACGGGCTTTTTCGCCACCGCTCATACTGCCCACAGCCTGCTTGACCATGTCGCCGCTGAAATTGAAGGTGCCCAGGAAGTTGCGCAGGTCCTGCTCGCGGGCGCTGTTGCCTTCGCTGCCGATTTCCTTGGCCAGGCGGATCATGTGCTCCAGCGGGTTCTCGCTGGGGCGCAGCACGTCCAGCTCCTGCTGGGCAAAGTAGCCGATGTTGAGGCCCTTGCCTTCCGTCACCGTACCGGCCAGCGCCTTCATCTCGCGGGCAATGGTCTTGACCAGGGTCGATTTACCCTGGCCGTTGGCGCCCAGAATACCGATGCGCTGGCCTGCCAGCACCGAGCGGTTGACACCTTGCAGAATCGTGGTCTGCTTGCCGTCTTCGTCCTCATAGCCAAAGGCGGCATCGGTGATGGCCAGCATCGGGTTGGGCAGGTTGGCCGGTTCCTTGAACTCGAAGGTGAACTCGGCCTCGGCCAGCACCGGCGCAATCTTTTCCATGCGGTCGAGCTGCTTGACCCGGCTTTGCGCCTGCTTGGCCTTGCTGGCCTTGGCCTTGAAGCGGTCAATGAACTTCTGCAGATGCGCCATCTTCTCTTGCTGCTTGGCAAAGCTGGCCTGCTGCAGCTCCAGCTGCTGGGCACGCAGCTCTTCGAAGCGGCTGTAGTTGCCGCCGTAGCGCGTCAGCTGCCCACCCTGGATCTGCAACGTGACATTGGTGATCGCATCGAGAAACTCGCGGTCGTGGCTGATGGTGATCAGGGTGCCGGGGTAGCGCTTGAGCCAGGCTTCGAGCCAGACGAGGGCGTCCAGGTCCAAGTGGTTGGTCGGCTCGTCGAGCAGCAGCAGATCGCTGGGGCACATCAGCGCGCGGGCCAGCTGCAGGCGCATGCGCCACCCGCCCGAGAAGCTGTTGACCGGGTGTTCCAGCTCCTGCACCTTGAAGCCCAGGCCCAGGATCAGCGCCTGTGCGCGGGGCACGGCATCGTGGGCACCGGCATCGGCCAGGTCGGCATAGGCCTGGGCAAGCGCCATGCCGTCGCCCGATGCTTCAGCGGCCTCCAGCTGGGCCTGCACTTCCACCAGACGGGTGTCGCCTTCCAGCACGAACTGGGTGGCTGATTCATCGGTTTCGGGCATGTGCTGGGCCACCTGGCCCATGCGCCACTGGGCGGGGATGTGGAAATCGCCACCGTCTTCCGTCAGCGAGCCGTTGAGCAGCGCAAACAACGTGGACTTGCCGGCGCCGTTGCGGCCGACCAGGCCCACCGATTCGCCCGGGTTGATGGTGGTGGTGACGCCGTCAAGCAGCACTTTGGTGCCGCGGCGCAGGGTGATATTTTTCAGCGTAATCATGAATGGCTCCGATTATCGCCGCCCTGGGCTTGGCCCAGGGGCTTGGAGGGCATAGCTGTTGCTGGGCCGGCCCTAGCGCTGGCGCTTGCAAAATGCGTGTAGGCCACCGCCTCGACCTGTTGTCAGTGGAAATGGGAGTAGGAATCAGTCACATGCTCAGGCTATCCAATCGGCCGCAGCAGGGCCATACTGCCATGTGCAAACGCCATATTTCAGCGATGGCAATCACAAGGACAGTGCTATGACGACAGCCTCTGAAATACATGGACGGTCCGCCGACGACCACCAGGATGCAGGAGAGGCGGTTTCCGCCCGGCACCACTGGCGGATGGCCGACATTGACTATGCGCATATCGACCATGCTGCGGTCGCGCAGGACGAGGACATGTTCTACCTGCTGATGAGCGCCTCCTTTGTCGAGACCGGCTCGGACACCTATGCGGCCAACCTCGGCGCGCACTACGCCCGCTATCCGGACATCCAGCACTGGCTGGAAGACCGCTGGGAGCATGAGGAACTGCAGCATGGCGAATCGCTGCGGCGCTATGTGGAGACCGTGTGGCCCAGTTTTGACTGGCAAAAAGCCTATGACAGCTTTTTCGCCGAGTATTCACTGCTGTGCACGCAGGAAGCGCTGCTGGAGGATCCGCGCCTGGAGATGGTGGCACGCTGCGTGGTGGAGACCGGCACCACCGCCTACTACCATACCCTGCGCTCGCTCAGCAACGAGCCGGTGCTCACGGGGCTGCTGGGCCATATCCGCAATGACGAGGTCGGGCACTTCAAGCATTTCCTGGCCTACTTTAAAAGCCTGCAGGCCCAAGAGCCGGTAGGCCGGTTGCGCATTGCCCAGGCGCTGTACAGCCGCCTGAAGGAATTGCGCGAGAGCGACTCGGATGTCGCGCTGCGCCATGTGTATGCTAACAAGGGCGAGCTGTTCAGCGACCGGCAGCGCAGCTTCGATGCGGTGGCCCAGCGCATCTACCACCTGATCAGCACCGGCCTGCCGGCCCAGCTGGCGGTGCAGATGCTGCTCAAGCCCATGCTGCTGCCGCCCAAGCTGGAATCGTGCCTGCACCGGCCTATCAGCCGGCTGGCCTGCAGAATGCTGGCTTACTAAGAGCCGCTAACACAACCCTTGATACATCGTTGCCTCGCCGGCCGCGCCAAGCCTTGTCGTACGTCTGTACTGCCTGCGGCTTGACGCCTCGTTTCAATCGCAAACCTTCGGTTTGCTGGGTCGTGTTAGCGGCTCTAAGGCAAACCTGGATCCGATTAGAGCTGCGTGGGTTGCTCCTGCGACCAGTGCATCAGCGCCTCGCGGGTCAGCAGCAGCACCTGGTCATCACCGGCGCTGGTGTCCATCCAGAACACCGGCAGGCCGGGAAAGGCGGCCTCGAAAAAAGCACGCTCGTTGCCGATCTCGAGCACCAGCACACCGTCTTCGCTCAGGCGCTGGGGCAGCTCCAGAATCAGGCCGCGCACAAAGTCCATGCCATCCTCGCCACCGGCCAGCGCCAGCACGGGTTCGGCTTGGTATTCCAGCGGCAGGCTGACCATGCTCTGGGCATTGACATAAGGCGGGTTGCAGAGGATCAGATCCCAGGGGCCGCGTGCGTTGGCCATGCCGTCCGACTGCACCAGCTGCACACGCTCCTGCATGCCATGCTGGTCCACGTTGATGCGGGCCACGGCCAGCGCATCGGCCGACAGGTCGGCGCCGGTGACCTGCACATCGGGGTAGGCCATGGCCGCCAGGCAGGCCAGGCTGCCATTGCCGGTGCACAGGTCCAGCACCAGGCGGGTCTTGTCGCTCAGCCAGTCGTCAATGCTGCCATCGGCCAGCAGCTCGGCGATCAGGCTGCGCGGCACGATGGAGCGCTCGTCGATGTAGAACGGCACGCCTTGTAGCCAGGCCTGCTGGGTCAGGTAGGCGGCGGGCTTGCGGCTGCGGATGCGCTCGGCCACCAGTTGTTCGAGCTTGACGCGCTGTTCATCGCTGACCGCTTGGTTCGCGACCGAGCCGGCGCCATCCGGGCTGGTGTCGCTGTCCACCGGCAGGCCCAGCGACCAGAGCACCAGCCAGCTGGCCTCGTCTTCCGCATTGGTGGTGCCATGGCCAAAATGCACGCCAGCAGTGCGCAGGGCAGCTGCGCTGTCATCAATCAGGGTGCGGATGGTGGTCATGGCTCAACTCAGGCAAAAATCAAAGACCGCCATTGTAGGCTTGATGACAGCGGCAAGGCGCCACGGCTATCCGACAGCTGGCTTAGCGTGCCAGGTTTTCCAGAATGCGGCGGTAGATGTTTTTCAGCGGCTCGATATCGGCCACGGCCACACACTCGTCGATCTTGTGGATGGTGGCGTTTGACGGGCCGATCTCGATGACTTCCGGGCAGATGTCGGCGACAAAACGGCCATCGCTGGTGCCGCCGGTGGTCGAGAGGGCGGTTTCCAGACCCACCTCGTCGCGGATGGCCTGCTGCACGGCAGTCACCAGCACGCCTGGTGTGGTCAGAAAGGGCTTGCCGCCCAGGGTCCATTTGAGGTCGTACTCGAGCGCATGGCGCTCCAGGGTGGATTTGACACGTGCCTTGAGGTTCTCGGCCGTCGATTCGGTGCTGAAGCGGAAGTTGAAGTCCACCACCATCTGGCCCGGGATCACATTGCCAGCACCCGTGCCTGCATGGATATTGCTCATCTGGAAGCTGGTGGGCGGAAAGAAGGCATTGCCTTCGTCCCACACCGTGGCGGCCAGCTCGCCCAGCGCGCCTAGGCCCTGGTGGATGGGGTTGCGGGCCAGCTGCGGGTAGGCGATATGGCCTTGCACGCCATGGATGGTGAGCTTGCCGGTGAGGCTGCCGCGCCGGCCGTTCTTGACCATGTCCCCCAGCTTCTGCACCGCAGTGGGTTCGCCCACCAGGCAGTAGTCCAGCACTTGGCCGCGCTGGCGCAGCTGCTCGACGACCACCGCCGTGCCATCCACGCTCGGGCCTTCTTCGTCGCTGGTCAGCAGCAGCGCAATATCCAGCGGCGCTGCAGCGTTCTGGGCGACAAACTCCTCGGCGGCCACGACAAAGGCGGCGATCGAGGTCTTCATGTCGCTGGCGCCACGGCCGTAGAGCTTGCCATCGCGGTGCGAGGGGGTGAAGGGGTGCGAGTTCCACTGTTCCAGCGGACCGGTGGGCACCACATCGGTGTGGCCGACAAAGACCACGGTCTTGGCGCCCGCCACGCCGCTGCGGCGCAGCGCCCAGAGGTTGCTCACCCGAAAGCTGTCGGGGCCGCTGTCCATGCGCTCGCAGGCAAAACCCAGCGGTTGGAGCAGGTCGGAAATCATTTCCAGACAGCCTTCGTCGTTGGGCGTCACGGAGGGACGGGCGATCAGTTGCTCGGTCAGTTGCAGGGTGCTGGACATGGCGTCAAAAGAGTGGGGGCGGGGAGGTCAACAACAATGCGGCCCGCAGGCCGCATTCAAGGCGTATTGCCACGGGGGCGTGGTGCAGGGCAACGGCCGCTATCTTACTCTTGGTTCACGTCGAGCACGATTTCCGTGAACGAGGCCGCGTCGTCCAGCTCGGGCTTGGCGGCCACCTGGGCCTTGGCCGCATTGGCCGCCATCTGGAAGTCGTTTTGCAGGCGCCACATCAGGTTGGTGGGCGAGTCGGAATTGGCCAGGCCTTCTTCGCGGCTGATCTTGCCACTGTGGATGAGCGCGGCCAGCGCGCCTTCAAAGGTGACCGAGCCTTCGGCCATGGACTTTTCCATCGCCTCGCGCACGGCCGAGAAGTTGCCTTGCTCGATCATCTCGCCCACCAGCTTGGTGTTGAGCATCACCTCGATGGCCGCCGTGCGCTTGCCGGTGACGGTCTTGACCAGCCGTTGCGACACGACCGCGCGCAGCGCAGATGCGAGGTCGCCCAGCATGGTGGGCCGGACTTCGACAGGGTAGAAGCTCAGGATCCGGTTGAGCGCGTGGTAGCTGTTGTTGCCGTGCAAGGTGGCCAGGCACAGGTGGCCCGATTGCGCATAGGCAATGGCGGCCGACATGGTCTCGCGGTCACGGATTTCGCCGATCATGATCACGTCAGGCGCCTGGCGCAGTGCATTCTTCAGCGCGGTTTGCAAAGAGGCGGTATCGCTGCCCACTTCACGCTGGTTGATGATGGAGCGGCGGTTGGAGAACTGGTACTCGATCGGGTCTTCCACCGTCAGGATGTGGCCGCTTTGCTGGCCATTGCGGTGGTCGATCATCGCCGCCAGCGAGGTGCTCTTGCCCGAGCCGGTGGCACCGACAAACAGCACCAGGCCGCGCCGGGCCATGATGAGTTCCTGGAATATCTCGGGCAGCTCGAGCTGCTCCAGGCTGGGGATGTCCTGCGGAACATAGCGGATGACGACGGCGCAGCTGCCACGCTGGTGCATCGCGCTGACCCGGAAGCGGCCCACGCCTTCGAGCGGCACACCGATGTTGAGCTCACCGGTTTCGTCGAGCTCTTCAATGCGCTCGGGCGGTACGATCTCGGCCAGCAAGGTGCGCGGCGCGTCGGGCGTCAAGGTCTGGTTGTTGAGGGGAATGCACTCGCCCTGGATCTTGACCAGCGCGGGCGCATTGGCTGACAGATAGACATCCGAGGCTTTGTTGTCCGCCATCAGGCGCAAGATTCGCTCCATGGTTCCCATGTCAGTTCCCTCCAGTGATTTGTGCTTAGAACGTATTTACAAATTCACTCCAGTCCGTGGGGACCGTGGCGTTGAAATGCCCGGCCCGGTGCCGCCCGAGCGTGTCCCATCCCGCAAAACTGCTGTCGCGGCGCCAGGACATCGTAAACACGATCTTGGATTGTAGGCTTAGCCAGGCGCTGAATAAACGATGTTGCGTCCTCGCCGCAGCCTGGCGCGGTGCAAAGCGGCGACAAAAAAGCCCTGCAGCGCAAAGCTTGCAGGGCTTGTTGATCGCCTCGGCGGCAGATCAGTCGCGCAGCAGGTCGTTGATGCTGGTCTTGGCGCGGGTCTCGGGCGTCACTTGCTTGACGATCACCGCGCAGTACAGGCTGTGGCTGCCGTCCTTGGCAGGCATGGAGCCGCTCACCACGACCGAGCCCGAAGGCACGCGGCCGTAGCTGACTTCGCCGGTCATGCGGTTGTAGATCTTCGTGGACTGGCTGATGTACACGCCCATCGAGATGACGGAGTTTTCTTCGACGATCACGCCTTCAACGATTTCGGAGCGGGCACCGATGAAGCAGTTGTCTTCAATGATGGTGGGGTTGGCTTGCAGGGGTTCGAGCACGCCGCCCAGGCCCACACCGCCCGACAGGTGAACGTTCTTGCCCACTTGTGCGCACGAGCCCACGGTGGCCCAGGTGTCGACCATCGTGCCTTCGCCCACATAGGCGCCGATGTTCACGTAGGAAGGCATCAGGATGGCGCCCTTGGCCACAAAGCTGCCGCGGCGTGCCACGGCAGGCGGCACCACGCGCACGCCGGTGGCGGCGATGTCGGCTTCGGACATGCCGGCGTACTTGGTCGGCACCTTGTCGTAGAAGTTCAGGTCGCCGGCCTGCACCAGCGCATTGTCCTTGAGGCGGAACGACAGCAGCACGGCCTTCTTGATCCACTGGTGCACGGTCCATTGGCCCACGCCTTCACGGGTGGCCACGCGCAGCTCGCCCTTGTCCAGGGCGTTGATCACATGGTCGACTGCATCGACGATTTCTTTGGGTGCCGAGGCAGGCGAGAGCGTCGTGCGGGCTTCCCAGGCGGATTCGATGATGGTTTGCAGTTGTTGCGTCATGGTTTAGGCTTTTTTCCAGGATTGAATGAATTGGGCAATGCGCTGGGCGGCTTCCAGGCATTCGGCGGTCTGGGCGACCAGGGCCATGCGGATGCGGCCAGCGCCAGGATTGCTGCCATTGAAGTCACGGGCCAGATAGCTGCCTGGCAGAACCGTGACATTGTATTGGGCATAGAGTTCGCGCGCGAACTCGGTGTCTGACAAGCCCATATGCGCGGGCACGCCGGCCCAGAGGTAGAAGCTGGCATCGGGCAGTTGCACGTCCATCACCGCCGACAGCACCGGCGTGACTTCGGCAAATTTGCGGCGGTACTGCTCGCGGTTGTCTTCGACATGGCGCTCGTCGCCCCAGGCTGCAATGCTGGCCGCCTGCACCGGCGGGCTCATCGCGCCGCCCTGGTAGGTGCGGTAGAGCGTGAAGGCCTTGATCAACTCGGCGTCACCGGCGACAAAACCGCTGCGCAGGCCCGGCACATTGCTGCGCTTGGACAGACTGGTGAACGAGACCAGGCGGCGGAAATCGCTGCGGCCCAGCTGCGCTGCCGCCTGCATGCCGCCCAGCGGTGGCTCGTCGCGGAAGTAGATTTCGCTGTAGCACTCGTCCGAGGCAATGACAAAGCCATAGCGGTCGGAGAGTTCAAACAGCTTTTTCCACTCGCCAAGCGGCATCACGGCGCCGGTGGGGTTGCCTGGCGAGCAGACAAAGATCAGCTGGGTGCGCTGCCAGATGTCCTCGGGCACGCTGGCCCAGTCCACGGCAAAGTTCTTGCTGGCGATGCTGGGCACGTAATAGGGCGTGGCGCCTGCAAGCAGGGCCGCGCCTTCGTAGATTTGGTAGAAGGGGTTGGGGCAGAGCACGACCGGGTCGGGCTTGCTGCTGTCCACCACCGTTTGCGTGAAGGCAAACAGCGCCTCACGGCTGCCATTGACCGGCAGGGTGTGCTTGTGCCCATCGACCTGCAGGCCATAGCGCGTGGACAGCCAGTTGGCAAAGGCTTCGCGCAGTGCAGGCGTACCCGCAGTGGCCGGATAGACCGACAGACCGGCCAGATTGCCCGAGAGCGCCTGTTCGATGAATGCGGGGGTGGGGTGGCGGGGCTCACCGATACCCAGGCTGATCGGCGCCTGGTCTGCGGGCGGTGTCACACCGGCAAACAACTGGCGCAGGCGCTCAAACGGGTAGGGCTGCAGTTTCTGGAGCAAGGGGTTCATAAGCCAGCCATTATGGTGCACAGGCGCGCGTTTTTTTGCGCCGTTCTGTCATGCCGGGTAGGGGCTTGGCGGCCTTGGGCGACGTCCCAGCGCCAAGCGGCCATTAAGACGAGCGGTTGCCGCCTTGTTGCTGCTGGGCTTTGGCCAAAATGGCGGCCAGGATTGCCTTTTTGTCTGCTGCGGCCGGGGCTGCCACTGTGGCCTTGCTGGCCGCGTTATTTTGCGCGGCGGCTGCACTGACGGCTGCGGCCTGGGCCGCTTGGGCACTGATGGCTGCGCTGGCGATACGGGGCGAGAGCGGTGCATCGGCTGCCGGGCTGGGCGCCGGCGTCCGGTCGGCATGGCCGAGTCGCTGTTGGTGCTTTTGGTAGCGCAGCCGGGCCTGCTGGGCCTGTGCGGGGCTCCAGGCGGCCCAGCCGGTGGCTTCGCCGCTGGCATTGTCCAGCACGATGCAATCGACCGGGCAGACCGGCAGGCAGAGCTCGCAGCCGGTACAGGCCTCTGGGATCACGGTGTGCATGCGCTTGTTCGCACCCAGGATGGCATCGGTCGGGCAGGCCTTGATGCACAGGGTGCAGCCGATGCACCAGTTCTCATCGATGCGGGCAACCGTGCGCACGGCTTCGAGGCCGTTGTCCGGGTTCAGCGGCAGCGCGGCCTGACCGGTGATGGCCGCCAGGCGTACCACGCCTTCCTGGCCGCCGGGCGGGCATTGGTTGATCGGCGCCTGGCCCTGAGCAATGGCCTGGGCATAGTGGTGGCAATCGGGGTAGCCGCAGCGCGTGCACTGGGTCTGCGGCAGGGCCGCATCAATGGCGCCAATGAAAACAGCCAGCGCAGAGGCTGGCTGGTGGCTGGTTTTGAGAAAGTCGGTCACACCGTGTGCAAGGTATTTTGCTTGGAAGTCGCCGATTTTACGTTGCCTGGGCGTTCCTCGACGCGGTTGTTGGCGAGGATGAAGTCCTTGAGCATCGGGTAGACCATGGTGCGCCAGCGCTTGCCGCTGAAGATGCCGTAGTGGCCTGCGCCCTTGACCTCGAAGTGACGGGTGTCGACCGCCTTGAGGCCGGTGCACAGATCATGCGCCGCCTGGGTCTGGCCGGAGCCGGAGATGTCATCGAGCTCGCCTTCGACCGTCAGCAGCGCGCTGTGGCGGATGTCCTGCGGCTTGACCAGCTCCAGGTTGCCCTCGGGCGAACGCACCTCCCAGGTGCCCTTGACCAGCGCAAAGTCCTGGAACACGGTCTTGATGGTTTCCAGGTAGTAGGCCGCATCCATGTCGAGCACGGCGTTGTACTCGTCGTAGAACTTGCGGTGGTGCTCGGCGCTGTCTTCGTTGCCCTTGAGCAGGTCCTTGAAGTAGTCGTAGTGGCTCATCGCATGGCGGTCGGGGTTCATGCTGACAAAGCCCATGTGCTGCAGGAAGCCGGGGTAGACCAGGCGGCCGGCACCCGGGAAGTTGCCTGGCACCGGATGGATCACATTCGACTCGAACCACTGCAGGTCGTGCGTGGTGGCCAGGTTGTTCACCGTGGTGGGCGATTTGCGGGCATCAATCGGGCCGCCCATCATCGTCATCGACAGCGGTGTCTTCTCGCCACGGCTGGCCATCAGCGACACGGCAGCGAGCACCGGCACCGTGGGCTGGCAGACGCTCACCACATGGCAGTTGCCATAGATACCCTGGATGTGGCGGATGAACTCCTGCACGTAGTTCACATAGTCATCGAGGTGGAAGATGCCTTCGCTTTGCGGCACCAGGCGCGCATTGGTCCAGTCGGTGATGTAGACCTTGTGGTCCGCCAGCATGGTGCGCACGGTCTCGCGCAGCAAGGTGGCGTAATGGCCCGACAACGGTGCCACAACCAGTACCACGGGCTGCTGCTTCATCGCCGCCAGGCTGGTCTGGTCATCGGAGAAGCGCTTGAAACGGCGCAGCTCGCAAAAGGGCTTGGTTAGCTCGACGCGCTCGTGGATCGCGATCTCATGGCCATTGGCCTCGACGGTGTTGATGCCGAAAGCGGGCTTCTCATAGTCCTTGCCGAGCCGGTAGAACAGGTCAAAGCCCGCCGAGGCGCGCTGGGCCGTGTTGGTCTGGCTGATCGGCCACAGCGGATTGCTCAGCATCTTCGATGTGGCGTGGGCGTATTCTGCGAAGGGCTCCATCAGGGCCCGCTGGGTTTCATACAGTTGGTACAGCATCAAAACTCCGTGGATGTTGCGTTGCAATATAGCAGCAGCCTGTGTCAAAAAGCACGGTCGTGCATGCTCGTAAACACGGGGAGAGGCCTGAAAACCGGGTTCTGCGCCTTTGTCTGCATTGTGCTAACCGCGCCTGGCAGCCGCATGGCCGCTGCAATGCGGCAGGGCGGCTGGCCCGGTTGACAAAGATTGACTTTAGCTAATGGCTGAGAGCCTTGCTAGAGTATTGTTCCGGCGTATGCGTAGGTCCCTGGCGCACGGCCTGAGGCGGCCAGCGCTGCGGTGCTTAATCTTCGCTGGTGCTGTTGGCCGGCTGCCGCTGCAGCCACTCTTCAAAGGCCTCGCGGGCGGAGTTGCGCAGCGTTTTGCGAAAGCGCTGCTTGTCTTCCAGATAGAGGCAGTGGCGCATGACCGTGAAGGGGTTGAAGCTGCTGGATGGATAGCGGTGCTGGAAGTCTGCCTTGTAATGGCGCACTGTGGTGACATGCTTTTGCACCACGGCAAACAGCCAGCCCGCGTGGCGCACGGCAAAGTCATGCAGCAGCTCGTCGAGGAAGAACTCCACCTTCTGCGGGTCGAACTCATAGCCCGGAAAGTGCTTGTGGCCAAAGGCGACAAAGCTGAAGGCATCGAGCGGTTCGTTGTTGTCGCTCAGTCCGTCGCCAAAGGCGCCCTCGGCCTCGTCCTCGGCACGCGAGAGCGCCAGGGCCTGGCTGGTTTCGTTGCGGATCTGCAGGAACTCGCGGTCCGCCAGTTCAAACAGCGCAGACAGGATGTTGATGCGGCGCTTGAGATTGGTCGGGATGGACTTCTTGTACTTGATCTTGTGGTCCAGCTCACTCCAGGAGTCCTGGATGATCGTGCGGATCTGCAGCTCGAACGCCTGGTCGGCATAGGCCTGGTGTTCGGTCAGCTGCGCTTGCTGCGCATTGAGCCGCAGGTCCATGTGGATGCCCTTGTAGCCAAACTCGGACTCCGAGTCTTCCATCGGCGAGGTCTTGTCGGTGATCTCGATCACATCAAAGTACTCGCGCACGCGGGACATGATCGCCGGTGGCTCGTCCTCATAGAGACAGACCACGCGCACGCCGATCAGGTCGGTGATGTAGTCCTGGATGGCATAGTCTTCGGACTGGTCTTCGACGAAGTTGCGGTACTTGCGCTTGAACTTGCGCACGCATTCATCGGCAGTCTTCACCCGGCACTCGAACTTGGCGATGTTGACGCCTTCGAGGTTGCTCAAAATGGCGTGGATCAGCGCATTGAACGAAGCCGCCGCTGCCTTGAGGGTGGGCAACTGGGCGGCATAGAAATCCAGGAACTCCTGTTTGCGGGATTCAAAATCGCGAGCGGGCATGGGTCGGGGCAGCAAAGAATGGGCAGGCGCCGTGCGCCCACCAGAAGAAGAGGTTACCTGGCGCTATTGTCTACCTCAGCGGAATCGCTGATGTGGGCCTGGGGCGCAAAAAGATCCCAGACGGCAATGAACAGCGCGGCAATCAGCGGGCCGATGACAAAACCGGTGAGGCCGAACAGCGACAACCCGCCCAACGTGGAGATCAGGATCAGGTAGTCGGGCATCTTCGTGTCCTTGCCCACCAGCAGCGGCCGCAGTACGTTGTCGACCATGCCCATGATGCCGGCACCGTAGGCCGCCAGAATGAGACCTTCAGTCGTGGAGCCTGTCGCAAAGTAATAAATGGCGACGGGGCCCCAGACAATGGCTGCACCGACGGCAGGCAGCAGCGACAGGAAGGCCATCACAACCCCCCACAGCAGCGATGCCTCAATGCCCAGGATCCAGAAAATGATGCCGCCCAGCGCGCCCTGGGTGGCAGCAACGGCCAGGTTTCCCTTGACCGTGGCGCGCACCACGGTGATGAATTTGGCGCCGAGCTTGCGCTTGTGCGCGTCATCGAGCGGCGTGGCGGCCAGGATCTTGCGGATCAATGTCTTGCCGTCGCGCAGGAAGAAGAACAGCAGGTAGAGCATGATGCAGAAGCTCACCAGAAAGCCCATCGTGTTCTGGCCGATGGCCAGCACCTTGGTGGCCACATACTGGCTGGCCTGCACCGAGATGCCCGAGACCTTCTCCTGCACGACCTTGGGATCGTTCAGGTTGAAGCGGGCCAGCAGGTCCAGCACCCACTGGGGCATCGCGTTGTAGATCTGCTGGAAGTACTGGCCGAAATTCATTTCGCCCGAGTGCACGCTTTCATAGATGGTGGCCGCTTCCTTGGCCAGGGAGATGCTCAGCAGGATCAGCGGCAGGATCACCAGCACCAGGCACAGAATCAGCGTAATCAAGGCCGCGATAGTCGGGTATTTGGGGAGGCGAACCAGTATTTTTTTGTGTAGAGGCGTAAACACAACAGCGAAGATCACGGCCCAGAAAACGGCGCCCTGAAAGGGGAAAAGCACGGCAAAAAAAGCAATGCTGACGCCTATTAGCAGCAAGATGAATGCTTTGTCGTGAAGAGAGTGGTTGTTGAACATCGAGCGCATCGGTGTGAATGGATAGCGCAAATGTATCTGGTTCCTGCATAAACCTACGCTATTCCAGGCCTGTGTCCGCTGGCGCAAGGCCATCGAAGGACAAGCCCAGATGGAAGTGGCACAATACCGGTTGATCGGCCCTTCCCAGCCACAGTCGCATCCGCCAATCGGTTCAGCCGTGTCGCGGAAGGTTGTTTATATGCACCAGCTAATGCTTTCCAGAGGAAAGCGGAGGTCAGCGGAGAAAATGAGCGATACAAACTCTGTGTATCAAGCCTACCAAGGCAACACCTATCTTTTCGGCGGCAATGCCCCCTATGTCGAAGAGATGTATGAGAACTACCTGGCCAACCCAGGCAGCGTACCAGACACCTGGCGCGCTTACTTTGATGCACTGCAAAACGTCCCCGCATTGGACGGCAGCAACGCCAAGGACGTCCCTCATCTTCCCGTAGTCAATGCCTTCGCCGAGCGCGCCAAGCAGGGCGTGACCAAGGTGGTGGTAGCGTCTGGTGCTGATTCGGAACTGGGCCGCAAGCGCACGGCTGTGCAGCAGCTGATCGCTGCGTACCGCAACGTTGGCGCACGCTGGGCCGATCTGGATCCGCTCAAGCGCCAAGAACGCCCCGAAATTCCTGAGCTCGATCCCGCCTTCTACGGCTTCACCGACGCCGACCAGGAAACCGTGTTCAACATCAGCAACACGTTCTTCGGCAAGGAATCGATGACCCTGCGCGAGCTGCTCAATGCACTGCGCGAAACCTACTGCGGCACGCTGGGCGCGGAGTACATGTACACCGCCGAGCAGAACCAGAAGCGCTGGTGGCAGCAAAAGCTCGAAACCATTCGCAGCAAGCCCGCCTTCAACGCCGACCAGAAAAAGCGCATTCTCGATCGCCTGACGGCGGCCGAAGGCCTGGAGCGTTTCCTGCATACCAAGTATGTGGGTCAGAAGCGCTTCTCGCTCGAAGGCGGCGAGTCCTTCATCGTTGCGATGGACCAGCTGATCAATGCCGCTGGCCAGACCGGCGTGCAGGAAATCGTCATCGGCATGGCCCACCGTGGCCGTCTGAACGTGCTGGTCAACACCTTGGGCAAGATGCCCAAGGACCTGTTTGCCGAGTTCGACCACACCGCTCCTGAAGAGCTGACCGCGGGCGACGTGAAGTACCACCAGGGCTTCAGCTCCGACGTGTCGACCGTGGGCGGCCCCGTCCACCTGTCGCTGGCCTTCAACCCCTCGCACCTGGAAATCGTCAACCCCGTGGTCGAAGGCTCGGTGCGCTCGCGCATGGACCGCCGCAACGATCCCCAGGGCAAGCAAGTGCTGCCCGTGCTGGTGCACGGTGACGCGGCCTTTGCCGGCCAGGGCGTGAACCAGGAAACGCTGGCACTGTCCGAAACCCGTGGCTACACCACGGGTGGCACGGTGCACATCATCATCAACAACCAGATTGGTTTCACGACCTCCGATCCCCGCGATCTGCGCTCGACCACGTATTGCACGGACATCGTCAAGATGATCGACTCGCCCGTGCTGCACGTGAACGGCGATGATCCGGAAGCGGTGGCGCTGGCGATGCAGATGGCTTTGGACTTCCGCATGGAGTTCTCCAAGGACGTCGTGGTCGACATCATCTGCTACCGCAAGCTCGGTCACAACGAGCAGGACACCCCTGCGCTGACCCAGCCGCTGATGTACAAGAAGATTGCCCAGCACCCCGGCACGCGCAAGCTGTATGCCGACAAGCTGGCCACGCAAGGCCTGGGCGAGACCTTGGGCGACGACATGGTCAAGGCCTACCGCGCTGCCATGGATGCGGGCAAGCACACGGTGGATCCGGTGCTGACCAACTTCAAGAGCCAGTACGCCGTGGACTGGAGCCCCTTCCTCAAGCAGAAGTGGACCGACAGTGCCGACACCGCCATTCCAGTGGCCGAGTGGAAGCGTCTGGCCGAGCGCGTCACGACCCTGCCTGACTCGGTAAACCCGCACCAGCTGGTCAAGAAGGTGTACGACGACCGCGCAGCGATGGGCCGTGGTGACATCAACGTCGACTGGGGCATGGGTGAAACCATGGCCTACGCGTCGCTGGTGGCGTCGGGCTACCCCATCCGCCTGTCGGGTGAAGACAGCGGCCGTGGCACCTTTACCCACCGCCACTCGGTCGTGCACGACCAAAAGCGTGAAAAGTGGGACGAAGGCACCTACATCCCACTGCAGAACGTGGCCGACAACCAGGCTCCGTTCACCGTGATCGACTCCATCCTGTCGGAAGAGGCAGTGCTGGGCTTCGAATACGGCTACGCGTCCAACGATCCCAACACCTTGGTGATCTGGGAAGCGCAGTTCGGCGACTTCGCCAACGGCGCCCAAGTGGTGATCGACCAGTTCATTGCCTCCGGTGAAGTCAAGTGGGGCCGTATCAATGGTCTGACCTTGATGCTGCCTCACGGCTACGAAGGCCAGGGCCCTGAGCACAGCTCGGCTCGCCTGGAGCGTTTCATGCAGCTGTCGGCTGACCAGAACATGCAAGTGACCCAGCCCACCACGGCTGCGCAGATCTTCCATTTGCTGCGCCGCCAGATGGTGCGTCCGCTGCGCAAGCCGCTGATCATCATGACCCCCAAGTCGCTGCTGCGTAACAAGGACGCGACTTCGCCCGTGTCGGAATTCACCTCCGGTGGCTTCCAGACGGTGATCGGTGAGCGCGATGAGGCCATCGTCGCCAATGCCGCCAAGGTCAAGCGCGTGATCGCCTGCTCGGGCAAGGTCTACTACGATCTGGTCAAGAAGCGCACCGAAGAAGGCAGCACCGATGTGGCCATCATCCGCGTCGAGCAGCTCTATCCGTTCCCCCACAAGGCCTTTGCCGCTGAACTGAAGAAGTACAGCGCCGCCAAGGAAGTGGTGTGGTGCCAGGACGAGCCGCAAAACCAGGGTGCATGGTTCTTCGTGCAGCACTACATCCACGAGAACATGCTCGACGGCCAAAAGCTGGGCTACTCCGGCCGTGCCGCTTCGGCATCGCCTGCAGTGGGCTATTCGCACCTGCACCAGGAGCAGCAAAAGGCGCTGGTCGAAGGCGCATTCGGCAAGCTCAAGGGCTTTGTGCTGACCAAGTAAGCACGACCTCAGCATTTAACGAATACAGAAAGAATTGTTATGGCAATCGTAGAAGTCAAAGTCCCCCAGCTGTCCGAGTCGGTCGCTGAAGCCACCATGCTCACCTGGAAGAAGAAAGCCGGTGAAGCTGTTGCTGTCGACGAAATCCTGATCGAGATCGAAACCGACAAGGTCGTGCTCGAAGTGCCAGCACCCGCCGCTGGCTTGCTGACCGAGATCGTGCAAGGCGACGGCGCTACCGTCATCGCTGACCAGCTGATCGCCAAGATCGACACCGAAGCTGTGGCCGGCGCCGCTGCAGCACCTGCTGCCGCAGCACCTGCACCCGCTGCCGCCGCTCCAGCCCCCGCCGCTGCGCCTGCAGCTGCCGGTGGCAACAAGGGCGACGTCGCGATGCCTGCCGCTGCCAAGCTGCTGGCGGACAACAACCTGTCGGTCGGCGCCGTGGCCGGCTCCGGCAAGGATGGCCGCGTCACCAAGGGTGATGTGCTGGCCGCTGTGGCCGGTGGCGTCAAGTCCACTGCTGGCGTGATCCCGACCGGCGCACCGACCAAGTCGCTGCCCCAGGTGGCATCGCCCGCCGCTGCCCAGGACCTGGGCGAGCGTCCAGAGCAGCGCGTGCCGATGAGCCGTCTGCGTGCCCGTATTGCCGAGCGTCTGCTGCAATCGCAGTCGACCAACGCGATCCTGACCACGTTCAACGAAGTGAACATGGCACCGGTGATGGCGCTGCGCAAGAAGTTCCAGGACGACTTCACCAAGGAACACGGTGTCAAGCTGGGCTTCATGTCCTTCTTCGTGAAGGCCGCAGTGCACGCGCTGAAGAAGTACCCCGTGCTGAACGCCTCGGTCGATGGCACCGACATCATCTACCACGGCTACTTCGACATCGGTATCGCCGTGGGCTCGCCACGCGGTCTGGTGGTGCCCATCCTGCGCAATGCAGACCAGATGAGCTTCGCCGACATCGAAAAGAAGATTGCCGAGTTCGGCAAGAAGGCTGCTGACGGCAAGCTGGGCATCGAAGACATGACCGGCGGCACATTCTCCATCTCCAACGGTGGCACCTTCGGCTCGATGATGTCCACCCCCATCATCAACCCGCCCCAATCGGCCATCCTGGGCGTGCACGCGACCAAGGACCGCGCTGTGGTCGAAAACGGCCAGGTAGTGGTGCGTCCGATGAACTACTTCGCGATGTCCTACGACCACCGCATCATCGACGGCCGCGAAGCCGTGCTGGGCCTGGTGGCGATGAAGGATGCGCTGGAAGATCCATCGCGTCTGCTGTTCGACCTGTAATCGGGTCGCCGGGCAGTGATGCGACGCGTTCTGGTGGCTGCAGCGTCCGCACTCGTGCTGGGCGCTTGCGGTACCTTGCCCCGTCCTGCTGCGCAGGATGTGGCCACGCAAAGCTGGAGTGGTGACTACCGCTTCCAGTGGGCAGCAGGCACACAGGCCGCGCGCCGTGGTGTGCCCGCTCCCGCACAGGTTCGCATCCGCCCGATCACATCCGCCAAGGAGGTGCCCGGCGCGAAGGCGGACGGAAATGGCCCGCAATGGGCCATTTCGTTTGTCGGTGAGCCGGGAGCGCCGCTGCCGCTCATCCCTTTCAAGGCCAGGGGCTATGAAGAGATGGGCTGGGCCGCGATGCGCGCTGGCGGCAAGATTGCGTGTCTGGAGTCCGGCTCCTTCATGTTCGTCTGCCGCACCCATCCCGGCACCACCTTGACGTTCGGTCGCCAAAACGACGAACAACTGACTACCAAGACGGGCCTCTTCGGTGTGGCATTGCACCAGGGCAGTTTTGAACTAACACCATTGGATTAATCATGAGCAAGCAATTTGATGTCGTCGTGATCGGCGGCGGCCCCGGCGGTTATGTAGCGGCCATCCGTGCAGCCCAGCTGGGCATGCAGGTGGCATGTATCGACGAGTGGAAGAACGCAGCCGGCGGCCCTGCACTGGGCGGCACCTGCACCAACGTCGGTTGCATTCCGTCCAAGGCACTGCTGCAGTCGTCCGAGCATTTCGAGCACGCCAATCTGCATTTTGCGGACCACGGCATCTCGACCGGCAAGGTCAGCATGGATGTGGCCAAGATGATTGCCCGCAAGGATAACGTCGTCAAGCAGAACAACGACGGCATCCAGTACCTGTTCAAGAAGAACAAGGTCACCTTCTTCCACGGCCGTGGCTCCTTCGTGAAGGCCGCCGATGGCGGCTATGAAATCAAGGTCGCGGGCAAGGAAGAGGAATCCATCACCGGCAAGCAGATCATTGTGGCCACCGGCTCCAATGCCCGCGCGCTGCCTGGCGCGCCTTTCGACGAAGACCGCATCCTGTCCAACGATGGCGCACTGCGTCTGGGCGCCGCGCCCAAGAAGCTGGCCCTGATCGGTGCTGGCGTGATCGGCCTGGAAATGGGCTCGGTCTGGCGCCGCCTGGGCACCGAAGTGACGGTGCTCGAAGGCATGGACAAGTTCCTGCCAGCCGTGGACGAGCAAATCGCCAAGGAAGCCAAGAAGTCCTTTGACAAGCAAGGCCTGAAGATCGAGCTGGGCGTCAAGGTCGGCGACATCAAGGCCGACAAGAAGGGTGTGCAGATCAGCTACACCAACGCCAAGGGTGAAGCCCAGCAACTGGACGTGGACCGCCTGATCGTGTCCATCGGCCGCGTGGCCAACACCATTGGTCTGAACCCCGAAGCCGTGGGCCTGGCGCTGGACGAGCGTGGCGCGATTGTCGTCGACGAGAACTGCAAGACCAACCTGCCTGGCGTGTGGGCAGTGGGCGATGTGGTGCGTGGCCCGATGCTGGCCCACAAGGCCGAGGAAGAGGGCGTTGCCGTGGCCGAGCGCATTGCCGGTCAACACGGCCATGTGAACTTTGCGACCATCCCATGGGTGATCTACACCAGCCCTGAAATCGCCTGGGTGGGCCGCACCGAGCAGCAGCTCAAGGCCGACGGCGTCGCCTACAAGGCAGGCACCTTCCCGTTCCTGGCCAATGGCCGCGCACGTGCGCTGGGCGATACCACCGGTATGGTCAAGTTCCTGGCAGATGCCACGACCGACGAAATCCTGGGCGTGCACATGGTAGGCCCGATGGTCTCGGAGCTGATCTCCGAAGCCGTGGTGGCGATGGAGTTCAAGGCATCGAGCGAAGACATCGCCCGCATCTGCCACGCCCACCCATCGCTGTCGGAAGCGACCAAGGAAGCGGCACTGGCCGTGGACAAGCGCACCCTGAACTTCTGATCCTGAAGATTTAGGTGAAAATAGCCTCTGGTGCAGATGGGTTCTGCGCCAGAGGCTATGTCATTTAGAAGACCGTCAACAGGTTCTTAGAGCAACAAGAGATTGAGACACCCATGGGTACAGCGGTAAGAGATGCATACGAGGCCGAACTCAAGGCCAAGGGTTTTCAAAGTGATCCGGCACAGATGCGTGCGGTGGAGGCCTTGCAGCGCTGTGCCGATGCCTGGGAGCAGTACAAGAACAAGCGCTCGAACCCGATCAAGAAGCTGATCAACCACCCCGACATTCCGCGCGGGGTCTACATGTACGGCGGGGTGGGGCGCGGCAAGAGCTTCATCATGGATTGCTTTTTCAATGCCGTGCCACTGCGCCGCAAGGTGCGTCTGCATTTCCATGAGTTCATGCGCGAGGTGCAGCGCGAGCTGACCTTGCTCAAGGGCACGCAGGACCCGCTCGATGTGCTGGGCGCCAGGATCGCCAAGAAGTACAAGCTCATCTGCTTTGATGAGTTCCATGTGGCGGACATCACCGATGCGATGATCCTCTACCGCTTGCTGTTGGCGCTGTTCAACAACGGCGTGGGCTTTGTCACCACCTCCAACTTCACGCCCGATGGCCTCTACCCCGACGGCCTGCACCGCGACCGCATCCTGCCGGCCATCGATCTGCTCAACGAGCGCATGGATGTGATCAACGTCGACAATGGCACGGACTACCGCCGCCGCGCACTGGAGCTGGCCCAGCTCTACCACTGCCCGCTGGGGCCCGAGGCCGATGCGGCGATGGAGCAGACCTTTGGCCAGCTCGCCGAAGTGCCCGACGAGAAGCCGGTGTTCAAGATCGAGTCGCGCGAGCTCAAGCCGCGCCGGCGTGCGGGGGGCGTGATCTGGTTCGATTTCCATGAGCTCTGCGTCAATCCGCGCTCGCAGAACGACTACCTGGAGCTGGCCACCCAGTTCCACACCGTGCTGCTGTCCAATGTGCCGCAGATGTTCGTCAACATGGCCTCGCCCGCCCGCCGCTTCACCTGGCTGGTCGATGTCCTCTATGACCGCCGGGTCAAGCTCATCATGTCGGCGGCGGTGCCACCGGAGCAGCTCTATACCGAAGGGCCGCTGTCCCATGAGTTTCCGCGCACCGTCTCGCGCCTCAACGAGATGCAGTCGCAGGAGTATTTGTCGCTGGAGCGGCGCGTGGTCGACACTGCGCTGACCTGACAGGAGAGGGCACCATGCCTCGTTTGAACACCCTGACTTTGTTGCTGCTGCTGACTGCCGGCAGCCTGGCCCATGCGGCCTCCGGCAAGACCTCGAATGCGCAG
Source organism: Comamonas sediminis (assembly GCF_041107495.1). Taxonomy (NCBI): domain Bacteria; kingdom Pseudomonadati; phylum Pseudomonadota; class Betaproteobacteria; order Burkholderiales; family Comamonadaceae; genus Comamonas; species Comamonas sediminis. The sequence continues at coordinate 136,451 of NZ_JBGBDC010000002.1, forward strand.
GAGCGCACGCAGGCGCGTGCCCAGATTTCGCAGGAGCGCAAGGACAGCGAAGCGCGTCTGGCCAACAATGAAAAGATCTGCTACCAGCACTTTGCGGTAACGGATTGCCTGCAGAAGGTGCGCAGCCAGTACAACACCGAAGAGCGCGCGCTGCGCCAGCGCGAACTCGCCATCAACGCGCAGGAGCGCGAAGAGAAAACCGCCAACCAGCGTGCTTCGCGTGCGTCCAAGCAAAACGATTTTGAGCGCAAGCACCCCACACTGGATGGTGGTGCGCTGAACCAGCCCGATCTGGAACAGCGCCAGAAGGAGCATGATGAGCAGGCTGCCAAGCGCAGCAGCCATGCGCCCAAGCGCAATGCCGAGAGTATTGCCGAGCAGCAGCAGCGCCGCGAGCAGGACGCTGCCCGCCGCGCTACCAGCCAGGCGGGCAAGCTCGACAGCAAGCAGCGCGCGCAGCAGCGCCAGAATGCAGAGCGCCCCGACAACATCAGTGAAGCCCAAGAAGAATACGATGCCAAGCAGCAGGCCGCGCAGCGGCGGCTGGAGGCCCATGAAAAACGCATGAAGGAGCACGAGGGCAAGCGCAAGGCGGCTCCTCTGCCCGTGCCCCAGTAAACCGCAGCGCAGGGCCCGGTACGGGCTGCGCCTCTGGTAACGACCAAACCCTATAATGGAAGATTCGCGCCTGCACCGCTTCAACGGAAGCCGGGCAGGCGCCACCACCGCTTCACACCATGAGTACACCCACTTTTTCCGTCGCTGAGATCCGCAAGACCTTTCTGGACTTTTTCGCGTCCAAGGGGCACACCATTGTTCCGTCCAGCCCGCTGGTGCCGGGCAACGATCCCACGCTGATGTTCACCAACTCCGGCATGGTGCAGTTCAAGGATGTGTTCCTGGGCACCGACAAGCGCCCCTACACCCGGGCGACCAGCGTGCAGACCTGCCTGCGCGCCGGCGGCAAGCACAACGACCTGGAAAACGTGGGCTATACCGCGCGCCACCACACCTTCTTCGAAATGCTGGGCAACTGGTCGTTTGGCGACTACTTCAAGCGCGAATCGCTGAAGTGGGCCTGGGAGCTGCTGACCGAGGTCTACAAGCTGCCGGCCGAGAAGCTGCTGGCCACCGTCTACGAAGAGGACGACGAGGCCTACGACATCTGGACCCAGGAAATCGGTCTGCCCCCCGAGCGCGTGATCCGCATCGGTGACAACAAGGGTGGCCGCTACAAGAGCGACAACTTCTGGATGATGGCCGACACCGGCCCTTGCGGCCCTTGCTCGGAGATCTTCTACGACCACGGCCCGCACATTGCCGGCGGCCCTCCCGGCTCGCCCGATGAAGACGGTGATCGTTTCATTGAAATCTGGAACAACGTGTTCATGCAGTTCGACATGGCCGAAGACGGCTCGGTCAAGCCGCTGCCCGCCCCTTGCGTCGATACCGGCATGGGCTTGGAGCGCCTGGCCGCTATCTTGCAGCACGTGCACAGCAACTATGAGATCGACCTGTTCCAGGCACTGATCAAGGCCGCTGCACGCGAGACCCATATCGACGATCTGGAAACCCCATCGCTGAAGGTGATCGCCGACCACATCCGCGCGACCGCGTTCCTGGTGGCCGATGGCGTGATCCCGTCGAACGAAGGCCGCGGCTATGTGCAGCGCCGCATCATCCGCCGCGCGATCCGCCACGGCTACAAGCTGGGCCAGAAGACGCCGTTCTTCCACAAGCTGGTCAAGGACCTGGTCGCCGTCATGGGCGATGCCTACCCGAAGATCCGCGAGCAGGAAGCACGTATCACTGAGGTGCTCAAGGTCGAGGAGGAGCGCTTCTTTGAGACCCTGGCCAATGGCATGGACATCCTGGACAGCGCGCTGGCCGGTGGCGCCAAGGTGCTGCCCGGTGATGTGGCCTTCAAGCTGCATGACACCTACGGCTTCCCGCTGGACCTGTCCAACGACGTGGCGCGCGAACGCGGCCTGAGCGTGGACGAGGCAGGCTTCCATGCAGCGATGGAGCAGCAAAAGAGCCAGGCCCGCGCAGCGGGCAAGTTCAAGATGGACCGCGCGCTCGAATACACCGGCGCGGCCAATGCCTTCACCGGCTACACGCAGCTGAGCGAGGCCGCCAAGGTCGTGGCGCTGTATGTCGATGGCAGCAGCGTCAACGCGATCGAAGCGGGCCAGACGGCCGTGGTGGTGCTGGACACCACCCCGTTCTACGCGGAATCGGGTGGCCAGGTGGGCGACCAGGGCGTGATCTCGGCCGGTGCGAACCGCTTTGTCGTGGAAGACACGCTGAAGATCAAGGCCGATGTGTTTGGCCACCATGGCCAGCTGGCTGCGGGCAGCCTCAAAGTGGGCGATGCAGTGCAAGCCGAGGTGGACACCGCCTTGCGCGCCGCCACCATGCGCAACCACTCGGTCACCCACATCATGCACAAGGCGCTGCGTGAAGTGCTGGGCGACCATGTGCAGCAAAAGGGCAGCCTGGTCAACGCAGAACGTACCCGTTTTGACTTTGCGCACAACAGCCCGGTGACCGATGCGCAAAAGCGCGAGATCGAAAAGCGCGTGAATGCCGAGATCCTGGCGAACACTGAAACCGGCGCGCGCGTGATGGACATCGAGAGTGCCCAAAAGACCGGCGCGATGATGCTGTTTGGCGAAAAGTACGGCGAGACCGTGCGCGTGCTGGACATTGGTTCGAGCCGTGAACTCTGCGGCGGCACCCATGTGCAGCGCACCGGCGACATTGGCCTGTTCAAGGTCGTCGCCGAAGGCGGCGTGGCCGCTGGCGTGCGCCGTATCGAAGCGGTGACCGGCGAGAACGCGCTGGCCTACCTGCAGTCGCTGGAATCGACGGTGGACGAAGCCGCCGCCACGTTGAAGGCGCCTGTGGCCGAGCTGAACCACCGCATCGTTGGCGCGCTCGACCAGATCAAGGCGCTGGAGAAGGAGCTGGCGCAGCTCAAGGGCAAGCTGGCTTCGAGCCAGGGCGATGAGCTGGCCGGCCAGGCGGTGGACGTCAAGGGCATCAAGGTGCTGGCCGCTACGTTGGATGGCGCCGATGCCAAGGCGCTGCGCGACACGATGGACAAGCTCAAGGACAAGCTGGGCACCGCCGCCATCGTGTTGGCGGCTGTAGACGGCGACAAGGTGCAGCTGGCCGCAGGCGTGACCAAGGACAGCATTGGCAAGGTCAAGGCCGGTGAACTGGTGAACTTTGTCGCCCAGCAAGTGGGCGGCAAGGGCGGCGGCAAGCCAGACATGGCGATGGCTGGCGGCACCAACCCAGCGGGCCTGGCGCAAGCGCTGGCGGGCGTTCAGGCATGGGTGGCCGAGCGGGTCTGATCGCGCTTCAACCCGCTTCGCACTTCCCAACGAGCCTCCTGCAGTGCAGGGGGCTTTTTTGCGTCTGCACGGCAGCCATCCCTTCGCCACTCTGACTATTTCGCATGGCGGTACGTAGTCGCACTTAACGAAATTGACCTGCCCGCGTGAGAAGATCGCCGCGCTTTGAATTTAACGAGAGACAGAAAGGTGACTATGTCGGTGCAATTGGAAGAGAGCCGTTCGGCGCGGTTTGCGATGCGGTGTGCGGCTTGGGCCGAGAAGTGGTTTCCCGATTCCTGGGTGTTTGCGGTCGTGGGTATTGCGATCGTGGTGCTGGCTGCGCTGGCCATCGGTGTGCCGGTGCAAGAGACCAGCAAGGCCTTTGGCAAGGGTTTCTGGAGCCTGATCCCGTTCACGATGCAGATGGCCTTTGTGGTGATTGGCGGCTATGTGGTGGCCAGCTCCAAGCCTGCATCGCGGCTGATTGAAGCGCTGGCCAAGGTGCCGGGCAATGGCCGCAGCGCGGTGGCCTGGGTGGCACTGATCTCGATGGTCGCCTCGCTGCTCAACTGGGGCTTGAGCCTGGTGTTTGGCGGCCTGCTGGTCAAGGCACTGGCCCGCCGCACCGATCTGAAAATGGACTACCGCGCCGCCGGTGCCGCCGCCTACCTGGGCCTGGGCGCTGTCTGGGCGCTGGGCATTTCCTCGTCGGCAGCGCAGCTGCAGGCCAATCCGTCCAGCCTGCCGCCGTCCATCCTGGCGATCACCGGTGTGATCCCGTTCACCGAGACGATTTTTCTGTGGCAATCGGGCGTGATGCTGCTGGCGCTGGTGCTGATCTCGCTGGTGATTGCCTACGTGACGGCGCCCGGCGCTGCCAACGCCAAGGATGCCGCCGCCTGCCAGGTGGACATCAGCGCCGAAGCGCAACCGGTGACCAAGCCCACCCGCCCCGGTGAATGGCTGGAGCACAGCCCCATCCTGATCATTTTTCTGGTGCTGCTGGCGGTCGGCTGGATGGTGGAAGAGTTCTCCAGCAAGCCGGCGATTCAGGCCATCTCGGGCCTCAACACCTACAACCTGATTTTTCTGATGGTGGGTGCCCTGCTGCACTGGCGCCCGCGCAGCTTTCTGGATGCGGTGGCGCGCGCCGTGCCGACCACCACCGGGGTGCTGATCCAGTTCCCGCTGTATGGCTCCATTGCCGCAATCATGACCGAGGTCAAGGGCGTGGATGGCCATACGATTGCGCACTACATCTCGACCTTCTTCACCCAGATCGCCACGCATGACACCTATGCGCTGCTGATGGGCGTCTACTCGGCCATCCTGGGCTTCTTCATCCCCTCGGGCGGCGGCAAGTGGATCATCGAGGCACCGTATGTGATGCAGGTGGCCAACGACCTGCAGTACCACCTGGGCTGGGCCGTGCAGATTTACAACGCCGCCGAGGCTTTGCCCAATCTGATCAACCCCTTCTACATGCTGCCGCTGTTGGGCGTGCTGGGTCTCAAGGCACGCGATCTGATCGGCTTCACCTTTGTGCAGCTGCTGGTGCATATCCCGGTGGTGCTGTTCCTGCTGTGGTTCCTGGGCCAGACGCTGGCCTATATTCCGCCGGTGATGCCCTGAGCATCATTGGGTGGCAATCCACCGTGACCCAGGCGAGCGACGGCTCGCCTTTTTTGCTGGCTTGGCTTACAAAACCGCCGCTGATTTCGGGTTAACCTTGGCCCCCATCGACGACAACAACGAGGAGAGAGCAATGGCGACAACGACATGGAGCGGCGCCGCGCTGGGCGCGTTGGCACTGGCATTGGCGGCCATCGCCCCTGCGGCGCAGGCGCAATACGGGCGCGATGGTGAGGTGACCTGCGAGAGCCAGGACGGACGCACGCGCGAATGCCGCACTCCCTTCCGCGACCCGGTGGTGAGCGAGACCTTGTCGAGCGCCTCCTGCGTGGAAGGCCGCAGCTGGGGCCACCGTGGCGGAGGCGTGGTCTGGGTGACCGACGGCTGCCGCGCCCGTTTTGCAGACGGCCGAGGTGGTGGCGGCTGGAGTGGCGGTGGCTGGGGAGGCGGCGGCAGCAACCAGCGGGTGCGCTGCGAAAGCAATGACGGCCGCATGCGCGAGTGCGCGATTCCACGTGGCACCCGGGTCGAGGTCGCCCGCCAGCTCTCGGATTCGCGCTGCGATGAGGGCCGCAGCTGGGGCCAGAGCGGTGATTCGGTCTGGGTCAGCCGTGGCTGCCGCGCCGACTTTGCAATCAGCAGCGGCTACGGTGGTGGCCGGCCCAACCCCGGCTATGGCCAGGGCCGTGAGCTGACCTGCAGCAGCGATGACCGCCGCGACAACAGCTGCGAGTGGAATGCGCGCTGGGGCCGCCCGGTGCTGCTGGAGCAGCTGTCCAGCGACAGCTGCCGCGAAGGCTACACCTGGGGCTATGACGACCGCGCGCGCCGCATCTGGGTCACGCGCGGTTGCCGTGGCCGTTTTGGCAGCCGCTGAGCCAGGCCAACGATGACGAAGCGGTCAGCGTCAGCTGGCCGCTTTTTTCATCGCGGCATCCATCGGCTGCAGCACCAGCAGCGCCCGAAAATCATTCACATTGGTGTGGGTCGGGCCGGTCACCACCAGGTCGCCCAGCGGGCCAAAAAAGCCATAGCTGTCATTGCGGTCCTGGTAGGCGGCAGGTTTAAGCTGCAGCGCAGCGGCCCGGGCCAGCGTGTCCGGCGTCACCACGGCGCCGGCATTGTCTTCCACTCCATCAATGCCATCGGTATCAGCGGCCAGCGCCCATACGCCGGGCACGGCCTGCAGCGCCTGGGCCAGGCCCAGGCAGAACTCGCCCGCACGGCCGCCCCGGCCCCGCGCGGCGCCGTCGGCCGATTTGCGCACCGTCACCGTGGTCTCACCGCCAGACAGAATCACACAGGGCCGTGCAAAGGGCTGGCCATGCAAGGCCACGGCACGGGCCAGCGCCGCATGCACCTTGGCCACCTCACGCGATTCACCCTCCATCTCGTCGCTGAGCACATGGCAGGCGATGCCGGCATCGCGTGCGGCAGCGGCCGCTGCCTGCAAGGACTGCTGCGGCGTGGCGATCAGTTGCACCTGGTGGCCGGCAAAGCGCGGGTCGCCGGGCTTGGGGGTTTCCAGCGCGCCGCTGTGCAGCGCTGCACGCACAGGCTCGGGTAGCGCAATCGCATAGCGCTCCAAAATCGCCAGCGCATCGGCGCAGCTGCTGGGGTCGGGCACCGTGGGGCCGCTGGCGATGATGGCGGGCGAATCACCAGGCACGTCGCTGATCAGCAGGCTGACCACCTGCGCCGGGTGGCAGGCGGCGCCCAGGCGCCCGCCCTTGATGCGCGAGAGGTGCTTGCGCACGCAGTTCATCTCGCCAATGTGGGCGCCGCTCTCCAGCAGCGCCCGGTTGATGCGCTGCTTGTCGGCCAGGCTGAGGCCTTCGGCCGGCAAGGTCAGCAGCGCGGAGCCGCCGCCCGAGATCAGGCAGACCACCAGGTCATCGGCGCTCAGCCCTTCAGTCAGCGCCAGCATGCGCTCTGCCGCAAGCAGGCCGGCGGCATCGGGCACGGGGTGGGCGGCTTCCACCACCTCGATGCGCTGGGCCAGGCCCGGCGGGCGCGGCGGTATATGCCCGTAGCGGGTAACGACCAGGCCCGACAGCGGCGCCTGCAGGGGCCAGAGCTGCTCCATCGCCTGCGCCATTGCCGCGCCCGCCTTGCCCGCGCCAATCACCAGGGTGCGGCCCTTGGGCACTGCGGGCAAATGCTGGCGCAGGCCTTCGAGCGGCAGGGCATCGCGCACCGCCACCCGGTACAGGTACTGCAGGAAGGGCAGGGGATGCAGATGGGGATCGGGCACAGACTGGGCGCCATCGCTGCCATGGATATCGATCACGTGGGCCGCAAAGGCTGCGGAGGGGGTAGAGGTCATGGGCTGGGAGCGTCGCAGAGTGAGCCGTTTTGCGAAGGCGCGGCTGGTCGCCCTTGCGCAGGATTGTCGCTGCGCCCCCGGGGTATGGGCAAGCAGCGATAATGCTGGCCTATGTCATCCCCCAAAGTGTTGTTCGGCTTCCATGCCGTTGGTGTGCGCATGAAGACTGCGCCCAAATCGATCATCGAAGTCTATTTCGAGTCCACGCGCCGCGATGCGCGCATGCGCCAGTTCCTTGAGCGCGCCAAAGAGGCGGGGGTGCGGCTGATCGAAGCGGATGCCCCACGCATCGCGAAGCTGGCAGGCTCGCATGGCCACCAGGGCGTGGCTGCCCGCGTCGAAGAGATCAAGGACACCCGCACCTTGGATGAGCTGCTCGACGACCTGGAAGAAGCCGGCGTCACCTCGCCGCTGCTGCTGGTGCTGGACGGCGTGACCGACCCGCACAACCTGGGTGCCTGCCTGCGCGTGGCCGATGGTGCCGGCGCCCATGCAGTGATTGCGCCCAAGGACCATGCCGTGGGCATCAACGCCACGGTGGCCAAGGTGGCCAGTGGTGCCGCCGAGACGGTGCCGTATTTCATGGTGACCAACCTGGCGCGTACCTTGAAGGAGCTCAAGGAGCGCAATGTCTGGATCATTGGCACCAGTGACGACGCCCCCAACACCTTGTACCAGGTGGACCTGAAGGGCCCCGTGGCCCTGGTGCTGGGCGCCGAGGGCGACGGCATGCGCCAGCTCACGCGCAAGACCTGCGATGAGCTGATCGGCATCCCGATGATGGGGGCCGTCTCCAGCCTCAACGTGTCGGTGGCCAGCGGCGTTTGCCTGTATGAAGCGCTGCGCCAGCGCACGCCTGCCAAGGCGGGTTAACAACCCCGTCCCACTGCGCAGCGTCCCAGGCGCTGCGCCAAAGAAAAAAGGCTGAACCCCATCGGGCTCAGCCTTTTGCTTTTGTGGGGGCGGCTTAGTCGTCCAGCTTTTCACGCAGCACCACCCCGGTTTCGGGGTGGATCTTCAGCTCCACGCGGAAACCCTGGGCATTGATCGCATCGGCTTCCCAGATGCCGTCATCGAGCTCCAGGTCGCGGATATGGGTATAGCCCGCCTGGGTCAGCAGCTGGTGGATCTGCGCTGCGCTCAGCATGGCGCTGCCCGCACCGGCACCAGGGTTGGGGGCAGGCTGGCCGGGCTGGGACAGCACCTCCAGGCTTACCGGGTGCAGCACCAGCTTTTGCTTGATGCCATTGGCGCCGCGCACCTTGGCCTCCCAGAAACCATCGTCAAACTCCACCTCCTTGATCTGGCCATAGCCGAGCGACTGCAGCTTGGCAGTGACTTGGCTGGCACCTGGGTAGGTGGTGCCCAGCTCGGCCTTGCGGATGGCCAGCAGGCTGCCGTCAGCATCGTTAACCAGCACATAGGCGCGGTTGCCGTCCTGCTGGGTGGCCTTCGCGGTCCAGTAACCGTATTGCTTTTCCAGGTCCTGGGGGGCAACCAGGCCGCTGGCGGTGATGCTGTTGAGCACTTCCTGGGCGTTGTAGGCCTGGGCGGCAAACGGCAGGCTGGCAGCGACGCTGGCGGCACCCAGGATCCAGGCAATGGTGGTCTTCTTCATGGTTCAATCCCTTCAATGTGTTGGCATGCAAACCAGCAGGTGGCTGATTCGTCATGGACTGAAGTATTGAAAAACGGCCCTAAACGCAGTGTGAAGCGGCCGTTCATGGTCTGTTTAATCGCGCTTGTCATAATGCCAGCCATGGCGCAAATTCCACCCCGCTTTTCTTGCATTGCTGCCTGGTCGCTGGCCGGCAGCTTGCTGCTGGGCGGCGCCAGCCAGGCCGCCGAGCATGATGCCGTGCGTGCGGCGGTAGCCACCGGCCAGTACAAGCCCCTGTCGGCCATACTGAGCGATATTGCCGCCAGCCAGGCCGGCCGCGTGGTGGATGTCGAGACCAAGCGCGGCCCCAAGGGCGAGCTGCGCTACGAGATCAAGCTGGTGGACCACCAGGGCCTCAAGCAAGAGCTGCTGATCGACGCAGCCAGCGGCCAGACCGTGCAGCAAGTTGCCAAGGACCGCTCGCAGGCACTGGGCATGCTGGAGCTGGCCCAGTACCTGGCCAAGCTGGCCCAGCAGCACACCAGCCGCATCACCGATGTGGAGTTCGAGCGCGACAGCCAGGGCCGGGGCGTCTATGAAATCAAGCTCAGCGCGGACCAGCAGGGCTACCGCAAGCTGGTGATGGATGCGGCCACTGGCCAGGTGCTGCCATCGGCCCAGGCCAAGGCCCGCAACCCGGCGCCGCTCAAGCGGGTGGACGAGGTATTGCACGCGCTGGCGCCCCGGTTTTCCGGCCAGGTGCTGGAGGTGGAACTGGAGCATGACGAGCGCCAGGGCTCTTATTACGACATCGAGTTGCTGCAGGGCAACGGCAACACCTTGAAGCTCAAGGTAGACGCTCGCAGCCTGCAGGTGCTCAAGCAAAAAATAGAGGATTGACGGCGGATGCGCATTCTGGTCGTGGAAGACGATGCCGAACTGGCAGCGCAGATGGAGCAGGCGCTGGTGCGTGCTGGCTTTTCGGTCGATGTGGAGGCCGATGGCGATGCCGCATCCTTTGCCGGCAGCACCGAGCAATACGATGCAGCCGTGCTGGACCTGGGCCTGCCCCAGCGCGATGGTTTGACGGTGTTGCGCGATTGGCGCGAGGCGGGCTGCCAGTGGCCCGTGCTGATCCTGACCGCCCGCAACCGCTGGAGCGACAAGGTGGCGGGATTTGGTGCGGGCGCCGACGACTACCTGACCAAGCCCTTCATGCTCGATGAGGTGGTGCTGCGCCTGCGCGCCATGCTGCGCCGCACCTCGGGCAGTGCTGCCACGGTGCTGCGGGCAGGCTGCCTGGAGTACGACGTGACGGCCGGCCGCTTCTTGCAGGACGGCCAGAGTCTGCAACTGACGGCGCAGGAGCACAAGATTCTGGCCTATCTGATGCACCACCCCAACCGGGTGCTGTCGCGCACCGAGATCAGCGAGCATGTCTATGCCCGCGATCTGGACCCGGACTCCAACACCATCGACGTGCTGATCGGCCGCATACGGCGCAAGCTGCGCCAGTCCGATCTGCTGGTAACCGAGCGCGGGCAGGGCTTTCGCCTGAACGCGCCCAGCTAGCGCTGCCGATGCCCAGCACCATGGTCTTGCCTCTGAGCCCTGCCTCCCGGCGCCCGCATGTGCGGCGCTGGTCGCTCGCTGCGCGCATGGCTGCGTTGGTCATCGTGCCCAGCCTGCTGGTGATGGTGCTGGGCGGATGGTGGCTGCGCTACGAGGTGCATGCCAGCCTGCTGGGCAGCATGTCGCGCACCTTGGAAGAGAAATCCGAGCGCATCAATGCCCGCCTGGCGTTGCTGCCCGATGGCAAGGTGCAGGAGGCGGCCGGCGGCAGTGACGAGTTCAGTGCCATTTTCTCGGGGTGGTACTGGCAGCTGCAGGGCCAGCCACCGGCGCAGTTGCGCACGGCGGCTGCACCGGTAGTGCTGGCCCGCTCGCGATCGCTGTGGGACCAGCCGGACCTGGTGGTGGAGCAGGGCGGACTGTGGGGCAGCGAACGACTGCAACAGGCGGCCGGCCCACAGCGGGAGGCGCTGTTGGTGCAGCATTTTCCGGTGCCACTGGGCGCAGGCGCAGCGCCGATGTATTTGCAGGTCTTTGGTCCCGCGCAGCCATTGATGGCCAGCCTGCGCCGCATCGACCAGATCCTCGGGGTCACCGGCGCGGTACTGCTGTTGCTGATTGGCGCGCTGGTCTGGCTGCAGCTGCGCGTGGGCCTGGCCCCGCTCAAGCGCCTGGTCGATGTGATTGCCGGCCTGGGCAAGCCGTTGCCAGGGGCGCCGTCTGCCACCGAGCAGATTGCCCAGTTGCCGCTGGGCACGGACTTGCAGCCCTTGCAGCAGGAGTTGGCGGCCTTGCTGGCACGCAACACCCAGGTGGTGGAGCGCTCGCGCTCGCACGCGGCCGACCTGAACCATGCGCTGAAAAAACCCTTATCGCTGCTGATGGCCCATGCCGGCAGCGGCGCAACCGTACCAGCGCAGCTGGTGCAGCAGCAGACCACGGCGATGGCGCGGCTGATTGACCGCTACCAGGCCCGTACCTTCAGCGATGCGACCTTGGTACATGGCGCAAGCGCGGGCTTGCCGATCGACGTGCTGGCCTGCGCGCGGCAGATGCTGGCGATGCTGCGCCAGCTGCACCAGGCCAGCGGCCTGGACTGGCAGATGGTGGAAGCGGGCAACGCCTTGTGGTGGCGGGGTGAGCGCGCCGATCTGGAAGAGTTGCTGGGCAACCTGCTGGACAACGCCGGCAAGTGGGCTGCCTCCCAGGTGCGGCTGACGGTGCAGGGCAACGCCACCCAGGGCCTGGTGCTGCAGGTAGAGGACGATGGTCCGGGCATGACGGGCGCACAGATGCAGGCGGCCGGTGCGCGGGGCAAGCGCTTTGACGAGACGGTCGCAGGCACGGGCCTGGGCCTGGCGATTGCGCAGCAGATTGTGCAGGGCTATGAGGGCCAGCTGCAGCTGCGCAAGAGCGAGGCCTTGAAAGGGCTGCTGGTGCGGGCCGAGATGGCCGGGGTTTTGGGCTGACGGCGCTCAGCCTGGCTTGGCCGGGCCGGGGCCGGGCCTATCAGGTTCCCAGCTGCACGACCGGTGTAAAGCCGCCAAAAATCATGCGCTTGGCATCGAACGGCATGTTCGCCGATTGCATGTCGGCCAGGCGCGGGTCGGCCATCACCGCGGCATTGATGCGGTCGCGCTCGGCGCGTGAGGTGTAGACGATCCAGGAAAAGCAGGCGACCTCATCAGGCTGCAGCTTGACGGCCATCGGGAACGAGGTGACTTCGCCATCGGGCACATCGTCGCCCACACATTCCCAGTACTGCAGCGCGCCATGTTCCATCCAGACTTTGCCGGCTGCCTCGGCCATGGCGCGGTAGGCATCCAGCTGGGCGCGGGGCACCGGCACTACAAATCCATCGACATAGGGCATGGGGGTCTCCTTGGCGCCCAACGGCGCTGTGATGCATAGCCGCTACATGGCAACGGCAGCGGCCACGCCTTGGCTACAGCGTGGCAGCCAGGGCCACCAACTGGTCGGTGGCCAAGCCCCAACCGGTGTGAAAGCCCATGGCCTCATGCTGCTTGCGGGTCTCTTCGCTCCAGTGCCGCACGGTAGCGGTGTAGCGGGTCTGGCCGCCATCGGGCTCAAACTCGATGATGGCGGTCATGAAAGGTTTGGTACTGGGCACCCAGCCAGCGGTGTAGGCATCGGTAAAGACCAGCATGCGGTCCGGCACCACCTCCAGGTACACGCCGGCATTGGGGTACTCGTTGCCTTGCGGGTCGCACATGACGATCTGGCTGCCGCCGCCGACGCGCACATCGATGTCGGCGCTGGCAATCGTCCAGGGCCTGGGCACAAACCATTGGCTAAGCAGTGCAGGCTCGGTCCAGCAGCGGTAGAGGGTGGCGGCAGGGGCGTTGATCAGGCGGCTGAGTACCAGATCATGGAGATGGGGCTGTACAGACATGGTGGGTGGCTCGGTGCGGTGGTTGGGCCTCAGACAGCGGGATCAGGCAGCGGGCTGCGTTTGGACGTTCACCATCCACGGCGTGCCAAAAAGGTCGGTCACCATGCCGAAGCCCGGTGACCAGAAGGTGGCGGAGAATGGCATCGCGACCTGGCCACCGTCCGCCAGGCCGTTGAAGATGCGCTGGCCATCGGCTGCGGAATCCACACCGATGGACACCCACATGCCCTGGGGTTTGACATAGCCGCCACCACAGGTCTCGGGACCGCCGCCTGGCACTGCAGGCATCGTGTCCGAGGCCATGATGGCCTGGCTGCCCACCTGCAGATGCGCGTGCATCAGCCGGGATTGCGCTTCAGGCGGAAGCGGCGGCATGCCCTCGCTGGGCGGCATGTCGCTAAAGCGCATCTGGTGCATGATCTGGCCGCCAAACAGCTGGGCGTAAAAAGCCATGGCCTCGGCACAATGGCCATCGAAGTTCAGATAGGGGATGAATTGCATCTTTGTCTCCTTGTTATGGTCAGCCATTCTGGGCGCCAGCGCGGGCATCTGTCCATCACCAAATGGCAGCGGCCGTTTCAGAATGTAAGCCGCGTTGCGGTGGCAGCCAACACCAAGCCGCAGTGCGGCGGCAGTGCTTGCGGCTTGCCGTATGCTGGGCACTCCGAATTTGACTTGGCATATATGACTTTTGACTCCTTGCATGCGCCCGCAGGCCCGCCTATTGCTGATACAGAAATTGCCAGCCTGCGACAGCGCTTGCAAAACGCGCGGCATGTGCTGGTGCTGACGGGCGCGGGGGCGAGTGCCGAGTCGGGTGTTCCCACGTTTCGGGATGCGCAGACGGGTTACTGGGCCCAGTTCAGCCCGGAGGAGATGGCCAGCGAGGCGGGTTTTCTGGCTCATCCGCAGCGGGTCTGGGACTGGTACCAGTACCGCCGTGATCTCATCGGCCGGGTGATGCCCAATGCCGGCCATGTGGCGCTGGCGCAATGGCAGGCGCGCCATCCTGATCGGATAACCCTGGTCACACAGAATGTGGATGGCCTGCACCAACGTGCCGGCAGCAGGCCGGTGCTGTGCCTGCACGGCAACCTGATGGACAACCGCTGGCTGCTGCCGCCCAAGGCCTGTTGCGATGCCCGTTTCACCGAAGGCGATGCGCCGCCCCAGTGCCCTGGTTGCGGCAACTACCTGCGCCCGGGTGTCGTCTGGTTTGGCGAAGCTCTGCCACAGGCCGAGCTGCAGCAGGCGCAAGATGCGGCCAAGGGCTGTGACCTGATGCTGGTGATTGGCACCTCTGGCCATGTGTACCCTGCGGCTGGCCTGGCCCATATTGCGGCCCGGGGTGGCGCCCATGTGGTGGTCATCAACCCAGAGCCCACCGAACTGGACAGCGTGGCTGACCAGTGCTGGCGCCTGCCTTCGGCGCAGATATTGCCGGCTCTGCTGGCCTAGCCTGTCTAGCCCAGGGGCATCAAGCCTCGGCGCTGGCGGCGTTGAGCGTGGCCATGGCATCGGCATCCAGCTGCAACTGGCTGGCGCGGATCAGCGACTGCAGCTGCTCCAGGTTGCTGGCACTGGCAATCGGCGATGCAATGGCCGGCTGGCGCATGACCCAGGCAACAGCCACTTCGCCCATCGGTGCAGCGACACGGGCGCTGACCTGTTCCAGCGCGGCCAGAATGCGCACGCCCCGGTCATTGAGGTAGAGCTGGGTGGTCTTGGCGCCGCGCGGGCTTTTGCTGGCATCTTCGGCCTTGCGGTATTTGCCGGTCAAAAAGCCGGCGGCCAGGCTGTAGAAATTGATGACGCCTACGCCATGCGCAACGCACAGCGGCTGCAGCTCTTTCTCGAACACGGCACGGTCGTAGAGGTTGTAGAGCGGCTGCAGACTCTCATAACGTGCCAGACCATGCTGCTCGCTGGTCTGCAGCGCCTCTGCCAGCCGTGCAGCGCTGTAGTTGCTGGCACCTACCGCCCGCACCTTGCCCTCGGCGATCAGCTCGCCAAAGGTGCCCATCACATCGGCCAGCGGCACCTGCGCGTCGTCGTCATGCGATTGGTAGAGGTCGATGTAGTCGGTCTGCAGGCGCTGCAGTGAGGCATCGACCGCCTGGCGAATGTACTCCGGGCGCAGGCCGACCTTGCCATCGCCCATGTCCTTGCCGACCTTGGTCGCCAGCACCACTTGCGCGCGCTTGCCCGAGCTGCGCAGCCATTTGCCCAGCACGCGTTCGGACTCGCCGCCGCTGTGGCCTGGCGCCCAGCGCGAGTACACGTCAGCGGTATCGACAAAGTTCATGCCGGCATCCAGCCAGGCGTCCAGCAGCCTGAAACTGGTGGCCTCGTCGGCCGTCCAGCCAAATACATTGCCACCCAGGCACAGAGAAGAGACCTGCAGCGGGGATCGACCAAGAGAGCGCAGCGGTGTTGTCATGGTTTCAAGAGGCGTAGCTGCCCAGCAGGGCGGAGAAGACATTATGCGGCGCGGGCAGCGGGCCCGGCCACCCTTTGATGCAGCACAAACCCCGCGCAACCACTGCAGGGCGCTGCCGCGCAACCGGTGCGCGTCCGTTTGCCGGGGCATGCGTTTTAGAGTAAGTTATGCATGGAACAACTAAAAGGAGTGACACTATGTTCAAACATATTCTGGTGCCGGTCGATGGGTCTGCCACCTCCATGCTCGCAGTCAACAAGGCCGCCGGTCTTGCCAAGGCCTTTGGCAGCCAGGTCACGGCGGTCTATGTGATCGATCCTTATCCCTTTACCGGCGTGGGCGCCGACTTTGCCTATGGCCAGGCGCAGTACCTGTCGGCCGCCACGGCCGATGCGCACACCGCGCTCGACGCCGTCAAATCCGCGATGGAGCAAGCGGGCATCCCCGTCGACACCGTGATGGGCGAAGGCCACTCCGTACACGACGGTGTGATGGAAGCCGTCAAAACCACCGGTGCCGACCTGATCGTCATGGGGTCGCATGGCCGCAAGGGCCTGGAAAAGCTGGTGCTGGGCAGCGTGACCCAGCGGGTGCTGAGCGACAGCCTGATCCCGGTGCTGGTCGTGCGCCAGTAAGACCGCGCGCGCCGCCCGGCGACAGGGATGGCGCGAACCGGGCCCCATGCGCGTGCTACGGCATGCCAGCGGGCAGTGCTGCGGCGCTGCCCAAAGTTGTGTAGCACGCAATGCTTTTGAGACCGCCGTAAGCTCGCCCGCTTGACGGAGTTTTACATGCAGTCCTTTCCCCCTCCCTATTGCGATGCCGACACAGTAGACGGCACCTTGCGCGCCTATGGCTATGCGGTGCTGAGCCCCGCAGCGGTTGCACAGTGGGCCGCCTGCCAGCCAGAGGAGCTGGCGGCGCTCAGCGGCCACTGGGAGGCGATGCCCCACGATGCGTACCTCAAGGATGGCGGCCGGTACCGCAAGCGCCGCCATTCCTGCTATGTGGTGCAGGATGACCAGGTGCAGGCGGTGGCCCACCGTGCCCACTGGCAGCCGGTGGAATACAACGCCTTGCATGGCGGCATGCAGCGCTGGTTTGAACCGGTGACGGACACCACGCAGGCGCTGCCGGCATGGAGCCAGATCATGCGGGCGCTGGGGCACACGGCGCAGGCGCTGTTTCCCAGCGCTGAACACGCGCGTTGGTACACCGAGGCCCACCAGTTCCGCATCGACACCGCCGAGGGCATTGGCCGGCCCACCCCTGAAGGCGCGCACCGCGATGGCGTGGACCTGGTGGCGGTGTTTCTGGTGGCACGCGAAGGCATCAAAGGCGGGGAGACCCGGGTGTTTGATGCCCAGGGCCCGCAAGGCCTGCGCTTTACGTTGACGGAGCCCTGGTCGCTGATGCTGCTCGATGATGCCCGCATGATCCATGAGAGCACGCCGATCCAGCCCCTGGGCGAGGCTGCCGGCCACCGCGACACGCTGGTGGTGACCCTGCGGCGCGAGGCATTCCAGGGCGACGGCGCCTGAGCGCCTGCAGCGCCGTGGGCCACTGGGCGTGGCCACAAAAAAAGGGCACCTGCAAGGTGCCCTTGTCGTGCCGAAGCCTTCGGATTACTGGATGGTCGCGCCGGAGGCTTCGACGATGGCCTTGGCATCCTGGAAGTCCTTGTGGAAGAACTTGTCGAAGTCAGACACCGACATGGCTTGCGGCTCGGCGCCCTGGGCCAGGATGGAATCCTGCACTTCCTTCTGGCCCAGCAGCTTGTTCACCTCGGTGTTGAGCTTGCTGACGATGGGGGCGGGCAGGTTCTTGGGGCCAAACAGCCCATACCAGGTGCTCACATCAAAGCCTTTCATGCCCAGCTCGGCGACGGTGGGCACATCCGGCAGCGACGTGCTGCGCTTGGCCGAGGTGACGGCCAGCGGACGCAGTTTGCCAGCCTTGATCTGACCGATGGCCGAGGGCACCGAAGAGACCAGCAGGTCGACATTGCCGGACAAGGTGTCGAGCAGCGCGGGGTTGGAACCCTTGTAAGGCACATGGGTCAGCTTGACGCCGGCCGCCTTCTCAAACAGCACGCCGGCGATGTGGATGCTCGTGCCATTGCCGGGAGAGCCGTAGGTGATCTTGCCGGGATCGGCCTTGGCTGCGGCGATCACATCGTTCAAGGTCTTGAATTTGCTGTTTTCCGACGTGGCGATGATCACCGGCGAATAGGCCACATGGGCAATGGGCGTCAGGTCCTTGCCGGGGTTCCAGGGCAGGCCCTTGTACAGGTAGTAGCCCAGCACCACATTGTCCTTCTGGCCCATGACGATGTCATAGCCGCTGGGCTGGGCCTTGGCCACTTCGCTGATACCGATGGTGCCGCCGGCGCCCGCACGGTTGTCCGCCACCACGGTCCAGTGGTTCTGCTCGCTGAGCTTTTGTGCAATGATGCGCGCGAGGATATCGGTGCCGCCGCCTGGCGGAAAGGGCACGACCATGCGTACGGGCTTGCTGCCGGGGTAGTCTGCCCCCGGGCCCTGGGCCATGGCACCCGATGCTGCACCCACCGTAAGGGCCACGGCGGCGCATTGCAGAATCTGTTTCATCATTGTGTTGTCTCCTTGAGAGTGACACCTTCGCATGGCTTTCGCAGAGGCGGCCAAGGAGGTAGTTGCATAAACGGTCAAAGGGGTGATGATGCATGCCATCACGCCAGGTGGCATATTCTAGGGGCTGTGGTGTTGGGCGATGTTGCGCAGGCAGGTTGCAGCATGCAAAACATGACAAGCGGCTGACAGCCCCGCCTTGGGCGTATGCAGATGACAACAGTGACAACAGAAGGATCGACTATGAAAGCAAAACTCGTGGGGGCGCTGGCCTCGGTAGTCATGGGCTGTGCGGCGTTGGTCAGCCTGCCCAGCCATGCGGCACTGGCTGTTGGCGCCCAGGCGCCGCTCTTCAGCACCCAGTCGGCATTGGCCGGCAAGGTGCAGCGTTTTGACATGGCCGATGCCTTGAAGCGCGGCCCCGTGGTCCTGTACTTCTTCCCCAAGGCCTTCAGCCAGGGCTGCACCATCGAGGCCCATGCGTTTGCCGAAGCCACGCCTGCTTTTGCGGCATCCGGTGCCCAGGTCGTCGGCATCTCGCACGATGACATCGCGACGATGCAGCGCTTCTCCAGCGAAGCCTGCCGCGACCAGTTCAGCGTTGCGTCCGATCCCGATGCCAAGGCCATCAAAGCCTATGACGCGGGCTCGGCCGCACGGCCCGGAACAGCATCGCGCATTTCCTATGTGATCGCTCCGGACGGCAAGGTGATCTATGCGCATGAGGGCAGCGATCCGCTCGAACACGTGCAGCAGACCTTGAAGGCGGTGCAGGACTGGAAGGCGCGCCAGAAGTCCTGAGCTGCTGCGGCTGCGGGCGGCAGCCGTGCTGGGCGCTGCCGGCATGCTGCTGAACACTGCCCATGCTGGCATCTATCGCCTATGATCGCCTGATGCTGGCAAGTCTGCTCCAACCCCAATGGCCCCACCGGACCTGGCGCACCGCGCGCCGCTGGGCGGTGGCCTGGTGGCGCATTTTCTATCTGGGCGCCGTGGTGCTGGTGATGCTGATGTCACCCAGCAGCTATGGCCCGCAGACGCGCGCGCGCCTGATGCGCCGCATGTATGTCGACACGGCGCCCATCCTGCTGGGCTTTACCGCGCTGGCCGCGTTGCTGTGCCTGGTGGTGGCGCGCATCGTCTTTGTTACCGCGACCAGCTATGGCCTCTCGCGCGTGGCCGTCGAGATGGTCATCCGCGTGCTGGTGCTGGAGCTGATTCCGCTGACGGCCGCGCTGTTTGTGGCGATGCGCTGCTCCATCCCTGCGGGGGCCTCCTTGGCCAAGATGCGTGAGGACGGGCATTTTGAGCGTCTGCGCCAACACGGCTATGACCCAGTACGCACCGAGATGCTGCCGCTGGTGGTGGCCAGCATGTATGCCTCGATCACGTTGGCGGCCTTGTCGTGCGTGGTGTCGCTGGTCATGGTGTATTTCAGCGTTTATGGGCTCAGCTGGGTCGGGTTTGATCTCTACACGCGCATGTTTGCCAGTGTATTCACACCGATGGTGACCTGGCTGTTCGGGCTCAAGACCGTGCTGTTCGGACTGGCCGTGGCGTTGATTCCCACTGCATCGGCCATGTACCGGCCTTACGGCATGGACCGCAACGAAACCCTGGGCCCCGCATCCGACCTCAGCGGTCTGGCGCGCATGTTTGCGGTGCTGCTGCTCATTGAGGTCGGGTCGCTGCTGGGGAACTACTACTAGCGAATCACCCGGCCGGCCGCCGCGCGTGGCAGCGGCGGCCCAGCCCTAGCGCGCAAAGCGCCCAGGCCTTCCAGATCAGCCACCGCCAGCGGTTTGCTTTTGTGTACGACCCGCAGCAGGTCTTCGTCGTACAGATCTGCATCGTCCTGCGGCGCGCGTCCAACATGCAGCGCCACCGCGTTTGACAAAGCCGGGCCTCCGGGTGGCAGAAGGCGCATGCGCAGGCCTTTTTGAGGCCGGTCAGCGCCCGGGTGGCGCAACATTTAAAATACACCATTGCCTGCATGAGTCCCTGCCTCAACTGCACGCCACCCCTTCTTGGGCCATGCATTGGCCGCGCAACCACCATGACTGATTTTCTCTCCCACAGCCCTTGGCGCATGTCCGTCGCGCCGATGATGGATCGGACAGACGAACGAAAAAAATCCCCATAAGTACAAAGACTTATGGGGATTCTCTTTTTGCATGTTGCTTTATTGTTGCACCCGTTCGCCATTTAGTTGCTTCGATTCCTTAACGCCGGCTGCGCGTTGAGCGTCAATGTAGGTGGCCAAATCTGTGAGATGGACCCCTTTGGCCCCCTTTTGCGAGTTGGGCTCGATGCGGGTGAGGGGAAGGCGAATTTCGCCCGTCGCGATCTTGCGCAGGAACTTTTGCGTTCCCAAATGCGGGAAGTAGTCCTTGACCACCTGATCGAGCGGAATCACCGCCATGGCGTTGTACTGAGCCATAAGCAGAAATGCCGTGTTCATTTAAATTCCTCTGTGCAAAAAAAAGAACCCCGCTTTTTGGCGGGGTTCGGTTGGGATTCGCTCACAGTAAGACGTGAGCTCAGTAAGCATCCCAGTTCTATAGAAATCTAATCGCTGGCTGGACTGAAAAAGATACCGGCGTCGGCAGGTATGGTCACTAGATTGGGATCAGACGGATATCCACCTCGGGAATCTACATACTCGTCGATGACTGGACGAGTGAGCTTAAGAATGGCCCTTGCTAGCGCCCTCGCTTCTGGTTGTCTACGTGCGTGTGCGTGCATGCCTACCCAGCGTGCAGCGGCGATTAGCTGCAGGGCGATGCCCACCACGTCGCAGGGCGCCTTGCCACCTGCCGGGATGGTTTGGTGCAACAGGATGCTGCCGCTCTCTGGATAGTCAGCCAGCCAACAGTGCAGGCTGTGGACGCCAGGTGCGACATAGGCTATGGTTGGATCAGGGCCGATGCAAACCCGGTCATTTAGCTGCTTTTCCGTCCGCTCTGGAGCGATGGCATTGAGTGCGTCCAGCAGCTGGTGACCGTTGAGGATCACTGGGGCTGCTGAATGGCTGGGTGTTTGGGTCATGCCTATCCTTTGATAAAGTGCTTGCGACTTCCGAGGCCGTGCCAGGGGTGGCCTGGCCGAGGGCCGGAGTTCAAGATGGCCTGCTCTCGCTCTTCGGGCGTGCGCGGCTCAGGATCGGGAAGCTGCGGGGCAGGCTCTGCCATCGGCACAGCGGGGCGGTAGGGGCGCTCAGTGACCCCGTTCTGGCCTTCGACGTAGGGCAGCGTGATAGCGCCGTCGATGGCCTTCACATAGTCCACTTCGACCTTCGCGCTGTTGATGATGACCTGCGCCGTGTTATTGGCGATTTCTGCTCGCTTGAGGTCTATGTCCTTTGCTGGATCGGTCAGCGCTTCGAGTTGCTTGAAAAGCATTTGACGGAGGTGTTCACCGGTGTTTTTGCTGATGTTCATTTTTTGTAGCGTCCAAGTAGTCCAAAACAAACGAATCCACGATAGTTGAGACTGCGCCGAGCACGGCTGTAATGCGCTCGGCAGGAACTCGACCTGACCGTATAGCGCGCAGGGTGGCCATCATTTCCCTTTTAGCTTCTTCGCTTCTCTTACGATTTGGCGCTTTAACTGCGCTAACTCCTGTACCTCTGGCGGCAGGTGCACCCCTATCAGAGTCGGCCATAGTTCATCCTTTTTGATTAGCCGCAAATTGCTCGGCGCCCGGGGAAGATATTTGTTAGCGATCATCAACGTGTAGCCATCGGGCACCGGTCCGTTGATTTCCTCCCACTGAATAACATCGACACGCTTCCAGTTCGCTGTGCGGCTCAAAGGTGCATCTGCTACTTTTCTCCGGGTTAAACCGGTTTTTGGGTCGGAATATTCATAACCAACTGGCCTTGTGTCTTTTGGACGGCGAATTCCTATTCGCTCTAGACGCTGGCATACAGACTTTGCGGTTCGGCCCATATAACGCCCAATTTCAACTGGGCGTTTTCCTTCGCTGTATTGACGACTCAGAAATTCGTCATCAGCGTTGGTCCATACGCGTAGATCATTACGCTTGAAGAGCCGAAGATCTGCAGCTTTCCGTTCAGTGCTGAAGAACGAGTGACCTATCCTCTCAGCAATCTCCTTTACGGGGTGATTGCCATACATTCTGCGAAGCGTAGTGAGATCCTCATCTGTCCAACTTTTGCGTGCAGTCTTGTTGGATGCAGGGTTGGGTGGAGTGGCTGGCCGTGTCATACGATTATTTCTCTCCTTCCCAAGTTAACCATCCTTGAAACGATGCTCTGGTGCTCCATGGCTTTCAGCAGACTGGCAGCGCGGCGCCATCCAGTCGGTGGACTGCTCTTGCGTGGCGCAACACGCCTCAAATTTCTGCTTGGCCATCGCATGGTCGAGTTGCATCAGGTCGGGCTCCCAGCTTTCGGAAATACGATAGATGTTCATATTTTTAAACATTTGTGTTACAGAAGTGCATCGAGCCCACACGTTGGCGGGCCTGGGAAAGGGTGGGGATTGTCAGGGTGCCAATGGCAGTTCAAGCCCCAGGCCAGCTAGGTGCTGGACCATGGCCTCACGGATGGCCGGCAGATCGCAGGCGCGATAAAGTCGCTTTGACTTGTCGGTGGCGACATGAGGAAAACCCAGCTGCTCCAGGCCGGCGGCATCGATGCTCAGCGGGGCAATCAGGGTCTTGATCTGGACCAGAGACACGCGCGCATCTGTATGCACCTCGGCGGCAGGCGCGGCCCCGGCGGCGGCACGCGCGGCAGGTGTGGGCATGACGGCGGTAGCTAGCCGCGCAGCAGCGGCGGCGGGCGCCGGCGCTGGTGCTGCAGGTGCTGCCACTGGTGCCGCTTGCGGCGAGGGCGCCAGGGCCTCACGCTGGCGGGCCAGCTCGGTGGCCTGCTCATCCAGCTTGAGCTGCTGCGCGGCCAGCTCGGCCGCTACGCGCTCGTTTTCCTGCCGCTGGGCCTCTGCCGCGTCTACCCTGCGGCGGTCGGCGGCCATCTGCTCCAGTCGGCTGATGGTCGCGGCCTTCTCGGCGGCGGCGCGGTCGGCGAATTCCTCGAACATTGCCGCGCTCACGTCGATGCCGCGCACGTAGGTAATGCCCGCCTCGATGCGCTCCACCGCCAGGCCGCGCGCCTTGTCCGAGTAGCCCGCAATTGTGGCAATGGCATCGGTGTGCTTCTGTACGCGCTCTGCTTCGGCCTTTTCCTTAGCGGCTTTCTCGTCGGCCAGCTTCTGCTCATGGGCCTTGATCTGCTTGTCGATCGCAACCTCTGCGGGCTCCACGATGGCGATCAGGCGGGTAGCCTCAGTCTCGATCACCGTCTTGCAGTCGTTCAGCTGCCCCTTGGTCTGGTCGCGCAGGCGCTGGATGGCGAAGCGGCCAGACTCGCGCAGCTCCAGACGCGCATCGCGCGCAGCCTTGGCGCCCTTTGTGGTGGTCATGTCGTAGGCCACATTGTGGTACTTGGCGGCCAGCGCCGTCATATGGGCCGCCAAGGGCGTGAACAGCGCCAGGGCGGCGTCGTTGATGCTGGGCGTGCCCAGGGCGGTGGTTGTCAATTCGTTGCTCATGGTGTCCTCATGCGGCAAAGGGGTCGGCGATCACGGCGTTGCCCATGGCCTGGGCGACGGCGGCCTGGGCCTGCGGGTAAACAGCGGCCATGTCCGTGTGGTGGGAGTGGGTCTGGTCGAACTCGGTCAGCGCTTGGCGGAAATATTCCTGCGCGGCTTCCAGGCGTTGCTGGATCAGTGCTTCCTTGGCAAGGTCGCGCTTGATGGTCCAGCTGGTGACGCGGTGGTGCTCGGCGATGTGGTCCACGATGTGCATGGGCAGGGGCTCATAGCCGATCAGCTTGTCCGGGGTGTTGACCAGGCAGTAATCGACCTGCCATTCGTCAGCGTCCCAAAGCATCATGTAGGCGCGCATCTGCCACTCGTAGATGGGGTCCATGCAGTCCTTGAGCCAGCCGGGGAAGGTCTTGGCCGACCAGGACGCTTTGATGTCGTGCCCGCGCCGGTTGGCCGCGTCGAACAGGTCGCACTCGCCGCTCAGCCAGGTGTTGGTGCGGCGCTCGGTGTTCTTCACCAGGGCCAGGCCGCGCACGCGGTTGAGCAGCTCGATGCATTCCTGCTCGACCTCGATGCCCTTCTGGGTTTCCTTGCTGGAAAACTCGAAGTCGATGCCGAATATTTCCTGCTGGGCCAGGCTGCGGATGTAGGTCTTTGCGCCCACCGACAGGATGCCCTCGGCCTTGGTCTTAGGCTCGGTCATGATGCGGCCCAGGCTGTGGCACCGGAAGAGAGTGTTATGCATTGGCAACCCCCATTGCTGCGTTGAAGTCCTTGAGGCCCTGGATGTCGCGGGCCTTGCTGATTTCGGCGCGCGCTTGCTTGCAGGCGGCCTGGAACTCTGGCGTACCCTTGACGCTGAGCGCGTAGTCGATCCAGCCCTGTGTGAATTCCGAGACGGGCTTGGGCGGTGCGGTGCCGGGCGGGCTAGCAGCGTTGCCGTCGTCGTCGTCTTCGCCCACGGCCACGTTGAAGATGTCCTTGAGCAGGTAGCGCTTTCCGTAACTCTTGCCCGAGCCCACGGCGTGCGTGCGGGTCATGACATCGCCACCCTTGGCGCCTTTGCCATCAGCCGGGATGTCGCAGTGGTAGGTGCGGGTGTGGCCGCCAATGTGGGCGACGTAGCAGACCACGCGCACAAAGCCTTCTGCAGCGCCTTCGCCTTCGTCAAAGCTGAGGGAGAAGCCGTAGGAGGTGTAGAGGGGTCGGAGGTGACGGTCCAGCTGCGCATAGCTGGCGTACTGGCTGCGCGTCTGCGGGTTCACCGCATCTGCGGCGATCCGGCCCATCTGCGACTGCGCGCCCACCATGGCCATGTTGAATTGCTGCTCGGCCTCCTTGGCCGTGATGCGCTCATGCAGGTCCAGCAGGCGCTCCATCTTGTCCATCTGGATTTCTGGGTTCTTCGCCGCGGCGATGATGGCCCGGGTCAGCTTCGCGGCTTCGGTGTTGTCCGCGTGCAGCGGCAGTGCAGGGGCAGGGGGGCGGGTGGTGACTTCGTTCATGGCGTTACAGGAATGCGATGTTGGTTTTGGCGATGAGGTTCACGGCCGCGATGGCCGTCACGTTCAGCGCGATATAGAGCAAGACCCAGAGGGGGAGCTTCATTGGTCGGTTCCTTTCTTGGTGCTCAGTGCCACCTGCTGGGCGGCGTGCATCGCGTCCTGCACATCAGCGGCGGTAGCCTGCTCGACGGCCAGGTCGGTACCAGGGTCGGAAAAGAAGATCACTGCCAGCAGGGCGGCCAGCATCCAAGCTGTGTGGATTGCGTTTTTACGCATAGCGGCTCCAGAGAATTGCGATCAGGCCCAGCGCGACGGCCAGGCCCAGCCAAATGAAAGGCCGCTTGTGCAGCGGCCTGGTGTAGCGTTCAAACGGGTCAAAGTAGGCACCCTGGCCCCATGCTTCTTCCATCGTTCGAGGGGTAGGGCGGTTCAGTGGATGACGCAAGCAAGATCCTCCTGCAGCTCACCCAGCACGCGGCGCACGCGGTGGCCGCCGGCAGGAGTCACGCGGTCCAGCTTGTCCGCTGCTTCGGTGACAATTTCCTGATAGCCCTTGATGATTGCCAGCAGCTGGGCGTTCTGCTCTTCAAGTCGCTCACGCACTGGATCAGCCAGTGGATCGTCGGGCAGCATGCCGTCGTAGTCGTCTTGAGCGCGGGAGAGTGCATAGGTCATGTGAAGCCCCAAATAAAAAAGCCCGCACTGGGCGGGCAAAGGCGATGAATGTTCCGAAACAGTGCACCGTGGAGAAATTCCTTGATGCAGCCATAGTCTGGATGAAAAGTACGTTACAAAGCTGCTTTCAGGAGGTTCTATGTCAATTCGTCAATTTTCTGCTTGCATTGGCGTGCAGCCATGTAGAAAAGTATTCCAAGCAGCGCGTTCAGGAGGCTTTGTATGAGCATCATGAACGACACAACATTGATCTCTTGGGTGCAGATAGTCATATCAGCATTGAGCGCATGGATTGCCTGGATGGCATACAAAAAGATGGATGTTGATAAAAGCAGGGTTAAAGCCCCTATAGAGACTCGATTGGCAAACGTCGGTGTAGCGCTGGCGTTTTCTGGTTCGATCTTGAGCTTCATGGGGTTCTCGGGTTGGGGCATGTTAGCCATACTGATTGCTTGCGTATTTCTAAGCACCGCCATTGGCATGCGGCCTGGGCCTATTGCTCGTATCGAAGTGCTGGCATTGGTTTGGATAAACACTGCACTGGCTATCGGCATTTCTTCTTACTTGGTCATCAAAGTTCTATTGCCAAACGAACTCTTGCTCCAAAAAATTGCGCAATAGGTTGGTTGATGGCTTCCTGTGTGCGCCCCAGGTTGCTTTTCAGGAGGTTGCAGACTTTCACTGCTTGCAGGTAGGCCAATACCTGTCACGCCATCACATTGATCAACTACCCCAATTGATCAATGTGATGCCCCTGTCTCCAAGGGCGGTGCGTTTACTCGCTGGGCTTTGCTGTTCTTGGCAACCCTGTTTGCCTCACCCCGTACACACCCAGGGGCTGGTGCCGCAGCTGCCATCTCGTTCGTTTGTTTCCCCGTATCCACGGTCCTATCTGGTTTCTCACCAGCCTACTAGCCTTAGCTGCGTGATCCTTTCGCCCCCCTGCGGGTTCTTGCCCGACTCTTGGAAGCCCGGGCGATCCCCCCGGGGTCTTCGGGGGCTGGTGATCCTGGCTCCCTACGAAGCTCATTAGCTTCGGTAGGATGCATCTTAGCCTGAGGCTAATATTTTCGTCAATAGCTCTAGGCTAACTTTCTCGAAATTTTTCACGGTCGAGCTTTTTCGAGCCAAAAAAAACGCCCGATCGGGCGTTGGTGATGAAGTTGGGAGAGGCTCTGGTCAAGGGCCTACCTATAGGTCCGGCGATGTTCAACCATCGTTCCGATGATCTCTATAGCTTGCTCGTCTGAGCGCATGGTTGGATAGTCATCGTTCAGTGGCACCAACTCAAAGATATCGTTCCCGAGCACATCAACAGATCGGTGGCGATACTTTTTGAAAGTAGCTTCCTCGCGACCATTCTTTGCGAAAACGAACGAGCCTGGCCGAGGACGCACGGAGGGATCAATGATTATCAAATCACCGTCCCTGAAATCCGGCTCCATCGAATTGCCACGCACAGTGAGAGCGAAGGTCTCCACAGAATGGGCATCACTGGAGATGAGCCAGTCGTATGCATCCGACAGCTGAAAGCTGTTTGCAATTTCCGTCCATGCTCCTGCTTGCACGTATGAAATATGAGGGATCAAGCGCGAGCCTTTGGGTAACTTGAACTCCACATTGGATCCGCCTGGCATGGACAAATCACCTGATTCGGCGGGAACATCCATCCAGCCCTCAGGCTTACCGGCCTTGGCCTCTATCTCTCGAGCGACGGCATTGCTCATCACTCGCGGCTTGCCAGTTTTTGAGTTTAACGACGCGTTGAGCCATTGGCTGATTTGGGCCGGGGCTTTCCCGATGGTGTCGGAAAGAGCGGCTTGACTCCCCGCCTCCTTGATGAGCAGGCCCAGTTTTTCACGTCGAGTTACGTCTATCGGTTGCATGGCGTCAGTATTTAGCGTGAAGCTAACATTGGCAATGAGCGCAGGGCTATTGACTTTGGTTAGCCTAAGGCTAATAATTCGTGAATGACCCTATCCGAATACATCAACGCCCAGGGCCGGGGCGCAATTACCGCCCTCGCTAAACAGATCGGCGCACCTACCCCCGACGTGTCGCGTTGGGTGTCCGGAGAACGTCCCGTACCCATCGGACGCTGTGTAGCCATTGAAGCTGCTACTTCAGGTGTGGTGACGCGGAAGGATTTGAAGCCCAGTGACTGGCTTCGCTTCTGGCCAGAACTTGCCAGCCAAGATGAAACCGCTGAAGCCTAGCGGAGACATCCGCGAACAGTACACAGAGCTTCAGAACCGGGGCTCATTTTTCCCCTGCTGCGCCACTTTGGCGGCGCATACGCCGTGAGAGCGCTCTACGGGCAGCGCTGCTTGCAGACACCTTCTCACCAACAAATTCAAACCGATACGCGGGCCGGGCTACGCCTGCGCTGTCCACAAGGATCACGCTATGACAGACGATTTCACCCCGATACCCTTCTCTCGCTCTCTCATCGGCGGCAAGAAAACTGAGAAGCTGGAGTCTCGGATTTCCGACGAGCTCAAGGAGCTTGCGCGCCGCAAATGGATGGACGAGGGTTTCCAGTCCGAGTCCGAGTACCTCGAATTCGTCGTCGCTGTTGATGTGTGTGGTGTTGACCATGTACGCAGTTTGATCCAGCAACGCTACGGCCGGGTCTTCTCTTTGTCTGACAAGCGCCAGACCGGTGAGGGGAGCGGCCAGCGATGATCGAAACCCCTTACCAAAACCACAGCGACACCTCCCGCTCAGCGGCAGAGGCCATCGTTGATGTCGCGCACACGTTCAAGGCCAAGGTTCTGGACGCCATCCAAAAGGCCGGTGCCAATGGCATGACCGACGAAGAGTGCGCACGGCAACTGCTGCTCGACCCCAACACCCAGCGTCCGCGCCGCGTGAAGCTGGTGGAGGAGAAGCTGGTGGTGGACAGCGGCCAGCGCCGCAAGACCCTGGGTGGACGCAATGCGATCGTGTGGGTTTCGGTGCCCTTGGAGCAGGGACACGAATGAGCACGATTCTCATGGGAGCATGTTGGCCACTGCAGGGCATGTCGCCGGCGCAGAAGGCAGTGCTTGTGTCGCTGGCCGATCAAGCAAATGACGATGGCGTCTGCTGGCCAGGTATCACCACGATTGCAAAGCGCACCTGTCTGTCGGAGCGTGCAGTGCAAGACGCACTGGCGTGGCTGCAGGCTGTCGGCTTGGTTTTCCGGGAGTACCGCCTCAACACCAGTACGAGCTACACCATCACGCCGGATGGGTACAAGCCTGAAAACGCACCGTCAAAGCGTGCCCGACTCACCGGTGCAGATGGCGCACCTGGTGCAAATGGCGCACCCCCCGCAAATGGCGCACCAGGTGGTGCAGATGGCGCACCACCCCCCCGCAAATCGCGCACCCCTGGGGTGCAAATGGCGCACCCGGGTGGTGCAGATGGCGCACCCAAATCTACATTGAACCGTAAGAAGAACCGTAAAGGAACCACCAATGAAGGTTCGGACGGGGCTGACGCACCCGCCGTCCCGATGGTCATCGTGGCACCGGGTGGGGCGATCCACACCATTCCCGGAGAGCTTCGTTACCCCGGCGAAAAGACCCAATCGCACAAGACCTGGATCGCCTACGCCATCGCTTACCACGGCCGCTACAACACCTGGCCCATCTGGAATGCGACTGTCGGCGGGCAGATCACCAACCTCATCAAGCGCATTGGCGCAGAGCTGGCCCCCCGGGTAGCTGTCCACTTCGTGCGCCGCGTGAACGAGGAATTCGTGGTCAAGCAAATGCACCCCGTAAAGCTGCTGCTGGCCGACGCCGAGAAGTGGGCAACGCAGTTCAAGACGAACGCGACCATCACCAGCACGCGCGCCAAGCAGATCGACCAGTCCCAATCCAACTTCGACGCTGCTGATGAGGCCATGGCCATCATCCGCGCAAACCGTGAAAACCAGGGAGCAAGAGCATGAACGAGCTAGAGATGCAATGGCTTGTGAAGCAGCTGATGGGCACCGCTGAGGTGCTTGGTCAGACTTTGAGCCCCACCGCTGCAGCCATGATGGCTGAAGACCTGAGCAGCTTTCCTCAGCTGGTCCTGGCCCGCGCATTGAGCCGGGTGAGAAACGAGCACGCGGGGCGATTGACGCCCAAGGCGATTCTGGACCGCATCGATGAGGCTGTCGGCCGGCCTGCCGCAAATGAGGCATGGGCCATTGCATCGACTGCTCTGGACGAACGGGCCACCGTCGTGTGGACCAACGAAATGGCCGCCGCCTGGAGCCTGGCCCGCCCGGTGGCCGAGGCTGGTGACATGGTGGGCGCGCGCATGGCGTTCATCACCGCCTACGAGCGGGTCGTGCGCGGCGCGCGTGAGGCCAAGGCCATGCCCACCGTCACCGTTTCCATCGGCTGGGATGCCGAAGGGCGCAACCCGGCAATCGAGAAGGCCCTGGAGCTGGGCTACATCACGCCTGAGCGCGCTGCGCAGGAAATGACCATCACGCTGCCGCCGCCCGTCTTCAACCCCGTTGCCCTGCTGACAGGCCGTGTTGAAGAGACGCCGGGCGCAGGCCTGACGCCGGAGCTGCGCGCCCGCCTCAAATCTTTGCGCGATGACCTGGCCAACCGCCGCAGCCGCACCGGCGCCGTGCAGCGCCTGGAGCGCATCAAGCAGGCCCGCTACAAGCGCGAGCTGAACCAGCGCGTGCAGCAGCGCCTGGCAGAGGAAGGCAAGGCATGAAGACGATTCCACCCCGCCAGTTGGAGGTGCTGACCTTCATGCAGGCCTTTTTTAAGGACAACGACCAAACCCCGCCAATGGCGTTGATTGCCAAGCACTTTGGCTTTCGCTCCCCCAACGCCGCGCAGTACCACATCGATTGGCTGCTACGCCACGGCTACCTGGAACGCAACAGCCTCGGCAACCTGAAATTTTCGCGCGGCATGACTCCGCAGATGGACGCAGCAGATGCATAAGAAAAATGACCGAATTCCAGAAGACACGCGATTGGCTGGTGACGCTGGCCATGACGCCGGGATGGTGGCACTACAGCAGGGAGCAGGCCGCCCAGCTCGAGAACGACCCGCAAGCAGCCGGGGCCTGGGCGGGGATGCGTCAGGCAGTGCGGGCCGAGCTCAAGGCAAAGGGGTTTCGGCCGCCCCCGGCGGAGCTGGAGCAAATGTGGTGATCGCCCGTGTAACGCTGCCTTGGCCGCCCAAGGACCTGAGCCCAAATGCTCGAGTTCACTGGACGCGCCTGGCCAAGGCCAAGAAGGCCTACCGCGCGGCGTGCGCGCTGCAGGCGCAGGTGCAGGGTGTCCGCCGTCTGGCCGCCGGCAAGCTGCATGTGCACATCACGTTCTATCCGCCCACGCGCCGCGCCTTCGACCTGGACAACGCTTTGGCGCGCATGAAGTCCGGCCTCGATGGTCTGGCCGACGTGCTGGGGGTGGACGACAAGCATTGGAGCCTGGGCATTGAACGTGCCGGGGACATCGGTGGGATGGTGAAAGTGGAGGTGCGACATGCCTGAAATCACGATTGTTCGTCAGGAAGCTGTGCAGATCAGCGAGCAGGACGCCGCAGTGGCGCGCCGGGTCATCTTCGGCATCGTGGATGGCCT
This sequence comes from Comamonas sediminis, assembly GCF_041107495.1. Taxonomy (NCBI): domain Bacteria; kingdom Pseudomonadati; phylum Pseudomonadota; class Betaproteobacteria; order Burkholderiales; family Comamonadaceae; genus Comamonas; species Comamonas sediminis. Next base: position 167,732 of record NZ_JBGBDC010000002.1, read on the forward strand.
GGGCGAGCGTGGCCGCAGCCAGTGGCGCCGCCTGTGGAACCGCCTGATGCGCCTGGAGCCCGGTGAAATGGTCGAAATCAAGACCGTGCAGCCACGCCTGGGTTGGTATCACCGCAAGCACATGGCCATGGAGCAGGCGGTCTTCGAGACGCAGGAGCGCTTCGAGGACTTCGAGAGCTTCCGCACCTGGTTGAAGGTGGGCGCAAGCTTTGTCGACTGGTATCCGGGGCCCAAGGGTGGCGTGATTCCGGTGCCGCGCTCCATCAGCTACGCAAACCTGGAGCAGGGTGACATGGAGCAGTTCCACGCGGACGCCGTCAATTTCCTGCGCAGCGAGCACGCCGGCGCAACCCTGTGGAAGCACCTGGGGCCCGCGCAGCGCATCGAGATGATCGAAACCGTCCTGAGGAGCTTCGGGAAATGAGCCGAATGAAGGAATGGAACGACGCGCAGCTGTACGAGCTGGCCGGCTGCGTGGAGCGGCGCATGACCTGGGCCCAGATCGCCGAGGAATACCAGATCAGCATCCCATGGGCCAAGCAGGTCTACAAGCACTACCTGCACCGGCAGGCCAAGGGCACCTTTTCCCACTGGACGCCGATGCGGATCATGAACATGTACCTGGACCACAAGCGCGGCGCAGGTGCAAGCACGCTGGCCCACAACTACAAGAGCAATGTGATGGTGGTGATGCAGAAGCTGGGGTATGCCCGGCGCCTGGTGAAAGGCGAGCAATGACACAAGCCCGTGAAACCTCATGGACCACAGTGATCAATGGCCAGCCAGCCGTGATTGTGGTCAAACAGGGACCCGCACCACGCAAGAATTGGAAGGATGTGCCCCCCGCTGATGCCGTGGACTACTGCGTAATGGAGGAGGCGCCGGAGGCCGAAGAGTCGCAATGCTTAGCCAGCGGGCTGGCGGGCGTCCTTTTGCTGGCTCTGCTGATGACGGCCGCTGTGATGGTCGCGTCAGCTGCAGTGAGGTGCGCAGCATGAAGCGCGGAGGATTCAGGCAAACCGCCTGGGCCCCTGCGCCCAAGACCGTGCACCAGCCTCTGGCCAGCGCCCCGAACTATGCAAGCGCGGCCGGCGCCACGGTGCCACCGATCAAAAAAGGCGAGCATCTGCGCAATGAGGACTACCGCCGTGCCGTGGCAAGCCTGCCATGCTGCGCGTGCGGCATCGTGGGGTACAGCCAGGCGGCCCACGCCAACCACGGCAAGGGCGCAGGCCTCAAGACAGACGACCGCACCTGCTTTGCACTCTGCTGTGACCGGCCGGGCGTGAAAGGGTGCCACCCGAAGTTCGACCAATACGAGCTGTACCCCAAGGCTGCTGCAGCCTTGGTGGCCGAGGCATGGGGCGCTGACACACGCCGGCGCTTGGTGCTGATGGGCAAATGGCCAAAGGATCTGCCAAAACTGGAGGAGGTGGCTGATGTGCTTGAACGGTGACGGTATCAGCTGGATGGCTGGGCAGCTGGGCTCGAGGGCCGAGCCCCCGAGGAGCCGGGCACACAACCCCCGGCCGCCTGGCGTGATCCGGCCAGGTAGCGGGACCGACGTGCTTCTGCGCTTCCTGCAGGCCAGCCCCAAGCGCAGCTACTACCACTCAGAGCTGGTCCTGGCTCTGGGCCGCTCCAAGGGGGAAGTGGATTGGGCGCTGGTCTACCTGAAGGAGAGCCAGCTTGTGAAAGCGGTCGTGGTCGAGCTGCCAGGGCGCAAGCCCGTGATGCGGTACGAGCTGCTGTAGCAGGCTGCTGGCCGGAAATGGAAGCCCCGTGCGTTGCTGCCGGGGCTTTTTCATTGGTGCGCACGGCCGTAAGCGTGCCAAGCATGCCAAGTTGCCCGCATGAGCACAGAGAAACCACAAGCCCCTGCGGACTGGGACAAGATCGAGCTGGATTACCGGGCTGGGATCAAGAGCCTGCGTCAGATCGGCGCAGAGCACGGCATCAGTGAGGGGGCAATCCGCAAGCGCGCAAAGCGTGATGAATGGACGCGTGACCTGTCGGAACGCATCCAGGACAAGGCAGAGCAGCTGGTACGCAAAGAGGCGGTACGCAAAGAGGTACGCGCGGAAAGAGCTGCGTCCGAACGTGAGGTGGGGGACGCCAATGCGCAGGCCGTGGCCGACATCAGGCTGGCCCACCGCCGTGACATCAGCCGGGCGCGCAGGGTGACGAATGCGCTGCTGGACGAGCTGGAGCAGCAGGCCGACCCTGAAACCGTGCAACTGCTGGAGACATTGGGCGAGCTGCTGTACGCACCAGACGACAAGGGCCGCGACAAGCTGAACGAGCTGTACCAGGCGGTTATCTCCCTGCCCGAGCGCTCCAAGACCATGAAGGTACTGGCCGAGAGCCTGGTCAAGCTGGTGGACCTGGAGCGCACGGCGTTCGGCATGGATTCAAAGGAGCTGGTCGGCGTGGCTGCTCGGGCCGGCGCACGCATCGCTGTCGAGTTTGTCAAGCCTGCACCGGTGGAAGATGACGATGATTGAGCCGCCACACGCCCGGCTGCAGCTGCCGGAGAAGATGGCCGACATCTGGCTGCCCTGCCGCTACAAGGTGATGTACGGCGGCCGGGGTGGTGGTAAGTCCTGGTCGGTGGCTTCGGTGCTGCTGGTGATGGCGGCCGAGAAACCGCTGCGCATCCTGTGCGCCCGAGAAATTCAGAAGTCCATGCGCGACTCGGTGCACCGACTGCTGAAGGATGCCATTGTGCGGCTGGGCCTGGAATCGTTCTTTGAGGTGCTGGACACGGAGATCCGGGGCGCCAATGGCTCCCTGTTCCTGTTCGGCGGCCTGCAGAGCCACACCGTGGACTCGATCAAGTCCTTTGAAGGTGTGGACATCGTCTGGGTGGAAGAAGCGCACAGCGTGAGTAAGAAGTCCTGGGACGTGCTCACGCCCACCATCCGGAAGGAGGGCAGCGAGATATGGATGACCCTCAATCCGGACATGGAGACGGACGAGACATACAGCCGCTTCATCAAGACCAAGCGCAACGATGTTTGGCTGTGCGAAATCAACTGGCGGGATAACCCGTGGTTTCCCCATGTGCTGGACCTGGAGCGTCGCCAGTGCAAGCTGCTCGACCCCGACAACTACGCGAATATCTGGGGCGGCAAGCCCAAGCGGACTGCGGCCGGCGCGATCTACGCCAAGGAGATCGAAAAGCTTTACCAAAAGGGCCGCGTGTGCCGCGTCAGCTACGACCCGCGCTTGCCCGTGCACACCGTCTGGGACTTGGGCTGGTCGGACTTCATGGCCAGCTTGCTCATTCAGCGCACGCACATGGACTTCCGCTGCATCTCCTACTACCAGGACAGCCACCGCACGGTCGAGGACTATGTGATCCAGCTGGAGAACGAGTGGGACGTGATATGGGGCACCGACTTTCTACCGCACGACGCGCGCAACGGCGACGTTAAGAGCGGCACGACCGTGGAGGGCATCATGCAGGACATGGGCCGCACATCGCATGTTCTGCCGGTGTCTGGCATCGAGGCAGGCATACGCCTGGCGCGGTCGCTCTTCCCCAAGGCCTATATCGATGAGGAAGAGTGCGATGTGTTCCTGGACTGCATGAAGCGCTACAAACGGATGATCGACCCGCGCACCGGGCAGCCAGGCGCGCCGCTGCACGATGACGCCAGCCACGGCGCTGACGTGTGGCGCTATGCCGGCCAGGCGGTGCCGCTGATGGACAACGGCGTCACCACCAGCGCAAAAGCTTTGCGCCGGCGCGGCGGTGCAATGGTTCGATAGCGTGCCAAGCCTGCCACTGTGGCGGGCATGCCTGCATGTATCGACCTGCGCAAAGCGCACATTCACCGCCAGCACGGGGACTTGCTCGCCGTCTACACCTGGATCAACGCCGAGCGGGCGCTGGTCCTGATCCCTGCTTACCGCTCGAAGTCGCCGTGGTACGTGCTCATGGAGAGCGCGGCCTACAAGTACGACGACCCCAAGTACCTGGCCAGCCAGTGCAAGGTCGCCTGCGATGTCCTGGGCATCGAGCCCAGCCGGGCGAACTGGGTTCGAGTGGCCACCATCCTGAACGAAGGCCTGCCCGATCTCTACCGCATGCCGTCAGAGCCTGTCTGGAACAAGCCACAAGCCGCGCGCGAGTTCGGTGAGCTGATCGTCAAGCAGGACGGCAAAGAGGTGGCCCGCGAGGCGCTGACGCTGCCGGAAGACAAGGGGGCGGAATATGCCTGACTTTGAATTCAGCCCCAACCGCGCCTATGCACCTGGCGAGAACGTCGTCAATGTGGACGAGGGCGCCACTGAGGAAGGCAGCGAGCAGCCGGCCCACATCCTGGACCGTCCGGAGGCCCGCAAGTGGCACAAGAAGCTGATGGGCTGGTACTACCGCGAGCGCGAGATTCAAGCCGAGAACCGCATGCAGATGGCGGTGGACCACGATTTCTATGACGGCGACCAGTGGGACTTCGCCGACGCTGCCGAGCTGGAGGAGCGCGGCCAGGCACCGCTGGTGTTCAATGAGGTGGCCCCCATGGTGGACTGGCTCATTGGCACCGAGCGCCGGGCACGCGTGGACTGGAAGGTGCTGCCGCGCACCGAAGATGACGTGGAGATGGCCGATGTGAAAACAAAGGTCCTGAAGTACGTCACGGACCTGAACCGCAGCCAGTTCAACCGCTCCCGGGCCTTTGAGGATTCAGTAAAGGTGGGTATCGGTTGGGTGGACTCTGGCGTGCGCAACGACCCCACCAAGGATGTGATCTACGACAAGTACGAGGACTGGCGCAATGTCATCCACGACTCGTTCTCGCTGGAGCCAGACCTGTCCGATGCACGATATATCTTCCGCTCCCGCTGGACGGACGAGGACGTGGCTATGGCGATGTACCCAGAGCGGGCCGACATGCTGCAACGTGCCTCGATGCACGATGACCAGTACAGCGCCACGCAGTGGACTGAGGACGAGTTTTACTACCAGGGCGAGGTCAAAGGCTCGCACACCAGCGACACCACCGGCAAGTTCCTGTCTTCGGGCCGGGGCAACCTGGGCGGTGAGCCGCGCAAGCGTGTCCGCCTGATCGAGGCGCAGTTCCGCATGCCGGTATCGGCGCGCGTGGTATCCAGCGGCCCGTTCAAAGGCTCGTTCGTTGAGGAGTGGGACAACGCGCTGAATGCGGTGGTGATGGCCTTTGGCGGCTCCATCACCGAGTGTGTGGTGATGCGCATGCATGTGGCGGTCATGACCGAAGAGCACCTGCTGGCCCTGGGCCCCATGCCCATGCGCCACAACGCCTTCACCCTGACGCCCATCTGGTGCTACCGGCGGGGCCGGGATCGCATGCCCTATGGCGTGGTGCGGCGCGTGCGCGATCTGCAGATGGATCTGAACAAGCGTGCCAGCAAGGCGCTGTTCACCCTGAGCACCAACCAGATCATTGCAGAGGATGGGGCGGTAGACGACATCAACGAGGCGCGCGAGGAGGCGAATATGCCCGATGGCGTGATCATCGTGAAGCCCAACAAGAAGCTGGAGCTGCACCGCGACAGCGAGCTGGCTGCCGGCCAGGTGCAGATGATGACCATGGATGCGCAGGCCATTCAGAAGAATGCCGGCATCTCCAATGAGAATCTGGGCCGCCAGACCAATGCCAGCAGCGGCGAGGCCATCAAGGCCCGGCAGATGCAGGGCAGCGTGGTTACCACCCAGCCATTCGACAACCTGCGCTTTGCCGTGCAGGTGCAGGGCGAAAAGCTTCTCTCCCTGGTGGAGCAGTGGTACACGGAAGAAAAGGTGATCCGCCTGACAGGTCACCGTGGCGCCCTGGAGTGGGTCAAGGTCAACCAGCCCGAGCAGCAGCCGGATGGCTCTGTGCGCTACCTGAACGACATCACCGCCAGCTTGGCCGACTTCGTGGTGTCTGAGCAGGACTACTCGGGCACCCTGCGCCAGGTGATGTTCGATGCGCTGAACCAGATGGCCGGCCGCATGCCACCAGATGCGGCCATGCGCCTGCTGACCATCGCCATGGAGTACAGCGACCTACCCAACAACGAAGCGATCGCGGACGAGCTGCGCAAGCTGACGGGCGAGCGCGACCCCAACAAGCCTCTAACACCCGAAGAGCAGCAGCAAATGCAGGAGCAGATGCAGGCCCAGGCCGAAGCCCTGCAGCTGCAGCAGCAGCAGGCGCGTGCGGCGCTGGAGGAGCAGGTGGCCAAGGTGCGCGAGGTCAATGCCCGCGCCCAGAAGCTGGAAGCCGAGGCCGAGCAGCTGCGCACGGGCGGCGGCAATGCCGAGCTGGCCCAGCAGATGGAGGGGGTGGCCGCTACGGTGAAGCGCGATGCCGATCTGGAGCTGGGCCAAGTGCAAAAGCAGCTGGCCAAGGCACAGGCTGACCTGGCCAACAAGACCCTGCAGATCAAGAGCGACGGCGATGTGCGGCTGCAGGTAGCCCGCATCGAGGCGGATTCGCGCGAGCGCGTGGCCGAGATTCAGGCAGCCAGCCGCCAGCGCATGGACGGAATGAACAAACAACTCAACCAATTTGAAGGGCGTGGCAATGGCATTCAGGATTGAAACCGTCGAAAACGTTGCTGCAGCCGGCAACAAAGTATCAATGGCGGGGGCGGGCATGACAGGGCTAGGGTGGTTTACATCCAACGAATTCTTCGGGATCGTTGGCGCGATGGTGGCTATCGGCGGCCTGCTTATCACCTGGTACTACAAGCGTGAGGCCTCCAAGCTGCGTCGTGCCGATGACGCGCGGCGCCAGAAGGAGCACGAGCTGCGTTTAAGCGAGCGCCAGATGCGTATCGATCTGATGCGCTCGACCGGGCGCCCCATTTATGCGCCGGAACGTGACACGGACCTGGGTGTGCTGGAGGTCGACGAATGAGCGATAAGGCCAAAATTTGGGGTTCCACCCTGGCTGCAGCGGCGGCAATCGTAGGCGCGTTGTTCGCGGTCGAAGGCGGCTTCGTCAATGACCCGAAGGATCCAGGTGGGGCTACCAACCACGGAATCACGGAAAAGGTAGCCCGCGACCACGGCTACAAGGGGCCTATGGAGCAGCTGCCAAAGTCGGTGGCTGTCGACATCTACACCCAGGACTACATCAACGAGCCGGGCTTTAACCGGGTCATAGCCATCTCGCCAGCTGTGGGCCACAAGCTGGTAGACGCCGGCGTGAACGCAGGAGCTGGGCGGGCCAGTCGCTGGTTCCAGGAGGCTCTGAACCAGCTCAATCGCGGCGGCCAAGACTATCCCATGTTGACCGTAGACGGCCAGCTGGGCCCCCGCACCTTGGCCGCGTACCAGGCGCTGGAGCGCAAGCGCGGCCGGGCCAAGGCCTGCGAGATGGTGCTGAAGCTGGTGGACGTGCAGCAGGGCGCGCACTACATGCGCCTTGGCATGCCCACCTTCGTTGTTGGATGGGTAGACCACCGGCTCGGCAATGTGCCATTGGCGCGCTGTGCTGAGACGGTGGCAGGGGGTGGGCAGTGATCTACAGCCACCTCATTGCCGCCGGCGTGGCCCTGGCCATCGGTGCGACTGGCGCCGCCTATGTGCAGTCCAATCGCTACGAACGACAGATTGCCCAGCTAAAGCTGGATGCGTCTGGCCAGGATCTGCAGGAGGTCCGGAAAGTGCTGGGTGACATGGCCGGTTTTCAGAAAGGATTTACAGATGCTCTATCCAACTTCCAAGCTGGCAACAGCGCCAATGCGAAAGCGCAGCAAGAGCTGGGCACTCTCATTCTTGATGTGCGCGGCACTGCTGCAGGGCTGCGCGGCGACTTCGCCAAGCTCCCCCAGCGCATCACTGACGCTGCCCGGCCCGCCCTCGCAGAGTACGCAACAACCTGCACAGCCGTATTCGAAGCAATGGCAGCTGCAGGTGGAAGACTGGCAGAAGGTGGTGCAGGAATCGCGCGCCAAGCTGAAGGACACGCTGCTGATGCGCGACTGATGCAGGAGGCCTGGCCTCGTACCAAGCCTGCCATTGTCGTGGCACCTTCAGCAAACCAATAGGAGCGCACATCATGACCACCGAAGACCGCAACCGTCTGCTTTCCGCCGAGGAGCTGGAAGCCCTCGAAGATGACGACTACGACGCTGACGCTGACAACGCCGCTGCGCTGGCGGCGCTGGGCCAGGGCCCGCTGGACGGCGACGACAACGACGACGATAACGACAACGACGACGATCAGAACGACGACGATAAGGCGGGCACGGACAAGCCTGATGACGGCGGCGAGGCTGGCAAGCTCGATGGAGGCAAGCAGCCCGAAGCTGACAAGAAGCCCGAAGGTGGCGAGTCCGAGAAGAAGCCTGATCCCACGGACAAGCCCGACGAGGATCAGGGCGCAGCCGGCAAGGATGCGGGGACGCCAGCGGCAAAAGGCAAGGGTGGCTACTCGGTCACAGTCCCGGATGACCTGGACACGCAGCTGGCCGACAATCGCAAAGCCATGCATGCCCTGCGCCGCAGCCTCAACGATGGCGACATTGATGCCGACGAGTACGAGGCGAAGCTCGATGAGCTGGAAGACAAGCGCGACAGCCTGCGCGACCTGAAGAACCGCGCGAGCATCGCCGAGGAGATGCGGCAACAGTCCCAGGCTGATGCTTGGCTGGACGCCATCAACACCTTTGTCGCCCACGCCGCCAAGTCTCCCGAGCTGGGCATCATCGACTACACCAAGGACACGGCCAAGCAGGCGGAGTTCGACACGTTCCTGCGTGCCATCGCGGCCCAGCCAGGCAACGAAAACCGCGCATCGCGCTGGCTGCTGGAAGAAGCGCACAAGCGCATGGTGGTGCTGCACAGCATTCCGACCACGGCCGCGAAGCCTGGCGCAGTCAATCGCAAGCCCGACACCTCCAAGGTGGTGAACACCCTGGCCGATGTGCCTGGTGGTGCGGGTGATGCCGATCCGATCAGCAATGAATTTGCCGAGCTGGATAAGCTGGAAGGCCTGGATTATGAGCGCGCCCTGTCGGAGCTGAAGACGCGCTCACCCGAGAAGCACGCGCGATACCTGCGTTCGGCCTGAAGGGTGCAATGACTTCGGCTGACAAGACCCCCCAAACCCGGCGCATCTCCATGGAGCTGCGCACGGGTGACGTGCTGATCATCGGCGGCGTGCGCATCGAGCTGGAATACAAGAAGGGCAAGACTGCCCGTATGGCCATCTCGGCGGACTCAAAAACCGTGATCACAAAGAACACAGCAGCTGCAAGGCCCGTGCCAAGCCTGCCATCGTAGCTTCTGTCAGGCCCCGCACCGTGGGGCTGATGAATTTCAAACCGGGGCGCTGGAGTGCTCGCAACCACTAGGAGCAATCCATGGGTAAAACCATTGTGGGCGTGAACAGCCCCCGTGCCGTCAAGCGCTTTTCCGGCGAGTTGACCCTCGAAGCCTCGCAGGCTTCCTACTTCGGCAAGAAGTTTTCTGCCGTGGGCCAAGGTGCCCGAGTGCCTATCCAGGTGCTCACCGATCTCGAATCGGAGCAGGGCGACCTGATCACCTATGACCTGCTGGCCGAGCTGCGCATGGCGCCGGTCGAAGGCGATGACACGCTGGAGGGCAAGGAAGAGGCGCAGCGCTTCTACACCGACCAGCTGTACATCGACCAGGCGCGCGGGGGTGTGAACACCGGCGGCCGCATGACCCGCAAGCGCACGCTGCACAACCTGCGTGAGCGCGCCAAGACCCAGCAAGCCAGCTGGTGGGGCCGCTTCCACGATGAGCTGAACTTCACCTACCTGTCTGGCTCGCGCGGCGTGAATGAAAACTTCCTGCTGCCGCTGGGCTACCAGGGTCGAGCCGGCAACCCTCTGACTGCACCATCGGTGTACGCGCACCTGTTCGGCGGCGATGCTACGGCCGTGACCAACATCGACGCTACTGACAAGATGAGCCTGAAGGTGATCGGCGCTGCCAAAACGCGTGCCGATGTCCAAGGCGGTGGTGCTACCAACGTGCCCGTGATGCAGCCTTGCATGGTGGACGGCGAAGAAGTCTATGTCATGGTGATGCACACCTGGCAGGAAGACGACCTGCGCAACAACACCGCTACCGGCGAATGGATGGACCTGCAGAAGGCCGCGGCTGGTGCGCTGGGCTCCAAGTCGCCCCTGTTCAAGCAGGCGCTGGGCATGCACCGCAACGTGATCCTGCACAGCCACCGCAATGTGATCCGCCACAACAACCACGGCGCCGGAGGCAACGTCGAAACCGCGCGTGCGCTGTTCATGGGTGCGCAGGCTGGTGTGATCGCGTTCGGCTCGCCTGGCACTGGCATGCGCTACGGCTGGCACGAAGAAACCGCCGACCGTGGTAACCAGGTGATCATCACCACCTCGTCCATCTTCGGGGTGAAGAAGTCCACCTTCGACTGGGACGGCACTGCGCACGACCAGGGTCTGTTCGCTGTGGACACTGCGGCTGCCCGCCGCTAATCCGGCCACCCCCTCAACCAAGCAAGGAGAAAGAAATGCCTGCTTTCAAGCAACTGAGCGCGGTGGCCGCCGGTCACCAAAACCCTATCACCCCTGGCGGTCCAGAGCTGGTGCGCTCCCAGTTCGGCCAGCCTATCGCGGTGGCCGATCATGCCGCTGGCGTCATCGGCCAGATTGGCACGCTGCCCGCAGGCACTCTGCCTGTTGTGGTCTACGTCCGTGCCCCTGCTGCCCTGGGCGCCGGTTTCAAGGCCTCTATCGGCCTGTCCAATGCTGATGGCTCCGACTTCAGCGCTGATGCTGCTGACGGCGGCGCTGCCTGGATCGTGGACAACGATACCGGTGCGGCTGGTGGCTATGTGCAGTTGGTGCCGGCAGCCTTTGGCAAGGTCACCCCCAGCCAAGTGGATCGCAAGATCCTGCTGAAGATCACCGGTGCCGGCACTGCCGCTGGCATTTTCGGCATCGATCTGGTGTACGCCAACGCCTGATGTGCGCGGCCCTGTGGGCCTTCCTACCCCGGCAGCTTGAAACCTGCCGGGGCTTTTTGAACCACTGGAGAAGAATATGAAACTGCTTACTATGCTGCCCGCGCGCAAAGATGGCACCCTGAATGTGGTGCTGAATGACGGAGCCGCCTACAAGTTCAAGGGCGAGCCCCTGGCTTGTGAGGTGGAAAACGAGGACCATGTTGACGAGCTGAAGGTGCTGGGCTTCATGGATGAAGACGAATTCGACATTGAACAGAAGTTCAAGAAGCAGCGTGCAGAGCGCCAAGCGCGTCTGTCCGCCCGTACCGAGAAGGCCGCAACTGGCGCGCCGGCTGTGACTTGCGACAACGAAGACGACGACTTCACCACCGGCACCGGCTTGCCTCAAGAAGAGCAGTCCAAGCCATCGGGCCGCGTGCGCCGCGCACCCAAGTAAGGGGCAGTCATGGCGTCATGGGATAACTGGTTGCCTGAGCTGCAGCTGGTGGCACCAGCGGCGCCAGTGCCGCTGATCTACCAGTGCATCAACCGGGCTGCGCGCTCTTTCCTGCGCCAGACCCGTGCCTGGCAAGAGTGGCTTGAGCCCGTCGAGGTGACGGGAGAGGCCTTCAAGGAATACACCTTCGACCTGCCCCAGGGCTCCGAGCTGCTGCGCATCGAGCGCGCAACGGGTGACGGCCGCCCCATCAGCGTGGCCAATGGTCGGGATCTGCCATCTGACCCTTGGCGCCATTCCCAACGCGGGTGCGCCTACCTGGTGTCGACCGACCTGCGCAATTTCACCGTGGGCGCTTCTGGCGTCTCCAGCCCCGTGCAGGCCTACGTGTCCCTGGTGCCCACCACGCGGGCCACATCTGTGCCCGATACCGTGGGGACGCTGTATCACGAAGCGATAAGGGACGGGGCCAAGGCCGAGCTGCTGAACACCCCGGGCACGACTTACTACCTGCCCGACCAGGCCGCCGTCGCTGTTGCGCTGTTCCAGCGCGCGATTGATCGGGGCTCCACCGATGTGTGGCGCTCCAGCACTGGCCGGGTGTCACGCGGGAGAACGCGATGGCTTTGACCGTTGCCCAATTGATCAGCGATGTAGCACGCGAGGTCCAGGACGAAACGCATGTGCGCTGGACCCGTCCGGAGCTGCTGGACTACTTCAACGCCGCGCAGCGCACCTTCGCCGAGCAGCGGCCCGACCAGTTGGTGCAGGAGCTGGATCTTTCCATTTCGGGATGGCGGCACGAACTGGCGCCGAACGTCCACACCCTGATGGACATAACCAACAACGGCAACACGGCCCGCAAGCGGATCACCAAAACCGATTTGTGGGTGCTGGACGCTACTTTGCCGGGCTGGCGTGCGCAGGCCCCGCAGCGTGAGGTCCTGCACTTCATGCACGACATCCGCAGCCCGCGCGAAGTGTTGTTCTACCCGCCTGCCGTTGCTGGGACCGTTGTTCGCTCTGTCGTGCAGCTGGCTATCGCGGACCTTGTAGACGAGAGCGAAGCGCCCTCGATCCCGGAGCGCTGGATGGACGCGCTGCGCCACTTCGTGCTGTTCCGCGCCTGGAGCAAGGATGCCGAATACGGCGGCAACAAGGAGCTGGCGGCCAGCCATCTCATGTTGTTCAACCAGATCCTGGGCGTGCAGAGCAAGGCTGCAAACGAGATGGCCCCGGCCATGTAGCGTGCCAAGCCTGACACGCTGGACGCATCACTGTAATTGGGGCGCTGGAGTGCTCGAAAACCTAAAGGACTGTCATGTCTGGATTTTCGACCTCGATGGCGAACGCGATCATCAACGCCACCTTGCGCGGCCAGGCCTTCCCTGCGATCCGCACCCCTTACTTTGCCCTGTTCACTGCAGACCCCACTGACGCCTTTACCGCAGGCACTGAGGTCGCAGCAGCCTGGTATCAGCGTGTCCCCACTGGCGCCTTTGCTGCTCCCGCCAACGGCGCTTCGTACAACGCAACGCGGGCCGAGTTCCCGCCTGTGACGGGTGCGCCTGTGACGGTGACCCACATCGGCATTGTTGAAGGCGACTCCGCCGGGGATGCCACGGCCACGCTCATGTATTCCGAGCCCCTGCCGGCGCAGCGCACTCTGCAGATCAACGATGTGTTTGTGGTGGACAGCCAGGCATTGACCGGCGACTTTGTCCTGCAGCTGCTATAAGCGCGAGGTGTAGGGCGTGAACCGAGGGCTCATCAACGGCGTAATGATCAACGGGCGCAAGGCCGACCCGGTGGTGCGCGTGCGCATTGATGCCCGAGGTGTGGCCCGGATCCGGACCACAGACCGGGTGCTTGCATATTGCAAGCTCACAGCCCAGCCGAAGGCTATAGCGGCCGGCAACTTGGGCAGGGTCGAAGGCCATTTGTCTGTCAGCGCGCAGGCGCTTGCGGTTGTCGACGGGGTAATTGGCCGCGTCGATGTCCGGTCGTTGCTTGCGGCGACTGGCCGCGTGGTGATCGAGGTAACGCTTCCGGTAGTGCGGGGGCGCGTAAAGGTGGTGGCGAAAGCCAAAAGCACCATCAAGGCGCATGTGCTCGCACACGGTGCCGTTCAGTCCCAGGGTGTCGCCAGATTCACCCCGGTCACTCGCCGCATGATTCGCGGCCCGGTAAAGAGCAAAGGCGAAGTACGGGCCAGAGGTGACGGGACGGTCTATGTGCGCCGCTGGCTCCGCTCACCAGTGCAGGCCAGACCGCAGGCCTTTGTGGTCAGCAACACCCATATCGAGGCCCGCCTGCATGCTTTGCTGCAAGCGAAGGCAAAGGGTGCCGTCACCGCCCGCGCGCTCCGCAGAGCGCTGGTGCACAGCCCGGGCATTGCCCATATCGAGATCAACCCCGAGATCCATAAGCGCCTTCCATTCGATGAGCCGGCGCCGGACTCCCGCGTTTTCATCGTGCAAGCCAGCCAGCTTGTTTTCTATGTGACGGAGTAACAGCATGACCATTTTAGGAACCGTCACCCAACAGCCGGCGGACGTTCAGGACTACGACATCGAATTCGGTGAGTGGTTTCCGCCTGGCGATGAGATCGTGGATTGCGTTATCAGCGTGAAGCCCGCGATGCCAATGCCTCCAAGCTACGCGATTCAGGGCCAGCGAGTCAAGGTGTGGATCTATGACGGCGGCACGACAGGTGTGAAGTACCAGGTGAGTGTCTGCCCGCAAACGAATGACGGCCGGAAGAAAGAGGTTGAGCTCTTCGTCCGGATCAAGGAGCTTTAAGACATGCCTCAGCTATTTCTGAACAATTTTCAGACGGTCTTCATTGCGGCCGTCAAGGCTGCACCAGCCTCTTCGACGCCGGCAACAGAGCTGGATTATGGTGTGCTGCGCGTGTCAGATGGCGCCGCAGGCCAGCTGGTCTCACCGGCGGCCGGCGACTGGTATGTGCTCACAGCGTACAAACGCGAAGGTTCCCTTGAGTCCAATATCGAGGTGATGCGTGTCACGCTGGTGGACAACTCGGTGGTGGGCGAATGTCGCCTGACAGTCCTGCGCGCTCAAGAGGGCACCATGCGGCAAGCCTATCTGCCCGGGGACATGCTGGAGATGCGTGTCACCGCTGGGGGTATGCGGGAGTTTGCACAGAATGCAGACCCTCGACTGACGAACTCACGGCCACCTACGGGCGCCGCCGGCGGCGTGCTTGCGGGCAATTACCCCAACCCTGGCTTTGCTCAGGCAATGGCCACAGCGGCAGACCTGGTCGGTAAGGTCGACAAGGTAGCGGGCAAGGGCCTGTCCACCAACGACTTTGCCAATGCAGATGTGGCGAAGCTGTCCGGAATCGCAGAGCAGGCCACCAAAAATGCGACAGACGCGCAGTTGCGCGACCGCAGCACACACACCGGCACCCAAGCAATTTCCACCGTCACTGGCTTGCAGGCTGCGATTGATGGCAAGGTCGACAAGGTGGCAGGCAAGGGGCTGAGCACCACCGACTACTCAGCTGCAGAAGCAGCTAAGCTCGCCTCGATCGCAGAGCAGGCAACGAAGAACGCAACGGACGCCCAACTGCGCGACCGCGGCACTCACACCGGAACGCAGGCGATTGCCACCATCACAGATCTGCAGGCTGCGCTAGATGCAAAGGTTGAGGGTGTTACTGGCAAGGGACTGAGCACCGAGGACTACACCACTGCGGAGAAGGGCAAGCTGGCGGGTGTGGCCGCTGGTGCGACAGTAAATGCCACCGACGCCTCACTCCGCAGCCGTGCGACCCACACGGGTGTGCAGGACATCGCCACGGTGTCCGGGCTGCAGACAGCCCTGGATGGGAAGCTGCCATTGGCCGGTGGAGCTATGGGTGGTCAGCTTGTAGGCCAGAAGCGCAGCCTCATCATGTCAGGTGCTGCAGCAGATGGTGGCGAGGGCAACGGCAGCTTTGTCGCCCGTTCGACTTCGACTGGAGGCGATGGGAATCTCGCGGGCATGACTTTCTGGCATGACAGCTACGCCATCCGCTTGGGCATTCGTGGGGATGGGTACTTTGGTCTTGGCGGTTACTCGCGGGCAGCCTGGTCTTGGTACTCCGATGCCGCAGGAAACATGGTCGCCGCTGGCAACGTGCAAGCCTATTCGGACCCCGATCTCAAAGACAACGTGGTGCCTATAGCCAACGCGCTGGAGCTGATTGCAAAGCTCGATGGTGTGCGCTTTGTCTGGAACCACAAAACCAATCTGATTGGGAAGCCCGGCCAGGCCGATATCGGCGTGCTCGCCGACCAGGTGGAGGCAGTGATGCCTGAGGCTGTCGGCCGCTCCATTCCCGACGCAGACAACGACGGCCATCAATGGAGAACGGTGGACTATACAAAGTTGGTGCCGGTTCTCATTCAGGCGCTAAAGGAATTGCGATGCGAAGTCGATAGCTTGAAAGTGAGGGCAGGCTAATGGTTATGCCGTCCTCTGGGCCAATTTCCATGGCCCAAGCACACGCCGAATTTGGGTTGGGTTACAGCCTCAACGCTTACTACGGCTGCGATGCTGGAGTGCCGACTTCTGGCGCGATAACACTAGGTCATCTGTATGGCAAAAAGAAAATGCCAAAGTACCAGTATTACAAGCTCTTCTATTTGAATTCCATTTATGCGGGTAGCTATGCGCCAGGTGTAGCAGAAATTGAATTGCGCGCCACGCCTGGAGGCCCAGACCTGATAACGGGGGTGGTAGGTTCTTCAAGTCCATCGGGTATACCTAACGCTTATGCGGCGGACAATTCCACATCGACGATTTGGGAAGGAGATAGTTCTTCGACAACATCTCAATTCATTTCATTGCAGCTTGGAAGCCAACAAGCAATTAAGCAGATAGCTTTGTACATACCTAGTTATTACACGAGCATTGGCGGATTTAGACTATACGCATCTAACTCACCGGGTAGTGATATTTACACAGCAGCCGCTATTGGCAATGGAGTAGTTCTCGGTGATTACACAGTTTCTAACCCTGTTGTGGGCTGGAATCTTATCAATCTGTAGCAGTGGAAAATATATGACCAATGAGGAACTGAAGCCATATAAGCCAGCATTGAACCCGGGTGCTGCGCGCATTCGTGTGCGCACAGCCATGCTTGACAACACCTATGGCAAAGACCCGTCTATCCTCTGGCAGCGGGAAGAGCAAATCATGGGTGAAGACGGGGTGTACCGGTACGTGCCCATGCCCCCAATCTATACGGCTGTCACTCCGGAAATGCTTGCCTCAAGCATTGACCTCATTGACTTGGATACGGGCGAAGCACTGGGGCAGCAACTGCCCGCTGTGGTCTTGGTGGCAGGTTTGGGATCTCTCTTTATCAAGGAAGACTTCGAGCAATCCAAGCCGGTGCTTGAGCCGTCTGCTGAAAGACCAGCCACGGCACCTGAGGAGTAATAGGCGTTGGGGTAGGGCTTGGCACGCCGCATGAGAAGCGTGCCAAGCCTGCAAGTATGGGCGCATGACGACATACAAGCTGTCCGCCTTTGCTGGGGAAGCGCCCAGCGTCTCAGACCGAGCCCTGAGCGCGAACTACGCCCGGGCCAATTTCAACCTGTTCCTGCCGAGCAATGAGTTCCGGCCGCTGCGCACGGATCGCCGGCATTCTGCCTGCGTACAGGGGGCGCTGAGCCTGTACCGATTCCACCGCAATGCCAACGGCGAGGTCGTCCAAGACCCCAATGCTGCTATCCGCTCCTATGCGCAGGAGCTGTCGTTCGTCAAAGGGCAGATCAACGACGAAGCCACAGAGCGCACATACCAGACGACGAACGATGGGAGCGCCCGGCCGCGCGCCATCGACACGCGCGGGAATGACCGGCTGCTTGGGGTGGTCCGCCCAGTAAAGCCGGTGATCGCGGCGCAGGTGGTGGACGAGTTCACGCCCGAGGAGGCTGACAACTGGATGTATGGCGATTTCGCGGATGCCATTCGTGCTGACATCCTGGCCACCGTGATTCCGAACGAAGGCAATGCCCTCAAGGTGCGCTGGGGAGATGATGGCAAGTCCTATGCGGGTGTCAGCCAAAACTATGACTTGACGCTGCCAACTGGCATTCCCGGTAGCAATCCATCAATGCTCTATGCCGTGGTCACCGCTGAGCGGGCCAGCAAAACTGGCATGAACACCACGAAGCTGGGTGCTTTGAGCCATGCGGGCGGCTGGGCCATCCCGGTGTCGGCCGCACCCTATGCCTACCCGTTCCGATGGGAGGAGCTTGAGCAGGCGCTGGTACTGCACCAGTTCCCGGACACTTCTGGGGATCGCTCCGGAGAGGCCGTATTCACGGCGGCTCAGGCCGGCAAGCTGGTCGACGCGATCAAGGGCTACGTGGCGCCGAAGGCTTCAGCGACCAAGCTGCGGGATGAGCTGGACTCGCTGGTGAAGGAGTTTGCCGCCCTGGCCCTGACGAAGTCCTGGGATGTGCCCGCATCTGCACCGGTCAGGCCCAAAACTCCTACGTCACCACAGTGGATCACTACGGGGGGCGGTGACTCGCAGCTGTCAACCGAAAACCCAGAATGGATCGAGTACCGCGCAGCCATGGATCGGTACAACGAAGCGCTGGAGGAATATGCGAATGCCGACAGCAATGCGAAATCTCAGGCCGACAGCCTGAACGCGCGCATGGTCGAGATCCAGCAGAAGGCAGCCACCATCGTGGCTAGCATTGGCACCCAGCTGGGCAACCAGTTCACTGCTTTGATCGATGGCACTGCGGTGGTGGGCGACATGCTCACCGGCCAAGGCGGCGTCTCCGGCATCGTGGGCGATGGCCTGGTAGAGCGGGTGGTGGATTCGCGGTTTTACGTGGTGGCCTTCGTGACCGACTGGGGCGAGGAGTCGGAGCCGTCGCCGATCACCGACATGGTGGAGGTTGACGCGAACGACACTGTGACCATCACCCGTCCGGGCGCCATGACGGGCGAGGCCTTGGCGGCGCGCAATGTGAAGCTGTGGCGCATCTACCGCAGCAACACTTCGACCACTGCTGCGGCCTGGCAACTGGTCGCAGAGCTGGATGTGGGTGTGGGCCAGTTTCTGGATGACAAGGCCAGCGAGGAGCTGGACAGCTTGCAGCCGCAGTTCACCTGGACGGCGCCGCCATATCGCATGGATGCGCAGTACGAGAGCGAGAACAAGCCCACATCGGGCGTGAACCCGTTCCTGCGCGGCCTGGTCGGTATGCCCAACGGCATCATGGCCGGGTTCATCGACAACACGGTGGCATTCTGCGAGCCCTACGTGCCCTATGCCTGGCCCGTGGACTACCAGATCACCACCGAATACCCGGTAGTGGGCTTTGGCGTCTTCGACCAAACCCTGTTTGTGGGCACCACCGGCAACCCGTACCTGATCACCGGTGCACACTCGGCCAGCATGACGGCCATCAAGCTGGACAGCAATCAGTCCTGCAGCGCGCGCCGGTCCATCGTCGGCGTGCAGGGCGGCGTGCTCTATGCCTCGCCGGACGGCCTGTGCCTAGCCGGCCAGGGCGGGGTGGAGGTTGTGACGCGGATCCTCATCAACCGCGACGAGTGGCAGGCGCTGGAGCCCGCCAGCATGTTCGCGGTGGAGCACGAAGGGGTTTACTACCTGTTCTACAGGGGCAGCGGCGGCGGCTGCTTGGCCTTTAGCCTGAAGGATGGCTGGAAGCTGGGCCATGTGGATCTTTCGGGCACTGCGGCATGGGTCGACAAGTTCAATGACCTGATGTACGTGGCCAGCGGCACCGACCTGATGGAGTGCTACACCGGCACGGCCCTGCGCGTGGGCCGCTGGAAGACTGGCGTAGCCACCCAGGGCGCGCAATCCATTCTGGCCTGGGCCAAGGTCTACGGTGATCAGACGCCCACCAACCCGATCACCGTGAGGCTTTGGGGGGATGGGGAGTTGCGGCACACGGCCACCTTCACCAATCTGCAGCCGCAGCGCCTGCCACCCGGCCGATGGCTGGAGCACCAGGTGGAGGTCCAAGGCGCTGCCCGTGCAACGACAGTAGTGCTGTGCTCAACCAGCGATGAACTGAAGGCCATATGAACAACCGCGTGAAAAGAGATACCGGCCCGGCCAAGCTCCCGGCGCTGCCACGGCTGAGCCTGGCCGACAAAGGTCTGAGCAACTGGGTCAATGCTGTGACCGAGCACCTACAGGTGCGCAGCGGCGAGCGCGGTAACGAGATGGAGCGCGCTGTCACCCTGCGCGAGCTGAAGGAAATCACGGGCTCGGATGCCATCACCATCTTGAAAGAAGAGAAGGTGGCCGGGCCCGGCGAGGCAGTGATTGATCTGGGCGGCGGCCTATCGGCCACGGTGGCGATCGAGCGCTTTGCCCAGTCCATCATCGATTCCAAGCTCTTCAAGAGCCTGATGAAAACCCTGGATGACCCCACGCGCTTCGACCACTTGGCCGAGGAGATGCGAGAAGTGCTGCTGCGCAATATCGCTGATGAGGCGGCCAAGCGCGGCGCGGCGATCCAGGAGGTGGAAACCATCATCCAGAACAACCAGCGCAGCCTGGCCATGTTCGTCCGCGAGACGACGGCCAGCTTGGGCCAGGCCACAGCCGGCGTGCGCCAGATGCAGGCGGCATGGTCGGACGGCCAGCGTGCGGTGGCCACCAACATCTTTCAGCTGCAGGCCTCCCTGGGCAACTACTACCAGGACGGCAGCCCGGGCCGTGCCAGCCTGGAGCAGGAGATGACGGTCATTGCCGATTACACGGAAGGCCTGCGCGCGCAGTACACGCTGAAGGTGCAGGCGGGCGGGGCGCTGGCGGGCTACGGCATAGCGGCCGAGGAGGTCAACGGCAAGGCCTCCAGCGCATTCATCATCATGGCGGACAAGTTCGCCGTCGTCTCCCCCAGCTACAGCGCCGGACAAATGACGACGCCCCGGCCGCAAGATGTGGTTTTTGGTGTGGATGCGGATGGGATCTACCTGCAGAACAATGTCTACCTGAAGGGCAATCTGCGGGTGGACGGCACCGGGCGCAAGCTCAGCGACGGCATGCGCGGCTCGGTGATGCTGTCGGCCAGCGGTTTCGCCTGGAGCGATGCCACCGCGCGGCAGGCCGTATGGGCCAGCCTGGGCAATAGCGGTAGCGCACCCAATAACAACCATCTGGTGATCGGCGATGCGGTGACCATCACCAATGGGAGGTTCACGCAAACCCGCCATTGGATGGGCTCATCGTGGACCATACCGGCAGCCGTGTTCAATGGCGATCTGCTGGTGGACGGCAGTGTGGCAGCGCGCAAGGTCAATACCAACGGCCTCACGGTTCGGGACGCCAACGGCAACGTCATTTTGGATGCCAATGGCCTGGATGCGACCTGGATCCGAAATCTCAAGTCGACCCAGGTAGGCGGCCTGGGGCCTCTGGCCACCGCCCCTGGCGCAGTCATTGGCAGTACAGTGAGGCTACCCGATGGCACCACCATGAATACCTGGGACTTCGTAAACCGGCTCAATAAGATGGGCTCCGGGAACATCGCCAACTTCATGGATGTTGCGGCCATCACGCGAGCCTATATCGGGTCAGCAGCCATTGGCACATTGGAGATCGGCGGTAACGCAGTCACGGTTCCCACAGCAGCGATGGTGCGCGGCCCCATTGCCGGAGTGGGGTGGGGAAGTTGGCGAGATGTCCTATCTATGGCCATCAACCTCGATCTGGCCGGCGTTGTAACCATCCTGGTGACCGGTTATGTCTCCTACGGTTCAGGGTGGCGCACAGCTGGTACGCGCCTCTGGGTGGACGGTGTGCTGATGTCAGAACATGCCATTGACCTAGCCTATACAACGGTCTGCCACGGCTATTCCGCCCCTATGGGCCCAGGCCTGCATACCGTCACCCTGCAGTTCTCCGGTGAAACGGGCTGCAGCGTTGGCAGCCTCAGTGGATTCATGACAGGAGCCAAACGATGAAGTCCTATTACGTGGTCGATGATGAGGGCTATATGGTGGCTTCCGGCCATTACAACCATGATGCCGAGCTGAAGTTTTACCGGGCGCAGCATGGCGCACGCCTGCGGCTGGGCACGCCCCAGAACTTCGTGCCTACCGATGCCCCATCGATGACGCATCGATGGCACGTTGGCCGGTGCTGCTGGGTTTGCCCAGCTATCGACATTGCGTCCGAGTGGGAAAAAGTCCGCTACAAGCGTGACAAGCTACTGGCCGCCTGCGATTGGCGGATCTTGCCGGATGCTCCGACCCCTCAGGAGGAGCGGCAGGCCTGGCTTGAATACAGAACGGCGCTACGCGACATCACTATGCAACCGGATCCGTTAGAAATCGGCTGGCCTATAACACCCGTTTGAGATGAGATGGCTAGAGAAGGGTGATGGCACAGATGCCATGAGAACCGTCGAGTGCCCGAGGTACGCAAGTGCCACGTCAGTTGTCGTAGTTCGCGGCAATGGGTGGTGAGGCCCGGAGCAGGGCTAGAGCGGCTAGGGTTGGGCGCATGGTGGGATGGTAGCGCAAATGCGAAGAGAGCCGTCGAGGTGCCGGGCGGGTCCTTAGAGTTCGGTGATAATGCGCTCCGCCAAGAGTGCTCATTCTTGCGTTTAAGCTATCGATAAGGATGGGTCATTAGCATTGAAACTTCTTGAGATCTCATAGATCATCTGGTTTCTTTGTTAGTTATTTACCATTGACAGTGAAATGTTCCCAGAAATTGTTGTGACTCATGAGGCATCAATGATGCTTCGTTCGTACACGCTGCAAGAGGGCTTCACCACCTTTGGGCGGTATACAGACAGCGAGATTTGCCTTGATGATCCAACGGTGAGCAGAGACCATGGAGCGTTCTTATTGCGTTCCGGCGTGTTGGTGGTAGAAGATCACCAGAGCTCCAACGGCATTTTTATGGATGGGCTGAGGACCAAGCGGCGGGTCTTGTATGAAGGAGACCGCCTAATCGTCGGCCCCTTTGAGATCTATGTGAAGCAGGGAACTGTGCCTTCTCAAGATCTAGCGGCGTATCTCGTCAAAAGCAGCTCGCTCCTTCATCTATGTCAGTGCGGGCATTCCACATCTTGGCCAGGCGTTAACTGGTCCAGACTCTTTCGGCTCCCAACCGGGAGAAAGGGTTGGACTTAATTCGGCCCGCAACCTGTTTCAGAGGCTTTAGTGTCAGACGAATTCCTCTGTTTCCTCATTTGGTTGACGATTGATTGACAATCATTCCTGCTGATGTTTTCATCTTTCCTTGACCACCAGTCGAAGGAGGTACTGAGATGGCAAAGCAAAAGGGTGTTTTGGCTGCGGATCGGTTGACCAAATTCTCCTCGGAACAAGTGAAGCTTTTTAAGGTGGCGTATTTGTCGGGCGCTCAGGATGCTTTGGAAGTAAGCGGAGCCTCGCAGGAGCTGCGTAACAAGCGTACTGTGGAATCGCTCTTCCGAGCACTAAATCATGCAGTGGACAAGTTCGAGAGTGAAGGGGTAGACCTTTTGCCTTCACATGCTTGATAGGTGACTTACCTTGCACAGGGCCCCGTATCACGCGGGGCCCTGTCATTTATGGCTCTAAGAAGCAAACAGGCCCGTGGGCGGTAAGCCGGCTTACTTGTGGATGCCAATCACCTTACGCCGGAGCCCCTCTCTGTACAGGTGGCCACCGATCTCAGCCAGCGAGAACATCTCTTCTTCTGAGATGGTCCCCTCTATCTCACTCATAAACACAGCCAAGAGCGCCATAGCAGCGTCCGGGTCAGAGGGGATGCCGAGCTGGTCCATGCGTTCAGCCTGTAAGCGGAAGCTTTCGATGTGTGGGTCTGGTTTAGTCATGAGGGCCTCCGTCGTTGTGACAGGCAAAAAAGAGCCACCCTCACGAGTGGCGAACGTTGGAAAAGAGAAGGCCGATCCTGGTCCACCAGGCAAGCGTGCAAGTGTTATGAGCAGAGGAGGAGCGTGCGCACGACTTCGGCATAAAGCAGTGGATCCATCTTAGACCACTTCTCATCGGTCGTGAGTCTCGCATGCGTTGCCTTTGCAACCTCGGGACAAACAACAAGCAGGGTGTGCTAGCGGTTGAGACCGGCTCGGGTGTCTGAAGTGAGCTAGCGCAGGCAAAAGAAAAGCCACCCGGAGGTGGCTGGGATATGAGCGGAATTCCAAGAATATTAATTCAATGCGTCAATAAACGATTTGGCGAATGCTTCCGCCATCTTTGGAGGGACCGCATTGCCTATCTGTCTAGCTCTAGAATTAAGGTTGCCTTCGAATGTATACGACCGAGGAAACGTTTGCAAACATGCAGCTTCTCTAACACTCAATGCTCTGTCTTGAGTAGGGTGTCCAAATCTGCCATTAGAGTAACTGATGCATCTTGTGGTTAGTCCAGCAGCCTGCTTGTCCCAAGCTAAGCGTCCATATACATCACTGTGGCCAGAATGCGTTTTATGACAATTGAGAAGGAGCGATTCCGGCCAAGAGCTTCTTCCGCCGCCTTCTGGGGTAGCCCGTATTCTCTTGAGATTCAAGACTTCAAGTTTGGCTGCGACATGATCTTTATCAGTTGCAGAGATTTCCCCTGCAGCGATTTCTGGCAGATCTGATATCCAATCTCTAACGGTTGTGTACCGCCCTCCAGGCAACCCTGGGCCATGAGTTGCTTCTGGAAGCTTGATGTTTCCTCTAAGACTTGCCACTAAAACGAGACGCTCTCTAGTTTGAGGAACTCCATACCACAGCGCTGGAACTACGGCGGTTTCGAAGCGATACCCCAATCGCTTTAACAACGACTGAAATGAAACAAACGGACCGTGCTTGCTAATCTTCTGAAGTCCAGGCACATTTTCAACGAAAACAAAGTCTGGCATCCACGCTTTAATAAACCGTCCAAACTCTTTTAAAAGAGTCCTTCTCGGATCTTCAAGAGATTGCAATCTATTCTGTTTAGAAAATGGTTGGCATGGAGCGCAACCTGCAAATAGTAACGGCATTGTTCTTTTTTCTAAAAAGCCGTTTAATACGTTTGTATGTAAATCTCTCACATCTCCTTCAATAAAATGAGCGTGTGGGAAATTTGTGCGGAATGTAGCTGCAGCAGCTGGATCGATATCAAGGCCTGCAAGAATCTCTAAACCGGCTGCTTCAAATCCACAGCTTGTTCCGCCGCAACCTGAGAAAAAATCCACTACTTGAATCATGAATATCCTAAATTTCCCTTAAGAAATCGTCAATTAACAACGCTATGCTTTTTAGATCGCTGTCGTCATTAGGAATCTCTGCTACTCGTCGACATTGTTCTTGAAAAATAGTCTCACTGTTCGGATCGTCTTCGCTATCGGCAAGCCCTAAGCTTTCCCTCGTAATTTCCAAAAATGCGTTCTTCGGATCTGTCAAATCGCTGTGACCAAGTTTTGATAAGACAAATGCTTCCGGGCAAAAATTACTTGGCAAATACTTGACGTTAGTAAAGCACCAACTGAGAAAAGCGCGCTGAGCTTTTATTTTTTGCGAATCTTTAATCGTAGAGGTTCCGCTATCTGTATTAAATTTTATCTCAATTCCAGTCAGAGATTTAATGATTCCCCCCAAATCTTCATCGCTAATTATACCAGATTCTTTTTTGTTTGGCCAAGATATTTGTGGACGTTGATCTCCATCTAACATGCATAGTACATCATTTCTGTCTTCAGATGCATAGGCAGTAATGTAGTGATTGAAAAGCACACTCGCGCCGCCTGGGAAATAGTTGAATTTTAGTAGCTTAAGTTTTGATGGGCTGTTGGCGCGAAGTGATTTTTTTATAATCTCTATTGCTAATTTATCTTCTGTTATTATAGTTTTGACACCCGACACTGGCTCGCCGATTTGCATGAACGCCTCATCAGGCAGAGAGCTTTGGCTTGTTAAAATGACGCGCTGCGTTTTATTGTCAAGAGTTAAAACCTTAATAGCCTCTGGCGGCAAGTCGCGAATCAAAGCAGGAGAATGGGTGGTAAATATAATCTGGTGTTTTTTTTCAAGAGACTGTTGCGCCAGAAATTCAAGTAGTCGCTCTTGGGCGCCTGGATGCAATGATACCTCAGGCTCATCTATTAATATAAGTGAATTAGGCTCGCATCTGACAATTTGGGTGACCATTGTGATGACAGCAAATTCTCCACTTCCTGCAAAAGCCTCTGTGTATTGATGGCTTGCATTAATAATACGCGCAGTGTATCCTTCAACCTTGAAAAATCGGTGCGAGATTAATTTTATCTCGCTATAGTTTCTTCCTAAAATAGCACATACGGCTTTTAGCTCTTCTTGTGAGAGAGTGGTATTATCTTTGTTTATTATTTTTTCGACTTTGTAGTGGGTGTAGCTTTTGGCGCCGCTATCAATTGCAGATTTGAGATGCGCAGCTTTATATCTGATGAACGACTTCTTCTCTTGGAATGTAGTAAGTCTGGCAAAGTCGCCATAATAGAAATATCTATCAAATGCGCTTAATGCATGTCTGAAATCGATAAGCAAGACGTTTTTTTGGATCCCTTTCCATCTCGTTAATGATCTATTCTTATCTTTAGAATCGCGCGGGGGCATCCGCGCCATTCCATATTGCAGAATTGGTCTGGAAGGCTCCCAATAATCTGGATCATTTTCTTTTTTTACGCGGGTTTTTAAGACCTCTACCGTTTGCTGTGTATGGTCATTAAGATAACCGTAAATGAAGCAATTGGGGAAGTCATCGCCTTCATTTATTGGGTCAGTCTCTGTAGAAAACCAATAGTTGCCCAAGTTATTGTTTCCCGCGCAGCCATATAGAGCTTTCAAAAGAGAACTTTTGTTGGTTCCATTTGCTCCCACAAGAGCCGTTATCGGGAAAGTAAAATCAATTTTTGTGAATGGTTCAAGGTTTTTATATTGCGGAAATCTTATGTGTTGAATGAATGGTTCAAGCTTCCCATGTTTGACTAGCGCTTTTAATGCATTAATTTTCACGTCAGATCTCAATTTTTCAGATGGTTATGGGTCGCTGCACGGATTAGCAAAATCAGTTATTTGCTATGCGCCCATTCCCGATGCACATACCCCAGCGATTTGCTGCGAGTCGTTACATCCTAGCAGCGTTTACCTTACATCAACTTACAATCTGTCGCCGAGTCTTTTCTCAGTCGGTGATTCGCGGGAACACGCTCTCGATCTCCCGCAACTTCAGCACGCCAAGGCCTTTGATGTTCATCAGGTCCTTTCGCTCCGCAGCAAGCAGTTGATCCACAGTGGTGATCCCCCCTCGAGCCAAGGCTCGCACGGCGGCCGGGGAAATGGTGCCGTTAAGAGATGAGCCCTTGATGTGTGGAAGCGGAGAGTAGACCCTTGTGGGTGTGAACGACTCACCTGGGAACAACACTGCTTCGATCTGCTTGAACCGTAGCATCCCCATGCCCCAAATTTTGAGCAACTGATGTGGGTAGGCCTTGCGCACATCCTCCACTGTGTGAATCCCATTCTTTTGAAGGAGGGCTTTTACTCGGAGGGGGAGGAGGTCGTCCAAGGGTGTTTCGGTTTGAGTTACTTCCGACATGCTCCCATCATAGGCGAGCTATGTTCTATGGAACAGGGCCAGGTTGAGACGTAAAAAAGCCCTCCGAAGAGGGCTTGCAGATCAGTTCGACTTGCGCCGGCGCATTACGCCCATAGATCCAGCAACTATCCCGGACAGGAGCAACAGGCCAGCACCGCCCAGGGTGGGAACTGGTGTTGGAGCTGTCGGTGCAATTGCTTGTGGGGTCAGCGTGACAGTTGCCAATGAACAGAGGCCGCGTGAGTTGCAAGCCTGATACTGGAAGGTGACTGCTGCCGTGAAGTTGTTCGTGGGGGTGAATACGATCTGGCCACCTGAATAGGTCAGAGCGCCGGCAGCAGGGTCAGACAAGGCGAGTGCGTATGTAGTGTCAAGCGTTACGCCAGCCTCATCATTGGGAAGAACGGCGATCGTAGATGGTTGGGTGCGCGATACAGTGGCTGCGTCATCTGCCAATACTGGAGGGGAGACCGCACCGCACCCGCTCGCTCCACGGGAGACCCAGTTCACCATGTTACCCATCAACGTTTCCATGTTGGATTGTGCGGTGCCGCCCGCACCAGCGGCGTCAAAATAGTCGAAGGGAGATAGTGCGATGCAGCCTCCAGTCACCGGGGCCGCAGATATAACTGCAGGGTAGGTCGTTCCAGCGCCATCAAAAGTTGCTGCAACAGACCACTCCGCCGCTAAGCCAGTTAGCTGGTATACAAATTCACTGCCGCCAGCCATTGAGAATGGATTCGGGAGACCGATCATTAATGGGCTGGATGGATCAACAATTTGAATTGGCAAGTCTGAGCCAAAGTCGCTCTGACCCCCTGTCGCTGTTCCTGCAAATAAATTGCACGGATTGCTCACAGGATAGTATGCACCGGGAGCTGGTTGGAACAGGAGTGTTGCCACATTCCACTCGGTGATCAAGCCTTTTCCAGCTGCCAAAAATTCTGAGATTTTGGCGCAGGTCTCTGCGGTGTTTGAGTACGCATGGCCGACGACCAACACATCATAGTTTTGAAGCGCTCCACCTTCAATGTCTGACACAGAGACGTTTGTTACCGTGTTGGCTGCAGCGACCGAAGGGGCTGGGAAAGTTGAATACTCGTCAGACCAGAAGGCTATGTTCGCCGCATGGGCGCTCCCGAGAGCACACAGTGAGGCACCGGCAACGCCGATCCATTTGGAAACGCGGCTCCTAAGGTCTGAGTGGTTGAATAAGTTCATTGCTTGGCCTCATGGCAGAGTTAGTGACAATCAACTCTAAAATGTCATAGAAATGTTTCCTCATGTCAATACCTGTAACTAGTGACGGGTAAACCCTTGTGCGTGTAGCTTTCCTTCTAGAAGTCGTAAAAAAGCCCGCGTCTGCGGGATGCTGGCAGGGGGAATGGTGTCCAGGAGCTGGACATCATCAGCTAAGCGGACGTGAAAAAGCCCTTAGGGGAGGCAGCAGAACGCACCCCCTCTGTAGTTCGACTGAGGCAGCCGCTCCCGACGCGCTGGAAGCAACTATGCCCTCATATGCTGGCTTTTTGTTGGGCGAGTCGTGCCAAGCCTGACACCCTCCCTGCATGTTGGTATTTGAAGCCGATCAGGTCTATGACTATCTGAAATCCCGCATGCCAGGCCTTCTGCGCCTGGAGAGCGGGGTTGGTATTGGCTGGTCCCGTGATGGGGAGCTTGTGGCCGGGGCAGTGTTTGAACAACACAACGGCGTCAGCGTCTGGGCCCATGTGGCCATTGATGACGGCCATCTCCCTCGCACTTTCCTGCGCGCCTTTCTCGCCTATCCCTTCAAGGTCTGCAAGGTGCAGGCCGTGCGCGGATATGTGGAGGCCTCGAATCACCGACTTCGGAATCTGGCGCGCCGGCTTGGTGCGGTGGAAGAAGCAACTTTGAAGCAGGCCACGACTAACGGGGATGTGGTGATCTGCACCCTTTGGAGACGAAACCATGTCGCGCTGGCACAAAACTGAATGGGACATGCTCCCCGAGCATGCGTTTCGCCCGCGCCCGGGCGGGATGACCTTCGAGGGCGGCACCTCCACGCCGGCGCCTGACCCGCGCCTGGTCGAGGCCCAGGTCAGAAACCTCGGAGTTCAGGATGACATGATCCGGCAGATCATCCAGAACACCAACGACATGGCGCCGGTCCAGAAGGAGCAAACGCAGTTTGCCTTGGATACCGCGCGCCAGTCCTGGGAGCAGTCTCAGGCAGACCGCGAGTATGCAATCGGGCGGCGCGATCAGCTGACCGGTTTGCAGGACACGATGATCCAGGACGCGAAGACCTTCAACACGGAAGCGAAACGCGAAGAGCTGGCAGGCCAGGCTGCGGCCGACGTGTCCCAGGCATACACCAGCGCGCGGCGCACCCAGGCGGCCGAGATGGCGCGCATGGGCGTGAACCCGGCCGATGGCAAATACGGTTCGATGTCGAATGCCCTGTCAGCCACCACGGCACTTGCTTCCGCCTCTGCCAAGAACGGCGCTCGCACGGCCGCGCGGCAGGAAGGCCAGATGCTGATCGATCGTGCGTCGAATGCGCTGGCCGGATACCCTGCGATGGGGATGCAGACCACGGCCGCCACGGCAGGCTATGGAGGCATGGGCCAATCAGTGGCAAACACCGGGTTGGCGGGCTTGAACTCCGGCTACGGCCAGGCCGCCGGTATGGCGGGAAATGCTGGCAACAGCGCAGCCAACATTTGGGACCAGCAGTCCAACGCCTACCAACAGTCACAGGCCTCCTCCGGTGCAACTACGGGCACGCTGCTGGGCGTAGGCATGTCTGCGGCAATCGCAATATGACCACTGGACCCGATGCACTCGATGTGATCCAAGTGGATGCCCTTTTGTCTGGCAGACGCTGCGCGCTGCAATTCTCCGGCGGCAAGGACTCGCTGGCATGCGTCTACCTCCTCAAGCCGTGGGTGCTTGCCGGCCTGCCGGTTTACTGGACGCACACGGGCGACACCATCCCGGAGACGCTGGCAGTGGTGGAGCAGGTGCGCCAGTGGGTGCCAGATTTCCGCGTGATTGAGGCTGATGTGTTGGCCTGGAAGCACGTCAACGGCACGCCCTCCGATGTGACCACAGCGCAGTCCACCTGGATGGGCCGGCAGTACGCCATGACCGACACCCGGCTGGTGGGGCGGTTCGATTGCTGCTGGCACAACCTGATGAAGCCCATGCACGACCGCATGCTAGCCGATGGCGTGGATCTTGTGATCCGTGGCACCAAGCTGGCCGATACAGGAAAGGTGCCTGCCAATGGTGCCACCGAGCATTACGACGTGCTGCTGCCGCTGCTGAACTGGACTCATGCCCAGGTCTTCGACTACCTGCAGGAGGTCGGCGCGCCCATCAGCCGGGTGTATGAACATTTCAAAGCCATCAGCGCGCCCGAGTGTCTGCACTGCAGCGCCTGGTGGGATGACGGCAAAGCGCAGTACCTCAAGCAACTTCACCCGGAAAAGGTGCAGCAGTACCAGGTCAGTCTGCAGCAAATACGGGCAGAGCTGAGCAAGCGTCTGCAGGAATTGGACAGTGAATTGAAGGAGTGCGAATCATGGCATTAGGCGATGCATTTGGGCGCGGTATCGCGCAAGGGCAATCAATTTTCAGCGGCATGCAGAAGCAGTTTGAAGACGCGGAGCAGCGCCGGGAACTGGCAAAAAATTGTCGAGGCCAAGCCAGAAACATCCAACGGCTACACAGCAGATACCGGCGCCGAGCTGGAAAAGCTGGCCGGCCAAGGCTACAAGGTGGACTTTGACCAGGCGAAAAACTCCTATGTCGCTACCAACGACGCCGGCGACACCAAGACTTTTGGAATGCAAGGCATCACTGATTTCATGGGCCAGCGCAGCGCGGGCACCATGTCGCAGGCGCAGGTCGACAACAGCAAGATGCTGGCCATGGCCGATGTGATCGGCAAGAGCGACCCCATGGCTGCGCTGCGCATGAAGCGTGAGGTGCGCGAGGGCGACCACCAGGCAGCCCGCCAGGCGCGCGAGCAGAAGACCTGGGCGAAAGAGGATGCGGTGGAAACCCTTGATACCAAGCTTGGCCAGGAGTTCGACGCCAGCCTTGTGGGCGAGGATGGGAAAAAGCGCGCGCCCACCGCTGACGACTACATGACGGCGAACCAGCAGCGCGCTTACGCCTACGCTGCAGCTGGCCACATGAAGGAGGCGCAATCTGCCTTCAAGGAAAACCTGGCATCGGCATATACCAAGATCCAGATGGATGGAGCTGAGCGCAAGCAGGCGCTGGGCCCAGCCATGGCCGCTCTGTCCAGTGGCGACTATGGCGCTGTGGCGGACTTCTACAACCGGTTTGTCCCAAGCGGTGCCAAGGTGACTGGCATCGAGGCAGGCAAGGATGGCGGGCTGGTGATGCAGCGCACCGGCATTGATGGGCAGCCGATGTCGCCCCTGCTGGCCAAGGACAAGCGCGAGGCCATGGCCATGCTGCAATCGCTGGAAAACCCATCTGCCTTGTACCAATACTCACAGGACGAATTTAGCAACCAGCTCAAGCTAAAGCAGGACGCGCGGGCCGATCATGCCGACAAGCGCGCCGACGCTCAGCTTGAGCTGAGCCGCAGAGCAGATGCGCGCGCTGGTGCAGCAGCCGGGCGGGCAGCGTCTAATGATTCGCGTGAGCGGTCAGAGAAACAACAGCGAGCTGATGCACGCGTGCAGTTGGCCCTGGAGCAAAACCCCAAGCTCTCTGATGCGCAAAAGAATGCGATCCGTTACGGCGTCATGGATCTGCCAGGCCAGGCTGACAAGGGTGAGAAGCACACCTACAACCCGGTGGAGATCCAGAAATCTTTTGGGGAGGTGCTGAGCGATCCGCTTTCGGGTAAGGAGTCGATCAAGCGTAATGCCGCCAAGGAACAGAAGTTCATTGATTGGTGGGCCGACAACCCGCAGTTTAAGAATCAGGACCGTGCTCTACAGGAGTTCAATCGCGTGGACTCAAAGCAACGCCGAGCGGGTGAAGCCACAAAGCAACAGCCTCCAAAGATTGCCAACAAAGCGGAGTTCGACAAGTTGGCGAGCGGCAGCCACTACACCGATCCCAATGGGGTCGTGCGCATCAAGCCATAGTTATGGGGCCATGCCAAGTTCTTTGCGAGGCATTTTGTTAGCCTGAAGGGTTGTGCTGATTTCCCTCTGATCTTGGTTGACCGGATCAGCAATCACTGCATTGATTTGCCTATGCGCCGGCTTGGTGCCAAGCCTGCCACCCTCCTTGGCAGACAAGGAGTGAAGCATGGCTGATGAAAAATGGTGGGAATCCTCGCCAATGGCGGACACCCAGCAATCAGATGGGGATAAGTGGTGGGAATCTTCACCATTGGCCGAGCCAGCCCAGGCGCCGGTGAAGAAGCCCAAAGAGCAAAGGCTTCTCTCGACCATTGCAGAAGGCGTAACCGATGTGGTCAAGCGTGCCAGCGGTGCAGCAATCAGCGGGGTTGCAAGCATTCCGAAGGCCGTGCAGTCTTCGGCGCGAGCAGGTGTACGTAGCGGTGCGTCGGGTGAGCCGACAACTGTTATGCCAGGTGGCGTGTTCATTCCTGGGATTGATACTGACGAAGCAATCAACGGGCCCATGGATGACGCTGCCAAGGCCAAACGCGAACTCGGCGCAGAGCGTTTGGCTCTGAACGTGAAAGTGCCCTTTGCAGGTGCCATTGCCAAAGCAGGCAAGGACACCCAAGAGGACATCAACAAAACCACCAGCCAAGCCACGCAGGTTGCGGTGGCTAACTCCCAGATCACCGGCAATTTGCTCAAGGGCGAAATCGACTTCGGCAAAGACCCATCGGTACGTGGCCTGGTGATGCAGGGTGCCGACGTGTTCGGCAGCATGTTCCCTACGGTTGCCACTGCGCTGATTACGCGCAGCCCCGGCGCTGCTGGTGCGGTGGGCGGTGCAATGGCCGCCGGTGAGGGTGTTGGCAACGCACGCGACTTTATTGAGAAACAGTCCCACGAGCAGCTGATGGAGAATTCGCCCATCTATAAGCGGATGGTCGATGCAGGATCGAGCCCTGACGAGGCGCGCGCCATCACCAGCGCGCGGGCTGAGGACACGGCAGCCCTTATGCAGGGTGCTGTGGCTTCGGTTGGTGATCGATTCACCGGCAAGCTTGTGACTGGCGGCTTTGACAAGCTTCTCACGCGTGCAGTTGGCCAGTCCGTCGTGGGACGTGCCGCAGCGGGCGCAGCGGTTTCAGGCTTGGAGGAGGGAACGCAGGAGCTGAGCGAAGGCATTGCGTCTGATCTGGGCATCAAGAGTGTGGCCGGGAACAAGGAGATAGGCGAGGACTCGGCTGCAAACTTTGTGCTGGGCGCGCTGGGCGGATCTGCTCCTGGCGCTGGTCGCGGTGTGGTGTCGGGTGTAAAGGACCGCTTGGCCGACTATGCCGCCGGTAAGCAGGTGGACAATGCTGCCCCTGCACCAGGTGCATCACCAGCACCACCTGCAGATACCGGTGGGAATGTGGCCGCGCCAACGCCGGCCCGCACTGAGCCAGGCAGCCCAGCACCTGCACAGCCCCAGGCTGAAGAGCAAGTGGCAGGCAAACCTGATAGCCAAGCGCAGACTGCGCCCGCTGGCGTGCTCAAGGATGTTGTGCGAGCGCGGAATCCAGATGGTGCACCTGAAACCATGTCGGCCGAGCTGGCTGAAACGCGCCTGGCTGAACTTGAGCTTGAAGCCAGCACCACGGGCCTGAATCCTGCGCAGGACGCAGAACGCCAGGCACTGGCCGAGCGAGTTGCTGTCGATCGCGCCCAAGAAATGGACACCGAGGCCATTGGTGTGTCCGTCGATGAGGCGGCAGTACCAGGGACAGAACAAGGCTCAGCGCGGGCTGCAGCGGAAAATGTGACTGCAGCAGCACCAGCTGCCGGCGTCGATTCCGCCGCCAAGGAATCGACGGCGCGCACCTGGCCGCAGTTTGTGCTGGAGCAGGGCGAGCGAGTATCCGCGCTCAAGAAGGGCACCCCTCGCTGGAACGAGCTGAAGGCATCGTGGGATGCCCTCAAGATCAGCCGGGCCGGTCAGGATGCGGAAGGCACTGGCGCAGCGGGCGAGCCCAAGGCTGAGATTCAAAACCGTGATCGCAGCCGCCCGGCCTCTGTTATCCAGATGCAGGGCATGGCCGCCAATCCTGATTACATGCGCCTGGGCGTCTCCCGTTCGCCAGAGTCTGGCGCACCCATGGTGTTTGCTGTGGGCGACCAGGCGCAGGCAGCGGTGGCCACCGGGCGCGGTGACACTGCGGTGATGAGCGACGGCCAGCGCGTGCCCTTCCAGTACGCGGTGATGGAGGCGGCGGATGTGCAGCCGTCCAATTTCGCGGACGGCGCCGTCAACCCGCTGTTTGATTCTGTCCATCCTGGCACCGTCAAGGCTCTGAACAACGGCCGCACTGCGGGCCTACGCGCGGCGTATGAGCGGGGCACGGCCGAGGGCTACAAGCGCGAGCTGATGGCCGACAGCGACATGCACGGCATTGATCCGGCGGTCATCGAGGGGATGAAGGCCCCCATGCTGGTGCGGGTGTACAGCGAAGGGGACAACCGCACGAACATGGGCGCCAAGAGCCAAAGCCAGGCTCTCGGCCTATCCGCGTCTGAGCAGGCGGCCACCGATGCCGCGCTGATGGATAACTCGGTGGTGGATGCGTTCGCCACTGGCGTGCTCGACAGCGCGGCCAATCGAGACTTTGCCCGCGCATTTATCGGCAAGCTGCAGGCAGCTGGCCAGGATGTAGCCGGGATGATGGACGCCAATGGTGCGCTCTCGCCCGCCGGCGTGACCCGGCTACAGGCCGGCCTGGTGCATAAGGCCTACGGCGATGGTGACCTGGTTGAATCCCTGTTTGGCTCCACCGATAACGACATTCGTGCCATCGGCGAAGCGCTCAAGGACGTGGCCGGCGAATGGGCTAACCTGCGCAGCTCGGTCGAGGCCGGGGCCATCAATCCCGAAGTGGACGTGACGGCCAACCTGCTGCAGGCGATCCGTGTGGTGCAGAAGGCGCGGCGCGAGCGTGGCTCGCTCCATGACGCTATCAACCAGGTGGACATGGTGACGGGCGATGTCCTGGATCCTCTCACCGTTGGCATGCTGCGCCTGCTGTACACCGGCCACTATCTCACCCGCGCCACAGGCCGGGAACGTCTGACAGAGTCGCTGCGCGAATACATGGTTGCCGCCTTGGCAACCAGTGTGGGCGGTGATATGTTTGGTGAACAGGTCGGCCCTGCCGAAATTCTCAACGCTTTGAGCGCGGCGCCCGCGCAACCCCAAAATGAACCAATCCCAGCCCGACAAGACCAGTCCCCAACCCCGCAAGGCGAGCGAGTCGCCCCTGGCAGCGACCCTGCTGGCAGCCGTGCTGATGAAGCAGGGCAGCCAGCACCAGGACAAGAACCAAGTGGAGCAGGGCCAAGCGTTGCTGAAGCTGGCCGACGCAGCGAAGGGCAAGATGCCCAAGATTCCGGCGGACAGCAAGATCGGCAAGGCGCTGAAGGAGCTGGCCAAGACGGCAGTGGCACCGTAGCGCCCGGGCTGGAGCTATCCAGCTATTCGGCAGAAGAACTCAAAGCTCGCCAAGAAGCGGAGGAGCAGGCTGCAAAAGCTAATGCCAAGGTTGAGGCTGAAGAGAGGAGCCGAGCTGAGGCTGATGCAGAGCGTGAAAACTTCGGGCTGACGGGCAGCGATCGTGCCGTCGACACCCTTGCGGCGCAGGGTCAGGCGACCATGTTCAGCCGCAGCGCGTCCACTCAACAGGCGTATGAGGCGCGCATTGACGCCTTGTTTTCAGGCCATGCACAGAAGGATTCGCGGACGGGTGTGCGTGTGCTGGACCGTTCGGACATGCTTGCATTCCTTGGTATGGGTGATGGACCAGTGAGCCTGGCCGAGAGCAAGGTGAATGCGGCAAAGCATCCCAATATGACTGCAGAGGTGTGGAAGAAGATTCCGCAGTGGCTGGACAACCCTGCAGCGGTGTTTGATTCGGCCACTGTTCAAGGCCGCTTGGTGATGATTGCGCCCCAGTTGGTCAACGGCGCGCCTGTATTGATGGTGGTGGAGCCGCAGAAGGGCGGCATGCTGGTTCACCTGCTGCAGAATGCCTATGACAAGGACGATAGCCCCCCACCTGTGGGCCGTTGGCTTCGTGAAGGCCTTGCACACTACGTCAACCAAAAAGAATTCCCAGCTATCTTGCAGCAGTCTGGACTCCAATTGTCCAGCAGTGCTTGGCAAAATAAACCGGGAACACGCAAGATTTTAACGGAAAAGAATTTTTCTGGCTATCTCAAAGCGAATCCATTCGCCGTCACTGAGCTGGCAGCCAAACCTATCCAGCAAGACGATGAATCTGGAAAGCAGAAGTCCCCAACTGCGATGAAGGCCTCCGGGCTCCAATTGCCCGATACAGCCCTGCAAAACCAGCCGGGAACAGGCCGGATGGTAACCGAAGGGGAAAATGCTGAACCTCGGAAAGCAGATTCCACTGACGGGCCGGCGCTGGGCCGTGGCGAATCCGCCACCAGTGTGCAGAACACATCGCGCGTGCAGCGGGTGGTAGACGGGTTTGTCAAAGGCTGGGCGAACGCACCCGAGGTGATCGTGACCAGCGACCTGCAAGACAGCAGAGTGCCCAAGGCCGTGCGCGACTATGACGCCGCCATGCGCAGCGATGGGGCAGAGGGGGTGCCGGAAGGGTTCTACTACAAGGGTAAGGTCTATCTGGTGGCGAGCCAGCTGCACACCCCCATGGACGTGGTGCGCGTGCTGTTCCATGAAACCCTGGGCCACCACGGACTGAGGCATGTATTTGGTGCACAGCTCGACCCGATCCTGCAGCAGGTGGCCAGCCAGCGCGCGGCGCAGGTGAAAAAGAAGGCGGCAGAGTATGGCTTGGACATGACCGACCATGCGCAGCGCTCTATGGCCGCCGAGGAGGTGCTGGCGGAAATGGCCGAAACGCATCCTGAGCTGGGCTACGTGAAGCGCGCGATTGCCGCGGTTCGCCAGTGGCTGCGCAAGAACGTGCCGGCCCTGGCCAAAATGCAGCTCACCGATGCGGACATCATCCAATCCTTCATCCTGCCGGCGCGTGATTTCGTGGTGCGCGGCAAGGCCGAGGCCTCTGGCCAGGTGAAGGCTGGGACGGCGCCGGCATTCAGCCGCGCACCAGCGCCTGCTGGTGCACCGCTGGGCGGCAACGGTAAGCTGGCACAGCTGCAGGCCAAGGCCCGCAGCCTGCTGGACCCGTCGAAAGTGGATACCTGGCTCTACCACTGGCAAGACAAGTTCATCGACCTCAAGCGCATTCAGGAGCAGATCAGAGCCTTGAATGGCACGGTGTCAGAAACCAATGACGCCTACCGTGGCGAGGAGCTGTACCACAAGCGCGTGGCCAAACGTGCGGCCAACTTCCTGCGCGATGAGGTGCGCCCGCTGATGAAGGCCATGAACGAAGCCGGTGTGGGTATTGAGGAGTTTGAGCGCTATCTGCATGCCCGGCATGCTGCCGAAGCGAACAAAGCGATGGCAGAGCGCAACCCGAGCCAGCAGGAGCTGGTAGCCAAGCGCGCTGCAGCGGACCAAACGGTGACCGATCTGCGCAACCAGTTGCAGCGCGCGCAGGCTCAGGGCCTGGCCACTGTCGCCATCCAGAAGGCGCTGGGCCAAGCACTGATTGAAAAGGCGGATTGGGATGGTGCTCAGGCCTTCAACGGCACGGAAGACCAGCGGCTGTCACTGTCGGGCATGAGCGATCAGGACGCGGCCAAGATCCTGGCCAGCTACACCGGCGACGCCAAGAAAACCATTGAGGACCTGGGCGCGCGCGTGGACCAGATTAACGAGGGCACGCTGCGCACGCTGGATGACTATGGCCTGATGGACAAGGCGACGCTCAACACCTGGCGCAACGCATACCAGCACTATGTGCCCCTGCACCGGGATGAGGCGAACCCCGACAGCAAGGCCCATCCTATTGGCCAGGGCTTCAGCACCAAGGGTGATGCGGCCAAAAAGCGCACCGGCTCGAATGAGAAAGTAACCAACATCCTGTCCCACATCGTGATGCAGCGCGAGGCTGCGCTGACCCGGGGAGAGAAAAACAACGTGGTCAAGCGCCTGTACCTGCTGGCGGCCCAGAACCCAGATGCAAGTCTGTGGAGCCTGGACCTGCCGAAGAAGAAGATGCTCGACCAAGACACCGGCTTGGTGCGCACGGTGGCGGATCCGGCCGCGCGCCTCAAGGACAACGTCATAACCTTCCGTGTTGGCGGCAAAGACAAGTACCTGGTGTTCAACGAGCGCAATGAGCGCGCCGCCCGC
Source organism: Comamonas sediminis (assembly GCF_041107495.1). Classification (NCBI taxonomy): domain Bacteria; kingdom Pseudomonadati; phylum Pseudomonadota; class Betaproteobacteria; order Burkholderiales; family Comamonadaceae; genus Comamonas; species Comamonas sediminis. The sequence goes on from NZ_JBGBDC010000002.1 coordinate 206,087, forward strand.
TTGGCGCTGGCTGTGAAGAACATGGATGCTGCTGAGCTGGATTGGCTCAGCCGGACCATGGGGCACGCCACGCGATGGATGGCAGCTGTGAACACGCAGTACAACCCAGTGTTTTCCGTCTTCAATATCGTCCGCGACCTCCAGGGGGCCAGCCTGCAGCTGTCCGACACTAAGCTGGCCGGCAAGCAGAAGGACGTGTTGGCCAACATCGCTAAGAACACCGGCAAGATATGGGCCGAGCTGCGGCGCGAGCGCAGGGAAGAGGGCGTTGGCACCGGGCCATGGGCCCAGCTCATGGAGCAGTTCCAACTGGACGGCGGTACCACGGGTTTCCGGGAGCTGTACAGTGATCCGGCTGACCGGCTGAAGGCGCTGCAAAAAGAGCTGCACAAGGGTGCCCAAGGCGCCGCAGCGCAGGGGGCGAGCTTTGCCCTGGGCGTGCTCTCCGACTTCAATGAGTCGTTGGAAATGACCACCCGTCTGGCCACCTACAAGGTGGCGCTCGACAACGGCCTGAGTCGGCAGGAGGCCGCCAGCCTGGCCAAGAACATTACGGTGAACTTCAACCGTAAGGGGCGAGTCACCAGTGTGCTGGGCAGCCACTATGCGTTCCTGAATGCGGCGATCCAAGGGAATGCCCGTCTGCTGCAGACCATGACGGGCCCGGCCGGCCGCAAGATTGCGCTTGGCGGGGTAGGCTTGGGCGTGATGATGGCGCTGATGGGCCAGCTCATGATGGGAGGCGGGGATGGTGCCGACGATGAATGGAAGAAGATTCCCGAATTCGTCAAGGAGCGCAACATCATCATTCCGCTGTCGCGCACCCAATACGTGACGATCCCCATGCCGCTGGGCTTCCATGTGCTGCCCAACCTGGGCCGCAAGATGGTCGATGCTGCTTTCCACAACGATCCCACCGTCAGCCGTGCAAAGTATGTGGGCGACATGGCGGCCATCGCGTTGAACGCCTACAACCCATTTGGCGGGTCGGACAACATGATGCAGATGTTCACCCCCACCTGGGCGGATCCTGCGATCGCGCTGGCCACCAATAAGGACTGGATGGGCAAAAGCATCTTCAAGGAGGTGCGTGACATCAACCACCCCACGCCAGGCCACGCCCGGGTGAAGGACGCCACGGCGCTCCCATATCGCTGGGCCGCCAGGGGGATCAATGCCGCCACGGGCGGCAGCGAATGGGAGCAGGGCGCGATCAGCCCCACGCCCGACGCTATCCAGTACCTGGTCGAGCAGGCTTTTGGCGGCGTGCTGCGCGAAGCCAACAAGCTGGGCGCCACGGCCACGGCCGCAGCCACCGGGGAAGAGCTTGCGCCGCACCAGTGGTTCCTGGCGGGCCGCGTCTACGGCAACACCACGGGCATGAACGGCCAGAGCGGCACCTACTACGACAACGCCAAACGTATCAACGTCGCGCTGGCAGAAGCTAAGGCCCGGGTTGAGCGCGGGGAAAACGTGGATGCGGTGCTGAAGGATGTGCCACTGGCCAAGGCCGCCAGCGTAGAGAAGCTGGCGGACAAGCGTGTGTCAGAGCTGACGAAGCTGCGCCGCAAGGTGCAGGCCAGCGATGTGCCGGACAAGAAGGAACAGATTAAGGCCATCAACAAGGAGATCGAAGGCACCATGCGCCTGCTGAATCAGGCTGCTTTTGACGTAGTGAAGTAGCGGCGCTCTTCGATCCGTTGAACATTGAGCGCGGGCTAAGCGATGACGACAGTAAGCATGTCTGCAGCCAGAAATAGAAAGAGCCTCCCCGGCGCCACTACGGCACTGGGGAGGCTTTTTTTGGTGGTTGCTCCCGGATTGAGATTATGAAATTTCGCTGGAGAAGAACACGCTCTCGATCTCACGCAGCATCCCAACACCTAGCCGTTCGATCTTTAGTAACTCAGCCGGCTCTGTAGCTCTCAGTTGGTCAACAGTCGTGATCCCGCCGCGAGCCAAGGCTCGCACCACGGCTGGGGATAGGGAGCCATTGAGAGAGGAGCCCGGGATATGGCGAATCGGCACATAGACCCGCGCTGGGGTGAACGACTTGCCCAACAACAACGCTCTCTCAATCTCCCGAAGTTTTGTCGGCCCCAAAGATTTGATGGCGAGGAGATCCTTCCGGCTAGCTGCACGCAGTTGCGCGACGGTCGTGATACCGCCCCGAGCGAGGGTTTGTACAGTGGCAGGCGACAGCACGCCGTTAAGCGACGATCCCTGCGCATATGGGATTGGAGGGGGCACCCGACGTGGCGTGAAGGTCTCACCAGGAAACAGAATTCGCTCCAATTGCCTGAACTTGCTTATGCCCATGCCTGGCAGCTTGAGCAACTGATCTGGGTAGGCCCTGAACGCTGCCTCTACTGTGTAGATCCCGTTACTTTCAAGGAGGTTCTTGAGGCTCCGTGGAAGTATCTTGTCCAGGGGCAACTCAGGTGGAGGCGAGGGTTCATCCTGCATGGCAACCATCATAGATGTCGGCGAAGGAGAACTCAAATGTCCGTTAGCAGGTTGCCAGCGCTATCCGGTAGCGTCGGCGCCGGGCGCCTGCCGCGTGGCACTTCATAGTGCTGACCTGGAAAGAACACGCTCTCGATCTCCCGCAGCATCCCAACTCCCAGCCGTTCGATCTTTAGCAATTCAGCCGGCTGTGCAGCTTTGAGCTGATCAACAGTCGTAATCCCACCACGAGCCAAAATTCGCACGATTGCAGGAGAGAGTGCACCATTTAGAGAAGATCCTTTGACGTGAGTTAGCGGTGAGAGCACTCTGGCCGGCTCAAACTTCTTGCCTGGGAAAAACGCCGCCTCAATCTGTCTGAACTTGGACATACCTATGCCCCGAAATTTCAGGAGGGCATGTGGGTAGGCCTTGCGCACATCTTCTACCGTGTGGACTCCATTCTTTTGAAGGAGGGCTTTCACACCGAGGGGCAACAGCTCGTCCAGGGGTGTTTCGGTTTGAGGTGCATCCTGCATGCTGAACATCATAGGTGAGCAAAGTTCGATGACAAAAGTTTTAACAGCCAGAATCTTGGGGGCAAACAAGGCTGTAATAACGCTGCTGAGAGAGCCCAAATTTGAAGCAAAAAGAGAAAAGCCACCCGAAGGTGGCTTGGTGCATTAGCTTTGGCTTCTACGCAGATAGTTGAAACTGAAAAGTACAAATATCAGGGAGAGTGCAATCAGGCTCCATTCCCTAAGAGTGGGAACTGCGGCCGGCGTTGCAGGAGCCGTGCGCACCAGTGTGTTGACAAAGGAGGCCGTGTTGCCGGTGGCCGCGGTCACCAGGCTCACCGGCGCAGGCAGGGTCGTGCTCCACGCATAATCCGCAGGGGCCGGCGGCATCGCTGCATTCTCACTGACGGTGCAGCTGGCGCCCTGGGGTACGTTGGTGATCGCGATCGCGCCGGCATTGCTGCCGCTCAGGCTGACGGTCGTGTTGAAGCTGCCATCGGCGCCGCAGTTGGCGGTGAAGCTGAAGCTGCCGCTCACCCCTGCAGCCGGGCCACCGGCCACGGTCTTGCTGATCGTGATGTCGGTGTTGGCGCGCGCGAGGGTGTTGACCAGTTGCGCGGTGTTGGTGGCCGGGGGCGCTGCCATTGTGACCGTCGTGCTCGGTGCCGGGTCTTCGACCCAGAGGTGGTTGGCGGGGGCGGCAGGGCGGGTGCCTTCGGCCACCACGCAGCTGCCGCTGGAGATCACCGGTGTGACCGAGACGCTGCCCGTTGTAGCGGTGTTCAGCGTGATGCTGGCGCTGATCGCCGGTGCGGCCACACCATCGGTGCCGGTGCAGACCACCGAGACCGGGAAGCTGGTGCCGGTCAGATCGACGGGCGTGACGTTGGCAGGCCAGACCACCTGCTTGGCAATCGCGAGTTGCGCGGCATGGCAGGCGAGGGTGGCAGTGGCGGGCGTATTGACCTGGCCGGTCGGCGATACGAAGTCGGTGCCTGGGGTGATGGTGTTGGTGACCGAGGGCGTGTCGATGCAAGCCTGGCGGCCGGCCACGGTGTTGGGCCAGACGACCGGCACGGTGATGGTGCAGCCGCCCGACGGAATCGTGAAGGCGCTGTTGCTGACCACGTTCGAGCCGGGTGACGCACTGAGGCTGTTGGCGGTGCAGGTGCTGCCCACGGTGCCGGTGCCCACCACCAGCGGTGCGGGCAAGTTGTCGGTCAGGTTGACGTTGGTGATGGGGTTCGGAGTGCCGTTGGAAAAGGAGATGGTCAGGACGGTGCTGTTGTCGCTGCCACCCAGATAGAGATCGGTCTTGTCAAAGCTCTTGCTGACCTTGGGCAGGCCACAGGCGCCATTCTCGGAGGTGGCGGCATTGATGAAGGCTGGGCCTACCTTGCCTTGGTTTTCGGTCCATGGAGTGTAGCCGGGCGCCGCGTTAATGAATGGCGAAACATCGACTACCGCGAATACACAAGCACCATTGCCTGAGTTCGACTGAACAGTAGGAATTAGAAGGCCATACACGTTGTTGGTCGGCGTCGACCCAGCTGGAGGAAAGCTAGCCGGAGGTGTCCCTGCAGCTAAATAAAGTGCATTGTTTGCGGGAACGTTGTTGATATAAGTAATGTCTCCTCCAGCGAAAGGATTAAGCCCGGCAAAAGTTGGTGCATAAGGAGAGTTCGTGTTCAACGGAAATCTAGCGAATCCAGATAAGCCGCTGCCCAGTGAGAATGAGGTCGCTGCCCCCGCGTTTAATGCGCTTACCATCTTGGCGGCATTAGCACCGTTGGTCGCCTCACAGCAGCCATCAACAAAAAAGACGATGGAGTTGGCCCAACGGTTTGCTACTGCGCTTTGCAGGATCGTCCAGTTGGTGCTATCAACGGGCTGATAGGTGGTTGCAACAACGACAATGTCGTATGGACCTGGAGACGATGTGAATGTCGCTTGAGAGATCGCATTGGGATTGGTGAGGACGGTCATCCGCGTCAAGTTTGCGGCTCCAACAACACCAACGAACTCCGCTTCCAGATTGTTGTTGGCTTGCACCGCGTCGCTGGCAACCTCATTGGTCGTCAGCAACAGGACCTTTTGTGCAAAGGCTTGCTGGCTACCTCCCCACAGCGCCATTGCTGTGAGCATCGTTCCTAAGATTTGCAGGATGTTTCGCATGAACCCTCCATGAATTTTAAAGAAACTAAATTATTGACCAAATTGATAGATAGGGTTCATGGTTTGGCGCCGCAATGATGCTGACTGAACACATAGATGACATTTGTTCTACAAAACACGGGTGCTTAAGCGCAGATGCTGCATTTCTGCTTTATGTCCACACCTATCGTTGTGGAATGTCCATGAAATGTTTCTAAGTGTCAATGATTGGAGCTGAGCGAAGGGTAAACACTTAGAGGTGAAAAACCTGTGCTCGAACGGGGAGTTCCTTTGAGCGTGATAGGAGCCAGAGCAGCTTCATTTTTTACCTTGGAAATTCGGTTTCGGATGACAGCGGCCAGATGCGGCCCCTTGTACCTTGGCGCCAGGAGGATCCAATGTGCAATCGCTACCACTCCCCTGATGAAGGCTACATCCAGCAGTACTGGCGGCTGAACCCCCGGCAACTGGGCCTGGGTGCCCGCGACGTGTTTCGGCGCTCGCCAGGAGGATTCATTCGGCGCGCCGTGGATGATCCCGGGTACAGCAAGGAGCTGATAGTGGGGCGCTGGGGTCTCATCCCTTGGTTCAGCGAGACGCCGGACATCAAGTACAGCACCAACAATGCCCGGGCTGAGGAGGTGGCGGACAAGGCCAGCTTCAAAGACCCGTGGAAGCGCGGCCAGCGTTGCATCATTCCCGCAACGACCTTCGATGAGCCCAACTGGGAGAGCGGGAAGAACGTGTGGTGGAGGTTTGCCCGGGCCGACGGCGACCCGTGGGGCCTGGCGGGGCTGTGGAATACCTGGAAGGACCCGGCAACTGGCGAGCTGATCGAGAGCTACACCATGCTCACGCTCAATGCAGATGAGCACCCGTTGATGAACCGCATGCACAAGCCAGACCCGGAGCTCGCAGCTGACAAGCAGGACAAGCGAAGTGTGATCCCGATTGAGCTGGCCGACGTAGACCAGTGGCTGGAAGGTTCGATCAAGGACGCGCAGGCACTGCTGAGGCTTGCACCGGTCGAAGTGTTTGCGGCAGGGCCCGCCTAGCTTTCGATATCCTCAGCAATCCACTGATGAATCATTGGGTATGCCTGCCTTGGCATGTCCAGTAGGTGAGGGTGGATGGCCTGCAGGTACTCATAGAACAAGTGCACCTGTTTGCCGGTGTCGTAATACGGGAACCAGCCATCACTGAGGTCACGCATGTTTTGGCGCCAAGCTCGCCAAAGACCAATGACGACACCACGGCGTTCAGAAAGGGACATCTGGTTCCAAGCTTTCATAGAAGGCTGCCGCATCAGACGACAGAGGCGCGCCATGCAAGATCATAGTGCCCAAGACAGGCATGGCCTCAGGAAAGTCCTCTTTGATCCCATCCCATCGCTCGTGTTCAGTGGTCTGTAACCACCCCTGGTCGCTCCTAACGTGCCACCGCCAGTATCTTGATTGAACCATAGACACCTCCAAAAGACTGTATATTTATACAGTAAACGGAGCAAGAAATGGAAGCTGTCAGGAAATTCGCGGGTGAAAATTTGCCGGGTCTATACCTGGGCATGGCCACACCTGGCACTGAACTAGATCTGGAGGGCAAACGGCGGGTTGGATGTGATGCCTACGTGCTTCGGCTGCGCTTCAACGGGGTCTATCTACCAGCCGAAATATTGGCTCGGCGAGCTAAGTCCACAGGAATGCTGCTCAGCACCCCAATGACAGATGGGAGCTTCCAAACTTGGCTAGTCGATCGCAATGAGCCAATGCAGCTTATCATTCATGGGCTGGAGCGTGTCGAGGTATGGCGTCAACGCCAGTCAGGAACTCTCTTGCTTCGAGGTTTAGAGTTTGATGAGGGGGAGCTTCAACGCTGGCCTCAGACGTGGATGTGCGGCACCAATCTCAGGGAGATGCAAGAGATCTTGGGGGAGATGTCGCCCTGGCTTTCAGCCAAGTACAGGGAGGTCAAGCGGGCGCCGTACCCCCATGTTCGACCAGGCTAAAAGTCTACCCAGCCAAGAGCTTAGTCTTCCATTCCCAGTTTTCGTATCTATCTCCAACCTTTTTGAACTGGGTGTAGCGCTGCAGGCTCTGCCAAGAACGATGCCCTGAGACTTGCGCAACATGCGGAATGTTCCAGCCCATCTCAAACAGCCGGCTGATTCCTTCATGTCGAAGGTCATGGAAATGCAGATCCTCAATTCCGAGGAGCTTGCATGCTCGAGTAAAGCTGGTGCTGACAGACTCAGCGTTGTAGGGCCAGATGCGACCCTTGGCTACTTTGCGGTTCTGGATAAGCTTGAGCGCTTCAGGCGGGAGGAGGGTGGTGACATCATTGCCTATCTTTTCACCCGGGTTTTTCATGTCGCGAACGATAACCTCAGAGCTCTCTACATCCACATCCTCGCTCAAGATTCGGCAGGTTTCTTCCTGACGGCGCGTGGAGAATAGGCTGAACAGTATGATGTAGGTCATCGGGATAGAATCCTCCCGCTTCCGTTCATAGACCGAGTAGTAGGTCATGAGCTTGTTCAACTCCTCAAGAGTTGGGCGGCGTGTGCGCTGCTTTGACCTGGAAATTAGCCCAAGCTTTTCAGCCACTACGCGTGCGTCTTCACATGCTTGCTTGTCGAGGGGGTAGCCCCAAGCAGGCCGGGCCACAGTGAAAATGGCTGAAAGGTGGGAAAGGTAGTTGCCTCGGGTTTGAGGCTGACTGGTTAGGCCCTCTAGGTACTTGATAACCATCGCACTGTCGATCTGGGAGCAATGTGTCTCACCAAGCCAAGAGTTGGCAATTGTGCGCAAAACCTGATCCTTGGTCTTCCCGTGTGGCTTGAGCTTATCCCCCAGGTACTTCAGGATGACGACAGATAGGATTGGGTCTTCAGGTTTATCAAGGGCGCCGGGTTCCGCAAGCTCTGTCTCGCGCTTTTTGATCCAGGTTTTGGCCGCTGCTTCACGATCGAAGGTCTGGGTCTCAGCGTGAACTACCTTGCCACCCTTTTTGACGCGGACTTGGGCGGTGTAGCCCACGCTTCCGTCTTTGCGCTCACGGCGAATTATGGTTCCCATAGTCTCGGTGCAACATTGAAAAATTGTTGCACCGAATGTAGCACCGAAGTGCTAAAAATGGCATGAAATTAGATCAAATGGCATCGAATCAGACAGTTGAAAAATCGTTGGTTTCCATAGAGAAAACTCCTCATCATTGGCCAGGACGTATGTCCGTCGCACCGATGATGGACTGGACTGACCGCCATTGCCGCTATTTTCACCGTCTGCTGACCCGCCAGACCTTGCTCTATACCGAGATGGTGACCACGGGCGCGCTGATCCATGGGGATGTGGCGCGGCATCTGCGCTTTTCTGCGCAGGAGCACCCGGTCGCGTTGCAACTGGGCGGCAGTGAGCCGGCGGACCTGGCCCAGTGCGCCCAACTGGCGCAGGATTGGGGCTATGACGAGGTCAACCTGAACTGCGGCTGCCCCAGCGAACGTGTGCAGCGCGGTGCCTTTGGCGCCTGCTTGATGAACGAGAAAGAGCTGGTCGCCGATGGCGTCAAGGCCATGCGGGATGTGGTGGACATCCCCGTGACGGTGAAGCACCGCATTGGCATCGACAAGAACGAAAGCTATGACTTTGTGCGTGACTTCATCGGAACGGTCGCCGATGCGGGCTGCGAGGTGTTCGTCGTGCATGCCCGCAATGCCTGGCTCAAGGGGCTCTCGCCCAAGGAGAACCGCGAGATCCCACCGCTGCGTTATGACGTGGTGGCGCAGCTGAAAAAGGATTTTCCGCATCTGACCATCGCCATCAACGGCGGCATTGCCGATGACGCCACGGTGCTGGCACAGCTGGAGCAGGTTGACGGCGTGATGGTGGGGCGTGAGGCCTACCACAACCCCTGGTGGCTGGCGACCTGGGATGCGCAGTTCTATGGCGCCGAACCCAACAACGGCATCAGCCGCGAATCGGTGGAAGAGGAGATGGTGCGCTATATGGAGCGTGAGGCGGCCGAGCATGGCACGCACTGGTACGCCATCGCACGCCATATGCTGGGCCTGCGACAGGGTATGCCCGGTGCGCGCCGCTGGCGCCAGGTCTGGAGCGACCACCGCATGAAGCACCTGCCACCGCACGAGGTGATGCAGGCCGCCCGCACCAAGCCGGAACGCCACGCCCAAGCCGCCGCATCGGCAAGTATGTGACAGGGCAACGCCGGTGCCACCTTGGCGGTGCCGGCCGGCTTCCCGCAGAGTCTTTTGCCGCGATTGGCGTCTGCGCTGCACGCCTATGCATGCTGGGCGGCAGGCCCGAAATGCTCTCTTGGCCACTGCAGGGGCCGCGCGTACCGGCAGCCCTCGCGTGGCCGATAGCGGTTGCTATACTTCCCGCGATACAGGCCGCCCCGGGAGGCGCCAACACGGTGCAAGTCCCGGTCGTAAAGTGCAGAGCCAACAAAGCACAAGGGAAGAGGGATGGGAGAGAAGAATCCGCGATGGGCCTTGGGCCTGTTGTTGGCGGTGGGCTGGCTGGGCGCCCACCGCTTTTATTTGGGGCGCCATGCAAGCGCCGTCGCGCAGCTGGCCTTGTCCCTGCTGTGCGCGGCGCTGTGGCTATGGGGTGGACCAGCTGCACGCTACGCGCCTTATCTGCTGGGCCCGATTGTTTTTTGGCTGCTGCGCGATGGCTTTTGGCTGTTCGACTATTTTCGGGTCGAAGAAGACATGGACTCGCGCTTGTCGGCCTTTGCCCAGTCGCAGCTGGATGAGCAGGCATCGATGCCTGCAGCCAAGGCACAGGTGGCCGCTGCGCCTATACCCGTCTCGGTGGCCCAGCCTTCTGTAGCCGCCGCTCTACCGGCTGATCCGCCACCCAAACCCGCCACCGATCCGCAGATTGACAAGAAGTCCTTGGCCATCCAGATGGCACAAAAGCATATTGGTGATGCGCTCGCGCGCCAGGATGTGCAGACTGCCCACGCGGAGGCCGAAACCCTGGTCAGGTACCTCGCACAGCGCAGCCGCAAACCCCAAACCGACCCGCACCTGGCGATGGCCTATCTGCTGCAGGGGATGACTTTCTACCAGACCGAACACCTGGAGACAGCGCGCAAAAAGCTGCAAATGGGTGTGCACCTGGGCGCTGCCTTTGCCGAGCTGGCGCAGCCCGTGCAACAGGCCCAGGTGTTGTTGCAGCGCCTGCGCTCACCCCAGATGGCGCCGGGGGGCGCTGCGCTGCCGGCGCTGCAGCCGGGACAGTATCCGCTGCTGATGCAATCGCAGGACTGGGCCCAAGCGCTTACCTGGTGTGAACAGACCATTGCGATGCGCCAAGCGGGCCAGGACGGGGATGTGCACGACCTGGCCCAGCACCACCTGCATGCGATGGAGATCGCCCAGCACCTGGGCGATGCAGAGCGCCAACGTGTGCATGGCCAGGCGGTGCTGGCGCTGTCCCTGCGTGACGGTGGGGACGTGCCCGCGCCGATGCAGCGCAGCGCGTTGCAACAGCTGGGCGATCTGTACCAGGCCCAGGGGGAGCACCGCCGGGCCAATGGGCACTATGCACAAGCGCTGGCGCTGGTGGATCTGCGCAGCAGTGGCAACGCCGCCGCGCAGGCCTTGGGGCTGTGCATGCTGTTGCAGCGTCTGGCCAGCACCCATGCGGCGCTGGGTGAGACGGCACAGGCCCTGCAAAGCTGGCAGCGGCTGGCGCTGTACCTGGACAGCCTGGACCGGCTGGACCAACAAGGCCAGCGCATGCCCGATCCGGAGGCGGTGTCGTTCATGCTGGCCGACTACGCAGCCTTTGCCATCCGCCACCAGCCCACGCGGGTCAAAGCGCTGGTGCAGCAGGCCTTGCGCATACAGCAGCGCAGTTGCCGGGGCTATTCGCTGGCCGCTGCGCGCGCCTATGAGGTGTTTGCGGATTTTCTGGCGGCCCACGGGCAAACCGACGCGCGCCGCAGCGCGCTGAAAAAAGCACTGTTGCTGGTGCAGATCTGTGACCCGGACAACAGCGCTCATCTGCTGCAGCTGAAAACATCCATCAGGGAGGCTGCATGAGCGTGCAAGGGCTTTTTTATGCAATGCCGCGCCATGGCTTGCGGGCTTTGCTGGTGGAGCCTTCGGCGATGGATGACTACCTGCAGCGCGGTGCTGAACAAGGCGGGCCGCTGGCCGTGCTGGACCAGGGCAGCTGGTGGCAGCAAGACATGCAACGCCTGCCCGAGATCGAACCCGGCGTGGCGGTGGAAGGCACCTTGGCTCAGCATTGCTGGGCCTGGCCGGCCGATATGGTGAACGAAGGCGCGCAAGGCTTGGCGGCGATCAGCGCGAGCGAACTGGTGCAGCGCATGCATGCATGGCAAAAGGCGCAGGATGGAGCGCCGGCTGATATCGACGCGCTGCGCCACTGGGTGCGCCGGCAGGCCGCGCTGCGCAGCTTCTGGCAGGCAGCGGCCCAGCGGCGTGATGCTGTGCTGCTCTACGTGGTGTAGCGGGTTAGGGGATTAACCCATCAGCGCCATCAAGTCGGCGGCAGCCGCCTCCGGGTCGTCCGCGTTGACGATGGCACGCACCACCGCGATCGATCCGACGCCGCTCTCGCGCACCTGCGGAAACTCCGCTGCCGAAATCCCGCCAATGGCGACCTGGGGGTAGCTGCGCGTCAACGCGGCATAGCGCTCCAGGCGCGCCAGGCCTTGCGGAACGGTGGCCATTTTCTTCAGGGTTGTCGGGAAGACCGCTCCCATCGCGATATAGCTGGGCTGCGCCTGGCTGGCACGCACCATTTCGGCATAGCCATGGGTGCTGACACCCAGGCGCACGCCGCTGGCACGTAGTTCAGCCAGCTCGGCGGCGCTCAGCGCATCCAGGTCTTCCTGGCCCAGATGCACGCCATAGCTGCCAGCGGCAATGGCCTGGCGCCAGTGGTCGTTGATAAAGAGCAGGGCGCCAGTCCCCGCCACTGTGGCGACAGCAGCTGCGATTTCTGCATCAATGGCCTGGGCATCGTCGGACTTGAAGCGCAGCTGCACGGTGGGCACGCCGGCGCGGGCCATGCGGCCGACCCATTCGGCCGTTGGCAGTACCGCATACAGGCCCAACTGCTGGGGACAGGCCGCAAAGGCCTGGGGGCCGCCGCCGGTCACCAGGCCAAAATCGGCCGCTTGCGTGGGCCAGGCCTGCGCGTCGAACCGGCCAGTGCGTGTGCTCTGCGCGCTCCAGGCGCTGGCCAGGCATTCGGCATCGATGGCGATAAAGCCCAGCGTGCTGCAAGCGGCCAGGGCGCCGGCATAAACGGCATCCTGCTGACGCTCTGCGGGCAGCGCAGGCGCAGGTTGGGGCGGAAAGCTGGCAAACGCGGCCTGGTGGGCGGCGGTAATCGCCTGCGCAATCTGGGTGGCGATGGGGGTAGCGTGCATCGGCTCGGTCTCTCAGTGGCTCTGGTGCCAGAACGGCGTGCCCAGCACCGGCGTGCTGGGTTGGGCCATGTCCTGTGCTTGCATCGCGCCGGCGCGGTAGGCGGCGTGGCCTGCGGCGGTGGCATCGGCAAAGGCGCCGGCCATCGCGACCGGGTCTTGCGACAAGGCGACGGCCGTGTTCAGCAGCACACCGTCAAAACCCCATTCCATGACCTGGCAGGCATGGCTGGGCAGCCCCAGGCCTGCATCGCAGATCAGCGGCACATCCAGGCGCTCGCGCAAGGTTTGCATCGCATAGGGGTTGACGGGTCCACGGCCGGTGCCGATCGGCGCTGCCCAGGGCATCACGGCCTGGCAGCCCACATCGACCAGGCGCTGGCAGAGCACCAGGTCCTCGGTGCAGTAGGGCAGCACCTGGAAACCGTCCTTGATCAGGATGGATGCGGCTTCCACCAGGTTCAGGGTGTCGGGTTGCAGGGTGTAGTCGTCGCCAATCAGTTCCAGCTTGATCCAGGGTGTCTCAAACACCTCGCGCGCCATCTGGGCCGTGGTGATGGCCTCTTGCAGGCGCATGCATCCGGCGGTGTTGGGCAGCACCGGCACATTCAGACGCTTGAGCAGCGCCCAGAAGTCACTGCCGGTCTCGGCGGCATTGCTGCCCTGGCGGCGCAGCGATGCGGTCACCATGGCCGGCTGGGCGCGGGCGACGGCCGCTTCCAGCACGGCAGGCGATGGATAGCGCGAGGTGCCCAGCAGCAAGCGGCTTTGAAAACGCTGGCCATACAGCACCAGCGCGTCTTCGGAAGAGGAAAGGGCGTTCATGGCAAAGGCCTTGGTAAATGCGGTACAGGGGCGCGGAAGGTGTCGGCCCGCGCGGAGGGCGCTGGGCAGCCTAACCGCCGGTGACCGGCGAGATGACTTCCAGTTTGTCGCCTGCGTGCAGCTGGCGGCTGTCGTACTGGCCCTTGGGCACGAATTCGGTATTGACGGCGACCGCAAACGGCGGACGCGGCTGCAGCTGGGCCAGCGCCACGGCAATGGTGGCGCCTTCGGGCAAGGCCGTGGCCTGGTTGTTCAAGAGAATCTGTATCGTCATCGTTCTAGGCTCATCATAGGGCTGCGGTCCATCAGGCGGCCGCGAGCAGGCGCACATCCATGTCAAAACGTGTGGCCAGCGGGGCTTGGCCGGTCAGCAGCAGCTCGACCGCGCAGTCCAGCACGGCGGGCGAGATCATGAAGCCGTGCCGGTACAGGCCATTGATCTCCAGCACCCGGGGGCGTACCTGGCGGATGGCTGGCAGATTATCGGGCAAAGTCGGGCGGCACTGGGTGTTGATCTCCAGGATGCGCGCCTCGGCAAAGCCGCTGTGCACGGTGTAGGCCGCGCTGAGCAGCTCCATGGCAGAGCGCACGCTGGCCGGTGACATGTCGTCGGACTCGATCTCCGTCGCGCCGATGACGAAATGGTGGTCCTGCTTGGGTGCAATATAGATCGGGTAGCGCGGATGCATCAGGCGCGTGGGGCGGCGCAGTTGCACTTCAGGGGCATGCACGCGCAGCACTTCGCCGCGCACGCCGCGCAACTGGCTCCACTGCGGTTTGGCACCCAGGCCACGCGTGTCGATCAGCAGGTCGGGCTGGCCCTGCTCGCCGGGCGCAAAGTCATCGAGCCCGCGCGCCTGGTGCCAGTGCAGGCGCACGCCCCGGGCCTGCAGCGCAGGCACCAGTGCGGCCAGCAGCTGGCGGTTGTCCAGCTGCCCCTCGCCGGGCAGGTAGTAGGCGGCCTGGAAATGCCCTGCCAGCGCTGGCTCCAGCTCGGCGATCTGGGGGCCGCTCAGCGTTTGCAAAGGCGGCAGGTCGGGGATGGCCGCCTGGGTGCGCTGCAAAATGCCGCGGAAGCGCTGCGCTTCAGGCGCATCCTGGCGGTGCCAGACCACCATGGTGCCAGCCTGTTGCAAAAACACCGGCGTATCGAGCTGTGCAAGCAGCTGCGGCCAGCGCTGCAGCCCATACTGGCCCATGCGCACGACGCCATGCTCGGTCACGGCCGATTCGGCCAGGGGCGCGAGCATCGCGGCGGCCACGCGCGCAGCGGCATGTTCGGCTTCCGGGCCGCCCCGGTCGTACAGGTCGATGGACAATCCCCGGCCCGACAGCTCCAGCGCCATCAGCCGGCCCAGCAAACCACCGCCCAGGATGGCGATGCGGGCTTGGGGAGAAATCAATGGGTGAGAAGACATGTTTTGTGCTTGGCAATAGACAAAACAGTGCGCGCAGCTGCCGAAAACTCCCCACGCCAGCATGACCTGGATCGGGTTGCGGAGCGCTGCCGTGGTGGCTCGCTCCAGGGTCTGATCTCAGTCGCGCTGCAGCCAAACTGCTGCAGGGACACCCCTGTTTCGTCTCAGGCTGCATTACAACACAGCGTTGCGCCGGGGGCATGGGCCTGCGTCAAGCCGTCGTCACAATCGTGGATAATTTTGGCCAGGCCGGGCCAGTGTTGCCCGGCATTGTTTTTGGACTGCTGCCATGGCCTCACTGAATCCTTCTTCTCCCGTCTCCCTGCCGCGCTATGCACGGGTGCTGTCGATTGCGGGTTCCGACAGCGGCGGCGGGGCCGGTATCCAGGCAGATCTGAAGACCATGTCGGCGCTGGGCTGCTTTGGCATGACCGCGATCACGGCGCTGACGGCGCAAAACACACAGGGCGTGCGCTCCATCCATGGCGTGCCGCCGGCTTTCCTGCAGGAGCAACTGGACGCCGTGCTCGAGGACATTGGCTGCGATGCGGTCAAGATCGGCATGCTGCACGCGCCCGAGATTGTGGCCGTCGTTGCCGCTGCGATTGACCGCTATGCCTTGCCCCATGTGGTGCTGGATCCGGTGATGGTCGCTACCAGCGGAGATCGGCTGATTGCCGAGGCAACGGTAGGTGAACTGGTGCGGGAGCTGTTTCCCCGCGCTGCGCTCATCACCCCCAACCTGGACGAGGCGGGTTTGCTGCTGGGGCGCCGCCTGGAACACGCCGATCAGCTGGAACAGGCCGCGCAGGACTTGCTGGCGCTGGGCGCCAAGGCGGTGCTGATCAAGGGCGGCCATTTGCCCGGCGATGAGGTCGTGGACCTGCTGGCCACGGCCGACGGCGAGCGCCTTCGTCTGGCCTCCACCCGCATCCACACCCATAACGGCCATGGCACCGGATGCACCTTGTCGTCGGCCATTGCCTGCCAACTGGCCCTTGGGCAGCCACTGCCGCAGGCCGTCAGCCTGGCGCGGCAGTACATCCTGGGCGCCATCGCGTCGGGTGCCGACGTGCATACCGGCCAGGGCCATGGCCCGCTGAACCATGGCTGGAACCCGCAAAAACAGGTGATTGTGCGTTGAATGCATGCGCTCGGCAGCGCTTCTGTAAGCAGCGGTGAGGGTGGCGGTGCAGTCGATTTTTCGTCCGTACTTATGTCGAAATGGCGAAATAATAGATAATTTAAGATCGAAATGACCTAAAATATGTCGATATTACGACGAAATGCAATATTTAACGGTCATTGAAGGGCGTTGCTGTTAATTTAAGTTACTTTCTATATTTGCGATTTAAGTCCATGATATATATCAATAAATCTCTGAAAATGTAGCCTGAATCAAGCTTTTGATACATTTTTCATTGTTGTTTTTCATGGGTTAAATGTTGAAAGGTAAACAATGCGTAAACATTCAAATTTATGGAGCCTGCTGTCAACCGCGTCTTAGGCCCCGGCGTTGAACAACCATCTTTAGGAGATTGTTCACATGACCACCGCAAATGTTTTCAGCATCTGGCCAGAAGACGAACGTGATCGCAAGCGCTAAGCACTGGCGCCAGTAACTTTTTATCGTGCTTGCCGTGATGCTGAACTCGGCAAGCTACCCCAGTAAACGGCTCCTTGATGGAGCCGTTACTTGCGAATAGGGCGCGGAGCCTTCCGGCCCCCCCTGGATGGTCGAAAGACTGTCCACCCGCCTCAACATGCACCTCGCTTCCGATGCCGTCTGGCTCAGGGAAGGCGGGGTGTTTGTTTTTCTGCGTCTGATAGGGGGCGCCGGAACGCCGAGTACCCTAACGCCAGGCGCAGGGGTGCAGCGGTCGCTTGGAGGTCAGGCGGCAGAGCGCTCAGTGTTGAGGCGCTGCTGGCCTCGAACGTCCTGGCCTGCGCCGGAGCGCGAAGCGGACAGGCGCAGCAGCCGCTCCAGCGCCCGGTCCTGAATGCCTCGGTTTTTGAGGGCCGTATAGGTGGATTCGGCATAGTCCAAGGTCGTGCCGTAGATACCGCAGGACTGGGCAAAGATGCGGCGGTAGTCCTCTTCGCTCAAGGTGCCGGTGCAGCGCGGGCTGGACTTGGACAACGTGAAAGCCAGCGCTTTGACGGGGCCGTCGTCGGTCTGGCAGTCGAGCCACTTGGGGTCATAGGAATCGGTCGCCATCTCGCGCTGCCACAGCCGTGGCATCATTTCCGGCACATGCTGGCGGGCAATGCGAAACGCCATACCCCGGCAGCTGCCGCCCGAGAACATGCCAAACACCAGGCCAGGGCATTCCGGCGTGCCGCGGTTGATGTGGCTCCACATCTTGAGCGCGCGGTGCCAGCCAAAGACCCTGGCGTGGCGGCACTCCAGAAATTCAAACTCCGGGCGCCAGATCAGCGAGCCGTAGGCAAAAACCCAGAGGTCATCCGCTCCTCCCCACTCCTGCATGGTTTGCGCGAACATTTGTTGCGGGCAACGGCTGCGGGAGGAGGCGACCAAATTCGTCATAGTGGTATCGACCGACAAAACTAAGAGATAAGCAATTGTTATAGCGCTTGACCAGTGCCAACGCTAGGGCTGCTGGGTGTCTGGCATCATCTTTTGCGTGGAAAGCAACAGTTTGGCGATGTCGGACACCGCCTACCTAACGCGGTAGAGGGTCCGGGCGATGACAAGCCCGGGGGGTGTTGGAGCATGGCGGGCCGCGATCCTGCGACGGCAGGCCCACTGTGTTGCCCAGCCGCTGCAGAGCAGGGCCTTGGCTGCTTGCCTGATTGCCTGACTAAGACGCAGAATTATTCAGTGCTATGATGTTCATAGCTGATGCGGGGCTGGCCTGTGCTTGGAAATCGGTTTCCTGCTGATTTCCGCTGCCGGCGGGCTGGTGGGTACAGGTGGCATGCGTGGGGCAAGGCCGCCTGGCGGGCATACAACGAGAATGGTCCTTCCTATGAATATTGTGATCTTGGACGATTATCAGGATGCGGTGCGCAAACTGCAGTGCGCGTCTGTTCTCGACGCCTATTCGGCCAAGGTCTATACCAACACCGTCAAGGGCTTGGGCCAGTTGTCGGTGCGCCTCAAGGATGCGGACATCATCGTGCTGATCCGCGAGCGCACACATATCAACCGCCTGCTGCTCGACAAGCTCCCCCGGCTCAAGCTGATTGCCCAGACGGGGCGCATCGGCTCCCATGTGGATCTGACAGCCTGCACCGAGCGCGGCGTGGCCGTGGCCGAGGGTGTGGGGTCGCCGGTCGCGCCTGCCGAGCTGACCTGGGCGTTGATCATGGCCGCTGCGCGCCGGCTGCCGCAGTACATCTCCAACCTCAAGCATGGCGCCTGGCAGCAGTCGGGTTTCAAGGCTGCCAATATGCCGCCCAATTTTGGCCTGGGTACGGTTTTGCGTGGCCGCACCTTGGGCATTTGGGGTTACGGCCGCATTGGCCAGCTGGTTGCCGGTTTTGGCAAGGCCTTTGGCATGGATGTGCTGGTCTGGGGCAGCGATGCCTCGCGTGCCAAGGCGCTGTCGGACGGCCACAAGGTGGCGTCGAGCAAGCAGTTCTTCTTTGCCAACAGCGATATGCTGACCGTGCACTTGCGCCTGAGCGAGCAGACCAAGGGCTGCATCAGTTTTGAGGATTTGGCACAGATGAAGCCGTCGGCCACTTTCGTCAACACCTCTCGGGCCGAGCTTGTGCAGCCCGATGCGCTGATTGCGGCGCTCAACCGGGGACGCCCCGGTATTGCAGCGGTGGACGTGTTCGAGAGCGAGCCAATCCTGCAGGGCCATGCGTTGCTGCGGCTGGAGAACTGCATTTGCACCCCCCATATCGGCTATGTCGAGCAGGACAGCTACGAGCAGTACTTCGGCGTGGCCTTTGACAACGTGGTCAACTTCATCAAGGGCCGGCCGTCGAACATCGTCAATCCGGGTGCCTTGCAGGTTCGCCGCTAAAGCCGTTGGATGCACAGAAAAGGGCCCTGCGAGGGCCCTGGTTGTTGGCGCAGCGCGGAAATCACTCCAGCTGCAGCTTCTTTTTCGCGATCAGGGCGTTGTACATCTTGCGGTCACTGCTGATGCGGGTTTGCAGTGCGGTCGGCGATGCATCGTCCAGGGTCCAGGCCTGGCGCAGCAGTTGATCGCGGATATCGGCGGTGTTGAGCACCTTCAGCAGCGCGTCGCTCAACGGGGTGCGGATGGCGGCAGGCATGCTGGCCGGGGCCATCAGCGCGTTCCAGACTTCGATATTCACATCCTGGGCACCGATCTCGCGCATCGAGGGCGTCTGCGGCATCAGTTGCGTGCGCTGGGCCGAGGTGACGGCCAGCGCCGCCAGTTTGCCGCTTTGCACCAGCGGCAGCACCGACGAGATGGGCAGCAGCGCGCAATCGAGCTGGCCACCCATCAGTGCGGAGACGACACCGGGAGCGCCGGTAAACGGGATATGCACGGCATCGAAGTGCAGCGCGTCCTTCAGCAGCTCCATGCCCAGGTGGCCGCCGGATCCCAGGCCCGTGGAGCCGTAGCTGGCCGCATTGCCCTTTTGGCGCAGGCTTGCGAGCGCCTTGTCGGTTTGTGCGCCGGCGCTGGCGGGCACCACCCAGGCCAGGGGCGAGACACCCACCAGGGCCAGCGGCGCAAAATCCTTCACCGGGTCGTAGGGCAGCTTGGCATACAGCGCCTGCGACGAGGTCAGCGGGCCGTTGCCGACAATGCCAAAGCTGTGGTCGTCGGTCGCGCGGGCCACCTGGTCCGCACCGATATTGCCGCTGGCACCGGGCCGGTTGTCGACCACCACCGGCTGGCCCAGGATCTGTGCCAGCGGCTGCGCGATCATGCGCGCCTGCATGTCGGGCGAGGAGCCGGCCGGGTAGCCAACGATAAAACGCAGGGGCTTGCTAGGCCAATGGGTCGGGGCAGCATGGGCGCTGGTCCAGCCCGCAGGCAGGACGGTGGCTGCGGCAAAGCCCGCGAGGGAGTGCAGCAGGTGGCGGCGGTCGATGGTCATGAAAAACTGGGCAAGGTGGTAACTGGCGGCCATCCTAACCCAGACGGCACCCGCCCGAGGCGCTGGGCCTGTCCGCCTGGCGGCAGTGGCCTGCGACGAATAAAGCGCTGCAAGCGCCAGCACACAGTGCAGCAGCGTGGCCTGGCCCATGCCAGTATGATTTATGCTTTGTCTCCGGCCGCCGCACAGTTTGCTTGCGTAGGCGAAAAACCCTGATCCATGAGCCGATTACGCACCCGACGCCCCGATTCTTCTGCCGCTGCACAGTCCGCAGGCGCCGCTCTGCCACCATCCTGGACCGGTGCACCCGGGCCCACAGGGTCCCCGGGGCCGCAGCGCACCCCGCCTGAAGCCAACCGCCGCACCACCTGGATGCTGCTGGCCATCTGGATCGGGGTGATGTTCGCCATCTACCTCGTCACCGAGGTCTATCGCAAGCCCAGCGAGGGCAAGGTCATGGCCCATGGCGTGCTGGAGATTCCCCGCGACCGCGATGGCCATTTCCGTGTGGCGGGCTCGGTCAACGGGGTGCCGGTGCAGTTCATGGTGGATACGGGCGCCAGCCTGATCAGCATCACCGATGCGGTGGCCGAGCGTGCCAATCTGGGCGAGGGCGTGCCCATCAGCTTTCAGACGGCCAATGGTGTGCGCCAGGGCATGATGAGCCGGGCAGAACGGATTGAGGTGGGGCCGCTGGCCGTCAACGGCTTGCGGGTGGGCACGGGCTACACCGGAGAGAGCGCACGCGATGCGCTGCTGGGCCAGAATTTTCTGCGCTATTTTGATGTCAGCATCTCGGGCAACAGCATGGTGCTCAAGGCCCGCGACGGCGAGTGAGGCCAGCGGTGGCTCAGCCCATCACCGGCCTGGAGTCAAACGCCGCCTGCAGGCCATTGTTGCCGTCGGGCAGGCGCACAGCCGCCGGTGATGCACTGGCCTCGTACAAGCCGACGCAGTGCCGAGCGGCCAACTCCCGGGCCGCCTCCAGCGCGGCACCGGCCTGCGCTGGCTGCACCGCGACAAAAACAATATTGCGGCCAATGCTGTAGTCGGCCAGCAGACTCTTGTCGTCGGGGGGGAGTTCTTCGCGGTAGGGGCCACTGCGCGGCGGAAAGCGCTGCATCATGTCCAGGCACCAGGCCTTGAGCGACAACGTGGCAACCGCTGGGTCCTCGTAGTCATGGTGCTCTGGCCATTCGGTCTGCGCCTGGAACCAGAGCCCAAAGGCCGCGGGTTCCCTGGGTGCAGCGGCGGGCGCAAAAACCAGCAAGTGGTAGCTCATGGTGGGGCCTCCAGACGGAGATGCTCTGGACGCCATTTAACCAAAGTCGCCGTGCGCTGTATGTGAGATTTTGTCTTACGCGCAGACACTGGCGGGCAGGCTGCGGCGTCTGGCATGCCCAGCGCGTGGTGGGCATGCCGTGGGGCTGGGCTTACTTGGTGCCGAAAATGCGGTCGCCCGCGTCGCCCAGGCCCGGCAGGATGTAGCCGTGGTCGTTGAGCTGGCGGTCCACGGCAGCCGTGTAGATGTCCACATCGGGGTGGGCGGCCTGCATGGTCTTGATGCCTTCAGGCGCGGCCAGCAGGCACATGAACTTGATCGACTTGGGCTGGCACTTGTCCTTGAGTTGCTGCACGGCGGCGGCGGCCGAGTTGCCGGTGGCGAGCATTGGGTCCACGACGATCACATCGCGCTCGCCCATGTTGTCGGGCATCTTGAAGTAGTACTCGACCGGCTGCAGGGTTTCAGGGTCACGGTACAGGCCGATGTGGCCAATGCGGGCGCCGGGCACCACGTTGAGCATGCCGTCGAGAAAGCCATTGCCGGCGCGCAGGATGGAGACCAGCGCCAGTTTCTTGCCGTCGATGACCTTGCCGACCATCTTTTCCATCGGGGTTTCGATCTCGAGGTCCTGCAGCGGGAAGTCGCGCGTGATCTCGTAGGCCATCAGGGTGGACAGCTCGCCGAGCATGCGGCGGAAGCTGTTGGTGGATGCTTCCTTGCGGCGCATCAGCGTGAGTTTGTGCTGGACCAGCGGGTGGTCGATGAGGTGAACGGTGCTCATGGTAGTTGCCAATGTCATTTTTGGCCGCAATGGTAGCAGCGCAGGCCCGAAGGCGTGCGCGGCCTGCGAATATATTTACCGAATGGTGAGGCTTTTGCGTGGTGCATGGCCCCTCATGCAGCCCCCAGCAATTGCGCGTAGCGGCCCAGGTCCACATTGCCGCCGCTGATCAGCACGCCCACGCGGGCGCCCTGCAGATCGACACCGCCAAAGCGTGCGCCTGCCAGGCTCAGCGCGCCGGTGGGCTCGACCACCATCTTCATGCGCTCGGCATAAAAACGCATGCTGTCCACCAGCTGCGGGTCGCTGGCGGTGACGATGTCGGTCACATCGCGGCGGATGATGGCATAGGTCAGATCGCCCAGTGCCTGGGTCTGTGCGCCATCGGCAATGGTGCGGGGTGTGGCGATCTTGACGATCTCGCCCTTGCGCAGCGATTGCTGGGCATCGTTGCCGGCCTCTGGCTCCACGCCGTAGACCTTGCACTGGGGCGCCATGGCCTTGGCCGACAGCAGGCAGCCCGACAGCAGGCCGCCACCCCCCAGGCAGACAAACAGGTAGTCGAGCTGGGGCACGTCCTGGAACAGCTCCATCGCGCTGGTGCCTTGGCCGGCGAGCACATCGGCATGGTTGTAGGGGGGCACCAGCGTCATGCCGCGCTCCTGGGCAATGCGCTGGCTGATCGCTTCACGGTCCTCGGTAAAGCGGTCATAGGTGATGACCTCGGCACCGTAGCCGCGGGTCGCATCCAGTTTGGCGGCCGGGGCGTCTTCGGGCATCACGATGGCTGCGGGCATGCCCAGAATGCGGGCAGACAGGGCGATGGCCTGCGCATGGTTGCCCGAGGAGAAAGCCAGCGCGCCGCGCTGCGCCTGCTCGGGCGAGAAGCGGGCCAGCGCGTTGTAGCCGCCCCGGAACTTGAAGGCACCCATGCGCTGGTAGTTCTCGCATTTGAAGAAGAACTCTGCGCCCGTCAATTTGTCGAGGGTGGATGAGCGCATCACCGGCGTGCGGTGGGCCACGCCTTGCAGGCGCTGGGCAGCCGCTTGCACATCGTCAAACGTGGGGAGGGGGGTGGCGTGGACAGAGGCGTTCATGGTCGTCAGGTGGCAGAGGCGTCGAAGGGATTCATGGTAGTGGCTTTTTGGCGATTCCGTGTCGCTCTGGCGGTCCGTTCTGGGGCAGCGCAGCGCATCGGCTTGCGCAATCCCCTTGGCATGCGGGCGGCCCCGCTTGTGCGCAACGGCAGAGCCGCGCTGGCCACCGTGCGTTCGCCGCCGCTGTCTGCAAGCGTTTACGTATAATCGGCCGCTTGTATGAGCTTATGTTGCTAAAGGTTGGGGTATGTGGAACAAAAAATTTGCGCTGGCCGTGGGCGCTGCAGCGGTCTCGGTGTTGGCCGGCGGTGCCGCGCAAGCGCAGGGCCGTGATCTGGTGGTGGCCTCCAGCGCCACCTACGCACCCTTTGCATTCGAGAACAAGGACAAGCAGATCGTCGGTTTTGACATCGACATCGTCAACGCCATTGCCAAGCAGCAAGGCATGAAGCTGCGCATCGTCAACACGCCTTTCAGCAGCATCTTCGCATCGCTCAACAATGGCGATGTGGACTTTGTCATCTCCGGCGTGACCATCAACGACAAGCGCAAGCAGAGTTTTGACTTCTCGCAGCCGTACTTTGACGCCCGCCAGCTGATCGCGGTGCCCAAGGACAGCGCGGTGGCTTCGCTCAAGGACCTCAAGGACAAGAAGGTCTCGGTGGTCAGCGGCTCGACTGGGGACGATGTATTGAGCCGTGAAGTTGGCAAGACCAGCCCCAATATCCGCCGCTTCGAGAGCACGCCGCTGATCATCTCCGAGCTGGCGGCCGGCGGCGTCGATGCCGCCATTGGCGACAACGGCGTCATCGCCTACCGCGTCTCCCAGTATCCCGCACTGAAGACCGTGGATGATGCCAGCTTCCCCAAGGAGCATTTCGGCATCGTCGTGCGCAAGGGCGACAAGGCCTTGCAGGAGAAGATCAACGCCGGCCTGGCCGCCATCCGCGCCGATGGCAGCTACAACGTGATCTACAAGAAGTGGTTCAACCAGGACTACAAGCCTCAGTAAGGCCGCCGCGACATCCGCTGCAATGACGGCCCGTTGGCCGTCATTTTGTTTGAAAGAATTGATTGATGGACAACAACACCCCCGTAGAGTGGTTCGGCTGGTTCCGCCCCGACATCCTGGTGGAATACAAGCAGATGTTTTGGCAGGGCGCGATGGTCACCGTCGGCATGACGGTGGCCTGTGTGATCATGGGTTGCGCGCTGGGCCTGATGCTCGCGCTCGCACGCCTGGCCGACACCCGCCATCAGCCCTGGAAGGGGGTGTGCAAATACCTGCTGCGCTGGCCCTCGACGGCCTATGTCAGCTTCTTCCGGGGCACGCCGCTGTTCGTGCAGATCCTGCTGATGCATTTTGCGGTGATGCCGTTGTTTGTGCACCCGGTCAACGGGCTGATCATCAGCGGTGACCTGGCACGCACGCTCAAGCAGGACCATGGCGCGCTGATGTCCGGTGTCGTGGCGTTGACGCTCAACTCGGCGGCCTACATCTCCGAGGTGTTCCGCGCCGGTATCCAGTCGATCGCAATTGGCCAGAAGCAGGCGGGCATGTCGCTGGGCATGACGCATGGCCAGATGATGCGCTATGTGGTGATTCCGCAGGCTTTCCGCCGCATGCTGCCTCCGCTGGGCAACAACATGATCTCGCTGCTCAAGGACACCTCGCTGGTCTCCGCCATTGGCCTGGCCGAGATGGCCTATGCCGCGCGCACCGTGGCCGGTGCCTATGGCCGCTACTGGGAGCCTTACCTGGCCGTTGCGCTGGCTTACTGGCTGATGACCTTCATGCTGACCCTGGGCCTGCGGGCGCTGGAGAACCATATGGCGCGCACCGACCGCAGTTGATAGCGCAGCGCACACGCAAAAAAGCCGGCATTGCCGGCTTTTTCTTTGCGGTGCGCCTCAGGCTACTTTTTGCCGCCCATGATGCTGCCCAGCACGCCGCGCAGAATCTGGTTGCCCAGCTTGGTGCCAAAAGAGCGGGCGGTGGACTTGGCCATCGACTGCACAATGCCATCCTTCTTGCCGCCGCGCGGGCCGGTGGTGCCAAACAGGATGTCGTTGATGCTGCCCATCAGGCCGCCATCCTCGCCAGCGGCACTGCCTGCACCCGCCTTGCCGCCTGCTGCTGCGGTCGCCTGGCCAGCGCGAGCCTTCAGGATCTCGTAGGCCGACTCGCGGTCCACCGGCGTGTCATAGACGCCCGCGACCAGCGAATTCTTCAGCAAGGCCTGGCGCTGCTCGGTGCTGATGGGGCCAATCTGGCTGCCCGGCGGCAGTACATAGACGCGCTCGGTCACGCTGGGGCGGCCTTTTTCGTCGAGAAAGCTCACGAGCGCCTCACCGACGGCCAGCTCGGTGATCGCGGTCTCGATGTTCAGGCCCGGGTTGGCGCGCATCGTGGTCGCCGTGGCCTTGACGGCCTTCTGGTCGCGCGGCGTGAAGGCACGCAGCGCATGCTGCACGCGGTTGCCGAGCTGGGCGAGCACGCTGTCGGGAATGTCCAGCGGGTTTTGCGTGACGAAGTACACGCCCACGCCCTTGGAGCGCACCAGGCGCACGACCAGCTCGATGCGCTCTTGCAGCACCTTGGGCGCGTCATTGAACAGCAGGTGGGCCTCGTCAAAGAAGAACACCAGCTTGGGCTTGTCGGGGTCGCCAATTTCCGGGAGCTTCTCGTACAGATCGGACAGCATCCACAGCAGGAAGGTGGAGTACAGGCGCGGCGAATTCATCAGCTTGTCGGCCGCCAGAATGTTGACCACCCCCTGCGTGCCCACGGTCTGCATCATGTCGTCGATGTTGAGCATCGGCTCGCCAAAGAAGCTGTTGCCGCCTTGCTGCTCGATCTGCAGCAGGCCGCGCTGGATGGCGCCCACGCTGGCCGAGCTGATGTTGCCGTAGTCGGTGGTGAACTGCTTGGCGTTCTCACCCACGTAAGACAGCATCGCGCGCAGGTCCTTGAGGTCGAGCAGCAGCATGCCGTTGTCATCGGCGATCTTGAACACCAGGTTGAGCACGCCCATCTGCGTGTCATTGAGGTCCAGCATGCGGCCCAGCAGCAGCGGGCCCATGTCCGATATGGTGGCGCGCACCGGGTGGCCTTGCTCGCCAAACACATCCCATAACGTGGTGGGGCAGGCCTTGGGCGTGGGCAGGCCAATACCACGGTCTTGCAAGGTGGCGGCCAGCTTGCCGCCAATCTGGCCCGCCTGGCTGATGCCGGTCAAGTCACCCTTGATATCGGCCATGAACACCGGCACGCCAATGCCCGAGAATCCCTCGGCCAATGTCTGAAGGGTTACAGTCTTGCCGGTGCCGGTCGCGCCGGTGATCAGCCCGTGTCGATTGGCCAGGCCAGGAAGCAAAAAACACTCCGTTGTGCCATTTTTGGCAACCAGTAGGGGTTCAGCCATCGTAGGTTTCCTCTCCAGCATCAAAGTCAAAAGTAAAATCGCAGTCTAGCTAGATAAAACAATAGCAAAGGAAATTCTGTGGCAGGACACAGCAAATGGGCCAATATTCAACACCGCAAGGGTCGTCAGGACGAAAAACGCGGCAAGGTTTGGACCCGTATCATTCGTGAAATTATGGTCGCTGCGCGGCAAGGCGGCGCAGATTTGAGCGCCAACCCGCGTTTGCGCCTGGCCATCGACAAGGCCAAGGCCGCCAACATGCCGGCCGACAACATCAAGCGCAACATCGACAAGGCCACCGGCAACCTCGAAGGCGTGACTTACGAGGAAATCCGCTATGAAGGCTATGGCATCGGTGGTGCGGCCATCATTGTCGACACGATGACGGACAACCGCGTGCGCACGGTAGCCGATGTGCGCCATGCTTTCAGCAAGCATGGCGGCAACATGGGCACCGAAGGCTCGGTGTCCTTCCAGTTCCGCAACCTGGGGCAGCTCGTGTTTGCACCGGGTGCCGATGAGGAAAAGATCATGGAAGTGGCGCTGGAAGCCGGCGCCGACGATGTGATCACCGACGAGGAGGGCGCCGTCGAAGTGCTGACGCCCCCGTCAGAATTTGAGGCAGTGCGCAATGCGCTGGAGGCAGCGGGCTTCAAGCCCGAGGTGGCCGAGGTGACGATGCGCCCCGAAAATACCGTAGATCTGGATGAGGAAGGTGCGGCCAAGATGCAAAAGTTGCTGGACGCGCTGGAAGATCTGGATGATGTTCAAGATGTTTACCATAACGCGGCGCTATGAAGGTACTTGTGATTGGTGGCGGCGGCCGTGAACACGCAATGGCCTGGAAGTTGGCGCAATCGCCCAAGGTCTCCAAGGTCTATGTAGCCCCGGGCAACGCAGGCACCGCACGCGACAAGCGTCTGGAAAACCTGCCGATCACCGATGTGGTCCAGCTGCGTGAATGGGCACAGGACAACGGTGTGCAGCTGTCCGTCGTCGGCCCCGAGGCGCCTTTGGCCGCCGGCGTGGTGGACGAGTTCCGCGCGCACGGCATGAAGATCTTCGGCCCGACCAAGGCCGCAGCGCAGCTGGAGAGCTCCAAGGCTTTCTCGAAGGATTTCATGGCACGCCATGGCATTCCGACGGCGCAGTACGAGACCTTCAGCGATCCGGTGGCAGCCCATGCCTATATCGACAAGCTGGGTGCGCCCATCGTCGTCAAGGCCGACGGCCTGGCTGCCGGCAAGGGTGTGGTGGTGGCCACCACCGCCCAGGAAGCGCACGATGCCGTCGACTTCATGCTGGTGGACAACAAGTACGGCGTCGCCCATAACGACGGCGGCGCCCGCGTGGTGATCGAGGAGTTCCTCGACGGCGAGGAGGCCAGCTTCATCGTGCTGTGCGACGGCAAGAGCGTGGCGGCGATGGCGACCAGCCAGGACCACAAGCGCCTCAAGGACGGCGACCAGGGCCCCAACACCGGCGGCATGGGTGCCTACTCGCCCGCCCCGGTGGTGACGGCCGATGTGCATGCCCGCGCGATGCGCGAAATCATCCTGCCCACCATCCGTGGCATGGAAAAGGACGGCATTCCCTACACCGGCTTTTTGTACGCAGGTCTGATGATCGACAAGGCCGGTCACCCCAAGACCCTGGAGTTCAACTGCCGCATGGGTGACCCGGAAACCCAGCCGATCATGATGCGCCTCAAGAGCGATCTGGTCGATGTGATGCAGGCTGCCACCGACGGCAAGCTCGACCAGATCGAGCTGCAGTGGGACCGCCGCACCGCGCTGGGCGTGGTGATGGCTGCCCATGGCTACCCGGATGCACCGCGCAAGGGCGATGCAATCACCGGCCTGCCCGAGGACGAAGAAGAAGTGATGGTTTTCCACGCTGGCACCACGGTGCAGGATGGCAAGCCCGTCACCAGCGGTGGCCGCGTATTGTGTGTGACCGCCTTGGCCGACAACGTCAAGCAGGCGCAGCAGCGCGTGTATGCCGCTGCCGCCCAGGTGCATTTCGATGGCGCGCAATACCGCCACGACATCGGCTACCGCGCGGTCAAGTGACGGCCTCCAAGCCCACAGGGAGCCAGGCACATGCTGTCTTCTTCCGTTGACCAACTGAACGCCGGGGCCCAGGCCCTGGCGGTGGCCGCCTATCTGCAGTCGCTGCAGGCCTCCATCACCGATGCAGTTGAAGCGCTGGAGCAGGAGGCAGGCAGCAATGTCCGTTTTCTGGCCGATGCCTGGCAAAAGGCGCCCGGTGAGAAGCTGCAAGGCCAGGGACTGACCAAGATCCTGGAAGGCGGTACGGTGTTCGAGCGTGCAGGCGTGGGCTTTTCGCAGGTGCGGGGCCCGCAGCTGCCGCCCTCGGCCACCCAGCACCGTCCTGAGCTGACGGGTGCGCCTTTCACGGCCATGGGCGTGTCGCTGGTCTTCCATCCACGCAACCCCTATGTGCCAACCGTGCACATGAACGTGCGCATGATTGCCGCAGGCCACCCCGGCCAGCCCGCCACCTGCTGGTTTGGTGGCGGCATGGACCTGACGCCGTTCTACCCCTTTGCCGAAGACGCGCAGCATTTTCACCAGGTCTGCCACGATGCGGTGGCGCCTTTCGGTGACGATCTGTACCCGCGCTTCAAGCAGTGGTGTGACCGCTATTTCTTCCTCAAGCACCGCAACGAAGCGCGTGGCATCGGCGGCATCTTTTTTGATGACTTCTCCGAGCTGGGCTTTGAAGGCGGCTTTGCGATGCTGCAGTCGGTGGGCGATGCCTTTTTGAAGGCCTATCTGCCGATCGTGCAACGCCGCAAGGACCAGGCCCATGGCGAGCGCGAGCGGGACTTTCAGCTCTACCGGCGCGGTCGCTATGTGGAGTTCAACCTGGTCTGGGACCGGGGTACCCACTTTGGCCTGCAGTCGGGCGGGCGCACCGAATCGATCTTGCTGTCGATGCCGCCCATGGCCAGCTGGAGCTACCAGCGCCAGGACCCTGAGGGCTCGCCCGAAGCGCGTTTGCTGGCGGAGTTTTTGCAGCCGCGTGACTGGCTGTGAACCTGCGCGCCAGGGCTGCCGGCTCCGTGCGGCAGGGGTAGGCCCGAACGCCTTTTGCTCGCCCGGCGCCCATGCCGCAAGGCCATACCAGAGCGCCATTTGGCGCAGCTTGCGTATAATTCGCTTTCCGCTGACCATGCGCATGCCCCATTGCAGGCTGCGCGGCAGCTTCTCTTGAAGGCTTTGCCCTTTTGTCACTGCGTGTTGACGCGATCAACAATAACTGCAACACGCGCTATAGTAGAAACACTTTCATCCATCACCTACTGATGACCACCGCCAAAAAATCCGAATCCACTGCCAAGAAATCTGTGCAATTGCTGCAGCGTGCCATCGTTGATGGGCTGGAAGATGTGAAAGCACAAGATATCCAGGTTTTCAATACCGAGCACCTGTCGCCGCTGTTCGAGCGCGTGATCGTGGCCGCAGGTACCTCGAACCGCCAGACCAAGGCCTTGGCGGCCAGCGTCAAGGACGCCGTCAAGGAAGCGGGCTTTCCCAAGCCACGCACCGAAGGCGAAGACAACGGCGAGTGGATCATTGTGGACTGCGGCCCTGTCGTCGCCCACATCATGCAGCCGATGATTCGCCAGTACTACCGCCTCGAAGAGATGTGGGGCGATACGCCGGTGCGCGTGAAGCTGGGCGCTGCCAAGCCCAAGGCCGCCAAGCCTGCCAAGGCCCAGGCCGAAGCTGCTGCGGACACCGAAGCCAGCAAGAAAAAGCCCGCTGCACGCAAGACTGCCTCCGCTGACAGCGCGGCCGCTGCACCGGTAAAGAAGGTTGCCGCGAAGAAGCCCGCGGTCAAGAAGATCTCTGGCACCGTGGCCAAAAAGCCTGCAGCCAAGAAGACCAGTGCTGCTGCTACCGTCAAGACCGTCGTGGTCAACAAGCCCAAGGCCAGCAAGCCCGCAGCCAAGTCGGCCGCCGCCAAGCCTGCAGCCAAGAAGCCCGCAGCCAAGCGCGCAACCAGCAAGGCCAAGTAAACCCCCTCAACCTGCGGGTTGCAAAGAGCTGTACTGCCCCGCAGGACAGCTCTTTTTCATTGGAGAGTTCGCATGAAGATTTTCATCGTTGCGGTGGGCCAGCATGTACCCGATTGGGCGCAGACCGCCTATGACGACTATGCCAAGCGTTTCCCACCCGAGCTGAAGGTGGAGCTCAAGGCCGTCAAGACGGAGCCGCGTGGCTCCAAGACTGTCGAGACCCTGTATGCCGCCGAGCGCAAGCGCATTGAGGCGGCCATCCCACGTGGCACGCGCATCGTGGTGCTCGATGAGCGCGGCACGAACCTGACCACGAAGGCGCTGGCCCAGCGGGTCAAGGGCTGGCAGCTCGAAGGCGACGATGTCGCGCTGATCATTGGTGGCCCCGATGGTCTGGACCCCGAGTTCAAGGCCGCGGCGCATGAGCGCATTCGCCTCTCGGACATGACCTTGCCCCATGCGATGGTGCGGGTGCTGCTGATCGAGCAGCTCTACCGTGCCTGGTCGGTCAACGCAGGCCACCCCTACCACCGCGAGTAAGCCGGTGGCACCAGCCGCAAGGCGGGGTGAGGGCAGCGCAATATCCCCGCTTGCCAGTGGGCTGCTGGATGCGTTATGCTGCAAAAATAATAGCTGCTTGCGCTGAATTGATGGGCGCAGGCGCTTTTTTCAAACCAAGGCCTCGCTCCCCTCCCATGCATTCCTTTGTCTACCTGGCCTCGCAGTCACCCCGCCGCAGTCAACTGCTCGAACAGATCGGTATCGCCCACCGCCTGCTGGTGGCGCAGGACCACGACCCCGAACCCCAGGACCCCGAGGCGCTGGAGCAGGTGCTGCCGCGCGAATCGGCCACCGACTATGTTCAGCGCGTGACCGGCCTGAAGCTCGATGCTGCCATCGCCCGCCTGCAGCGGCGCGGGCTGGAGCAGGCGCCGATTCTCTGCTCTGACACTACGGTGTCGCTGGGCCGGCATATTCTGGGCAAGCCCGAGTCGCAAGAACAGGCCCGCGAGATGCTGCAGGCGCTCAGCGGCAAGACGCACCGCGTCTTGACGGCGGTGGCGCTGCAAAGCGGGCGCAAGCGCCTGACCAGCCTGTCGGTCTCCAGCGTGGAGTTTGCGGTGATGGACAGCGCGCAGATCGATGCCTATGTCGCCAGTGGCGAGCCCATGGGCAAGGCAGGCGCCTATGGGGTGCAGGGGCGGGCGGCAGCGTATATTGCCAGGATCAGCGGCAGCTATTCAGGCATCATGGGGCTGCCGGTGTTCGAGACGGCCAATGTGCTGCGGGCTGCAGGGTTTGCCATCTGAGAATGACTTCTATGCAAAATGATATTTTGATCAACTGGGCCCCGCAGGAGACGCGGGTGGCGGTCATCGAGGGCGGCGCCGTGCAGGAGCTGCACCATGAGCGCACTCTGGAGCGCGGCCTGGTCGGCAATGTCTACCTCGGCAAGATATCGCGTGTGCTGCCCGGTATGCAGTCTGCGTTCATCGACATTGGCCTTGAACGCGCCGCGTTCCTGCATGTGGCCGATGTCTGGCAGCGCCAAGAAGGCGGCCTGGCGCCGATGTTCGCGCGCAAGGGCGAACCCCAGGTGCCGATTGAAAAGCAGATTTTCGAGGGCCAGTCGATCATGGTGCAGGTCATCAAGGACCCCATCGGCACCAAGGGCGCGCGGCTGTCCACGCAGATCAGCATTGCCGGGCGCCTGCTGGTGTACCTGCCGCAGGACGACCATATCGGCGTTTCGCAAAAGATTCCCCAGAACGAGCGCGATGCCTTGCGCGCACGCCTGCAGGCACTGGTGGGCACCGCGCAAACGGGTGGCGGCGGTGGCTTTATCCTGCGCACCAATGGCGAGGACTCCAGCGACGACGAGCTGGCCGAGGACATCAGCTACCTGCGCAAGGTCTGGAAGCGCATCAAGGAAAGCGCCGCCAAGCAGGCCGCCAAAACCTTGCTGCACCAGGACCTGAGCCTGATGCAGCGCGTGCTGCGCGATATGGTGACGGAGAACACCCAGTCGATCCGCATCGATTCGCGCGAGCAGTTCGTGCTGCTGCAGCAGTTTGGCCAGGAGTTCATGCCCGCCGCGCTGCCCAAGCTGCAGCTGTACAAGGGCGAGCGCCCGATTTTCGATCTGTACTCGGTCGATGAGGAAATAGCGCGTGCGCTGGGCCGGCGTGTCGATCTCAAGTCGGGCGGCTACCTGATCGTCGACCAGACCGAGGCCTTGACCACCGTCGATGTGAACACCGGCGGCTATGTCGGTGCGCGCAATTTTGACGACACCATCTTCAAGACCAACCTGGAAGCGGCCCATGCGATTGCCCGCCAGCTGCGGCTGCGCAACCTGGGCGGCATCATCATCGTGGACTTTATCGACATGGTGCATGAGGACCACCAGGCGCAGGTGCTGCATGAGCTGCGCAAGCAACTCCAGCGCGACCGCGTCAAGACCATGTGCGGCGAGTTCTCCCAGCTGGGCCTGGTGGAGATGACACGCAAGCGCACGCGTGAATCCCTGGCCCATATGCTCTGCACCTCCTGTCCGGTGTGCCATGGGGTGGGCGAGGTCAAGACCGTGCGGACGGTCTGCTACGACATCCTGCGCGAGATTCTGCGCGAGGCGCGCCAGTTCAACCCCAAGGAGTTCCGCGTGCTTGCCGCCCCGCCGGTGATCGAGATGCTGCTGGACGAGGAAAGCCAGCATTTGGCCGGGCTGTCCGATTTCATTGGCAAGCCGATCTCGCTGCAGGCGGAGGGGCGGGACGGCTCGGACCAGTACGATATCGTGCTGCTGTAGCACTGGGCCACTGACGGCTGACAGCAGGCAGCCAACAAAAAGCCCGGCGAGATGGGTTCCCGCCGGGCTTTTTGCCAGGGAAGAGGGCGCTTTACAGCTTGCGCAGACGTTCCAGCGCCGCGAGCAAGGTCTCGTCCTTTTTGGCATAGCAAAAGCGCACCACCTGCTGGTCAAAGCCGTTGCCATAAAACGCAGACAGCGGAATGGCTGCTACGCCCAGGTCCTTGACCAGCTGCTGGCAGAACTCTGCTTCGCTGGCATCGGTCACGGCGGAGATGTCCACGCACTGGAAATAGGTGCCGGAGCTGGGCAGCAGCTTCAGGCGCGAGCCTTCGAGGCCGGCGCGGAACAGATCGCGCTTCTTCTGGTAGAAAGCGGGCAGGTTCAGGTAGGGCGCCGGGTCCTTCAGGTACTCGGCCAGGCCGACCTGCATCGGTGTGTTGACGGTGAAGACGTTGAACTGGTGCACCTTGCGGAATTCCGCCGTCAGCGGCGCCGGTGCAGCAACGGTGGCGACCTTCCATCCGGTGACATGGAAGGTCTTGCCAAAGCTGCTCACCACATAGGCGCGCGCGGCCAGGCCGGGGTAGCGCGATGCGCTCTCATGGCGTTCGCCGTCGAACACCATGTGCTCATAGACCTCATCGGCCAGCAGCAGGATGTTGGTCGGCGCCAGCAGGTCCTGCAGCTGCTGCATCTCCTGCGCGGTCCAGGTGGTGCCGCTGGGGTTGTGGGGCGTGTTGATCAGCAGCAGCCGCGTCTTGGAGGTGATCGCTGCGGCGATCTTGCCAAAGTCTGGGCGGAAGGTCTTGGGCGTCAGCGGTACGCGCACCGGCACGCCGCCGGCCAGCTCGATATTGGGCACATAGCTGTCGTAGCAGGGGTCCAGCACGATGACTTCATCGCCGGGGCTCACGCAGCTGAGGATGACGGTGAGGATGGCCTGCGTGGCACCGGCGGTGACGGTGATCTCGCTGTTGGCGTCGTAGCGCTTGCCGTAGAGCGCTTCGATCTTCTGGGCCACCACCTCGCGCAAGGCCGGTACACCGGTCATCGGCGGGTACTGGTTGTGGCCGGCCTGCATGGCGCGGCTGACGCTGTCGATCAAGGCCGGGTCGCAGCCAAAGTCCGGAAAGCCCTGGCCCAGGTTGACGGCCTTGTGCTCGGCAGCGAGCGCCGACATGACGGTGAAGATGGTGGTGCCCACATGGGGCAGACGGCTGGGGAACGACGGGGTGTGGGCGGAGGCGGACATGGTGATCAGGGCTGGAAAACAACCGCAGCCGGCGAGCCGGACTGCGATCTATCGATCAGTAAGCGGTTTGGGTTGGGAGACGGGTGCGGGTCAGAGCT
Organism: Comamonas sediminis; assembly: GCF_041107495.1. Classification (NCBI taxonomy): domain Bacteria; kingdom Pseudomonadati; phylum Pseudomonadota; class Betaproteobacteria; order Burkholderiales; family Comamonadaceae; genus Comamonas; species Comamonas sediminis. Next base: position 240,725 of record NZ_JBGBDC010000002.1, read on the forward strand.
CATAGTCAGCCACATGGCCGACCATGGCACGGGCGATCAGATCACGGCTGAGCCGGTCGCTGAGCAGCTCGGCAAATTTGTAGACAAAATTACGCATGTATGCGCCACGCTTGAAGGCCACGCGCGCCACGCTTTCGCCAAACAGATGGCCGACGGGCCGCACGGCCAGGTCCTTGAGCGGATCATCGCGCATGGCCATCTCGGCCACGATGCCGATGCCCAGGCCCAGCCGCACATAGGTCTTGATCACGTCCGAGTCAATCGCTTCCAGGACAATCTTGGGGGTGAGCTGGCGGGCAGCCATCGCCGCGTCGATCTTGCCCCGGCCGGTAAACGATGGGTGGTAGGTGATCAACGGCTCGGCGGCAATGTCCTCCAGATTGATGCGCTCCTTCTGGGCCAGAGGGTGTTGGTGCGGCATGACCAGCACGTGCTGCCATTCATAGCAGGGCAGGGTCACCAGTTCGGGGTAGTCGGCCAGCGACTCGGTGGCCATGCCCAGATCGGCCTGCTCGTCGATCACCATGCGTGCCACTTCGGCCGGTGTGGCCTGGTGCAGGCTGACTGTCACCTTGGGATAGTGCTCGCGCAGCCGTGCCACCGGCGTGGGCAGCACATAACGCGCCTGGGTGTGGGTGGTGGCGATGGAGAGGGTGCCGCTGTCCTGCGCGCTGTACTGGTCGCCAATGCGTTTGAGGTTGCCGACCTCGCGCATGATGATCTCGATGCTGCGCAGCACCTGCTGCCCAGGCTCGGTGATGCGCTTGAGCCGCTTGCCATGGCGCGCGAAGATGTCGATGCCCAGCTCCTCCTCCAGCTCGATGATGGCCTTGGAGACGCCGGGTTGCGAGGTGTGCAGTGCCTTCGCCGCCTCGGTCAGATTGAGGTTGCGGCGTGCGGCCTCTTGCACAAAGCGGAACTGATGCAGGTTCATACAATGATGCGGAATATGAATTTGCATCATTATGCTTGATTGGAATATAAAAATCAGCCTCTCTGCAGAAATCCAGCCTCTGGGGCGGATTTTCAGGCATGCACCCGCTGGAGCCTGCCGCAACCGGGTACCGGCGGCATAGGGGCCGCCGGAGATTTAGCGCGGCTACGCGCCTTCCAGGTAGCCGCCCGCCATGGCCGCCAGCAGGCTGATGACGCGCGCATCCTCGCCCATCGCCGGGGCAATGCGCAGCTGCACCTGGGGATGGAGCGGGGCGAGTTCCTCGACCAGCGCGGGAATGTCTTCGCTCGCATGTTTGCCGACGCCAAACAGCAGGGGCCAGATGGTGATTTGCGTCAATTGGGGATGCGACTGCAGCAGCTGGGCAACGGCCGGTCCGAGCGGTGGGTCGCACCAGTCAAGATAGGCGCAAGCCACGGCAGCGGCGGGTTGCGCTTGCTGCACCTGGGCGAGCAGGTGTTCCGCATTGCGGCGCCAGACCGGGTCCTTGGAGCCGTGGGACAACAGAATCAATCCGATGGAAGAGGGGGTGGAAGACATGTGCGTAGGACGTTAGCGGCTGAAACATAAGCCGCCGTGGGTAAAGCTAGGAACCTTTGCGCATTATCGCTTTCCCATACCCGGGCCCGAAGGGCCACCGAAATGGATACGAATGTAGCAAAATGTACGGCTTGCGCAGCCAGGGTCTGAAACCTGGCAATCCCGCGCGGCGCTTTACACTGCCTACATATTTAGCTGTAAAAATAGTAGTTTGCTCTACCTTGAAGCCAAAACCGATGATGCCGGATGTTTCCAATTTTTCGCGCCAGTCCCTGGCAACGTTTCAATCCTTGGCAACCGTCGGAAAGCACTCCTCCCCCCGCGCGTTGGGTCGTCTGGTCCGCACAGGTGCTGTGGTCGGCGCCATCGGTCTGCTGGCTGCGTGTTCGGACAAGCCCGCACCCGCAGCCGCCGCGCCGCAGGCACCGGAGGTCGGCATCATCACGGTCCAGGCAGCATCGCAGCAGCTGACGGCGGAGCTGCCCGGGCGCACCAGTGCCTTCATGATTGCCGAGATTCGCCCCCAGGCCAACGGCATTGTGGAAAAGCGCCTGTTCACCGAAGGCGCCGCCGTCAAGGCCGGTCAGGCGCTGTACCAGCTCGATGACCGGCCCGCGCGGGCCTCCGTCAACAGTGCCGAGGCGGCGCTGGCCAAGGCCAAGGCCACCGCGCAGACGGCGCGCAGCAATGCAGCGCGCAACAGCGAGCTGGTCAAGATCGATGCCATCAGCCGCCAGGTCTTCGATGACAGCCAGGCGCTGGTGGCGCAGACCGCTTCCGACGTGGCCGTCGCCCAGGCAGCGCTGGACAATGCCCGGATCAATCTGCAGTACACCCGTATCAGTTCGCCGATCAGCGGCAGGGTCAGCACCTCGGCGGTCACGCCCGGTGCGCTGGTCACCGCCAACCAGGCGACGGCGCTCACCACCGTGGTGCAACTCGATCCCATGTATGTGGACTTCACCCAATCGAGCACCGAGATGCTGCAGCTGCAGCGCGACCTGAAGGCGGGCCGCTTTCAGCGCCTCGAAGGCGACCAGATTCCGGTGCGCATCCGGCTCGATGACGGCACCGAGTACAGCCACGAGGCCAAGCTCAAGTTCTCCGGGGTGATCGTCAGCCCCACGACAGGCACCGTCACCTTGCGTGCCCAGGTCCCCAACCCCGATGGCGTATTGATGCCCAATATGTATGTGCAGGCGCTGTTGCCTACCGCAGTGGCTCCAGATGCACTGCTGGTGCCCCAGCAGTCGGTGGTGCGCGACCTCACCGGCAAGCCGACCGTGCTGGTGGTCACTGCCGACGACAAGGTGCAAAAGCGCGCGCTGCAGCTCGACCGTGCCGTGGGCAGCCAGTGGCTGGTGGGCAGTGGCCTCAAGTCGGGGGAGCGCGTGGTGGTCGATGGCTTCCAGCGTGTCAAGGAGGGTGACAAGGTGCGCGTCACCGAGGTGGATCTGAAGGCGCAGGCCGAGCGCGTCCGCAGCCCTGGGCGCGTGCCCGGCCAGGCCGCAGCGCCGGCAGCAGCCCAGTAACCCCCCAGAACCCGAGGCTGCATCCATGGCTCAGTTTTTTATTCAGCGCCCCATTTTTGCGTGGGTGATCGCCATCATCATCATGCTGGGCGGGGCACTGTCCATCTCCAAGCTGCCGCTGGAGCAGTACCCCGAGATTGCGCCGCCGCGCGTCACCATCGGTACCCAGTACACCGGTGCGTCGGCCGAGACGGTGGAGAACTCCGTCACGCAGATCATCGAGCAGCAGCTCAAGGGCATCGACAACATGCTCTACATGAGCGCGACCAGCAATGCCTCTGGCCAGGCCCGCATCACCTTGACCTTTGCGCCCGGCACCAATGTCGATGTCGCCCAGGTGCAGGTGCAAAACAAGATCCAGGGCGCGCTCAACCGCCTGCCCGAATCGGTCAAGAGCCGGGGCGTGTTCATCAACAAGGGCGGCCAGGATTTTCTGGTCACCTACAGCTTCTACTCCCAAGACCCCACGATGACCGAGGTCGACATTGGTGACTACATCAATGCCAGTCTGGTCGATGTGATCGGGCGCCTCGAAGGCGTGGGCGACATCAACGTCTTTGGCACCTCGTATGCGATGCGCATCTGGATGGACCCGGCCAAGATGGAGAAATTCGGACTGATGCCGTCGGACTTGGCCAATGCGCTCAATGCGCAAAACGCCCAGGTCTCGGCCGGCCAGCTGGGCGCGCTGCCAGCGGTGAACAACCAGCAGCTCAATGCGACGATCACGGCGCGCACCAAGCTCAAGACGGTGGACCAGTTCGAGGACATCGTGCTCAAGGCCGCCACCGATGGCTCGGTGGTCACCATGAAGGATGTCGCCCGCGTGGAGCTGGGCGCCGAAAACCTGAACGTGCAGGCCAAGCTCAACGGCATGCGCGGCGCCGGCATGGGCATCATCCTGGCCGATGGCGCCAATGCGATGGCCGTGTCCGATGCCGTTGCGGCCAAGCTGGCCGAGATGAAGCCGTACTTCCCCAACCAGATCGATTACTTCGTCAGCTCGGACTCCACGCCCTTTGTGCGCGCCTCCATCCACGAGGTGGTCGCTGCGCTGGGCGAGGCCATGGTGCTGGTGGTGATCGTCATGTTCGTGTTTTTGCAGAACCTGCGCGCCACGTTGATCCCGGCCATTGCCGTGCCGGTGGTGCTGCTGGGTACCTTTGGCGTGTTGTCGATCGCCGGGTACTCCATCAATACCTTGACGATGTTCGCAATGGTGCTGGCGATCGGCCTGCTGGTGGACGATGCGATCGTCGTGGTGGAGAACGTCGAGCGGGTGATGCACGAGACGGGCATGTCCGCCAAGGAGGCAACCAAGGTCTCGATGCGGGAGATCACACCAGCGCTGGTCGGTATCGGCGTGACCTTGTCGGCGGTGTTTGTGCCAATGGCCTTCTTTGGCGGATCCACCGGGGTGATCTACCGTCAGTTCTCGATCACCATTGTGGCGGCGATGGCGCTGTCGGTGTTTGTCGCATTGACGTTGACCCCGGCGCTGTGTGCCACCCTGCTGAAGGCGCCCGAGCATGCCGGCGGCCATGAGCGCGCCATCCGCAAGGGCCTGTTTGGCATCAGCGACCGGTTCTTCCGCTGGTTCAACCGCAATTTCGACCGCACCGCCACCCGCTACCAGGGCATCGTCGCCCGCAGCCTGCGCCGCGCCAAGCGCATGATGCTGATCTTCATCGCCGTGCTGCTGGGCGTGTGGCTGCTGATGCACAAGCTGCCGACCTCGTTCCTGCCCGATGAAGACCAGGGCTTTCTGTATGTGAACGTCAACCTGCCGTCCGGCGCAGCCGATGCGCGCCTGCAGGACGTGCTCGACGAGGTGCGCGAATACCTGCTCAAGCAGCCCGACATCATCAGCTTCAACCAGGTCTCGGGCCTCAACGGTGACCAAAGTTCGGCGCGCGGCTTCATCCGCCTCAAGCCCTGGGATGAACGCCAGCTCGCGTCGCAGTCTTCCGCGGCCATTGCCAACAAGGCGACGAGAGACCTGTCGCGCATCCGCGATGCGCGGGTGCTGGTGATCCTGCCGCCAGCCGTGCGCGGTCTGGGTGCCAGCTCGGGCTTCAACTTCATGGTCAAGGACATGAACAGCATCGGCCACGACGGGCTGTTGGCAGCCAGCAACCAGGTACTGGCGGCCATGCGCGCCAACCCGAACCTGACGGCAGTACGCACGACCAATCTGGACGATGCGGCCGAATTGCGTGTGGATGTGGACGACCGCAAGGCCGCAGCGCTGGGTTTGTCGTATGCCGACATCAACAGCGTGCTGTCCAGCGCGATGGGCGGCACCTATGTTAATGACTTCCTGAACAATGGCCGCGTTAAGCGCGTCTACATCATGGGCGATGCGCCGCACCGCATGCTGCCGCAGGACATCGCCAAATGGACGGTGCGCAACAAGAACGGCGAAATGGTGCCCTTTGGTGCGTTCTCCGACACGCACTGGGCCTACGGCTCGCCCCAGCTGCTGCGCTACAACGGCAGCCCGGCCTACGAGTTCGAAGGCCGCGCAGCACCCGGCATCAGCTCCGGCGCAGCAATGCAGGAGGTCGAAGCCATCCTGGCCAAGCTGCCAGCCGGCCTTGGCTATGAATGGACCGGCGCGTCGCTGCAAGAGCGCCAGTCCGGCGCCCAGGCGCCCATGCTGTATGCGATCTCGATCCTGTTCGTGTTCCTGTGCCTGGCCGCGCTGTACGAGAGCTGGACCGTTCCGCTGTCGGTGATGCTGGCCGTGCCGCTGGGGGTGATTGGCGCGCTGGCCGCCACCTATACCCGGGGCCTGACCAATGACGTGTACTTCCAGGTGGGCTTGCTCACCACCGTGGGTTTGGCGGCCAAGAATGCCATCTTGATTGTCGAATTTGCGGTGCAGCTGCAAGAGCAGGGCAAGCGCCTGTTTGATGCCACGGTGGAGGCGGTGCGCCTGCGCTTGCGCCCGATCCTGATGACCTCGCTGGCCTTTGGCTTTGGCGTGATTCCGCTGGCCATTGGCACCGGCGCCGGTGCCGGCGGGCGTAACGCCATCGGCACGGCCGTGCTGGGCGGTATGGTGGCCTCGACCGTGCTCGGTATTTTCATGGTGCCGGTCTTCTTCCTGCTGATCCGCAGTTGGTTCCGCTCGCGCAGCCGCCACGACGAGGCGCCTGCGCAAGCCAGCGCCGCGCCGGAGACCGCGCCATGAGCCGTTTTGATACTTTTTCCATGACCCGTGCCTACCGTTTGCCGCTGTCCCTGTTGGCAGCGGGCCTGCTGTCCGCTTGCAACCTGGCGCCGCAGTACCAGCGTCCAGAGCCTGCGGTACCCGCCACGCTCGATGGCGTGGCCCAGACCTTGCCTGCCGATTTTGTTGTGGAGCCGGCTGCAGCCGATACCTTGCAGTTGCTGCCGTGGCAGCAGTGGGTGGAGAGCGCAGGGCTGCGTCAGCTCATCGAGCTGGCCTTGCAGAACAACCGCGACCTGCGCGTGGCCATCGCCAATATCGAGAAGGCGCGGGCGCAGTACGGCGTGCAGCGTGCCGACCAACTGCCCAGCCTGAATGCCAACGCCCAGGCAAACCGCACCCGCACCGCAGACGATCTGCGCTCGGCCAGCGCGGCCTCGTCGGTGACCAACCAGGTCAGCGTGCAGCTGGGCCTGGCCAGCTATGAGCTCGATTTCTGGGGCCGGGTGCGCAACCTCAGCGAGGCGGCATTGCAGCAGTACCTGCTGGTGGAAGAAAACCGCCGCAGCGTGCAGCTGGGCCTGATCACCGATATCGCCAATGCCTGGGTGGCCCTGGCCAGCGACCAGCAGCGCCTGCAACTGGCGCGCGACACGTTGGCCACACGCGAGCAGGGCTACGGCCTGGTGCAGCGCATGCACCAGCTGGGCGCCACCAATGGTTTGGTGCTGGCCCAGAACCAGACGGCGGTGGAGACCGCCCGCAACGATGTGGCGGCCTACGAGTCGCAAGTGGCCCGTGATCGCAATGCACTGCAGTTGCTGGTCGGTGGCCCTTTGGCGGGCGATATGCTGCCGCCCGCGCCCACCGCGTCGCTCAGCACGAATGAGATCAAGAGCGCTGGCTCGGGCCAGTTGCTCGATGGTGCAACGCCCCAGGTCAAAACGCCAGGCGTGGCCACTGCCATGACCGTGGTGCCGACCGGCCTGTCGTCGCAGGTGCTGCTGGCCCGGCCCGATGTGGCGGCAGCCGAGCACAGCCTGCAGGCGCAGTACGCCAGCATTGGTGCAGCGCGCGCGGCCTTCTTCCCCACGATCAGCCTGACGGCCAATGCCGGCACCGCCAGCGATGCGCTGTCGGGCCTGTTCGATGGTGGCAACCGCGCCTGGAGCTTTGTGCCACAGATCCGTTTGCCGATTTTTGACGGCGGCCGCAACCAGGCCAACCTCGATATCGCGCAAGCCAACCGCGACGCGGCACTGGCCCAGTACGACAAGGCCATTCAAGTGGCTTTCCGCGAGGTGAGCGATGCGCTGGCCGACCGCGCCACGATGCAGCGGCGGCTGAACGCGCAGGCAGCCCTGGTGCAGGCGGCCAGCCGCGTGCTGCAGCTGTCGCAGGCACGTTTCAAGGCCGGCGCCGACGATTTTCTGACCGTGCTCGATGCGCAGCGCAGCCTGTACGCGGCCCAGCAAACCCAGATCACGTTGATGCAGGCCGAGCAGGTCAACCGCATCAGCCTGTACAAGGCGCTGGGCGGAGGCATCGACAGCGCGCAGTGATGGCGCATAAGCGCAATGCTGCGAGGGCAATGCGCGCTGCACTACGATGGCGCCATGACTGATACCTTGCCCACGCCTTCTGACCGCAAGGCCTCACCCGAGTTTGATGAATCCCAGGCGCAGGCGGTCGATGCGCTCATTGTGGGTGCCGGCCCGGTCGGCATGTTTGCCGCATTCCAGCTGGGTTTGCAGGGCGTGCAAGCCCAGTTGTGCGATAGCCTGCCGCAGATGGGCGGGCAGTGCATTGCGCTCTATGCCGACAAGCCCATCTACGATATCCCCGGCATTCCGCTGTGCACCGGCCGCGAGCTGGCTGCGCAGCTGCAGCGCCAGATCCAGCCCTTCGAGCCCGTCTTTCACGGCCACACGCAGGTCGCGCAACTGCTGCGCCATGGCGATGGCCGTTGGCGCGTGCAACTGCAGGCTATCGATGGGCCCCAGACCCGCTGGTTGCTGGCCCGCACCGTGGTCGTGACCGCCGGCGTGGGCGCCTTTGTGCCCAAACAGCTGCGCTTGCCTGGGCTGGAGACTTGGCTGGGCAGCCAGGTGTTCTACCACCCCACGTTGGACGATGCCTGGCTGGAGCCGATATTGGCCGGCCATGCTGCGCCACGCATTGTGATCAGCGGCGGCGATGAGGCGGCGGTGGAGGCAGTGCTGGCCGCGGCAGACCATGCGCAACTGCAATCGGCGCAACTGGTGCTGATGCACCGGCGCGACCAGTTCAGTGCCCCGGATGCCATGCTGCAGCGCCTGGCACGGCTGCGCGCCAGCGGCAGGGTCGAGGTGGTCATTGGCATGCCGCAGGCCATCGAGGCCACCGAGCGTCTGCAGGCCATTGGCTACGTTGATGCCGACGGTGCTGACCAGCGCCTGGCCTGCGACCAGCTGTGGGTGTTCCAGGGCCTGTCGCCCAAGCTCGGGCCCTTGCTGGACTGGAGTCTGGCGCTGGAGAAAAAACAGTTGCAGGTGGCGACCGACAGTTTTCAGACCAGTGCCGTGGGTATCTATGCCGCAGGCGATATCGTCAGCTACCCGGGCAAGCGCAAGCTGATACTGACGGGTTTCTACGAAGCGACGATGGCAGCCATGGCGGCCGTTGAATACCTGCGCGGCGAGAAGCTGCTGCTGGAATACACGACCACCAGCAAGCGCCTGCATGCGCGCCTGGGCGTCTCGCACCCGGACTGATCTTGCTAGGCTTCGCGCAGTTGCTGAAGCGGGCTTAGGCTGCTGGCGGAGATGGGGGCTGAAGCCGGTGCTGCATCAGCAGCTCATCGTGCAGCTCGCCGTCGACCAGCAGAGCCGCCGGCTCGGTGCCATAGGCCCGGAAGCCGGCTTGCTCGTACAGGCGTATCGCGCTGGCATTGGCGGCGTTGACGCTCAGGTGGATCTGCACCGCCCCGGGAACTTGGCGGGCAAAGGCAACAGCCTGTGCCAACAGGGCCTGCGCGATGCCCTGGCCGCGAAAGGCTGGCTCCACATACACGCCCCACAAGGCCATACGGTGGCGGGTCTTGAGGCCATCCTGGCGGCGAATGCCCAGCATGCCCACCAGCTGGCTGCGGGCAAAGGCGCCAAGCACACCCTGGTCAGCGCTGGGCGCCAGGCGCGCCTCGATCACCGCCAAAGAGCGGTCTTTTTCTTCTTCGTAGCTGGAGCCAAAGGCGCTCGGCGATGCGCGCAGGCCGGCCAGGCGCAGGCGCTGGAAAGCGGCGGCATCGGCCGGTGTCAGCCAACGGATCTCCCACGCAGCGGCGCCCATCGGGTTCAAGGCGCGAGGCGTTCGCGGATCCAGCCGGTGCCGTCTGGCCCCGTTTGGCGGTAGCGCAGGCGGTCATGCAGCCGGCTCTTGCGGCCTTGCCAGAACTCCCAGGTATCGGGCACCAGGCGAAAGCCACCCCAGTGCGGTGGGCGCGGCGGCTTGAGCAGGAACTGCGCGCCATATTTGGCGGCATTGGTCACCAGCACGGCGCGGCTGTCGATGACCTGGCTTTGCGGACTGGCCCAGGCGCCAATGCGCGAGTCGAGCGGGCGGCTGTTGAAGTAGGCGTCGCTTTCCTCGTCCGAGACTTTTTCCACACGGCCCTCGATGCGCACCACACGCTCCAGCTCCACCCAGTGGAACATCAGCGCGGCAAAGGGATTGCCTGCAATCTCACGGCCCTTGCGGCTGTCGTAATTGGTGTACCAGACGATGCCGCGTGCGTCGTAGCCCTTGATCAGCACGATGCGGGTGCTGGGCCGGGCATCGGGGCCGACGGTAGCGACCGTCATCGCATTGGGTTCTGGCAGCTGCGACGCAACGGCTTCGTTCATCCAGCGGTCGAACTGGTCAATCGGCGCAGCGCAGGACGCCGATTCGTTCAGCTCGGCGCGTTCATAGCTTTTGCGCAAATCGGCAATGGAGTGGGAGAGTTCGCTCATGGCCCGATTGTGCATCGCTTTGGCGCAGTGCAGTGACAAAAAAGCCTGTGGGCCACCGGGCGCCACAGGCTGGGTTTGAACAGGCGCTTGGAGCAGGACGGCTTACTGGATCACACCGCAGCCCAGACGGGCACCGGAATTGCCGGTGGGCTGGGTGGTGTAGTCGTCCTTGTCCTTGTGGACCACCACAGCGCGGCCCTTGATGTCGCTGGGCTTGCCGGTGCCGATCGACAGGTCCTTGGTTTCCCAGACCAGGAACGCGGTGCCTGCGGCATCGGCCATCAGGCTGGGCAGATCACCGACATGGGATTCGGGGCCGGCCTTGCCATGCTGGTGGCCGTTCGGGTTGTAGTGGCCGCCGGCGCTCATCGCATCTGGCGACGAGCAGTTGCCGTTCTCATGCACATGGAAGCCGTGTTCGCTGCCGGGCTGCAGACCCTTGACCTGCGCCATCACGCGCACCGTGTCGCGGTTGACTTCGTAGACGCGGAAATAGCCGCTGATGTTGTTGCCTTCGGTCGGGTTGATGGTCGCTTCGGCAATCGGTGTGGCGCGGTCGGTGTGGGCGCAGGCGCTCAGCAGCGCGGCCACGGTGGCCGCAGCAGCGAACTTGGCGATGGATGGAATGCGTTGGATCATGGGAACTCTCCTGGTGCCTTGGATTAAGGGTTGGTCACAGCCACCGTTTTTAGCACGCACGCAGCGCTTCTCTTGTAGTCTGATTGCCAGCAATCGCGGCGGCGTGTTTACGGTGTGGGGGCTGTTGTGAGGCGCCGGGCCACCAGATCCCAGACCGCTTGCGCCGCAGCGGGCAGGCTGCGCTGGCGGCGCCGCACCAGCATGATTGCGCGTTGCACCTGGGGCAGCAGATCGCACACCTGGAGGCTGCTCAACCCATGGGCCGGGATCGCCAGGCCCGGCATGATGCTGATGCCAATGCCGGCCTCGACCATGCGGAAGGCAGTGGTGACATGGCCTACCTCCTGCACGACAGGGCAATGCTCAGGCCCGCAACCGCTGGCCAGCAAGGCAGCGTCCATCAGCCGGCGGCTGCCCGATGCATGGTCGAGCAGCACCAAGGGCTCGCCGCGCAGCTGGTCCCAGCGCAGGCTGGTGGCCTTATGCGCCTTCTGCGCCTTCGGCATCAGCGGGTGCGCGGGCGGCAACACGGCAACAAAGGGGTCCAGCTGCAGGCTGATGCAGTCGAGATCGCCCAGCTCCGGCGGCTCCACCACCACCCCAAAATGCACATCGCCGCTGCGCACCTGGGCCAGCACCTCTTGCTGCAGGCGGTCCACCAGCTGCAGCTGGATCTGCGGCAGCTCGCGGTTGCAGGCGGCGATGCAGGCGGGCATCAGCGCCGCAGACAGCGTGGGGCTGCTGGCAATGCGCACCTGGCCACGTGCGGCATGGCCCACATCGGCGACCTCGGCCAGGGTATCGGCCAGCTCCTGCAGCAGGGGCGCGGCCTTCTGGGCCAGCAGCTGGCCGGCATCGGTCAGCAGCACCTCGCGCGTGGTGCGGTCCAGCAGCCGCACATGGAGCTGGCCTTCGAGCTCCACCATCGCGCGGCTGACGGCCGATTGGGTCAGGCCCAGCGTCTGGCCGGTCTGGCTGAAGCTGCGGCACTGGGCGACGCAGAGGAATACCTGGAGCTGGCGGAGGCTGACGTGCATGGTGGGAAACGAAACGGAGATATATGACTTTAAATCATCAATCAATCTTATAAATTAATTTTACTTTTGCCTGCAAACGGCGTCCAATGGCGCACATGAAATTCCGTCCCGACAACTTCACGCTGATGCTGGTGGCCACGGTGCTGCTGGCCAGTTTTTTGCCCGCGACCGGCCAGGTGGCGAGCAGCTTTGAGACCTTGACGACAGCGGCCGTGGCGCTGCTGTTCTTTCTACACGGCGCCAAGCTTTCACGCCAGGCGATTCTGGCGGGCATCATGCACTGGCGGCTGCACCTGTTCATTGTCGGCAGCACCTTTGTCGTGTTTCCGTTTCTGGGCTGGGCGCTCAAACCGTTGCTCACGCCCCTGGTCTCGCCCGAGCTGTATGTGGGGGTGATGTTCCTGTGCGTGTTGCCGTCCACGGTGCAGTCGTCGATCGCGTTCGTGTCGATGGCGCGTGGCAATATCCCGGCTGCCATATGCAGTGCATCGGCATCGACGCTGCTGGGCGTCTTTATCACCCCGCTGCTGGTCAGTGTGTTCGTGACCGCCCATGGCACGAGCGGTTCTTTCGTCGATGCGGTGGTCAAGATCTTGCTGCAACTGATGCTGCCCTTCGCGCTGGGCCATTTGCTGCAGCGCTGGGTGGGCCCGTTCATCAAGAAGCACGGCAAGCTCACCAAGGTGGTGGACCAGGGCTCCATCCTGCTGGTGGTGTACACGGCGTTCAGTGCCGCCGTGGTGCAGGGCATCTGGCGCCAGGTGTCGCTGACCACCTTGGTCGGCCTGCTGGTGATCAGCGCCATCATCCTGGCCTTGGCACTGTTCCTGACCACCTTCCTCTCGCGCCGCCTGGGCTTCAGCAAGGAAGATGAGATCACCGCCGTGTTCTGCGGCAGCAAGAAGAGCCTGGTCAGTGGCGTGCCCATGGCCAAGGTGCTGTTTGCCAGCAGCACGGTGGGCATGATGGTGCTGCCGCTGATGCTGTTCCACCAGATGCAGCTGATGGTCTGCGGCGTGCTGGCCGCCAAGTACGCCAGGCGGGCAGAACTCGAAGGCGACCAGGCCCTGGGCGCTGCGGCTGCGGGCAAGTAAGCCTCAGCGTGTCGTCAACACCGGGCCGGCGGCATCCAGCCCCGGCCCGCGTTACTTCAGCGCCGGGCTGAAGCTGATGCTGTATTTCTCCAGCGCGGGTCCGACCTCCAGCTGCATCGTACGGCGCTTGACCGCAGGTTTGCCACCGGTCACCTGCGCCGTAATCACAATGCCTTTGCCATGGGCGCGGCAGCGCAGGTCTTGCAAGCCCAGGTCTGCGTTGTCGTCGTTGATCTCGGCAAATCCCTGGGTATGGGCAGCCACTCCGCGCCAGTGGGGCGTGTCTTCGGGTTGGTTCATCCACTGCACGAACAGATAGCTTTGGCCGTTTTGCTCGCCCTGTACCACGCGGTAGGGCTGTACGGCCTTGTTGCTGCCCTGGTTGCGATTGCCGCACAGCTGCACGCTGGTGATGCTGTCGCTCACGGTGAAGCGGTTGGCACGGGTCTCCGCCGCCTGGGCGCTGAAGGAAGAGGCCAGGCCGGCGCTCAAGGCCGCCAGGCAGGCAAATTGGCACAAAGTGCGGTATCGCATGGATTCAATCGCTCAAAGGGTAGTGGGTGCGGCGGCGGGCCCGAATGGCGCCGCGCTGCGCGCCCAGGCCAAACATCATAGGCCTGCGCCCATGCACTGCTGGGCAGATGTCTGGGCCACAGCGGCAAATTTGCGCAAAACATCGCAAGCGATTGCAGTCAGACCGGGCTTGGGTTGTCAGATTTTTTCAGTGCGGCAATCGCCTCGGCCAGTCGCACAATGCTGAGTGGGCCGCAGCCCTCGGCCTCGTTGCTGACGGTGACATAGGCGGGCTGCCCCTTGCTGCAGACGCCGGCCAAGGTGCTGGCCAGCAGCGCCAACGTGGCGGGGTCGGGCTGCTGGATGCGGTCAAACGGGGCCAATTGCTTTTCAGCATCGGCGTAGCCATAAGGGCCAAAGACAGGGTTCACATTCCAGCGGCAGACCAGCGGGCCGGGCCACAGCGCGCGCAGCAGCGGCAGTTGATCGGGCATGCGTGGCATCTTGGCATGCAGGCCCAGGCAGTAGGTGGCACCGGCCTGGCGCAGAATCTGGGCCAGCTGCGGGGCGATCTCGGGGCGCAGCCAATCGGCATCACGCACCTCAAAGGCCACAATGGGCCGGCGCTCTGCGGGCAGGCCCGCCAGCTCGGCCTGCACGGCCAGCGCCAGTTGCTCAAGTTCCGCCAGGGTGCGCTGCAGGTTCAGCAACCGGCCCAGCGGCAGCGGGCTGAGCTGGAACAGCAGCACGCCGAGCTTGTCCAGCAGGCCTTCACAGGCCGGGCGCACATAGCTGCTGAGCGCCAGTTCCACATTCAAGAACGCGGGGTTGGGCTCTTTGCCGCGGCCTTCTTCACCGCGCACCTGCGCATCGCAGACCAGCGCCGGCCCCTTGACGATAAAACGGAAATCCGCCGGCACCTGGGCGGCGTAGACGGCGTATTCGGATGCTGCCAGCGGCCGGTAAAAGCTGCGGTCAATGCTGACGGTACGCAGCAGCGGGTGCTCGGCATAAGCGTTCAGGCCGCGTTGCGCAAGAATGCGCTCGCTGTAGGCCTTGTCCCAGACCAGGCCCTGCCAACCGGGGTAGGACCAGGATGAGCCGCCCATGCGCAGCAGCGCCGGCATGGCGGGGGCCAGGTCCTCCCCCAGCAAGGGGTACGCGGCGCCTACCGCCTGCGCACGGCTGCGCGCTTTGGCGGCAGGAGCGGCTGGGGGAGGGGACGCTTCGGTGTCTTGCGCGCCGGCAGGCGGCGCAGCGGGGGCGGGCGCAGCGGCCGCCGGCGCGGGCTCGGCGCCAAACAAATCCAAATTCGAATCGGGCTCTGGGGACATCGCGGCCCAGTATGCCATCGACTGCGCCGCCCGATTCGCATTGTTTGACGATTGACCAAGTAGGACCCGAGCTCACCTGCCACGTAGCAGGCGTGTTCCGGACTGCTATAAAAATTACATTTTTCAAATCCGGCACCTGTTCAAATCCCCAGTGGCCGCCGGCAGCTATGGCACACTCGCTGTTTTGCCAGAGAAGCATTGGAGCGAGCGTAGAGCATGCAAAAGATCATTGCGCAGATTGCGGCTGAGCTGAAGGTGGCCGAGTCGCAGGTTACGTCGGCGGTGGAACTGCTGGACAGCGGGGCGACGGTGCCTTTCATTGCCCGCTACCGCAAGGAAGCCACCGGTGGTCTCGATGACACCCAGCTGCGGGATTTGGCCGAGCGCCTGACCTATCTGCGGGAGCTGCAGGAGCGCCGCGACACGGTGCTCAAGGCCATCGACGAGCAGGGCAAGCTGACCGATGCGCTGCGCCTGGCCATTGCCCGCGCGCCCACCAAGCAGGAACTGGAAGACATTTACCTGCCTTTCAAGCAAAAGCGCCGCACCAAGGGCCAGATCGCCAAGGAGTTTGGCATTGAGCCGCTGGCCGACAAGCTGTTTGCGGACCCGAGCCTGGACCCGCTGCAGGAGGCCCAGGCCTTTTGCAAGCCGGCCACGGTGCTTGACGATGGCAAACCCGGTCCGGATTTCTCGACCCCGATGGCGGTGCTCGATGGTGTGCGCGACATCCTGTCCGAGCGCTGGGCCGAAGACCCGGTGCTGGTGCAAAAACTGCGCGAGTGGCTCTGGGCCGAAGGCCTGCTGCGCTCCAAGAAAGTGGAGTCCAAGAACGAGAACGACCCCGAGGTCGCCAAGTTCCGCGATTACTTTGACTATGACGAGCCGATTGGCCGCGTGCCCTCGCACCGCGCGCTGGCGGTGTTCCGGGGCCGGGCCCTGGAAGTGCTGGAAGCCAAGCTGGTGCAGCCCGAGCTGCAGCCCGGCGTGGCGCCTGAGCCGGGCCAGCCCAGCTTGGCCGAGGGCAAGATTGCGCTGCACCTGGGCTGGAGCCATGCCAAGCGGGCCAGCGATGACCTGATCCGCAAATGCGTGGCCTGGACCTGGCGGGTCAAGCTGAGCCTGTCGACCGAGCGCGACCTGTTCTCGCGCCTGCGCGAAGATGCCGAAAAGGTGGCGATCAAGGTGTTTGGCGACAATCTGCGCGACCTGTTGCTGGCTGCGCCTGCCGGTCAGCGTGCCGTGCTGGGTCTGGACCCGGGCATTCGTACCGGCGTCAAGGTCGCCGTGGTGGACCACACCGGCAAGCTGGTGGATACCACCACGGTCTACCCGCATGAGCCGCGCCGCGACTGGGATGGCTCACTGGCCGTGCTCGCCCGCCTGGTGGAAAAGCACCAGATCAATCTGATTGCGATCGGCAACGGCACCGCCAGCCGTGAGACCGACAAGCTGGCCGCCGACCTGATCCGCATTGCTGAGAAGGCGGGCAAGAAGATCGACAAGGTGGTGGTGAGCGAAGCGGGCGCCTCGGTCTATTCCGCCAGCGAATTCGCGGCGCTCGAGATGCCCGATGTCGATGTCAGCCTGCGTGGCGCAGCGTCGATTGCCCGCCGCCTGCAAGACCCGCTCGCCGAGCTGGTCAAGATCGACCCCAAGAGCATTGGCGTGGGCCAGTACCAGCACGATGTGAACCAGAGTGAGCTGGCCCGCCAGCTCGACGCGGTGGTCGAAGACTGCGTGAACTCGGTGGGTGTGGACCTCAACACGGCCTCGGCGCCGCTGCTCAGCCGCGTCTCCGGCCTCTCGGGCACGGTGGCCAAGTCGGTCGTGCGCTGGCGGGATGCCAATGGCTCGTTCAAGAACCGCAAACAGCTGATGGATGTGGCCGGCCTGGGTGCCAAGACCTTTGAGCAGGCCGCCGGTTTCTTGCGCATCCGTGGTGGCGACAACCCGCTGGACATGACCGGCGTGCACCCGGAGACCTACCCGGTCGTCGAGCAGATCATTGCTACCACCGGCAAGCCGGTGGACCAGCTGATGGGCCGTGGCGATGTGCTCAAGGGCCTCAAAGCCGAGCGCTTTGTCAGCGAGAAGTTTGGCGCCCTGACCATCTCGGACATTCTGGGTGAGCTGGAAAAGCCCGGCCGCGATCCGCGCCCCGACTTTGTCGTGGCCCGCTTCAACGAAGGCGTGGAAGACATCAAGGACCTGCGCGAGGGCATGACTCTGGAAGGCACCGTCAGCAACGTCGCCCAGTTTGGCGCCTTTGTGGACCTGGGTGTACACCAGGACGGCCTGGTCCACGTCAGCCAGATGAGCTACAAGTTCATCGAAGATGCCCGCGAAGCCGTCAAGACCGGTCAGATCGTCAAGGTCAAGGTGCTGGAAGTGGATGTGGAGCGCAAGCGCATCAGCCTGACGATGAAGCTGGACGCCGCGCCTGCGCGCCGCGATGGCCCGCGCGACAACCGCTTTGAATCGGCGGGCCGAGGCCACCAGGGCGCTGGCGGCCGGGGGGGCTACACGCAGCCCGCCCGCACCAACCAGCCTGCCCAGCAAAACGCGATGGCGTCGGCCTTTGCCAAGCTCCAGGGCCTGAAGAAATAGCGCTGCCCGCCTGATCGGTTGCGCAGACCGCAAGTGCCATCCGGCCTTGCGGTTTTTTGTTGCGCAGCTTCGGCCCTTCAAAAATCGGTCAAAGATGACACCTGCCACCGTGGAAATTGGATGTAATAGCTGCTTGCGCTTCCCACCCTTTCTTAGTCTTCACCCCACGCTATGCCCCCCGACCACGCCGCGCCCGACGATGAGCCTGTAGCCCAGCCCGTTCCCGGACCTCAGCGGCCCTCGCGTCGTGCGCTGGCCGATACGGGGCAAGGTGGCAGGCGTGGCGCAGGGCGCCGGCGCAAGGGCGCATCCACACAAGAGACCCTGGCCCCGCTGTTGGCGATCGTGCCGGGCCTGCGGTTGATGGTGGGCATGGTCATTGCGGCGGTGGTGATTCTGGGCCTGTATGTAGGCCGGGATGTGCTGCTGCCGGTGGCCTTGGCCGCCTTGCTGGGCTTTTTGCTCGATCCTGCGGTCAGCCGGCTCAAGCGCTGGGGCCTGCCCAGGGTGGTGTCGGTGGCGCTGGTGATGGTGCTGGCTCTGGGCGCTTTGGGTGCAGGCGCGCTCTATGTGGGCAACCAGGTGACCAGCCTCAGCGCCGAGCTGCCGACCTACCAGAACACCATTCGCCAGAAGCTGCGCCACGTCAAACCGTATTTCAATGGCCCGGGGGTCTGGGACGGCGCGGTCAAGGTGCTCAATACGGTGGAAACCGAGATAGGGCAGGGCGATGCCCGCCGCCGCGTGCAGAAAGTGGAGGTGCAGGAGCCGGAGGTCAAGCCCATCCAAAAGGCGCTGGAGCTGCTGAGCAAGGTGGCTGAGCCGCTGGCCACCACCGGCATTGTGTTCCTGTTTGTCGTGCTGATACTGCTGGACCGCAGTGGCCTGCAGGACCGGCTGCTGCGGCTAATGGGGCCGAACACGCATATGGCCTCCGACGCGCTCGATGACGCTGCGACGCGCATCGGCCAGTACCTGCGCATGCAGCTGTTCGTCAACCTCAGCTACGGGGTTCCGATGGCGCTGGGGCTGTGGTGGATTGGGGTGCCCGGCGCCATTCTCTGGGGCATCCTGGCGGCGGTGCTGCGCTTCGTGCCCTATATCGGGCCGATGGCATCGGCCGTTTTTCCGCTCACGCTGGCTTTTGCAGTGGACCCCGGCTGGAGCCTGCTGCTGTGGACCCTGGCCCTGATTCTGGTTCTGGAGTTGATCAGCAACAACGTGATCGAGCCCTGGCTCTATGGCGCAAGCACCGGTTTGTCGACCTTGTCCATCATTCTGGCGGCGACCTTCTGGACGGCGCTTTGGGGGCCGGTGGGGCTGATCCTGTCGACCCCGTTGACGGTGTGTCTGCTGGTGCTGGGCCGCTACATCCCGGGGATGGGGTTTCTCGAGATCTTGCTGGGCAGCCAGGCGGTGTTTGATCCTCCGGAAAAATTGCTGCAGCGTCTGTGGCGCGGCGATGTCGACCAGGCCATTGACGTCGCATCCGAAAACATCGACGAAGCGCTTCCACCCAAGCCCAGCCAGCAGGACCAGGCATTGGCCGTCACCCATTTCTATGACGAGGTGGCGGTGCCGGCCCTCCAGATTGCGGCCCAGCAGTACCGCAGCGCTGCCAGCCCACCGCAACGCCAGCGCCTGTCGGAGGCGGTGGCCATGCTGCTCAGTGGCCTGCAGCGCCATTACCCGCCTGACGCATTGCCCGAGGCGGTCGAGGTTCAACCGCCCCCGGCCTCGGTTGTCTGTGTCGGAATGCAATGGGACATTGACCGGCATGCCGCCACGATGGCAGCCCATGCGCTGCGGCTGCACGGGGTAGACAGCAGCACCCGCGCGGTGTCCATCGACACCGTGCTCCGTCAGGGTGATCTGTCGCTGTATGACGGTGTGCGCCACCTCTGCATCTGCAGCTTCCATCCGAACCCACTGGGCAGGCTGGCCCAGATGTGCGAGAGCCTGCGCCAACGCTGCCCGCAAATGCAGATCACCGTGATGCTGCTGGGTGCGCAGGGCAGGGGGGGCGTGCGCAGCGACACCTTGAACAGCATGCGCGCGCACGATGCGGTCCAGCAGATCAGCGACCTGACGCGCCTGGTGTTGGGCGAAGGCGCCTCCAGGTTGGATGCCACCTGACGGAAGATCTGCAGACGCCTCTGGCTGGGCAGCGAACGCTCCGGGTGGCACCGGTGGCCGGTGGGTGCTTGGGCCTGTTCAGTCAAAGGGCTTGGCGCCCAATGTGGTGACCACGTGGTCGACAAAGCAGGTGATACGCGAGGCCAGCGCCGTATTGCGGTAGTAGACCGCATGGATGGACTGGCGTACATCAAGCAGTTGGTCTTCGAACAAGGGCACCAGCTGACCGCTGTCGCGGTCCGCCCGCGTCATGAAATCCGACAGGCAGACCATGCCCAGACCGGCCAAGGCCATATGGCGCAGCGTTTCGCCGCTCGAAGAGGCAACCGCCGGCTGTATGCGCAGTAGTTCGCCGCCGGTGTCACGCAGTGGCCATTCATTGAGCGAATCGGGCTGGGAGAATCCCAGCAACACATGCTGCGCCAACTGCTGGATATCGGTCGGGGTGCCGTGGCGTGCAAGGTAGGCGGGGCTGGCCAATACCCGGATGCGGCTGATCCCCACAGGACGCGCATGCATGCTTGAATCCTTGAGCGCGCCAATGCGAAAGGCAACATCGCTGCGCTTTTCGATCAGGTCCACAATGCCTTCGTGCGAGTGCAGCTCCAGCTCCACCTCGGGGTAGCGGGCGCGAAAGCTGTCCACCAGCGGCACTAGCACGTGCAGCATGAAGGGTGTGGCGGCATCCACCCGCAGGCGCCCGGCAGGCCGCACGCGCCGTGCAGCCATCAGCTCTTCGGCCTCGTCCACCGACACCAGGATCGCGCGTGCCCGCTGCAAGAAGGCGCTGCCTTCCTCGGTCAACTCCAGCCGGCGGGTGGTGCGGCGCAGCAGCGTGGTTTGCAGCTTTTCCTCCAGCCGGCCAAGGGTGCGGCTGGTGGCGGAGACGGTCTGGTCCAGCAGCTCGGAGGCGGCGGTGATCGAGCCGGTATCGACCACGGCCACAAAGGCCTGCAATTCGTCGAGCGTGGTCTTCATTGTTGCCCTGGCGTCAAAAGATTTTGGTGGCGATGGTACTTAATCTGCAAATATTAGCAGGGCACACTAGCAGCTATGAAGTCTTCCGCTGTATTGTTCGCATTGGCCATTGGCGCTTTCGCCATTGGCACCACCGAGTTTGCCCCGATGGGGCTGTTGCCTGTGATCGCCCAGGGCGTCGACGTCAGCATTCCCACCGCCGGCATGCTGGTATCGGCCTATGCCGTCGGTGTAATGCTGGGGGCACCTGTGATGACCTTGCTGTTCAGCCGCTTTGGGCGGCGTGCAGCGCTGGTCACCTTGATGCTGATTTTCACCGCCGGCAATCTGCTTTCTGCATTGGCCCCTGGCTACACGACCTTGCTGCTGTCGCGGTTGGTGACCAGCCTCAACCATGGGGCCTTCTTTGGCATTGGCGCCGTCGTCGCGGCCAGTGTGGTCCCCAAGGACAAGCAGGCCAGTGCCATTGCTGCGATGTTCATGGGGCTGACGGTGGCCAATATCGGCGGCGTGCCCGCTGCCACCTGGATTGGCCAGCAAGTCGGCTGGCGGCTGGCCTTTGCCGGCACGGCCGCGCTGGGCCTGATCACCATTGCTGCGCTGTGGATGGTACTGCCCAAGGGCGAGGCCGGCACACGCCCGGACGTGCGCCGTGAACTCAAGGTGCTGACCCGCCCCGAGGTGCTGCTGGCCATGGGTACGACGGTGCTCGGTGCCGGCTCCATGTTCACGCTCTACACCTATGTGGCGCCGGTACTGACCGAGATCACCCATGCCAGCCCCGGCTTCATCGCCTTTGCGCTGGTGCTGATCGGCGTGGGCTTCACCATCGGCAACAGCCTCGGTGGCCGCCTGGCCGATTGGTCGCTCGATGGCGCTACACGCATCATCCTGCTGGCCCTGGCCCTCATCATGGTGGTGCTGCCTTGGGCGCTTGGTACGCATCTGGGCGCCGGCATGGGTCTGGTCGTGTGGGGTGCTGCCGCCTTTGGCATGGTGCCCCCGGTGCAGATGCGGGTGATGCAGGCCGCCGCAGAGGCGCCCGGCCTGGCCTCGTCCGTCAATGTGGGCGCTTTCAATCTGGGCAATGCCGTAGGCGCCGCCTTAGGGGGCGCCGTCATCAGCCAGGGGCTGGGCTATGGCGCAGTGGCTTGGGCAGGCGCGGCGCTGGCTGCCGGCGGGCTCGGTCTGGTGCTGATCCAGGGCCGCATGCGCCGTGGGCAGGCTGGCCACGCAGCAGCAGCGGGTAACCTCTAATCCCCGGCGCTGGCCCCAGGCTCCCCGTGCAGACCACAAGCTGCACGGGGAGCTTTTGCTTTTTTAAAGTGGGTTCTGCCTGGCCCGGCACTGCCCAAGAAACGCAAGAGCAGGGCGGTGGGTATAGTTGATATTTCATCAAAAGAATATTGTTGATACAGGGCTTTATCTGCAAGGATGAAAAGCGCAAACTGTCCACCAATGCGATGAGGACCTGGTTGGGCTGCCAACCACTGCAGGGCCGCCGCACATTTCTGTCCGTATTTTTCTCAAGGAGTTTTTCATGTCTATTCCTCGCTTTGGTGTTGGTACTTTCCGTCTGCAAGGGCAGGTCGTGGTCGACTCGGTGCGCAATGCACTGGAGCTAGGCTACCGGGCGGTCGACACCGCGCAAATCTATGGCAATGAAGCCGAGGTGGGCCAGGCCATCGCCGAGAGCGGCGTGGAGCGCGAAGCGCTGTTTGTCACCACCAAGATCTGGACCGACAACTACAGCCAAGCCAAGCTGGTTCCCAGCCTCAAGGACAGCCTCAAAAAGCTGCGCAGCGACTATGTGGACCTGACCCTGATCCACTGGCCCGCACCCGGCAATGGCGTCGAACTGCAAGAGTTCATGACCGCGCTGGCGGACGCCAAGGCCCAGGGCCTCACGCGCCAGATCGGTATTTCCAACTTCAACATTGATCTGACCCGCCAGGCCATCGCAGCCGTTGGAGCAGGGGAGATCGCCACCAACCAGATCGAACTCAGCCCCTACCTGCAAAGCCCCAAGCTGACGGCCTTTCTCCAGGAGCAGGGCATTGCCGTGACCTCGTACATGACCCTGGCCTACGGCAAGGTGCTGAAGGACCCGGTGTTGGCAGAGATCGCCAGCAAGCACCAGGCCACCGTCGCCCAGGTCGCCCTGGCATGGGCGCTGCAATTAGGTTACGCCGTCATCCCGTCTTCCACCAAGCGCGAGAACCTGGCCAGCAACCTGCTGGCCCAGCAACTGGTGCTGGATGCCGATGACATGGCCCGCATTGCCCAGCTGGAGCGCAACGGCCGTGAGGTGAATCCCGAGGGACTGGCGCCTATCTGGGATTGAGCGCCTGACAGCGTTAGTGAGCGAAGGCCTGCCGTTGTGCAGGCCTTTTTCATGCCAAGGAGCAGGGTGAGCCATGGCATGCAAGCATAAGACACCTCAAGTCTTCGATATGCATTTGCTGACGTTACGCAGGTTGGCTCTCCACATTTCATTCGACAATTTTTACGTATTAGAAACCTCTGGTCCACGTAAGCTGGTGGCAGCTATTTACAGCTTGGAAGGAGCGGGCTTTCATGCGAATTCGGGTTGTAGCGCCAGGAGCGGCGGTCAAAGAAGAAGAAATTACTGCTGCAGCGGAAGTACTTGAGGCTTCCGGCCATGTAATCACTTTTGGAGCCCATACCTTTCAAAGGCACCGTTATTTGGCCGGACGCGATGAACTTCGTCTCGAAGACCTGAGAAGTGCTATGACCGATAAAACGGTGGACGCAGTTTGGTTTGCGCGAGGAGGTACCGGATGCATGCACCTGCTACCCCATGTGGCGGACTGGCTTGCGCACAAACCTATTATTGGGTACTCCGATAATTGCTCACTTTTACTGCAGGCGTGGAAGCTGGGCGGTTGTGCCATCCATGGACCGGTGTTCGAAGAAATAGTAGTTGGCGATGCGATAAGCCAGCATGCTGAAGATGTACTTACATTACTGAGCAAAGGCAGCGCAGCGCTTCATTTCTCGGGGCTCACACCTGGCGGGAACTTGGAACGCGTCAACGTGACGGGGCCGGCCCTTGGCGGGAATCTGGCAACCTTGAGTTCTCTCGCGGGTACGCCCTGGCTACCGTCAATGGCGGGAGGCATTGTTCTGCTTGAGGATGTAGGCGAGCCTTTTTACCGCATTGAGAGATCTCTGGCACAACTCCGATTATGTGGTGCGCTGGATGGCGCTCTGGCCGTTGTGCTCGGCGATTTCACGAATTGTCCCGCGCGAGGAGTGCTCCACACTCTCGAGGAAATATTCGCCGAACACTTGAATCTACTAAACATTCCCATTTACTGTGGCGCGCCATTCGGCCATGGACAGATAAACCGCCCCTGGCAGCTGGGCCGTATCGCAACGATCACAGACTCAAGCCTGGCCTGGCATGACTGAGATGCGATCAAAATAAGCTGGTTTAACGGAATAAGGATGTTCTTAAAGGAAAGTCGCTAAGCATATATGGATATGGCTGCCGTGCGGGACCGCACGCAAGATGGAATGGATCCGTGAAGAACGGCAACGCGCGCGAGACGAGCAATTCCGGGCCGGATGCTGAGGTTCCTGTTACAGCGCTTGCATGCGTTGGCGGGTTGCAGACCAGCGCGCAGCTACACTGCGCGGCAGGAGGAATGGCGATGGATTGGGCAAGATTGCAGATGGAGATAGACCGACAGCTCGCCTGGATGCTTTTCTGGTCGCTGATCGCCACGGTTATCTCGTTGTGGGTTGGGTATGAGCTGTTGAAGGCAGCGATCAAGAACGGCATCAATGCCTCAAACCTGGGCGACCGCCGCAGGTCGATGCAAGCGGCGCAGCCACCGGTGGCGCCGGCAGGTTACCGCTGGGTGCTGGTCAAGGATGACAAGCCGGGCGCTGACATGCGGCCGGAGCGCTGAGAGAGAGAGAGGTTGCTCGTGTCCAAGCAATGAGGCACGGGTTGTAGCCAGATGGCTCCTCACCAGTACTTAGCTAATTAATACGATGTATATTATGTTAAGTCACATTTCTACCTAGCTTGTACCTCTCGCCGAGCAGAGAACCTCAAACCTGCCCTGCCACTTGGCAAGGCAGTCACTTTGTTGCCAAATCGAGGGTTAACCACGGCTTATCCAGCCTCTCGATGATTCGTTTTACTAAGACAATTTCCTGTCATTCGATCCAAGGAATAGTTATATGAAAAACGAAAAATTGCTGGGTGCCGTGCCGGCGCGCTACAGCATGGCCGCGCTGGCCGCCATCGTCGCGCTGACGATGACCGCTTGCGGTGGCTCCAGCCATAACGACCAGGACGATCTGGTGAGCACGGCCTGCGAGGCTGGCACATCGGATGGTTCGGTGGTCGTGGGCTCCGGTCTGCCTGGCGATCCTTCGTTCCCCGAACTGGCTTCGGGCTACCGTACCGGCAAGAAAGTGGTCGAAGGCCACAAGTACATGGTGGTGACGGCCAACCCTCTGGCATCCAAGGCCGGTTGTGAAGTGCTGAAGTCTGGCGGCTCTGCGGTGGATGCTGCGGTGGCCGTGCAGATGGTGCTGGGTCTGGTGGAGCCCCAGTCCAGCGGTATTGGCGGTGGCGCCTTCATGCTGTACTACGATGCAGCCACCAAAAAGGTGACGGCTTATGACGGCCGCGAAACCGCACCTGCGGCCGCGACGCCAGATTACTTGCGCTATATCGACAGTGGCACCCAGACCACGCCGCTGCCCAGCGCCCGTGCCAGCGGCCGCTCCATCGGCACGCCCGGCGCTGTGCGCATGCTCGACCTGGCCCACAAGGACCATGGTGCCAAGCCCTGGAAGGACCTGATCCAGCCCGGTATCGACCTGGCCACCAATGGCTTCAAGATCAGCGGCCGCATGTCCGATGCGCTGGCCGGCGCCAAGACCGCGCTGCAGGCGGATGCCGATGCGCTGGCCATTTATTTCAACGCCGACGGCTCGACCAAGGGCCTGGGTGAAACCTTCAAGAACCCTGCCTATGCCGCAACGTTGACGAAGATGGCGACTGGCGGTGCCGATGCTTTCTACACCGGATCGGTGGCGCAAGGCATTGTCGACAAGATCGCCGTGACCCAAAACGTGACGACTGGCGCACCCATCACCCCCGGCGTGACCACGATGGCCGACCTGGCGGGTTACCAGGCCAAAAAGCGTGATGCAGTCTGCACCACCTACCGCGCCAAGTACGTGATCTGCGGTATGCCACCGCCCTCGTCCGGTGGTATTGCCGTGGCGCAGGCCATGGGCGTGCTGGAGAACTTTGACCTCGCCCCCCACAAGCCCACCGCGCTGGATCTGGAAGGCGGCAAGCCGACTGCCATGGGCGTGCACCTGGTGAGCGAAGCCGAGCGCATGGCCTATGCCGACCGCGACATGTATGTGGCCGACACCGACTTCACCCCCCTGCCCGGCCCGCTGTACAGCACCTTGCTGGACAAGAGCTACCTGAAGTCGCGCGCCGCGCTGATCTCGCCCACGCAGAGCATGGGCACTGCCAGCGCCGGCCAGTTTGGCAACACCCGTCTGGGCGTGGGCAAGGTGACCGAAGCCGGCACCACGCACATGACCATCGTCGATGGCAAGGGCAATGTGGTGAGCATGACCACGACGGTGGAAGCAGGCATGGGCTCCTACCACATGACCCAGGGCTTTATCCTGAACAACCAGCTGACCGATTTCTCCGCGGCTCCGGTGTCGGCCGATGGTCTGCCGATCGCCAACAAGGTGGAAGCGGGCAAGCGCCCTCGCAGCTCGATGGCGCCTACGCTGGTGTTTGACGCCACGGCTGACGGCCAACCCGGCGCGTTCAAGATGGCCACGGGCTCGCCCGGCGGTGCCACGATCATCCAGTTCGTGACCAAAACCCTGGTCGGCGCGCTGGACTGGGGCCTGGATGCGCAGCAAGCCACCAATCTGGTGAACTTTGGCGCCTCCAACAGCCGCACCACCAACCTCGGTGGTGAGCACCCCAATATCAATGCCACCAACAGCGGTGACAACGATCCGCTGGTGCTGGCACTGCGCGCCATGGGCCACACTGTGTCGGTCAATGCGCAATCCAGCGGTGTGGGCACCGTTATCCGTACTGCCAATGCGGCTGGCGAAGCACGCCTGAGCGGTGGCGCCGATCCACGCCGTGAAGGGGTGGTGCTGGGCGATACCTACAAGGCCAAGTAAACCTCGGCTCTCACAACCGTCAAAAAGCCGCTGCGGGTCGATGCTTGCAGCGGCTTTTTAGTGTTCAGCCCCCTGCTCGTTCTATTGCGCTACAGCATCAAGCAGCTGCCTGGACAGGCAGTTCCTGGCGCTGCAGGTGCTGGTTGATCTGCCCGATCACCGGCAGCAGGTCGGCCACGCTGTCGATCACATAATGGGCGCCGGCGCTGCGCAGCTGTTCGCTGGCGGTGCTGCGTATCTCTGCTTGCTCGTCCGCGCTCAGCGCCTGCCATTCGGGCAAGGACAGGCCATTGGCGTTGCCGCTGACTGCCACACCGACCGTCCAGCAACCGGCGTTCAGGCCTTCGGCAATGCCGACGCCGGTGTCGTCCACCTTGACCACGGTCGAGGCTGGCCAGATGCCCAGGTCGGCAAAGCAGCGGTACATCATCAAGGGGCTGGGGCGGCCAGCGGCCAGGTCGCCGGCGCAGACGATGTTGTCCGGCGCATAGCCGGCGCGGGCGGCGATGGGTTCGAGCACATCCATGATCGGACGGTTGTAGCCCGTGGTGCTGCCAATCTTGATGCCATCGAGCCGCAGCCGGTTGACCACTTCCAGCGCACCGGGGATGAAGCCGGCAAAGTCACCCACTACGCGGGCGTTCATCGGCGTGAACACCTCGTAGAGATGGTCGATATCACTGTTGGCGACCGGCTTGCCATGGCGTTTTTCCCACTGCGCTGCCACCTCGGGCAGTTGGCAGAGCGCTGCAATATGGTCCCATTTGGCCGACCCCATCGGGCCCCGGGCCTGGGCAATGCTGATCTCGATCCCGAAATCCTTGAACAGCTGCACAAAGGCGCCCATCGGGCCGCGTGAGCCAAAGTCGACAATCGTGCCGGCCCAGTCAAAAACAACGGCTTGTACGCGTTGGGGGTTGTGAAAGTTCGTCATGGTGTCCTCCGCTCCCATGGCGGCCGTTGGTCAGGCGCATGGGCGTATGTCTATATAGAAGATGGATCGTTCAGGAATGCGTGCCTGCCTTTACCAATGGGCAAAGGTGTCATGGGCTACGCCAAAACCGGTGCTGGCCCCCGTGCCGCTGGTGACGATCGCCACGCGGGTGGCGGCGTCCGGCGCCTCGATAAAGCAGTCCGTCTGCGGGGCCGATGGGTAGATGCCGACCCAGCGCTCGGTCACGCGGTAATCGCCGATGTTCAAGGCCTCGCGCATGTGGCGCAGCATCAGCGCATCGACATCGTCCTGGGCAAAGGGCTTGACGGAGGCGCCATAGTGGTGCGAATCGCCCACCACCAGGCTGCCGTCTGCGCTCTGCACGACGATCAGGTGGATGCCCTGGGCAAGGCTCTTGCCCTCTTCCTGCTGCAGTTGCTCCAGCAACGCGCGCGCCTCGGGCAATTTGCTGTAGCCGTGGTAGCGCACCAGGCTCAGGTCCCCCATCACCGATGCGTTCAGGCGCAAATTGGCAGCTGGCTGTACGCGCAGCATCTGCAGCTGGCACAGCTGCACCTGGTGCTTGGCAAACAGCGCGCTGTAAAGGCCATGGATATCCGCATTGGTGCAGACCACCACACGCTCGGCATGCAGCTGCCCCTTGGCCGTGACCACCTTGGGCGTGGCGACTTCCAACACTGCCTCGCCAAACCGGAAAGTCACCTGCATCTGCTCGGCCAGCCATTGGGTCAGCTGGGCAATCGCGTCGCGTGATTCCACCCGCAGGTCAATGGGGCTGTGCAACACGGCCTTGGCCTGCTCCAGCCGCAGCTCGGGCGCATGGCGGGCGGCCTCTTCGGCTGTCCACAGCGCGCAGTTCACGCTCTGGGCCATCTCGGTCTGCATAAAGGCCTGCAGCACATCCAGTGCCTTGTCGCGCGTGGCCACCAGGTTCAGGCCCTGGTGCTGCACTGTAATTCCGGCCTTCGGCGCAAGCTCGGCCCAGACGTCACGCGCATGGCGGGCGCGTCGCCAGGTGTCCCCTGCCCCCTGGCCGGTCACCGTCACAAAGCCGAAATTGCGGATCGAGGCGCTCACGCAGGCGGCATCCCGGTCCACCACGCAGACCTTGAGGCCCCGGCGCGCCGCTTCATAGGCATGGGCCAGGCCGACAATGCCAGCGCCCACCACGATCACATCAAAACTTGTGCTTCCTACCGTCATTCCTGTCTTTCCTGGTTCTCAAATCATTTTGTCCATCAACGCGATCAACGCTGCCGCCATGCCTGCGTGCGCTTGTTCAACCACCAGCCCAGCGCCTGGTAAAGCACGGTAACCCCGCAGCTGATGGCGGCGATCATCACGGCCATCGCAGCGGCGGCGGCCATGTCGCCGGCTTCATCCAGGTTCAGTATGGCAACGGCGCCCAGGCGCGTCTCCGGCGAGTAGAGGAAGACGACGGCCGAGATCGTGGTCATCGCGGCCACGAAGAAGTAGCGCGACACCTCCAGCAGGGCCGGCAGGCACATCGGCAGGGTCACCTTCCACAGGGTGCGGTAGAAAGGCACCTTGAGCGATGCGCTGACCGATTCAAACTCGCCGTCAATGGACTTGAGCGCCGTCACCAGGGTCATATGGCCGGTGGTGTAGTAGTGCATCACCGTGCACAGCACCATCAGCGGCATGGTCTGGTACAGAAAGTTCAGCGGGTTGCCCGGGGCGTTGAAAAAGAAGATGTAGCCCAGGCCCAGCACCAGGCCGGGCACGGCCATCGGCAGCATGGCCAGCATGCGCAGCACGGGGCGCAGCGCGGGCATGCCCTTGGTTTTTTCCAGCAGGTAGGCGCCCATGAAGACCACGATGGGTCCCGCCACGGCAGCGCTGGCGGCCATGGTCAGGCTGTTGAACACGGCGGTGTCCACACCGGCATCGACCAGGCCGCTGGTGTAGTGGCTCAAGGTCAGGCCCAACTGGTAGGGCCAGAATTGGACCAGCGAGGCAAAGATGGCCATGCCAAACATGGCCAGCATCAATGCAGCCAGCGCCCAGCACAGCAGGCTGCAAAAGCGGTCGGTCGCGGCATGGCGGCTCGGCTGCAGCACTACGGCGCGCGCGGTCAACACAGCGGTCTGCTTTTTCTGCACCTGGCGGTCAATCGCATAGGTGATGACGGCAGGCAGCAACAGCAGCAAGGCCACGACGGCGCCACGCTGGAAGTCCTGCTGGCCGATCACCAGCTTGAACACATCGGTGGCCAGCATGTTGAAGTTGCCGCCGATCACCTTCGGGATGCCGAAATCGGTGATCACCAAGGTAAACACCACCAATGCCGCCGAGACCACGCCATAGCGCGCTGCCGGCAAGGTGACGGTCAGGAACTGGCGCGTGCGGCTGGCCCCGAGCGCAGTGGCGGCCTCATACAGGCGCTGGTCACCCAGCGCAAGTGCGGTGATCAGAATCATCAGCGCATGCGGAAAGGTCGCAAAGCACTGGGCCAGCACAATGCCGGGCGCGCCGTAGATGGTGTCAAAACCCAGGCTATTGAGGACGGACTTGAGCACGCCCTGGTTGCCAAACCAGTAGATCAGCGAGATGGCGGACAGCAGCGAGGGTGCCAGCAATGGCAGCAGGCTGATGCTGCGCAGCAAGCCCTTGGCGCGGATGCCCGAGCGGGTGATGGCATAGGCAAAGCCAAAGGCCAGCGGGATGACCACGGCAGTGACCACCAGCGAAACCCAGAGGCTGTTCCAGAGACTGCCCAGCAGCGCGGGCGACTGGAAATAGCGGACAAAGCGCATGAAGGCCGAGCCCTCTTCGCCCGAGGTGGGCGCAAAGGCCTGGCCCAGCAAGGCAGCCAGTGGTGCCAGCAGCCCCATCAACAGCAGCGCCGTGATGGCAACCAGCGCCAGTTGCGCGATACGGTCAGTGGGCGCTGCGCGCAGGCCGGTGTGGCGAGAAAGCGCTGCGGGCGCTGAAACGTATGAGGTCATAGTGGTGTCGTAAGTCCCCAGGGCCTGGGGCCTGGGGCATGGCTGCAAGCGGCCCCGGCCCCGGCGCTTGCCGGGGCCGGGGGAGCGCTCAGGCGGCCTGGGCAAAAATCTTCAACTGCTGCGCATGGATGGAGAACTGCAACCAGCGGCCCGGCTGGATATCGAGCTGCAGGCATTGCGCAGGGCTCAGCTGCAGCTGCACATGGCGCTCGGGCAGGCGCTGCACATCCACGTGGGCAATGCAGACCGCACCGAGAAACTCCAGCTGCTCCACCACGCCCGTCAGCACCGGCGAGCCATTGGGCGCGGGCGCGCTGGCAACAGGAGGCATGGCGGTACAGTCATGCACGCTGCAGTCTTCGGGCCGCAGATAGACATGCAGGCTTTGGCCCGGGGCCAGGCGCGGCGCCTGCGGGCAGTACAGCTTGTGGCCCGCCAGCGTGATGCCGCCATTGCCGGCGGCCAGCGCCTGCAGCTTGTTGGCCTTGCCGATGAATTCCGCCACAAACGGGGTGGCGGGGCGCTGGTAGATATCGCGGGGCGTGCCCACCTGCTCGACCACACCATGGTTCATCACCACCACGCGGTCGGCCATGGCCATCGCCTCTTCCTGGTCGTGCGTGACCATGATGGTGGTGACATACAGGCGCTGCTGCAGCGCACGGATCTCGCTGCGCAGGTGCACGCGCACGGTCGCATCCAGGGCCGACAGCGGCTCATCGAGCAGCAGCAGCCCGGGCGACATGGCCAGCGCACGAGCCAGAGCCACGCGCTGCTGTTGGCCACCCGACAACTGGGCCGGGTACTTGCCGCCACTGACCGACAGGCCCACGGTATCCAGCAGGCTTTGCACCTTCTGGGCCACCAGGGCCTTGGGTTGGCGCTGGCTGACCAGGCCATAGGCGACGTTGTCGGCCACCGTCAGATTGGGAAACAGCGCATACGACTGAAAGACGATCCCATAGTCCCGCTGCGAAGCGGGCAAGGCCGAGATGTTTTTGCCGTCCTGCCAGATCTCACCGCTGGTCTGGGCCTCCAGCCCGGCTATCGCGCGCAGCAAGGTGGTCTTGCCGCAGCCCGAGGGCCCCAGAAAACACACCAGCTCGCCACGGCGAATCTGCAGGTGGATCGACCGCAACGCGGTAAAGCTGCCGTAGGACTTGTGCAGATGGCGGATCTCCAAAAAGGGCGCGCCGCCCTCTTCGTCGCCCTTGCGCAAGCCCGGCTCGGCGGACTCGAATGCATACGAGGTATCGCGCACGGCTACGGGCTGCGCCGCCTGGCCCTGCGCTGCTGGCAAACGCGCTGTCTCCCTGTCACTCACTTCTTGGCCTCGCTTTTGGCGTCGTAACGCTTGGTCCACTCGGCCAACACGCGCTCGCGGCTGTCGGCCATCTTGGAGAAGTCCAGGGGAATCAGGCGCGACTCGTAGTCGGCAGGGATATTGGCCAGCTTGGGGGCCACACCGGGCATGGCGGTGACGGCGAAGTTCTTGCCGTACAGCTCCATGGCTTCCTTGCTCACGGCCCAGTCCACCAGCTTCTGTGCGGCGTCGGCGTGCTTGGTGCCCTTGTAGATGCTGATGCCTTCCAGGTCCCAGCCCAGGCCTTCCTTGGGGAACACCAGCTCGATCGGTGCGCCCTTGGCCTTGTTGGCGTGCGCGCGGTACTCGAACGAGATGCCGGCAACATACTCGCCTTGGGCAGCCATGTTGCAGGGCTTGGAGCCCGAGTGGGTGTATTGCGCAATGTTCTCGTGCAGCGCATCCATGTACTTCCAGCCGCCGCCGTTGCCGTTGTCATCGCCAAACAGCTGCAGCCAGGCGGCTACGTCAAAGTAGCCGGTACCGCTGGATGCAGGGTTGGGCATCACCACCTGGCCCTTGAACTCGGGCTTGGTCAGGTCTTGCCAGCTGGTGGGCATGGGGATGTTGCGCTTCTTCGCTTCCACCGTGTTGAAGCAGATGGTGGCGCCGAACACATCCATACCGACCCAGTGGGGTGGGTTCTTGCTGTCGCGGTACTTGGCGGTGATCGCCTCCAGGCCCTTGGGCGCGTAGGCCTGGAGCATGTCGTTCTTGTCGAAGATGGCCAGGCTCGATGCGGCTACGCCCATGATCACGTCAGCCTTGGGGTTGGCTTTTTCTGCCAGCAGCTTGGCGGTGATGACGCCGGTGGAATCACGCACCCATTTCAGCGCGATATCGGGGTGGTTCTTATTGAAGGCCGTCTCGTAGGCCTTGAGCTGGTCCATCTCTAGCGCCGTGTAGACCGTCAGTTCCGTTTTCTGGGCATGCACCAGGCCTGCGGCCACCATGGCGGCGGCCGCAGCCACCAGCTTCTTCCAATGCGTCATTGCTTACTCTCTCGCCGGGTTAATGGGATCGGGAGAGTATCTGAACCCTTTATGACAACGGCATGGCAGTCAGGCGAAGCTTGGATGACACATGCCAGCCTCTCTGGGTCACCGATTCCGGCTGTATCGCAGGCGCTACAGCGAACGGGTTTCGTGCAACGGCAGACCTTCATCACTTGGCGCTGCGGCACCGCAGTCTCGATGCCCGGTTCACTGAAGCAGGATTGACCGCGCCCTTATGCTGTCGGCATGTCATCACCCACCTGGATCGCCTATATCGACGGCAGCGCCCTGCCCAACCCCGGGCGCATGCGCATCGGCGGCATTGCCTATGCGCCGGATGGGACCAATCATTCCTTTAGCCAGGCGCTGGGCCACAGCGGCTGCAACAACGAGGCCGAGGCCGTAGCGGCAATCCACGCCCTCACCTGGCTGCAAGGCATGGGCGCACGCGAAGTATTGCTGCATACCGACAGCAGCATTCTGGCCGCGCAAATGGCAGAACCCGCCGCCAAACCGATTGCCCGCCTGGCGGCACTGTATGAACAGGCCCGCGCGCTGCGTGCCAGCTTTACGCAACTGGAAGTGCGCTGGGTGCCGCGCCACAAAAATACCATTGCCGATGCCCTGGCGCGGGGTGATGCAGTGCCGGGCGCAGAGGCGGTGGACGCATCGCCGCTAGCCAGCACGGCTTGATCAAGCCTGCGGCTGCCCGCGCAGCGCTGACCCGCTAGTTCTTGCCCCGCAGGCGCGAACCGGGCAGCTTGCGCAAAGGCCGCGCCGCAGGTTGCGCGCTGCGCATTGGGCGGCGGCTGCCGCCTGCCGCAAGCTCGGCAGCGGCGACAAGCTCCCCTCCCCTGCCCGCCCTGTGCGCCAATTCCAGCTTGAACTGGGCCAATTCGCTCTCATGCCGCTGGGCCTGTAGCGCCAGTGCCTGCGCATGCGCCGCTTCTGCGGTCTGCAGGCGGTGCTGCCATTGCTGCGCCTCGGTTTGTGCCTGCTGCAGCTGTACGGCTTGCTGCTCGCGTTGTTGCTGCAGCGCTTGCTTGTCCTGCTGCCACTGCGCTTCCATCTTGGCCAGCTTTTCCTGCTCGGCGCGTTGGGCGGCCATGGCCTGCTTGGTGTCCTGGCGTGCACGGTCCAGGTCCTGCAGCGCCCGGTGCTGCTGCAGCTGGGCGCTGTGCTGCAGCTCGCGCAACTGCTCGGCATGGGCCATGTCCGCCTCATCACGGGCCTTGCGGTTGGCAAACAGCTCCTGCTCCAGCGCCTGCAGGCGCTGCTGCTGGGTGGCGGCAAACTGGTCTTTTTGCCGGCCGGCCTGCTCCAGGTCGGCCAGGCGCCCGCTTTGCATCTTGATCTGCGCATGGGCCACCGCCAGCGCCTGCTCGGTGGTGGCACGCTGCTGGGCCATCAGGCTGCGCTCTTGCTCCAGCGCTTGCTGGGCGTCTTCCAAGGCTTGTTGCTGCCCCTGCAGATCCTCGCGCACGGGCTCCAGCAGTGCATCGGCCGCTTGGGTCGCTTGCGCTTGCACCTGCTCCCACACTTGCTGCAGCGCCTGCACCAGTGCGGGCGGCAAGCCGTTGGCAGTGGCGCCATCTGGGTTGCCGGCCAGAGCGTTGCCCCCGCCTCCAGCGCCCAGCCGCGGGCCCAGGGTGGCAAACCAGGCTTCCAGCATGGGGCTCACGGTATTGGGCGAGCCTCGGCCAATCTTTTGGCGCACCCGCTCAATCGTGGGCCTTTTGCCCTCCAGCAGCAGCGCATCGGCCGCCTGCCAGACATCTTCTTTTTGCACGCTGCGCGTGGCACGCGAAATTTCCATTTTTAAACCCTTTTTCCGATTACTATCGATAAGAGATTGTTATCGCAAGTAATCTGCTTGTTGCATGTAATATATCATACATAGCATGTAATATTTAATCAATATGAAGTCTTACATTCCACTTTCGGCCCCTCTGGATCCGGATTTGCTGCCTGCCGCGTCTCCCGGCACCGCCCCGTTGCAACCGGAGCTGTTGTCGGCGTCGGCCGAGGATGCGCTGCGTGCACTGCGGCTCGAGGCCGCGTCTGAAAACACCACCAGCAGTTACCAAAGCGCGCTGCGCTACTGGGCCGCCTGGTACTGGTTGCGCTATGGCCAGGCCATCGCCCTGCCCTTGCCGGCCAATGTGGTGCTGCAATTTGTGGCTGACCATGGCGAGCACCTGACCGCGCAAGGCGCGCAGTCCGGCCTGCCGCCCGCGCTGGATACGCAGCTGGTGCAGCAAGGCTTCAAGGGGAGGCTGGGTTCATTGGCGCATTCGACCCTGGTGCACCGGATTGCCGTGCTCTCCAAGGCGCACAGCCACCAAGCGCTGCCCAACCCCTGCCACAGCACAGAGGTGCGCGAGGCGCTGTCGCACCTGCGCAAGGCCTATGCGCGCCGGGGCATGCTGGAGCAAAAAAAGGCCGCCCTCACCCGCCCTTTGCTGGAGCAGCTGCTGGCCACGTGCGATGACAGCTTGAAAGGCCGGCGCGACCGCGCCTTGCTGCTCTTTGCCTGGGCGAGCGGTGGGCGCCGGAGATCCGAGGTGGCAGATGCGCGCATGGAATGGCTGCAAACCATGGGCCCGGGCCAGTACCTTTACGACCTGCGCCTGTCCAAAACCAACCAGAGCGGCTCAGCGCGGCCAGAGAACTTCAAGCCCGTGGTGGGTGTGGCCGGTGCGGCACTGTCCCAGTGGCTGGAGGTCTCGGGCATCCGCGAGGGTGCGATATTTCGGCGTGTGTTCAAGAATGGCCAGGTGGGCGATGCCGCTTTGAGCGCGCTGTCGGTCAACAACATCGTCAAGGAGCGCTGTGCGTTGGCGGGGATGGAGGGGGATTTTTCTGCGCACTCGCTGCGCTCTGGCTTCGTGACCGAGGCCGGCCGGCAGAACATGGCCTTGGCCGACACGATGGCGATGACCGGCCACCAGAGTGCGGCGACGGTGCTGGGTTATTTCCGCGCCGAGGCACCGCTGGCGAACAAGGCTGCGCGCCTGCTGGACGAACCGCAAAGCGACTGAGTCAACTGCCGGGTGCTGACCCAGATCAGTCCAGCGCCGTAGGCAGCAGCAATACCAGCAGCATCAGCCCACCCATCAGTACCAGCTGGTGCAGCATGTAGTAAGACAGGCTGTGGCGGCCCAGCCAGGCGAGGCTGCGACACAGCGCGTTTTGCGCAGGCCGGGCCAAATACCCAGGCAGCCAGGCGCCTGACTTGGCGATTTGGTGGCGGCCGATCTGAAAGCCCAGCAGCATGATGCCCAACCAAGGCAGGAGCGGCACAAAATCCTCCGTGGCAGGCTTGCGCGTTACCAGACCCAAGGGGCTGAAGGCCTTGGCGTTGAGGAGTTCTACCAACGACGCGGGCAAGCCGCTCGCAACATATTGGTAGAGGCCTGGCGCGAGCAGGCAAAGCACCGCTAGGGAAAACAGCAGGCGGTTACTCCAGCCCTGCATCAGCCGCAACAGCAGCAGCATCACCGCCATTCCATGCAGCACGCCAAAGTAGATGTAACTGTTGGGAAACACCAGGTAGGAGCCCGCGCTGACCAGCAGCGCGCATCCTGCAACCTGCAGCCAGCGCCGGCAGAACCGCGCAGCACTGGTTTGCTTGCTGTGGGCAGCCGCTTGCGCCAAACCAGCGCACAACAGGAACAGGCTGACGATGGCGGTGCGCTGCCAGGTCCAGACAGGGTTGCGGTAGAAATCCTGGCGCCACAGCTGCAGGTAGCTCAGATCAAAGCAGAAGTGGAAGGCCGTCATCCAGACCATCGCCAGCCCCCGCAATGCATCCAGGCGGTCCCAGCGATCGCGCGGCGCGCGGGGCTCTGAATGGGTGTAGGTGACAGGGTGAAACTGGGTGGGCATAGATCAGACACGGAGGCTGCGCTATCGTGCCACATCTGTACCGTGGCCGCTGCCCGGCGTTGTTGCCAAGCAGCAATCCTGGGGCCTGTCTTCACGGCGCCGGATATGAAAAAGCCTGTCGCACTCACATGCGACAGGCTTTTAAATAATGGTCGGAGCGGTGGGATTCGAACTCACGACCCTCTGCTCCCAAAGCAGATGCGCTACCAGGCTGCGCTACGCTCCGACTAAGCAGCTATTGTAACCCGGTTTTGGACTGCGTTTGGAAAAATCGGAACAGGTCCATTGATTCCGCAGCACATATCAGGATCCGAGTCGTGCGATTTGCACCACAGGGTTCAGGCGCGGCTGTCAACCGCGCCTGATTGAGCCTGCGGTGCCTTCACTTAACCTGCTGCTTTGACCTCTGCATGGGCCGCCACCGGCGCACTCTCCCAACTGCCGCCCAGTGCGCGGATCAGCGCAATGGTGGCGGTGTACTGGGCGGTGCGCACCTGCAGCGCCTGGCGGCGGTTGCGCAGTTCGTTGCGGCGGGCGTCCAGCAGCTCCAGCTGGCTGACCAGGCCGTTGCGGTAGCGCACATCGGAGAGGTGGGTGGCCCGCTCGGCCGACTGTACGGCCTGGCCCAGCACGGTGGCCTGGCCTTGCAGCAGGCGCAGGCTGCTCAGCTGGTCTTCCACTTCGCGGAAGGCGCCCAGCACCTGGCCGCGCTGGGCGGCCACTGCCGCTTCCAGCCGGGCCTTGGCGCCCTCTTCCTGCGCTTCGCGCTGGCCGCCGTCAAACAGTGGCAGCGACAGCAGCGCGCCCAGGCCCCAGGAGCGGGCCGACCACTTGAACAGGTCGCCCAGGTCTGGCGAGGCAAAGCCGCCATTGCCGGTCAAGGTAATGGCCGGGAACCAGGCCGCCTGCGCGACGCCCACGCGGGCCTGGGCGGCCAGCACACTGGCTTGCGCGGCAGACACATCGGGCCGGCGGGCCAGCACGGTGCCGGGAACGCCGGCCGGGATCACCGGCAGGAGCACCTCACCCTGCGCAGCGGGCAGCTTAAAGCCGGTGGCCACCTCACCCACCAGCACCGCCAGCGCATTGCTCAGTGTGGCTTGCTGGCGTTCCAAGGCCAGGGCCTCGGATTCGGTCGCGGAGACCTCGCTTTGCATGCGCACCACTTCCAGCTCGGCGGCATCGCCAGCGTCAAAGCGCCGCTGGATCAGGCGCAAGGTGTCGCGGTAGGCGGACAGGCTTTGCTGCACCAGCTGCTGCTCGGTTTGCAGCGCGCGCAGTTGCAGATAGGTCTGCGCCACATCGGACTGCACCATCAGACGCGTGCTTTGCAGCAAGGCGGCACGCGCCTCGGCATCCAGTTGCGCGGCCTGGCTGGCCTGCGACAGGCGGCCAAACAGATCGACCTCGTAGGACAGGTTGAGCCCGGCGGTCACCAGGGTAGCAGGCTGCAGGCCGTTGCTGGTGTTGGCACCGGCTTGGCGCGTCACGCCGCCGCCTACGCCTACTTGCGGCATGCGCTGGGCATCGGCCGAGCGCAGCAGCGCCCGTGCCTCTGCCAGGCGGGCCGCCGCCGTCTGCACATCGGTATTGGCATCGGCCGCGCGCTCAACCAGGCGGGTCAGCTCGGCATCGCCAAAAGCGAGCCACCAAGCACCACGGGGCTGGGCCTCGGCCGGGGCAGCCGTGGTCCAGGAGGCTTGGTCCTGCGGCGTGCTGAAGGCGGCGGGCACCGGCACGCCAGCGTTTTGCACGGCGGGCGGCAGCGCGGTGGCGCAACCGGCCAGCAGCAGGGCCGCAGCCAGCGGCGTGAGCAGTGTCAAGCGCAGCGGTGCCAGCGATCGGCGCAGGCCCCGGCCCAGGGGCGCCTGGCCGGGTTGGGCGTTGAAAGACATCGTCATTTCTTGCATGTTGTTCTTCTCTTATTCGTCATGCCCGCGTGCTGCGGCCAGGAGGGGTTGGGCAGAGCCTGCGCCATGCACAGGTGCGGGCACCGGGGCCGTGATCGGGGCCACATGGGCACCGTGCTGCTTGAGCGGGCGGTTGCCTGCCAGCTTGCGCAGCAGCACATAGAACACGGGAGTCAGGAACAGACCGAATGCGGTAACACCAATCATCCCGGCGAACACGGCGATCCCCATGGCGCTGCGCATTTCGGCACCGGCACCCTTGGACAGCACCAGCGGCAGCACACCCATGATGAAGGCCATCGAGGTCATCAGGATCGGGCGCAGACGCAGGCGGCTGGCTTCGATCGCGGCCTGGATCGGCGTGCGTCCGGCAAATTCCAGCTCACGGGCAAACTCCACAATCAAGATGGCGTTCTTCGCCGATAGCCCCACCAGCACCACCAAGCCGATCTGGGTGAAGACATTGTTGTCGCCATGCGAGAGCCAGACCCCGGTCATCGCAGCCAGCAGGCCCATCGGCACAATCAGCACAATGGCCAACGGCAGGGTCAGGCTTTCATACTGCGCAGCCAGCACCAGGAACACCAGCAAAATCGCCAGCGGGAAGACCAGCGCCGCCGAGTTGCCCGCCAGGATTTCCTGGTAGGTCAGTTCCGTCCATTCAAAGCCAATGCCCTGGGGCAAGGTCTCGCGGGCAATGCGCTCCACCGCTTCGCGCGCCTGGCCCGACGAGAAACCAGGGGCTGGGCCGCCATTGACATCGGCCGACAGGAAGCCGTTGTAGCGCATCGCACGCTCTGGGCCAAAGCTGGGTTCGAGCTTCATCAGCGCGGACAGTGGCACCATCTCGCCGGTGGTCGATCGCACCTTCAAGGCGCCCACATCTTCGGCGCGGGCGCGGAAGCCCGCATCCGCTTGCACCCGCACGCTGTAGGTGCGGCCAAACTTGTTGAAGTCATTGGCATACAGGCTGCCCAGGTAGATCTGCAGGGTCTCGAAAATATCGGTCACCGGCACACCCAGCTGGCGCGCCTTGGTGCGGTCGATATCGGCGTAGAGCTGCGGCACATTGACCTGCCAGCTCGAGAAGATGCCAGCCAGCTCCGGCGTCTGGTAAGCCTTGGCCATGAAGGCCTTGACCGCGCCATCCATCGCTTCGTAGCCGAGCGAGCCCCGGTCTTCGATCTGCAGCTTGAAGCCGCCCGTGGTGCCCAGGCCCGACACCGGTGGTGGCGGGAACATGGCGATAAAGGCGTCCTCGATCTGGCCAAAGGCCTGGTTCAGTTGGCCCGCCACAGCGCCACCGCTCTGGTCGGCGCGGGTGCGCTCGGCAAAGGGCTTGAGCGAGACGAACACGATGCCGGAGTTCGAGCTGTTGGTGAAGCCATTGATCGACAGGCCGGGGAAGGCGATGGCATCCTGCACATTGGGGTTCTTCTTGACGATATCGCCCATGCGCTTGATCACGTCCTCGGTGCGGTCCAGGGTCGCGCCATCGGGCAGCTGGGCAAAGCCCACCAGGTACTGCTTGTCCTGCGCCGGCACAAAACCGCCGGGCACCATATGGAACAGGCCCCAGGTGGCGCCGACCAGCGCCAGGTACACGACAAACATGCCGGCCTTGTGGCCAATCACGCGGCGCACGCCGCCACTGTAGGCTTCCGAACCACGGTGGAACACGGCATTGAAGCGGCGAAAGAAACCGCCCAGCACGCGGTCCATGCCACGGGTCAGGGCATCCTTGGGTTCGTCATGGCCCTTGAGCAGCAATGCGGCCAGTGCGGGCGACAGGGTCAGCGAGTTGATGGCCGAGATCACCGTGGAGATCGCAATCGTCACCGCGAACTGCTTGTAGAACTGGCCGGTCAGACCACTGATGAACGCCAGCGGCACAAACACCGCGACCAGCACCAGTGCAATCGCAATGATGGGGCCCGAGACTTCACGCATGGCCTGGTAGGTGGCCTCGCGCGGGCTCAGTCCGGCTTCGATGTTCCGCTCCACGTTCTCGACCACGACGATGGCATCATCGACGACGATACCGATGGCCAGCACCAGCCCGAACAGGCTGAGCGCATTGATGGAGAAGCCCAGCAGATGCAGCACCGCAAAGGTACCCACCACCGACACCGGCACCGCCAGCAGCGGAATGATCGACGCGCGCCAGGTCTGCAGGAACAGAATCACGACGATCACGACCAGCGCGATGGCTTCAAGCAAGGTGTGGATCACCGAGTCGATCGACGCACGCACAAACTGGGTCGGGTCATAGGCAATGCGGAATTCCACGCCTTCTGGCATGTTCTTTTGCAGCTCGGCCATTGTGTTGCGCACGTTTTCCGAGATCTCCAGCGCATTGGAGCCCGGGGCCTGGAACACGCCCATACCAACGGCTGCTTCGTTGTTCAGCAGCGAGCGCAGCGAATAATCAGCTGCACCCAGCTCCAGGCGGGCAATGTCGCGCAGACGCGTCACGGCACCGTCCGAGCCGGTCTTGACGATGATGTCGCCAAACTCCTCGGTGCTGGACAAGCGGCCTTGGGCATTGATCGACAACTGGGTATCCACGCCAGGCAGACCCGGCGATGCACCGACCACGCCGGCAGCGGCTTGCACGTTCTGGCCACGGATGGCGGCCACCACGTCGCTGGCCGACAGTCCGCGCTGGGCGACCTTTTGCGGGTCCAGCCAGGCGCGCATCGAGTAATCGCCACCGCCAAAGATCTGCACCTGGCCTACGCCCTGGATGCGCGCGAGGCGGTCCTTGACGTTGAGCACGGCATAGTTGCGCAGGTAGTCGATGTCATAGCGCCCATTGGGCGAGACCATGTGAACGACCATGGTGATGTCCGGCGAACTCTTGACCGTGGTCACGCCCAGGCGCCGCACTTCTTCGGGCAGGCGCGGCTCGGCCTGCGAGACGCGGTTCTGCACCAGCTGCTGCGCCTTGTCCGGGTCGGTGCCCAGCTTGAAGGTCACGGTCAGGGTCATCACGCCATCGGTGGTGGCCTGGCTGCCCATATAGAGCATGCCTTCGACACCGTTGATGGACTCTTCGAGGGGCGTGGCCACGGTTTCGGCGATCACCTTGGGGTTGGCGCCGGGGTACTGGGCACGCACCACCACTGAGGGCGGCACCACCTCGGGGTACTCCGAGATGGGCAGGGCCCGCATGGCGATCAGCCCTGCCAGAAAGATCAGCAGCGACAGCACACCCGCAAATATCGGGCGGTCGATGAAAAATCGGGATAAATTCATACGCTTGGCTTTTTTGTTGTCGGTTTAGGCGGCGGGCTTGGAGCCATCGTTGGCAGCCTGCTGCGCATCGCCCTTGAGCTCGGATTTGCTGGACATCGGCACCTCCTGCGGTGCCACCACGGCACCGGGGCGCACCCGCTGCAGGCCATTGACCACAATGCGCTCGCCGGCCTTCAGGCCCGAAGTCACCAGGCGCAGGCCTTCAAACGGCGCACCCAACTGCACTTCGCGGTACTCGGCCTTGTTGCCCTCGCCCACCACCAGCACAAACTTCTTGCTCTGGTCCGTTCCCACGGCACGTTCGTTGATCAGCAGCGCCTGCTGGCTATGGGGCTGGCCCATGCGCACGCGGGCAAACTGGCCGGCCATCAGCGCGCCATCGGCGTTGTCAAACACCGCACGCACCCGCACGGTGCCGCTGCGCGCATCCACCTGGTTGTCAATCAGCTGCAGGTGGCCCTTGTAAGGCGTGGCGCCACTGGTGCCCACCCCCATCTGCACGGGAATGCTCTCGATCAACGCACGCGCGCTCTTGCCCTGGCGCAGGCCTTGCAGCGCATTGGTCACGATCTGCTCGTCGGCATCAA
This sequence comes from Comamonas sediminis, assembly GCF_041107495.1. Classification (NCBI taxonomy): domain Bacteria; kingdom Pseudomonadati; phylum Pseudomonadota; class Betaproteobacteria; order Burkholderiales; family Comamonadaceae; genus Comamonas; species Comamonas sediminis. The sequence goes on from NZ_JBGBDC010000002.1 coordinate 283,398, forward strand.
AACTGGCATACATGGGGTTGACGGAGACCAAGGTCGTCAGCACTGGCGCGCCGGCACCGGCGCTGACCAGGTTGCCCACGGTCACATCGATGCGGCCCATCTTGCCGGCCACGGGCGCGCGCACCTGGGTGTAGCCGAGGTTGAGCTTGGCCGTCTGCAGCGCGGCCTGCGCTGCGCGCAGGTTGGCGTCTGCTTCGCGGCGGGCGTTGGTGCGCTCGTCCAGTTCCTTTTGCGCAATGGCGCGCTCTTCCCACAGACGGGCGGCGCGCTCGGCTTCGCTTTGCGAATAGCCCATGCGTGCCTTGGCGGCCACCACCTGGGCTTCGGCGCGGTCCACTTCAGCGGCATAAGGTGCGGGGTCGACCGTGAAAAGCAGATCACCGGCCTTGACCAGCGCACCCTCCTTGAAGTGCACCGCCTGCAGCGCGCCGGCGACACGCGGGCGCACGTCGACGCGCTGCACGGCTTCGAGCCGGCCGGAGAATTCATCCCACAGCTGCACGTCCTGCTGCAGCACCTGGGCGACGGAGACAGGCATCGCGGGCGGTGCCGTGGCCTCTGCCGGCGCACTCGCGTGCGAGCTTTGCAGGCCCATTGCCGTGCCGCCTGCAGCCACCACGGCAGCTGCCAGACCGATGGCCGTCCACCAGCGGCGTTGAGGGGAAGTCGAAGTTTTGTTGTTGCTCATGGCCAAGTCCTGATGTGTGCGTGAATAGTTTTTGAGGTTTCTTGCGGCAACGGCATGCCCCTGCGGCTACAAAAGCCGACAGAAAATCCTTGCCACAGTGGAGCCTCTGCAAAACTCCCTGCCTTGGTCTGAACGTGGTCTCGGGCGATCCGCTGCGTTGTCTTCCTTGTCAATAGCTACGGCTATTGACTGCAAAAGACGCCTTGCGGCTCATCCCGATCCACGCCCATCCCACTGGGCGAGGGTTTCGCAAAATCTCCACACGGCAATGCGTTGCGAGAAAGCGTTTCTAAGGGTGGTGAAGGCGCAGCTGCCCGCCGCCGCTCCCCGGGCTTTACCGGAGGGAGGCGCCGCTCAAGCCTTGCGCTTCGTTCAGGGGATCAGGCTTGCGCCCGACATCGGGATGTCTCGAAGAAAAGTGCCAGTTGTTCCAGCACGGCCCCGGCACAGGGACAGGGCTCGGGAGCACGGGGCTCAAGCAATGCATCGGGCCACTGTTGCGCGACCTTGAATACATGCTGCTGCACCAAGTGACCCGCTGCCTGCAGGCGGCTGGCATAGGCCAGTGCCTCGTCGTGCATCGGATCCTTATCGCCCACCATGATGAGCGTAGCGGGTAGCCCAGCCAGGCGCTGCGCCATCGCTGGCACGGCGTAGGGATGGATGCCGCCATAGGCGCAGCCCAGGAACTTGCTCCAGCCCTCGGCCCATTTGCATTCCGTTGCATCGCCATTGGCAGCGCGAAGCGACGCCGTGCCGGCACAGGGATTGAGCATGGGTGAGAGCAGGATCTGCCCCGCCAGCGGTGGATGGCGTTGATCACGCGCCATCAGACACACGCCGGCGGCCAGGTTGGCACCCGCCTCCTCGCCAGCCACATACATCGGCGCACCTTTGCCGGCAAGGCGTGTGCGATGTTTGTAGCTCCACTGAAGCATTTCATAACCGATCTCCAATGGACGCGGAAATGGATGCTCAGGCGAGAGCGGATATGCCACCGACACCACACGGGCCCCTGCTGTTGCCAGCAGACCCGCAACGGTGCAGCCACTGTCCAGATCACCTTCGACAAAAGCGCCGCCATGAAAATGCAGCACCAAGGGCGAAGGCTCGCCGGACTTGCCTTTGCTACCGTACAGGCGCACGGCCACCGACTCGCCCGACGCCGTCGGAGCGACGGTGTCGATGAAGTCGGGAGCCAATGCGCTGCTTTTTACGGTGGTGTCAGACATAAGTGAGCCTGTTGATGAGTAGGCATGGGTAAATGTAGTTGCGATGCTGCAACTGATCAATCGGCAAATTATGGCCGCACTATTTCCAAATCAGGAACAATAGCGCCATCTTTCGCGTGTGAGAATCCACCTACTTTTAGCGCGCGCGTGCGCGCCAGTGCAAGGAGAGGCAGATGGATCAGATACAGGCAATGCGGGTGTTTGCGCGGGTCGTGGAGTCGGGCACCTTCACGCTCGCGGCTACCTCGCTGCAGCTGCCCAAGGCCAGTGTGACCAAGCATGTGCAGGCGCTGGAAGACCGGCTGCGGGTCAAACTGCTCAACCGCACGACCCGCCGCGTGACGGTGACCACCGATGGCGCCGCCTACTATGACCGTGCCGTGCGGCTGCTGAGCGACTTCGATGAACTCGAAGCCAGCATGAGCCAGGTGCGTGCGACGCCGCGCGGGCGTCTGCGTGTGGATGTAGGCACCTCGATCGCCCGGCTTCTGGTGATTCCACAGCTGGCGACCTTTCAGGCGCGCTACCCGGACATCCAGATCGACCTGGGCGTGACCGACCGCACCGTGGACCTGATTGCTGACAATGTCGATTGCGTGGTGCGCGGCGGCGAGCTGCGCGACCAGTCACTGGTCGCGCGCCGTGTCGGGAACGTGGAATTTTTGACGGTGGCCTCGCCCGCCTATTTGCAGCGCCAGGGCACGCCGCAGCATCCGCGCGACCTGGAAAACGGCCACAACAGTGTGATTTACTTCTCGCCGGTCACCCAGCGCCGCTATCCGCTCGAGTTTCAGCACAACAGCGAGAGCATCGAGATTGCCAACCCCTCGACGTTAGCCGTCAACGAAGCCAATGCCTACACGACCTGCCTGCTCAGCGGCCAGGGTGTGGGCCAGATCACCAGCTACCAGGCGCGCGAGTATCTCCAAAGCGGTCAGCTGGTGCAGATCCTGCCGGAATGGACCCAGCCTTTGCTGCCGGTTTATGTGGTGTACCCGCCCAACTCCCATCTGAGTGCCAAGGTGCGGGCCTTTGTCGATTGGGTGGTGGAGATTTTTGCGGCCGATCCGCTGCTGCAATGCAAATAGCGCACTGCGCTCATTCGTCCGCATTGCTGCAGGGCGGAGGTGCCTGGAGCGTATGCACCCGGTGGGCTGCACAGGCCTCGCTGCCTTCGATGTGGCTCTTGAGCACCGGCACCAGGCTGTCTTCATCCAGATGGCCGTACCAGACGCCCTCGGGATAGACGATCATCAGCGGCCCCTGGTTGCAGGGGTACTGGCAGCTGGTCTGCAGCAGCTGCAACTGCTGTTTGAGGGGCGCACTGGCCTGCACCGCCTGGCTGAGCCGGGGCCAAAGCGCGGCGGCACCCTTGGCCACGCAGCGCGGCCCCATGCACCACAGCACATGGCGCTGGTGGGTGGGCACCGTGCTCCAGGCCACCGGGTCGGTTTGCCAGCCCTCTTCGCCCTCCTCGGTTACCACATCGGGCCGCAACGTTGCCAGCGCCAGGTGGTTCAGCAAGGCAGGCACCAGGCCATCCCACTGCAGCAGGGGCTGCGCAAATACCAGCCGGGGCCGGGCATGGTCGGGCTGGCTGGCCAGCCAGCGCCTAGCCACCTTTTGCAGCCAGCGCCGCAGTGCCGGCTCGTCAGGCACCATCGTGGGCTGGATGACAATGGTCTGCTGCGCCCCATCCGCAGGCGCAAGCGTGGCGCGCAGACTGTCCAGCGCCTGGGGCAGCGCCGGCAGGTTGCGGTCCACAAAGGCCAGCTGCACCGGCAGGCCCGGATCCGCCTGCTGGCAGGCCTGCAGCAAAGCCTGCAACTCGTTTTTGGCTGCCGACCCCAGGCCACCCCGGCCCAGCAGCAACAAGGCATCGGGTTTTTTAGCCATCGGGTCTGTCCATCCAGTAACTCACACGGGCCTTATCCAGGCGCGGATGGCGGTCCACCAGCGCCTCGACCTGGAACACGCGCGCAATGGTTTGCGAGGTCAGCACCTGCTCGGGCCTGCCCTCGGCCTCGATCACGCCGGCTTGCATCACATAGATGCGGTCACAGAACTGCGCGGCCAGGTTCAGGTCATGCACCACGATCAGCACGGTGCAGCCCGAGGCGCGCACCAGGCTGAGCAGCTCCAGCTGGAACTGGATGTCCAGGTGGTTGGTGGGTTCGTCCAGAAACAGCAGCTGCGGCTGCTGGGCCAGCGCACGGGCGAGCAGCACCCTTTGGCGCTCACCACCCGAGAGCGATGACAGCGGATGGTCGGCCAGGCGGCTGGCCCGCACCTGCGCCAGGCAGGCGCTGACGATGGCCTTGTCCTCGGCACTGTCGCGCGCCCAGCGCGACTGGTGCGGAAAGCGGCCCATCATTACCAACTCCTGCACCGTGCAGTCAAAGCCCAGGCCCGTATCCTGGCCCAGCACCGCCGCCTGCTGCGCAAACTGCCGCGCGCTCATCTGCCAGATGTCGCGGCCCTGCAGCTGTATCTGGCCACCGGCCTCGGGCTGCAGCACACGGTAGAGCATGCGCATCAAGGTCGATTTGCCGCAGCCATTGGGCCCCACCAGACCGACACATTCGCCGCGCGCCACCTGCAGGCTGGCCTGGCGCACGATCGGTGTGGCCTGGGTGCCGTGGCCGGCGCTCCACGACAGTTGCTTGGCGCTCAGCATCATGCGCTGCCTCCCGGAATGGCACTGGTGCGGCGCCACAGCATCCAGATAAAGAAGGGCCCGCCAATGAGCGACGTGATGACGCCCACCGGCAGCTCACTGGGCGCAAACCAGGTGCGGGCGGCCAGATCGACCAGCACCAAAAAGCTCGCGCCCATCAAGGCACTGACCGGCAGCACGCGGCGGTGGTCACTGCCCACCAGCATGCGGGTGATATGGGGGATGACCAGGCCGACAAATCCGATGGCACCGCTGACGGCGACCATCGTACCGGTCAACAGCGACACCACGACAAACAGTTGCAGGCGCAGGCGGGCGGTGTTGACTCCCAGCGTGGCAGCGCCCTCGTCGCCAACCAACAAGGCATTGAGCTGTCTCGCACACAGCAGCAGCCACAGCAGGCCCAGGCCCAGCACTGCGGCAGGCAGCCCCAGGGCGCTCCACTGGGTCGCTGCCAGGCTGCCCAAGGTCCAGGTCAGCAAGGCATTGGCCAGCTCGCGCTGGCCGGCGGTCAAGGTGATCAGGCTGGTCACACCCATCAGCATGTAGCCAATGGCCACACCGCTCAGGATCAGCCGGGTGGCGTGCAGACGCCCTTGCTGCTGGGCCAGCGCATAGACCAGCGCAGTGGCCAGCAACGCGCCAACAAAGGCGCCTGCGGTCATGGCATAGATACCTGCCATCGCCAAACTGCCATAGGCCAGCACCGACACCGCCCCCACTGACGCGCCGGAGGACACACCGAGCATGTACGGATCGGCCAGCGGGTTGCGCACCATCGCCTGCATCACCACGCCGACCACGGCCAGGCCGGCGCCCACCAGCGCCGCCAGCAGCACCCGGGGCATGCGCACCATCCAGACAATCTGGTAGTGCTGCTGGCTGATGCTGCCCTGCCCTGCACCGGGCTGCCAGCCGCCGCCCAGCAGCTGCTGGCTGACGACCGACCACACGGTGGAGGCATGCAGCGATGCCGAGCCCCAGGTGATGGCGGCCAGGCCACTGACCAGCAGCAAGGCCAGCAGCAGCAACAGGCACAGCGCCAAGGACCAGGGCTTGCGCCGCTGGCGTTCATGCTGGCCGTTGCAACCGGGCGCATGGCTCACTGCTTGGACTCCGCCGCAGGCAGCCAGGGAACCGGGTCCACCGTGATACGGCGATCCGGGTGCAAGGCAGCAGCCAGGCGCTGCGCCACGTTCACGTTGCGCGGCCCTGGCGTGGCCTCGGCATAGCTGATGACGAAAAAGCGCTGCTCGCGAATGGCCGACACCCCCGCCAGCTCCGGCTTGGAACGCAGAAAATCGATCTTGCCCTGTGCGCTGGGCTGGCCGTAGTCGATGATGATGATCCACTCCGGGTCGCGGGTGATCACATCCTCCCAATTGCCTCGGGGCCAGTTGCTGGGGATGTCGGCAAAGATGTTGCTGCCACCTGCGGCATCCAGCATGGCCTGGGGCATGCCGAAGCCGCCGACCGTCGTCGGTATCTTCTCGCCGCTGTCAAACACAAAGACACGCGGTTGCTGCGTGTTGCCTCGCATCTGCGTGGCCAGCTGGTTGATCGAGGCCTGCAGCTTGGCAATTTGCGGCTGCGCCTGGGGCTCGATGTCAAAGATGCGCGCCACATTGCGCAGGTCCGCCAAGGTGTCGGCCAGCGCCACACGCTCACGCTTGTGGATGCGGACGCAGGACTCGGACAGCACATAGGATGCGATGCCGTGCTTTGCCAGCAGCTCGGGCGTGACCCCGCCGGGGCGGAACCCATAGCTCCAGCCGCCAAATACAAAGTCGGCGCGTGCCTCCAGCATGGTCTCCAGGTTCATGTCCTGCGACGAGAGCTTGGGCACCCGGGCGAACTGGTCCACCAGCTCGGGGCTGATCTCCTTGCGCGACGGTATTCCCGTGTAACCGACCAGCTGGGGCCCCAGGCCCAGAAACAGGAACATCTCGGTGATGTTCACATCGTGCGTGATGGCGCGCTGCGGTACCCGGTCATAGCGCTGGGGCTGGCCGCAGACATCGATCACCAGCGGCGCAGCCCGCAAGCCTGCGGGCGCGGCAGCCGCCGCACTGGCGATGGGGACCGCTGCTGCCTGGGTGGGGCGGCTGGGCGGCTGCGGGCCGGCTGGCTGGTCACAGCCGGCCAGCACCAAGGCGGCCGCTGCCGCCAGCGCGCGCAGAATGTGCCGGGAGGTGCTTGCTGTCATGCCTGTGCCTTGCTCAGAAACGCAGATGGGCCATCAGCTCAAAGCTGCGGCCATTGCCCATCAGCCATTGCGAGCCGTAGGACGATGCAGCATAGCGCTTGTTGGTCAGGTTGCGGCCAACGAGGTTCAAGCTGGTGCTGCGGTTCAGGTTCCAGCCCAGTACCGCATCGGCCACGGTGTAGGCGGGCAGCTGCGCGGTATTGGCATTGCTGGTGTAGCGGCTGGCAACATGGCGCAGACCCAGCGATGCCCGCCAATCGCCCGTCTGGTAGTGCGCCCAGGCATTGGCCGTGTAGCGCGGCACATTGGCGGGCTGGTTGCCGGCGCGGTCAATGGCGGTGGCGCCTTCGCGCAGCTCGTCAAACTGGGCATCGGCATAGGCCAGGTTGCCCTCAAAGCGCCAGGACGCAGTCGCCCGCCAACTGCCCGCCAGCTCGATACCCTTGGACGACTGCTTGCCGCCCTGGATCGACAGCGCTGGGCGGTCCGGGTCGCGCGTGATGATGTCCTTCTTGCGGATGTCGAAGACCGCCAGGGTCCACTCGCCCTGGTCATTGGGCAGTTGCTGCTTGATGCCCACCTCCACCTGGCGGCCCTTGCTCAGGGTGAAGCCGGTTTGCGACTGGCTCAGCGACAGCAGACTGGTAACCGGGTCATGGCCGGTGCTGACCTGGGCATAGACGCTGGTGTTCTGGTCCAGCTTGTGGGTCAGGCCCAGGCGCCAGGAGGTGCCGCCCAAGGTCTTGTCAAAACGGGCCGGGCTGAGCAGGTCCATGCGGTCAAAGTCATACAGGTCGCGGCGCACGCCGGCCATCAGCAGCCACTGCGCGCCCAGCTTCCAGGCGTCTTCGAGGTAGAAGGCGTTCTGGCGGATGCGCGAGGTCATGCGCGCCTTATAGGGGTCCGGGCTGTTCCAGTAGCCACTGGTGCCACCGGTCAGCGGCACATCGGACTCGCCGGTATATGGGGAGTTGTTGAGGGCGGTGAACTTGGCCTGCGACACGTCCCAGCCCATCGCAATCTCGTGCTGGCCGGGCTTGAATACGGCACCCAGGCGGTTGCCGCTTTGCTCCAGATCGTGGCCGATCTCCAGGTAATCGTAGCGGTGGACCGTGCGGGTGCCGGCATCGTAGTCGTAGCCTTCGATGTTCTTCCAGTGGCGGTCGGCCTTCATGTGGTAGGTCTCGTTGCGCAGCACCAGCGCGTCGCTCACGTTCCACTCGGCCTTGAGCTTGTAGCGCTGGTCCTTGTAGTGGATGTCGCTGTCGAGAACGTTGAAATTGCGGTCGCGCAGTGCCGCCACCGGCTTGCCATCAACGACGGGGGTACCAAAGTAGCGCTCGGGCCGCTGGTCGCTGACATCGGCCGTCAGGTCCAGGCGCAGGTCACTGTTGGCCTGCCAGCGGATGGCGCTCATCAGCTTCTTGCTGTCGCTGTTGCCCAGCTGGCGCTCGCCGTCCGTGCGATCACCGTAGACATCCAGGCGGTAGCTCAGGCTGTCGCTCAGTGCGCCGGTGGTGCCCAGGCCCGCACGCGCCGTGCCATGGGAGCCAGCGCCCAGCAACACTTCGGACGAGGTGGTGCGGCTGGGCTCCTTGCGCACCGCATTCACGGTGGCGCCCATCGTGCCGCTGCCGTACATCAGCGATGCCGGACCGCGCAGCACATCAAAGCGCTCATAGCCCCAGCTGGAATTGGGATAGGCCACGGTGCCTGCGGCCACGCCCAAGGCCAGACCGTCTTCGGCCACCCCCACCGAGTTGACGCCATTAAAGCCCCGGCTGGAAAACGACAGTCCGCCGTTGCCAGGGGTGCCGGTCGTGCTCAGGCCCACGCTGCGGCCCACGGCATCGACCACCTCATAGTCGGCGCGCTCCTGGATCTGCACAGCCGATACCGAGCTGACGCTGGCCGGCAGGTCCTGCAGCGGAATGGCCAGCTTGCTGGCCGAGGTGGAAGGCAGCTGGAGCGCATGGGGCTCGCTGCGCCTGTCGGTCACCACCACTTCGGACAGCGATGCCTCTTGCGCATGGGCCACCGCCATGCCCAGGGCAGGCAAACACAGGACACAGGAGTGACCCACCAGACGCAACGAGGAAGAGAGCCGACCGGCTGCCAGGAGCCGGTTTTTCGGAAAAGGAACTGCAGTCATTTCAACAAAAGGCGAAAACTGCCTGATGTGAGGGCCGCACTGCACGCGGTCATCCCAGGGACGGGGCCGCATGCCGAACCGCCGTCCACACCCCGCAGACAGTTGAGAGAGCGCCGTCAGGACAGAGAGGTCCGGAACACGCTACGACTACGAACAGGCCGGTCTCCGGGCTTACAGGCGGTACGGCGCAGGCGCCGACCCGGTAACCGGTCTTCCCAGGGCGGGCGTGTCTCATGGCCTCGCAGGCATGGACACACTCTCGACCCCAGTGACTGGGCCCGCGTGGGAGCGGGCCGCATCGGCTACTTTTCCTGTCTACCGTTGCGGGGGCAGCCAAGGCTTGGGGGAGCTTCCTCCCGACCTTGTTCCCGTTTCACTTGTGCATGACAAGCACCTGTAGATAGGCTTTTTTCAAAGCGCAGCCAGTGTACCAGCCGCGAGCCATTGGTGCGCCGTTCGACGGCAGGCTGTGTCAGCCCGGCGATACAGCGCTGGCAGGGGCGCGGGATCGGCTCTGCGGCAGGCGCGACGCGTAGCCGATGAAGTCGGTGCTGCTCAACTGGCCCAGCAGCCATTGCCGAAAGCTGGTCTGGATAGGCCGCTCACCCCCGCCCCGGCGTGTGTAGAGGTGGAATTTGGGCGTTCTATCCATCGGCAGTTGGCGCAGCAGCTCCGGGCCAAAGGGCGCGAGCAGCTTGCCGCTGTGGATATAGCTGAGCGCATCCACATAGGACAGCAGCCCCACCCCCTGCCCGCTGAGGACGGCCTGCAGCATCGCATCGTGTGTGTGCAGCAGCATCGGGCTGGCATGCTTGTCGCCCGGATCCAGGCCCAGCATGGCATAGATGTCCTGCCACAAGGTGTTGTGGCTGAGCGGCGAGATGAGCCGGTGGTGCGGCAGGTCCTGCGCGGTCTCCACCGGGTGCTCGGCCAGCAGCTGGGGTGCGGCAACGATGACCTTGAGGTCTTCGAGCAGCGGGGTTTCATCGAGGTGGTCCACACCGCCATAGCCCCAGACGATCGCAGCATCCAGATCACTGCTGTCAAACGAAGGCAGCTCCACGCCAATGGAGATGCGCAGATCCAGTGCCGGGTAATCCTTGGTGAACGACGGCAGCGAGCGGATCAGGTACTGGGTCGCAAAGTAGGGGCTGACCTGGATATGGAACTGTGCGTCGTTGTGGTGGGCCCGCACCGCCTCCATCCCCTGGCTCAGCGCATCCAGCCCCTGCTCCACATAGTGGTACAGCGTCTGCGCCTCCTCACTGGCGAGCAGGCCACGGGTGCCACGCTCGAACAGCTGCACGTCCAGGGCACTCTCCAGCTGCTTGAGCTGCTGGCTGGCGGCCTGCGGGGTCAGGCACAGTTCGTCGGCCGCCTTGCGGATGGAGCCATGGCGGAAGACGGACTCGAACACGCGCAGCGGCTGCAGGGGCGGTAGCTTGTATTTCATGGAGGGGCGCCGGGCACGGAGGACGACTGCCCGGGCTGCCGATGATTATAGGTGGCGGTCAGCAAGCACCAAGCCATCGCAGCGCCTGTTCGAACGCGACCAGTCCTCGCAGTAAGGCCCCTACTCCGCACACGTCCGGTGCTATCTGGATCGGCACCCACTGCCGTCAAGGTGGCGCATCTTGCATGTTGCCAACGGCCTTTTGGCGCTAAGCTTGTTCGGTACCAGACCTGCGTCTGGTCATCATTGTTTCCAGGGGCATTCGCATGGCACGCAAGCTGACCTTTTCCTTGAACATGGGCTGGCGCACGCTGCTGACAGACTTTGGCATCAGGCCCGAGCATGTGCTGTGCAAAGCGGCGCTGCCGGAAGACCTGTTTTCCCACGCAGAACGCGGTCTGGACACAGAAGCGTATTTCCGCTTCTGGCGCGCTCTGGAGCAGGAAGCGGGAGATCCGCTGTTTCCGCTGCACCTGGTCGACAAGGTATCGGCCGAGGTGTTCGATCCCCCCCTGTTCGCCGCGCTGTGCAGCGCCAATCTGATGCAGGCAGCGCAACGCCTGGCCAGGTACAAGCAGCTTGTGGCGCCCATGGGGCTGGAGCTGCAGGTGAACGGCGCCGGGGCGCTCAGCGTGTCGCCGCGCTGGCTGTCGGTTCAGACGGAGGTGCCCTGGTCGCTGCAGGTCGCCGAAGTGGCGTTTTTCCTGCGCCTTGCGCGGATGGCGACACGCGCGCCAATCAAGGCACTGCGGGTGGAACTGCCGCAACTTCCGGCCAGCAGCAGTGCAAGGCACTACGAACGCTTTTTCGGTGTCGCTGTGCAACAGGGGGATGCGCCCTGTATCTGCTTCACTGCTGCCGATGCGCTGCGCCCCTTTTTGACCTTGAACGAGGGCATGTGGCGCGTGTTCGAGCCTGAGCTGCGCCGCCGGCTGAGCGAGCTGGATGCGGCGGCCAGCACGGGCGAACGGGTGCGTGCTGTCTTGCTGGAACTACTTCCCAGCAATACGGCCAGCATCGACACAGCCGCCGAGCGCTTGGGGATGAGCAAACGCACGCTGCAGCGCCGGCTGGAGGCCGAGGGAGAGAACTTCCGCGCCCTCGTCAACAGCACCCGGGAGAGCCTGGCCCGCCACTACCTCGGCAGCACCACGATGAGCGGCAGCGAAATCGCCTTCCTGCTGGGCTTTGAAGATCCCAATTCCTTCTACCGCGCCTTCCTGGAATGGACAGGCCAGACCCCCGATGCGGCCCGCAGCGCCATGCGCCTGCACTAAGAACCTGTTCAAAGAGGAAAATGACGCCATGACATCACCCCATCCGCCCCGCAAAGTGCTGCTGGCTGGCGCTACAGGCCTCGTCGGTGGCCAGTTGCTGCATGCGCTCTTGGCCGACCCGAATGTTGCCGAGGTCCATGCCCTGGTCCGGCGGCCGCTGGCCCTACGCCATCCCAAGCTGCAGATCCATGCCGTGGATTTCCGCCAACTGCCGGCACTCCCGCCAGTCGATGAGCTCTACCTGGCCCTGGGCACGACGATCAAGGTGGCAGGTAGCAAGCAAGCCTTCCGGGCCGTCGACCTGGATGCTAACTTGGCCGTTGCGCAGGCAGCCTTCGCGGCAGGTGCGCGGCGCATCGGCCTGGTTAGCGCCGGATCGGCAAACGCGCATTCGGCCATGTTCTACACCCGGGTCAAAGGGGAACTGGAGGATGCGCTGAAAGCGATGCCTTTTGAGGCACTGGTGATCGCGCAACCTTCGCTGCTGCTGGATCACCGGGATGGGCTGGGTCAGCCCACCCGCATTGGCGAGCTGATCGCCATTCCCGTCGCCAAGCTGCTCGCCCCCATCCTGCCCGGGGCCTACAAGCCCGTGCATGCCCAGGCCGTCGCGCAAGCACTGGTACGCACGGTGCCCACTGCAAAGGGCGTGGTCGTCCTCCCCTCCGACGTGCTGGCCCGCATGGGCGCCGCGCAGGCCTGAGCTGACGACGAAGCGCATGCTGGCGTCCGCCGTCACCCTACGCAAGCAAGGTCCTGGGGGAATGTCTGCAGCGCGGTCACTGGGTGGATAAGCACAGAGATTGGCGCGGTTTGCAGCAGGTCTGGCGTGACTTGCTGGTGTGCTGGCGCCTCTTGCGGCCTACAGTGGGAAGTACAGAACGCGAGCCCCATCCGGGCCGCGTTGCCATCCAACCCATTGATCCAAGGATCTCCGACATGACCCCTCCAGTTGCTCTCGTCACAGGCGCGTCTTCCGGCATCGGCGAAGCCACCGCGCTGAAGCTCCATGCCCTTGGCTACACGGTATACGCGGCAGCCCGCCGGCTCAACCGCATGCAGTCCCTGGTTGCGGCAGGCGTCCATGTGGTGGCGATGGATGTCACCGACGACGACTCCATGCGGGCCGGTATCCAGGAGATCATCGCCCGGTCAGGTCGCATCGACGTGCTGGTCAACAATGCCGGCTACGGCGCCTATGGCGCTGTCGAGGATGTGTCCATCGACGAGGCCCGCCAACAATTTGACGTGAATGTCTTTGGCGCCGCGCGCCTCACGCAGTTGGCGCTGCCGCATATGCGCAAGCAGCGCGCAGGCAGCATCGTCAACATCACATCGATGGGCGGGAAGATCCATACCCCACTGGGGGCTTGGTACCACGGAACCAAGTTTGCGCTGGAGGCCATCAGCGACTGCCTGCGGCTGGAAGTGGCACCCTTTGGTATCGATGTGGTGGTGATCGAGCCCGGTGGCATCAAGACCGAGTGGGCCCGTATTGCTGCTGACCACTTGCGCGCAACCTCGGGCCAAGGCGCCTATGCCTGCCAGGCCAGGGCAATGGCCGAATCGATGGTGGGCGAGGCCAGCCGCAAGCGCCAATCGCCGCCGCAGTTGATCGCGGATACGATCGCCAAGGCCGTGACTGCGCGCCGGCCCAAGACACGCTATGCCGTCGGGTTCGGCGCCAAGCCCATGATCTTCATGCGCCGCTGGCTCTCTGACCGGGCCTTTGACAGCCTGATGCGGATGGCGACCGGGATCTCCCGCAAGGCTGCCTGAGCCGCTGCGGGACAGACCACCGGACCGCGCTCTTCTTGCTTGCGCCTGGCCCCGCTTGGCATTGCTTGGCTTACTGCACCGGATCGCCGTGCATCGGCAGACCGGTGCGGTCCCGGCTGCTGACCAGGGCTATGAGGCCGATGACGGCCGCGCCGATCAGGTAGTAGGCAGGCACGACGGGGTTGCCGGTACGGGCGATCAGCCAGGAGTTGATCATCGGCGCGGTGCCGGCGAACATGGCCACGGCCACGTTGTAGCTCAGCGCCATGCCCTTGAAGCGCACGCTGGTGTGGAACATTGACGGGATGATCGAGTAGATGCTGCCCAGGAGCATGGCCAAGCAGAAGTTCAGCACCATCAAGGACGAGACCTTGGCGGCGGTGCTGCCTTCGAGCAGCAGGTGGAAACAAGGCACGGCCAGCACCGCGATGGCCAGGCTGGCGGCGGTCATCATGGTCTTGCGGCTGAGCTTGTCGGCCAGCATGCCCATCAGGGGGATCATCACCACCAGAAAGAGCTGTGGGCCCAGGGACAGCTTGAGGCCGGTGGCCACATCCACATGCAGCGCGCTGACAAAGTAGGTCGGGATGTAGGTGACGACGGTGAACAAGGTGACATTGGTCACGATGATGATGCCGGCCGACTGGAACAGCTCCTTCTTGTGGGTGGCGAACAGCACCTTCCAGCTCGCCTGGGCCAGTGCGTCATGCTGCTGCTTCATTGCGACAAAGGTGGGGGTCTCTTCGAGGTACTTGCGGATGTAGAGGCCAATGGCGCCCAGCGGCAGTGCGATCAGAAAGGGAATGCGCCAGGCCCAGTCCAGAATCTGGTCGGCACTGAAAAACACGGTCAGGATCGCGGACACCGAGGCACCAAAGAAGAAGCCGGCCATGCACCCAACCTCCACCCAGCTGGTGAGCAAGGTGCGGTTGCGGTCCCGGCAGTATTCGGCCACAAAGATGGCGGCGCCACTGGCCTCGCCCCCGGCGGACAGGCCCTGCATCAGGCGCAGCACGATCAGCAGCAACGGTGCGGCAATGCCGATGCTGGCATAGCCCGGCAGCACCCCGATCAGGAACGTGGAGATGGCCATCATGATGATGGTGATGGTCAGCACGCGCTTTCGGCCGTACTTGTCGCCCAGCGAGCCAAAGAAGATGCCGCCGATGGGCCGGGCAAAAAACGCAATCGCAAAGGCCGCCCAGGACGCGGTGACCTGCATCGTGGGTGAGCTGCTGGCAAAGAAAACCTTGCCCAGCACTGCGGCCAGGTAGCCGTAGACGGAAAACTCGAACCATTCGACAAAGCTGCCGACCACCGAGGCCAGCACGACGCGGTTGAGCTCCTTGGACTGCACCGTGCGTGGCGCGGCCGTCGACGAGGGGGACGGCCAGTCGGTAAGGCTGGCACTGGGGGCGGCAAATCCATTTGCCGTGGGATTTTGTGTGCGCATCGGGAGTCCTTGGTGTCCTGCTGTGGGAGAAAAAGAAATGCGGGCCAGCGCGCTGGAAGGGCCAGCGGCAGCGCCGCTGGCCAGCTTCAGGCGATCAGGCCGGGGTCCGTGGTGCCGCATGGGCGTAATCGGCCTGGGCTTGCTCGGCGCTGATGTAGCCATAGGCCACATCGCGCTGCACCAGCGCTGCCGGGCGCTGGGCCGCATCGCCGTTGCCGCCGCCGCCGGGCAGGTCCAGAATCAGACGGCGCCCCGCCGGGATCTGCTGCTTGCCCTTGCCGCGCAAGGTGGTGCCGTCATCGAGCGCGACCTGGCCCAGCGCGCCGCTTTGGCCGCCGTTGTGGCCCCGGGCCGCAAAATGCACGCGGTCAAACATGGCGTTCAGGTCGAACTCGAAGCCCTCGGCCGAGCCCACCTCGATGCGCTGGCCCAGGCCGCCCCGCCAGCGGCCGGCGCCGCCCGAGTTGGGGCGCAGCTCCTTGCGCCAGATGATGATGGGGCCGATGCTCTCGGTCACCTCGACCGACATGGCCTGCACGCCGCTGGGGAAGGCGGTGGCGCTCAGGCCATCGCTGGACGGGCGCGCACCGGTGCCACCGGTATTGAACATCAGGATCTCGTGCTGCTGGTTGCGGGTGGCCGGCGTGATGCCCTTGAAGCGCATCTGCAGGTTCCACAGCGAGCTGGCCCCTTCGGCCGGGATCTCGCCCTGGCAAATGGGCTGCAGCGCGCCCAGCACCACATCGGGGATCAGGTGGCCGATCACATGGCGCACGGACACCGGGCGCGGGCGGTGGGCGTTGAGGATGCAGTCCTCCGGCGCGCTGATCTCGAAGGGCTCCAGCGAGCCCCAGTTGTTGGGGATCTCCGGCGCAATCGCGCATTTGAGTGCATAGGAGGCATAGGCCTTGGTGTAGGTCAGCGGCACATTGATGCCGTAGCGGCTGGGGTCCGAGGTGCCGGCAAAGTCGGCGCGCAGCTTGTCGGCCGCAATCTCCACGGCCACCACCAGCTCGATGGGCTTTTCATAGCCATCGACGGTCATCGCATAGCGCTGGGTACCATCGGGCAACGCGGCGATGCGCTCGCGGGTGGCGCGCTGGCTGTTGTCAAAGATGAAGCGGGCCAGGTCTTCCAGGTCGCGCAGTTCAAACTCGGCCAGCATGCCCTTGAGGCGGCGCATGCCGGTGGCATTGCAGACGGCCAGCGAGTGGAAGTCGCCAATCACCTGGTCGCGCTCACGCACGTTGTTGCGCAGGATCTCGATCAGGTCCTCGTTGAGCGCGCCGGCGCGGAAGAACTTCATCGGCGGAATGCACAGGCCCTCTTCGTAGACATCGCTGCCGTCCGGGCCAAAGCCGCGCCCGCCGATGTCCACCACGTGGGCGGTGGCGGCAAAGTAGCCGATGTGTTCGCTGTGGCCGTCAGGGCCATAAAAGACCGGCGTGACGACGGTGATGTCGTGCAGGTGGCCGGTGCCCAGCCAGGGGTCGTTGGTGACCAGCACATCGCCATCCTGGAGCGTGCTGCGCTCAAAGCGCTTCGCAAAATGTGCGACCGACTCGGCCATCGAGTTCACATGCCCAGGGGTGCCGGTCACGGCCTGGGCCATCATGCGGCCCTGCCTGTCGAACACGCCGGCCGACAAGTCGCCCGCCTCCCGCACGCTGGTGCAAAAGGCGGTGCGAATCAACGTGACTGCCTGCTCTTCCACCACCGAGATGAGGCGGTTCCACATGATTTGGTAATGAACGTCTGTATTGTTTGCCATGATCACACTCCGCTGTCGATGCGTTCCACCAGCATGCAGTCGTCTGACTGCAGCACAACCTTGAAGCCGGGGCTGACATAGGTCGAGGTTTCCTTTTCCACGATCACCACCGGGCCGGGCACAGCCTGGCCCCGGGGCAGGCCCAGACGCTCATAGATGTCGCAGGCATAGAACTGGCCTTGCTTGCCGTCGAACACCTCGCGGCGGTCCAGCACCGTGCCGGCCCCCTTTTGCGGCGTGCCGCCCTGCTGCAACGCAGCCTTGGCCGGGGGCAAGGTCTTGGAACGCAAGGACAGTGCCCAGCTCACCACCTCGATGTCAAGGCCGTCGATCGCGTGGCCGAACAAAGCCACATAGTTCTGCACAAAGGCCGCGTTGAGCGCGGGCACGCTGTCCGGCCCAAAGTGCTGCACGGGCACCGAGACCGGAATCTCCCAGCCCTGGCCGCAGTAGCGCATGAAGGCGCGCAGCTCCTTGACGGTCTCGCCGCCATAGCCGGTGTCTTGCAAAAACGCGCTCACCTCCACCTCCATCTCGCGCAGCATCTGGTTGACGGCTTCCCCATCGAACTGGCTCATGCGCATCACCGAGCTGCGCAGCGACTCATAGGCAAAGGGCGCACGCAAGAAGCCGATGGCCGAGCCCACGCCAGCGCCGGTCGGGATCAGCAGGCGCTGGATGCCGAGCTTCTCGCAAAGCCGCACGGCATGCAGTGGCGCCGCGCCGCCGTAGGCGATCATCGTGTAGGCCTCCAGGTCCTGGCCGGACTCCACCGCATGCATGCGCGCGGCATTGGCCATGTTCTCGTCCACCACCTCAGCCACCGCGTAGGCGGCGCGTACCGCATCCAGGCCCTGGGCCTGGCCCACATGGGCGTCCATGGCTTGTTCGGCAGCGGGCCTGTCCAGCCGCATGCTGCCGCCGGCAAAGCGGGCCGGGTCGAGCTTGTGCAGCAGCAGATCGGCATCGGTTACCGTGGGGCGTGCGCCGCCCCGGCCGTAGCTGGCCGGTCCGGGCTCGGAGCCGGCGCTCTCGGGCCCCACGCGCACCTGGCGCATATCGTCCACATGCGCGATGGAGCCGCCGCCCGCACCGATCTCGATCATCTCGATGACCGGGATCGAGATCGGCATGCCGCTGCCCTTTTTGAAGCGGTAGCTGCGCGCGACTTCAAACACCCGCGCCGTCTTGGGCACATGCTGGTCGATGAGGCAGATCTTGGCGGTGGTGCCACCCATGTCGAAGGAGACGACCTTGTCCTGGCCATACTTGGCCGCAAAATCGCTGGCGTAGATGGCGCCGCCGGCCGGACCGGACTCCAGCAGGCGCACCGGGAATTCGGCAGCATTGGCCAGTGACATCAAGCCGCCACCCGAATGGATCAGGTAGAGTGGGCAGTGCATGCCTTCTGCCACCAGCGCCTGGGCCAGGCGCTGCAGATAGGAGGACATCAGCGGCTTCACATAGGCATTGGCGCAGACGGTGTTGAAGCGCTCGAACTCGCGGATCTGGGGCGAGACCTCGCTGGAGATGGACACCGACAGCTGGGGCAAAGCCTGGGCAATCAGCGCGCGCACCCGTTTTTCATGGACCGGGTTCTTGTAGCTGTGCATCAGGCCCACGGCCACGCTTTCGTACTCGCCCCGGCGCAGCTGCGCAATCACATCCTGCACCTGTGCCTCATCGAGCGGCTGCAGCTCCTGGCCCTTGGCATCAAGCCGGCCCCGCACGGTAAAGCGGTGGTTGCGGGCAATCAGCGGTGCGGGCAGCTGGATGGCCAGGTCGTACTGCTCAAAACGGCCCTCGTTGCGCATCTCGATCACATCGCGAAAACCTTCGCTGGTGATGAAGGCGGTCCTGGCACCGCGCCGCTCGATCAGCGAATTGGTGGCCAAGGTGGTGCCGTGGATCACCGTGCCGATCTGCGATGGCGCGATCCCCGCCTGGGCCGCCGCCTGCTTGAGGCCTGTGACGATGGCGCGCTCGGGCTTCTCATAGTCGGTCAGGACCTTCTCACTGAACAGGACGCCATCGACCTCCAGTGCGATGTCTGTGAAAGTGCCGCCGATATCTGCCCCGGCGCGTATGACTTGGCTTGTTGCCATCTGGTATCTCCGAATCATGCAAGCTGTGTGGATCAGAAGCTCTGATCTGGCAGCGATGATCAAGCGATCGCGCAGTCGGCGCAAACAAGAAATTCGAGGGCGGGCACAAGCCAGGCTTCGCGGGTAAAAACCATTACGCGCTAACCCGGTGGCCCTGCACAGCCACAGTGCATGCATGCCTGGTTTTTGACTGCCCCTGCACCAAGCCTGCGCGCTGCTGCACCAAGCGGTGGCGGCCTGTACCCATCAGGGGGCGCAGGGGCAGTCAAGCGGCCATCCAGCCCCTTAAACCCTGCTTGTGTAAAGTTCGCCAGCGCAGCAGGGGAACGTGCTGGCGGCAGGCATTGCTGAGACAAAAAGCTGTCATCGCTGTGCATCGCAGGCAGCAAAAAAAAAGGCCCCAAGCTCAGCATGGGGCCTGCGCACAAAACGGCAGAGACCTACAGATCCAAAGCCAGCTGGCTCTTGTCGTCGGCGCTGGTTTCCAGTTGCCGGAGGCTGCATTCCACCTTGATTGGGGTCTTGACCACGCAGCAGCAAGGAACCACTTCATGGGGCCCGACAAAGGCCAGCGGCTCCTGGGTGTAGACGACTTCGCCTTCGACCAAGGTGAGGCGGCAGCTGCCGCAATAGCCACCACGGCACTGGTATTCCACATCGTGGCCAGTGCGCTCTAGCGCTTCAAGCAGGGTCTCCCCTGGCAGCACGCGTATGAGGGTGTCCGTGGTGCTGACCGTAGTCACAACTCGATTCCGCTCAGGTCATCCAGCGAGACTTCGGCGTTGATCTGGCCCACCAGGTAGGAGCTCAGCTCCACCTCTTGCGGGGCCACCTGCACGGTGTCGGACGACAGCCAGGTGTTGATCCAGGGGATCGGGTTGCTCTTGGCGTTCTCGAACGCGGGCTTGAGGCCGATCGCCGACATGCGGATATTGGTGATGTACTCCACGTACTGGCTCAGAATGTCCTTGTTAAGGCCGATCATCGAGCCGTCGCGGAACAGGTACTCGGCCCACTGCTTTTCCTGCAAGGCAGCCGTCTTGAACATCTCAAAGCATTCCTGCTCGGTCTCCTTGGCGATCTTGGCAAAGTCCGGATCGTCCTGGCCCGAGCGCATGATGTTGAGCAAGTGCTGGGTGCCGGTCAGGTGCAGCGCTTCATCGCGGGCGATCAGGCGGATGATCTTGGCATTGCCCTCCATCAGCTTGCGCTCGGCAAACGCAAAGGAGCAGGCAAAGCTCACATAAAAGCGGATGGCCTCCAGAATGTTCACATTCATCAGGCACAGGTACATCTTCTTCTTGAGCTGGTACACATCGATCTCGTGCACCACGCCATTGATTGTGTGGCTGCCCGGGCCCAGCTGGGCGTGCAGCATCGCATCGCGGATCAGGTCGTCGTAGTACGACGAGATGTCGCCCGCGCGCAGCTTGATGCTCTCGTTGCGCATGATGTCGTCAAAGATCACCGATGGATCGTTGACGATGTTGCGCAGGATGTGCGTATAGGAGCGCGAGTGGATGGTCTCGGAAAACGCCCAGGTCTCGATCCAGGTCTCCAGCTCTGGCAGCGACACCAGCGGCAAGAAGGCCATGTTGGGGCTGCGCCCCTGGATCGAGTCCAACAGGGTCTGGTACTTCAGGTTGCTGATGAAGATGTGCTTTTCGTGGTCAGGCAGGTTCTGGTAGTCGATACGGTCCTGCGTGATGTCCACTTCTTCAGGGCGCCAGAAAAACGAGAGCTGCTTTTCGATCAGCTTCTCGAAGATCGGGTACTTCTGCTGGTCGTAGCGGGCGACGTTGACCGGATTGCCAAAGAACATCGGTTCCTTGAGCTGGTCATTGTCGACCTTGGAGAAGGTGCTGTATGCCATCGCCTTCTCTCCGCTTAGATCTTGCAGGCGCCGCTGGCGCAGTCGTCTTCTGCAGCCGCGCCCTGCATGTCTTCGGCACCATCACGGGTGTTGTGGTAGTACAGGGTCTTGACACCCAACTTGTAGGCCTGCAACAGGTCCTTGAGCAGTTGCTGCATCGGCACCTTGCCGTCGGCGAAGCGCTGCGGGTCGTAGTTGGTGTTGGCCGAGATGGACTGGTCGACAAACTTCTGCATCAGGCCCACGAGCTTCAGGTAGCCATCGTTGTTGGGCATTTGCCAGAGCAGTTCGTACTGGCCCTTCAAGCGATCGATCTCCGGCACCACCTGGCGCAGGATGCCGTCCTTGGACTGCTTGACCGACACAAAGCCCCGTGGAGGCTCGATGCCGTTGGTCGCGTTGGCGATCTGGCTGGAGGTCTCGGACGGCATCAGCGCGGTCAGGGTCGAGTTGCGCAGACCATGGGTCTTGATCTCGGTGCGCAGCGTTTCCCAGTCGAGGTGCAGGGGCTCGTCGGTCAGGCCGTCGATGTCCTTCTTGTAGGTATCGATCGGCAGGATGCCGGCGGCGTAGTTGGTTTCGGCAAAGGCGGTGCAAGGACCGAATTCACGCGACAGCTGCACCGATGCCTTGAGCAGGTAGTACTGGATGGCTTCGAAGGTGCGGTGGGTCAGGCCATTGGCCGAACCGTCGGAGTAGCGCACACCATTCTTGGCCAGGTAGTAGGCGTAGTTGATCACGCCCACGCCCAGCGAGCGGCGCTTTTCGGTCGCAATGCGGGCAGCGGCCACCGGGTAGTCCTGGTAGTCCAGCAGGGCATCGAGTGCGCGCACGATCAGGTCGGCCAGCTCTTCGAGCTCGTCGGTCGATTCCAGCGCGCCCAGGTTGAAGGCCGACAGGGTGCACAGCGCGATTTCGCCGTTCTCGTCCTTGATGTCTTCGAGCGGGTGGGTCGGCAGCAGGATTTCCATGCACAGGTTCGACTGGCGCACGGGAGCGACGGCCGGGTTGAACGGGCTGTGCGTGTTGCAGTGGTCCACGTTCTGGATGTAGATACGGCCGGTGCTGGCACGCTCTTGCATCATCAGCGAGAATAGCTCCACTGCCGGCAAGGTGCGCTTGCGGATGGATTCGTCGCTCTCGTACTTGACGTACAGCTCTTCGAACTTGTTCTGGTCGGCAAAGAAGGCCTCGTACAGACCGGGCACATCATGGGGCGAGAACAGGCTGATGTTCTGGCCCTTGATCAGGCGCTGGTAGAGCATGCGGTTGATCTGGATACCGTAGTCCAGATGGCGGATGCGGTTTTCTTCGACGCCACGGTTGTTCTTCAGCACGAGCAGCGACTCGGCTTCCAGGTGCCACAGCGGGTAGAACAAGGTGGCTGCACCGCCGCGCACGCCGCCTTGCGAGCAGGACTTGACGGCCGACTGGAACATCTTGAAGAAAGGCAGGCAGCCGGTGTGCTGCGCCTCGCCGCCACGGATCTCGCTGCCCAGCGCGCGAATGCGGCCACCGTTGATGCCGATACCGGCGCGCTGCGAGACGTACTTGACGATGGCGCTGGTGGTGGCATTGATGCTGTCGAGGCTGTCGTCGCACTCGATCAGCACGCAGGAGCTGAACTGGCGCAGCGGCGTGCGCACGCCCGACATGATGGGCGTGGGCAGCGAAATCTTGAAGCGCGAGACGGCATCATAGAAGCGCTTGATGTACTGCAAACGGCGGTCGGCCGGGTACTTGGCAAACAGGCTCATCGCAACCAGTACGTACAGGATCTGCGGGCTTTCGTAGATGCGCTTGGTCACCCGGTTCTGCACCAGGTACTTGCCTTCGAGCTGCTTCACGGCGGCGTAGGAGAAGTCCATATCGCGCCAGTGGTCGATGAAACCATTGATCTCGTCGTACTCTTCGCGGCTGTAATCGGCCAGCAGATGGGGGTCGTACTTCTTGAGCTCGGTGAGCTTTTGCACATGCTCGTACAGATGCGGCGGCTCGAACTGGCCGAACGCAATCTTGCGCAGGTGGAAGATGGCCAGGCGCGCTGCGACGTACTGGTAGTCGGGCGCGTCTTCGGAGATCAGGTCGGCGGCGGACTTGATGATGGTTTCATGGATCGCATCGGTGCGGATGCCGTCATAGAACTGGATATGCGACTGCAGCTCGATCTGCGAGACCGACACATTGCTCAGGCCTTTAGCCGCCCAGTCAATCACTCGGTGGATTTTGTCCAGGTCGATGGGTTCAACGCGACCGTCACGCTTGGTGACTCTCATAGTGCTTGTCTGGTTCATTTGCGATGTTTCTAATGGGATAAAAAACGCAGGACCACGGGCGCAAGACACAGCTATCCCGCGCCAAAACGCGCCCGGCATCGCAGGCGCGCAGTGGCTGGAGGGAGACCAGCATCGGATAACCAGTGGGGGAAGCGGTGGACACTACATATGGTGTCTATGGGATTGAGTGTACGCTACCTGTAGCGTTCCTGGCAGCAAAAAAGCAGGCCCAATTTCTGCTAGGCAAAGCCTGTTTCAGCGAAGAATGCAGCAAAATCAACGTGCATCGGCTCGGAAAATATATGTATCCAGCCGGATACATTCCCCGCCCCACGCAAGGGCATCGCCAAGCCATGTTGACGGCGATCGCCATCTGGTTAATGGCTTGGACGATGGCGCCCTAGACCCACTGGGATGGTGGGGCGCAACTGGCGTTTTTGGAACTGCCCAAACGAAAAACCTGCTGCACTTGCGTGCAACAGGTTTTCAATAGGGATGGTCGGAGCGGTGGGATTCGAACTCACGACCCTCTGCTCCCAAAGCAGATGCGCTACCAGGCTGCGCTACGCTCCGACTAAGCCGCTATTGTATATCGAGCCGCAGCCCCTTCTGACGAAAATTGATTACTTTGACAACTTTTTAGCGGATCGGACGGTTGGCAGGCAGCCGCCCTGCCCGCTGCGCAGCATGGGCCTCGGCGCTGCACCCAGCGCCCCACCTTGGCCGGACTGTCAACCAGCGTTGCCAGCGCTTTAACAATACAAGCCGTATCGAATCGCGGATCAGCAAAACAAAAAACCTGCTGCATTTGCATGCAACAGGTTTTTAAATGGAATGGTCGGAGCGGCGGGATTCGAACTCGCGACCCTCTGCTCCCAAAGCAGATGCGCTACCAGGCTGCGCTACGCTCCGACTAAGCCGTTATTGTAACCAGGGTTTGGGCTGCTGCATTTCGTATTTGACGATTTTTTTACAGCGGCCCTGCACCCGGTCAACGTTGGGTAGGTGCCGGGCCACGGCCTGGCAGGTGACGGAAAGTGATGCGGCCCTTGCTCAGATCGTAAGGCGACATCTCCAGCGACACCTTGTCACCGGCCAGAATGCGAATGTGGTGCTTGCGCATTTTGCCGCCCGTGTAGGCAATCAGCTCGTGGCCGTTGTCCAGCTTCACGCGAAAGCGCGAATCCGGCAGCACTTCGGTCACGGAGCCTTGCATCTCAATCAGTTCTTCTTTAGCCATATAAGTCGACGAATCCTTGTCTAGTGGTGCATGAACGAAACCGGTTCGCCATGCTGTTCTCTGTGCCACCAACAAGCGGTGGCTCTCTCCATGGTTCGGGATGGTCTTGCCAGCTCTCACCTCCCAGGGGGCAAGCGCCGTGCCAGGCCACTCAGCGAAGCGGCCATCAGCGGGCCCGCCAACGGGCCCCAACAACCAGCATCCCGCACACGATGTACCGCGCAGCTGCCAGGCAGCCAACGCAGTCAAGCCACAAAAGCTTGCAAAGCTCTCTATTGTACTATGTTGCTGCTGTTTACGCTTGGGCTGTCTCGTATAAACGCCGCCTGGCATCAACACTGCCGCAGCGCTTGTGCTTCCATAAACAGAGCGGCGCATCGTTTAGCATCAGCAGCATGCGCGCTCAGGTCTGGGCCGCGCTACCCGCCTGCCCCGCCCTCCTTACATCCAAGCACCATGAACGCTGCATCGACCCGCTACTGGCTGATGAAAAACGAGCCCGATGAATTCTCCATCGACCGCGCGCTCAACGCGCCCCAGGCGACGATCGCCTGGGATGGCGTGCGCAACTACCAGGCGCGCAACTTCATGCGCGATGACATGCAGGTGGGCGATGGTGTGCTGTACTGGCATTCGAGCTGCGCGGAGCCCGGTATTTACGGCATTGCCCGCATCGCGGGCCATCTGCGGCCCGATGCCAGCCAGTTTGACCCGGACTCCAAATACTACGACCCCAAGTCCAAACCCGAGGCCCCGCGCTGGCTGATGCTGGATGTGCAGGCGCTGCGCAAGATCGAGCCCCTCACGGTGGCTGCGCTGCGCCAGTATCCGGAGCTGGAAGACATGCGGGTGCTGCAAAAAGGCAACCGCTTGTCGATCACGCCGGTGGATGCGCGGCATTGGGACTTCATCATGGGCCTGGTGAAGGCACAGGACTGACGATGGCTGTGGGCGGCAGGATGGCCGCCCTGACCCCTTGGCCAGCAAGGCTTTGCTGCATAATACAAAACCCGTGAGCTGCCCATGCAATAAGCACCGGCAGCTATTTTTTTGATACCACTTCTGCGCCCAGGAGCCCCATGGCATTTGCTGACAACCTCCAATCCCTGCCTTCCATTGACCATATCGCCGAGCTGCAACTGATCGATGCCGATGGCCAGGTCGCAGCCACCATTCCGAATGCCCCCGGCAAGGCCGGTTCGGCCAAGGTCTACAACGCACTGGCCGCCAAGCATGGCGGCATCAATGTGGCAGCGGCTGAAGAAGGCCTGCAGATTTTTGCTGAACATACGGAAGACGCCAAGGCCCGCCCCGGCGCGCATCCCAATATCGACCGACTGCTGGAAGTCATCACCTCCGGCAAGGGCTATACCGTCAAGGTCGTCCCGGCCTGAGCACCCAAGGCCGTGTTCAGCGCCGGCGCGGTTGCTGGCGGGCAGGCATAGGCGGCTACAAAGCGCTGCAGCATCCGCTGCGGCACAGGCGTGTCGCGCAGTTGCTCCAGCATCGCCTGCGGGTCAAAGCCCTCCGACTGCAGCACCTGCGCACGCAGCTGGATGCAGGCAGCAGCCACCTTCTGGCTGAACTCCGGATGGAACTGGGTGGACACTGCATGGGCCCCATAGCGCACCACCTGGTGCGGGTCATGGGCTGATCTTGCGAGCACCCGGGCGCCTGGCGGCAGCTCCAGCACCGTTTGCATATGGGTCAGATGGGCTTTGAAGCGCGGGCCTGAGCCGGCCAGCAATGCCTCTTCCTCGGCCCCGGCCAGCAGGTCGATATCGAGGCAGCCCATTTCGCGGCCCTTGGGGTGGTAATCGACTTTGCCACCCAGCGCATGGGCCATCAGCTGGTGCCCGTAGCAGACGCCAAACAGCGGAAACCCCAATGCCATCGCGTCGCGTATCCACTGGGCCGCCGCTTCGCTCCACGGCAGACGATCGGTGACCATCGCCCAGGAGCCGGTGATGATCGCGGCGCTGTGCGCGTCATGCGGCGGCAAGGGCTCGCCCTCGAACACCCGCACCACCTTGAACGCGGGCCCAGCGGCGAGCACGGCGGAGAACCACAGCGGCAAATCGCCGACCTGGGCACGGATATCGTCGGGCGGCGTGCCGACCTGGATGAGCAGCAGAGTTTTTTCAGACACGGGTGAAGGCAAAAAAGGCTGACTCTGCACTGTAATGCAGGCCAGCCCCGGATGGCTTTCAACCCGGCGGATTTACTTCAATACCGGAAACGCAGGGTTGACTGCCGTACCACCTCGGGCAGCTGCTGGGCCTGGGCATAGGCTTCGCGCAGGCGGCTGGCGTCGTTGACCCCTTCGTTGACGGTTTTGCGCAGCTGCAGCAAGGCCTCCTTGCTGTTGTCCGGCACATAGGACTGGATGCGCTGCAAGGTCAGCAGGATGTGCTCCCGCAGCCCAAAGGATTCGCTGCTTGCCGGGTCCACATAGGCGCCTTCCAGGCCGAATCGGCAGGCCTGAAAGCGGTTGTAGGTGTAGACCAGGTAGTCGTCCTCACTGGGCTCGAACGGCTCCTCGGCCAGGAACCAGGCCCCCAGCGCCTGCACATAGGCGGCCAGTGCAACGGCGCGCTCGATGGACAGCGGCGTGTCAAACACCCGCACCTCGACGGTGCCAAACTCGGGCTTGGGGCGGATATCCCAGTAGAAATCCTTCATGCTGTGGATCACCCCGGTGGCGGTCATCTTCTCGTAGTAGCGCTCAAAGTCCTCCCAGTGCAGCGCAAACGGTGCCCGGCCAGACAGCGGAAACGCAAACACCGAGTTCAGCCGCGCCGAATCGAAAGCGGTGTCTTGCCCTTGCACAAAGGGGCTGGAGGCCGACAGCGCAATAAAGTGCGGGATATAGCGCGAGAGCCGGTGCAGCATCATCAATGCCGCGTCGGCACCGGGGCAGCCCACATGCACATGCTGGCCAAAGATCGTGAATTGCTTGGTCAGGTAGCCATACAGCGCAGTGATCTCTTTGAAACGCGGCTTGTTGTAGATGCGCTGCTGGTGCCACTGCTGGAACGGGTGGGTTCCCCCGCCGGCCAGCGCAATATTGAGCTTATCGGCCGCCTTGACCAGGGCGTCGCGCGTGACGGTCAGCTGCTGGTAGGCGTCCTGCGCATCGGTACAGATACCGGTCGATATCTCGATCATGCTGGTGGTGACCTCGGGCACGATCGAGCCCGGCACCTGCGCGTTTTTCAGCAGGGCCAGCATATCGGGGGCGTAAGGCGTCAGGTCATAGTGGTTGGTGTTGACCAGTTGCAGCTCCAGCTCCACCCCCAAGGTCAGTGCCTGGGATTGTTGGAAAGCTTCAAGCGTCATGGCGTTTCTCCTTGCTGGTGAGGGCGGACAGACCGATACCGCGGTGGGCCTCGCCACTGCGCCACAGCGCGAGCGAGGCCAGCAGCACACCGATCACCTCACACAGCACAATCATTGGCAGCGCAATCGACGATACGCTGATGGCGACATCCGGGTTGGTGGTGGCCCATTGCGCCACCTGGGCCGAGGCAATCAGCAGTGCCAGGCCCGAGCTGGGCGATTGCGCGCAGGCGACTGGCCACTGGCGCAGCCAGCCAATACCGGTGCCTGCGCCCAGCAAGATGACCCCGCCCATCTTCCCCAGCAGGCGCGCCAGGCTGGCTGCCGCCACCACGCTGATCAGCGCTGCGCTCGGCGCCATCTGGCCGGCCATGCTGGCCACCAGCACAAACATCAGCAGATTGAGCATGGTGTTGCCCGCCATGAAGGCCGTGGGCCAGATCATCGGCCTGGGGCTGAGATTGCGCAGCATCACGCCGGCGAGGACAAAAGCCAGCGCCGCCGAGCCGCCCAGGCGTTCAGACAGCAGGCTGGCTGCCACCAGCACGGCAAGCATGTACAGCGCGGTGGAGTCGCTGCGCGACGAGGTCCAGCGCAACACCGGCCACAAGGCGGCGGTGGTCAGCAGCGCCCACAACAGGGTCAGGCCCAGGTTCCACAACAAATGGCCCATGCCGGCTGCGGTCAGCATCAGGCCCGACTGGGCATCCGTGCCAGCCACCGGCGACCATGCCACGGTGATGACCAAGCCCAGCACCAGTGCGTACACGCAGCTGAGCGTTGCCATCAACACGCTGCGGTCGGTGACGGCCCCGCTGGAGCGCAGATCCGAGGAGATGCGCAAAAGAACGGATGGAGACGCCGCCATCGCGATCACGCCAACACCCAGTGACACCGCCCAGCCCATGCCGAGCAGTTGCAGAGTGCCCGTGACCAGCACGAGGGCTGCCAGCGATTCGACCAGGCTTTGCAGCAGCAAAAACGGCTGACGCACCAACCATTTGAGCGAGATTTGCGAGGCGGCAATCAGCATGCTGGTGCCTACGGCCGTATGCAGCAGCACCTGGGTATTGCCTTGCAGCGGCCAGGGCAGATCGCCAAACCCGAGCCAGCCGGCCAGCAGGCCGACGACCGTATAACCCAGCATGCGGGGAAAGCCGGTGAGCCGAAAAACCATATGGCCGGCCAGCGCGGCGGCCGCTACCAGCACGCACCAGCTCATCAACGGGCCAACACTGTGTTCAAGCCAGCCGCCAACTTGCGGCAAGGGCATTGAGGATGCTGCATGGGGTGGCATAACTGCACCTTCCTCCCAAAAAATGTGTCCAGCGTGCATGGCCGCATGGCACCGAGTTAGAGATGGCCCTGGCAGCGCGTCGCAGCGGCAGTTCCAGAGCAGGAGATGCATCGCCACCAGTGACACTGTCACGGTGTTGCATTAATGCATCAGATCGTTAACCAATCTCAACGACTCTACCGGATGATCTGCAGATTGCAGCAGCGGCCTGCGTCCAAAGGTTACAAAATGCCTGCAGTCCTACAATAAAAACTGCAGTGGCCAAACCTTGCGCCGCGCCGCACCGGCGCTGAATGCGGCCCACGCATGGGGCCAACATTGCTATGCAGAACGTAGCAGGCTTCGGGTACAAAAAATGCCAACTTTGCGCGCGGCAGGGTCTGCGCCTGCAACAGGCATTGCGCTGACAGACACCCGCCTGCGGATATCCGAGTGTGCTGTGTTGCCACCGCAGCCTGCCCCCAACCAGTTGCAATCGTAACTTTATGATGGTAGGCCTGATGCGGCCCGCCACAAGCATCCGGCGCTTGCCCGCTACCACCTGTAGCCGGCATTCATCGCAGCGCTGTTGCACTGGCCGCTATCCCTGGCCCGGCACAGCGCCACCTCCGCCGCATCGCATCAGCCCCCACCCCGTTCTTCTCCCACGGGCGTTGCACCGGCCCTGGCCGAAAGTGCAGCGCCCAGACTTTGCTTTGGTCTGGATACTTCCGTGCTTGCTTTGTTGACCCGTCTTTTTCCCGTCTGGGCAGCTGTGATGGCGCTGATCGCCTACAGCGCGCCCTCCGCCTTCCTGGGCTTCAAGCCCCATATTGCCCAGTTGCTGATGCTGATCATGTTTGCGATGGGCGTCACCCTGCGCATCAGCGACTTCAGCCGCGTACTGCAGCGCCCTGCGCCGATTGCGGCCGGGTTGTTCCTGCACTACCTCATCATGCCGCTGGCCGCCTGGCTGATTGCCAAGGCGCTGAACATGCCGCCCGAGCTGACGGCCGGCATGGTGCTGGTCGGCAGCGTCGCCAGCGGTACGTCGTCAAATGTGATGATTTTTCTGTCTAAGGGCGATGTGGCGCTGTCGGTGACGATCAGTGCACTGTCCACCCTGGTCGGCATTGTGGCCACGCCGCTGCTTGCGCGCCTCTATATCTCGGCGTCGATCGACGTGCCGGTCAGCGCGCTGTTGATGGAGATTGCACAGATCGTGCTGCTGCCGATTGGCCTGGGCCTGCTGCTGAACCATTTCTGGCATGCGCAGATCAAACGCGTCGAGCGTCTGCTGCCGCTCGTGTCGATGGTGGCGATCCTGCTGGTGCTGTCCACCGTCGTGGCCCTGAGCCGCGACCGCATTGCCACCGTGGGTGGCGTCGTGGTGGCGGGCGTGATTGCGCACAACCTGATCGGTTACCTGGGTGGTTACTGGGGCGGTCGCCTGCTGGGCTTTGACAAATCGGTCTGCCGCACATTGGCGATCGAGGTGGGCATGCAGAACTCGGGCCTCGCGGCCAGCCTGGGCGCGAAGTTCTTCAGCCCGATGGCCGCGCTGCCAGGCGCCATTTTCTCGGTCTGGCACAACATATCGGGATCGCTGCTCGCAGGCTACTGGTCGAGCCGGCCTACCGGCACGGCCAACGACCATGTGCGCCGCGAAGACGTGTCACTGCACTGAGTCTGAAAAACCGCTGTCCGCGTCAGGCGCGCTGGGCGCTTGGCTGCGCCGCCAGCATGTCTCCGGTGCGGCTGCGCGCGCCTGCCACCAGGCCGCTGATCAGCTGGGTCTCGGGCAGGTTCTTCCAGTACCGGCGCGGCATCTCGCGCAGCATGGCCTGTTCCTTGAGGCGCGCCGGGTTGAAGGTGGACTGGTAATAGGCCAGCCATAGCGCTTCACCCGCATCCGGGCCCGGCGCCTGGGCCGCTGAGGCGCCAGGGCCCCATTGCAGGCATTCCTGGTCCCAGAGCACGCTGCAGTCCGGCGTCAGAATCGCCCAGCGCATATTGCTGAAGCGCTCCATGAAAAAGCCCGAGGCCGCGCGAACGATGTGGTGCTCAGGCTCGAACCAGGCCACATGCAGCGGGTGGCCGTTTTCGTCCTGTGCGGGCCGGAAGCGCACAAAGGCATGCATCTTGTGGATCTCTCGTCGCACCGCATGCGCCAGGCGTTCGATATCGCGCCAATCGGCATCGAGCGCATCGCCCGCGAGGCTGGGCATGGCCTGCAGCCGCCACAGCCAGCGGTAGCACAGCATGAAGCGCCCCGGATTGCGGTGGCAGCAAGCATTGCGCAGCACAGCCAGCTGGGGTTTGCGGATGTGCACCGGCTGGCCGGGTGCGATGGCCAAACGGTCCAGCGCATCGGGACTGATGACGCGGGCTGGCGCATCGGGTGCATCATTGGCTGCCGCAGCATCCGCAAACAAATCACCATCCTCGGCCTGGGTAGCCAACTCATCTGACCAGCGCCAGTGCACCACCTCGGGCGCTGCGCCCAGGGCCAATAACACCCGCGCGGCCTGGCGAAAGCCGGCAAAGTCATCCGGTGCTTCCAGCATCACCGTCAAGCTGTCGTTCTCCGCTGGCATGCCTGGCCTCCTCAAAACAAGGCGATCTGCGCCGCAGCCGCCAGTTGCATGCCACTGTGCCGGCGCTGCACAGCCCCCTGCCCCATCTGGGCAAGCAGCTGTTGGCGCAAGCCGGGGCTGTCGAGCATGGCCAGCGGCGGGTGGTAATCATCGAGCTCGACAAAAGGCAGCACCTTGCTGGTGGCAACGCGCAGCTGCTGCAGATCGGCCAGCCGCAGCCGGCGCACCCTGCGGGCGGCCAGCAGGCGCTCGACACTGCCGACACCCAAGCCCGGCACCCGCAGCAGCCAGGCCTTGGCCGCGCGGTTCAAATCCACCGGAAAATGCTGGCGCTGCGACAGTGCCCAGGCAAGTTTGGGGTCCAGCTCCAGATCGAGCATGCCGCCGCTCGCTGGCGCGGTGATCTCAGCCGGGCTGAATCCGTAAAAGCGCATCAGCCAATCGGCCTGGTAGAGACGGTGCTCGCGAATCAGCGGCGGCGCCTGCAGGGGCAGATCGGATGAGGCATCGGGGATGGGGCTGAAAGCCGAGTAGTAGACCCGGCGCAGACGCTGGCCGGTGTAGAGCGCGCTGCTGGTGAGCAGAATGGTCGCATCATTGGCGCTGTCGGCGCCGACAATCATCTGTGTGCTTTGGCCCGCAGGCGCATAGCTGGGCGCTGCCGCCCGGGCCGCCTGGCGCTGGCGGGGCAGCGATACCAGCTTGCTGCCCTGCTGGTCTTGCTTCTGCTGCCGGGCCACTTCGATATGCTCCGCGACCTGGTGCATGGCAGAGGCAATGCCCACAGCATCCTTTTCCGGCGCCAATTGCTGCAGGCCCTGCTGCGTGGGCAGCTCGATATTGATGCTGAGCCGGTCCGCATAGCGGCCCGCCAGCGCCAATAATTCGGGGGACGCATCTGGAATCGTCTTGAGGTGGATGTAGCCGCGAAAATCGTGGTCCTCGCGCAGGCTGCGGGCCACCTCGACCAGTTGCTCCATCGTGTAGTCGGACGACTGGATGATGCCGCTGGACAGAAACAGGCCTTCTATGCAGTTGCGGCGGTAGAAGTCCAGAGTGAGCCCCACCACCTCGGCCGCGCTGAAGCGGGCGCGCTGCACATTGGAGCTTTTGCGGTTGATGCAGTAGCGGCAGTCGTAGATGCAAAAGTTGGTCAGCAGAATCTTCAGCAGCGAGACACAGCGGCCATCGGGCGTGTAGCTGTGGCAGATGCCCATGCCCTCGGTCGAGCCCATCCCCTTGCCGCCCAGGGAATTGCGGGGCTTGCTGCCGCTGGATGCGCAGCTGGCATCGTATTTGGCGGCGTCGGCCAGAATCTGGAGTTTGGCGAGGGTTTGCATAAATACTGTGTATATATACAGTATTCTAGCAAAACCTTCTCGCGATGGCCAGCGCTGCCTTCCATGCTGTCAGCGTAAGCAGACCCCTTCATAGAGGGGCGGCACCGATCAGATGAAGCGGTGTTTTACAAATACTGTATATAAATACAGTTTTCATCACCCTGCTGCCGTTGCCGCGCCCATCGGTCGCCTCGGCTCCGTCAAGCCTGGGGACCCAGCTTGGCCAGCACGGCCTTTTCCTTGACGGTCGACTCGGCGGCAAACTTTTTGTAGTCGGCGCTGTTCATGTAAATCGGCAGCATCTCAAAGCGCTGCAGCATCGCCTGGTAGCTTTCCATCTCCATCGCTTCCTTGAACGCTTTGTGCAAAGTGGCTTGCACATCGGCCGGCATGCCCTTGGGGCCCACCAGGCCAAACGGCGAGTATTGCGTGGTCGGCAGGCCGAGCTCGATCAAGGTGGGGGTATTGGGCAAGGTGGGCAGGCGCTTTTCGGTCCAGACGTTCAACGCGACCATGCGGCCCTGGTCTACATAGGGGATTACGGCACTGGTGTCGGCCGCGACCATCACCTCGCCTGCCATCGTCGCGCGCATCAGCTCCGCCGATCCTTTGTAGGGCACATGCACGACATCCAGTCCGAGCTGCTGCGCAATGATGGCCGAGGTGACATGCGGCGAAGTATAGGTACCGGTATTGCCCAAGGTCAGCTTGCCAGGGTGGGCCTTGGCCCAGGCCACGACCTCCTGCCAATTCTTGAGCCCGGACTGGGTGCTGGCCACCATGCAGAACGCATAGCCGGTGACATTGATGATGTAGCTCAGATCCTCCACCGGGTTCCATTTGAGGCCCGTGGTGAAAGGCAGGCGCATCACGCTCATCGGCAGCTGGGCGATGGTATAGCCATCGGCCACCGTGTTCTGTAGCTGGGTCGCAGGCAGCGAACCCGCCGCGCCGGGGCGGTTCTCCACCACAATCGGCTGGCCCAGCACCTTGGCTGCGTTCTCGGCGAGCTGGCGCATCGTCAGGTCGGTCGGCCCGCCGGCGGGAAAGGCCACTACGAGCTTGATCGCCCGGTTGGGAAAGCGCTTGTTCGCGTGGGCCAGCGATGCGCCGGCCCCGATATAAGCTCCCATTGCCGTGGCGGCCCCGGCTTGCACCAGGCTTCTGCGCGTCAACACCATGTCTTTGTCTCCATTTCGGTCTATAGGCGACAAAGAGTGTAGAAAAGCGCATCCAGGCGCCGGGACGCCTGGGTGACACGGTCGGCGGAGCGTAAGGGTTCTGACCGCGCAGCCTGGGGGTAGCCCTATTCCACGGTCGCGCCCGATTGCTTGACGGCCTTGCCCCATTCCACCATTTCGCTGGCGACAAAGCGGTCCATCTCCGGGCCGCTGGTCGGTGCGGGCTCGGAGCCCCGGCCGCGGATGAATTTCTGCATCTCGGCGCTGCTGAGAATGGCCACCGTTTCTTGGGTCAACTTGTCGACAATGGCTTTGGGCGTCCCCTTGGGGGCCATCAGCCCGAGCCAGCCCACGGCCTCGAAACCCTTGAACTCAGGCAAGCCGGATTCAGCAATCGTTGGTACCTGGGGCAGCTGGCTGGAACGGGTGGCTGAGGTCACGCCCAGCGGCACCGCCTTGCCGGCCTGGATGTTGGCCAACGCCGCAGTGACCGAATCCACCATCAGCGGCACCTGGTTGCCCAGAAAATCCGCCTGCGCCGGGCCGCTGCCTTTGTAGGGAATATGTTCGATCTGCAGCGCTGCGCGGGCCTTGACCATCTCCGCGCTCAAATGCTGGGTGCCGCCAATGCCGGCGCTCGCATAGCTCAGCTTGCCGGGCTCGGCGCGGGCCTTGCTCACCAGGTCGTTCATGCTTTTGATGCCGCTGGCCGGATTGGCCAGAAAGACCAGCGGCACCTTGGCGATCAAGCTGATGCCAACCAGGTCGGCCCGCGGATCGAAGTTCACCTTTTTGTACAAGGTCTGGTTCACCGCCATTGCGCTGCCCGCCACCAGCAAGGTGTAACCATCGGCGGCGCTGCGCGCAACCTGCTCGGAGCCGATATTGCTGCCCGCGCCGGCTTTGTTCTCCACCACCAACGGTTGGCCGAGCTTTTGGCCGAGTTTGTCGGCCAGCGCACGGGCAAAGATATCGGTGGCCTGGCCGGGTGGGAACGGCACGATCAGCTTGATGGGCTTGTCTGGATAGGCGGCAAGGGCCGGATTGGCCGCAACGGCCAAGCTAGCGGCCATTGCCAATGCGGCAGCAGAAGCGAGCGCATGGGGGATCATGGGTGGGTCTCCTGAAGAGCTGCAGCGGCGTTGGCAGAAAGCGCCGCTGCGCTGCGCGAGCTTGTGTAGCCGGGATCTTCGCCCATCCAGTGGCGAATGGGCAGTCTGGGCTGTCTCCAAGACAACTGCTGGTGGTGGGTATCGTTGCTCGCTGGAGCGATCAGTTCTGATCGATGGCGCAGCCAAAAGCTATCATCAGCATTGTCATTTTTACCACCGCATGCCATGTTTTTTGGAATCAGCCACCTCGTCCTCCCCTGCAGCGATCTGGAAAAAGCAACGCAGCTCTGGCGTGATGTGATCGGCTTCAGGGCCGCGCGCAGCGGCGAGGGCTATGTCGATATCGACACCGGCAGCGCCCTGCTGCGGCTGCTGCAGGTGCCCAAGGTGGAGTCGCAGACAAGCCTGCGCCTGCAGGTGGCCGATGTGCCCCAGGCCTACCAAAGCCTGTTGGCGGCAGGCAGCAGCTCACGCTATGCGCCGATGCGCACCCCTGAGCTCGAAGAGATGGCCTGCGTGAACGATGCCGATGGCCATGCGATCGTGCTGTGGCGCGCGTTGACAGAAGACGAATGGGGTTTTGTGCCCGAGCTGCCCAAGCAAGGCGAATGGGCCGCCGATGCCGAGGAGCTGCTGCAACGCCTGCTCGCCCATGTGCCCGCATTCTTCCGCATGCTGGCCCGGCGCAAAACCACGCGCGTGATCGAGCAACTCGCCCAAGAAGCACACAGCCCTGTCACCCGTGAATGGGTCATCAAAGGCTATATCACCGCATCGGCCAAGGTCACACGTTTTCGCTTGATTGAGCCGCTGCGCGCTGAAGGCATCAACCCGGATGACTACCGAGCGGAGTTTGATGACGAATAAGCCCGGGCCCCTGTTGGCACGGCCTTGAACGCCTGACCAAGATGCAAAAAAAGACAGCCCGTAGGCTGTCTTTTGCAGAGTGGCGCAAAACCGGCAGGTCTTACTTGCGCGCAGGCGGCACATCGGTGCAGGTGCCGTGGGCCACTTCTGCGGCCATGCCGATGCTTTCGCCCAAGGTCGGGTGCGGGTGGATGGTCTTGCCGATGTCCACGGTGTCTGCACCCATCTCGATGGCCAGCGCGATCTCGCCGATCATGTCGCCAGCGTGCGTGCCGACCATGCCGCCGCCGAGGATCTTGCCGTGGCCATGGGCTTCGGGCGAATCGTCGAACAGCAGCTTGGTGAAGCCTTCGTCGCGGCCATTGGCAATGGCGCGGCCCGAGGCGGCCCAGGGGAACAGACCCTTCTTGACCTTGATGCCTTGGGCCTTGGCCTGGTCTTCGGTGAGACCCACCCATGCCACTTCGGGATCGGTGTAGGCCACCGATGGGATCACGCGGGCATTGAAAGCGGCAGCAGCCAGTTCCTTGTTGCCTTGCAACTCACCGGCGATGACTTCAGCGGCCACATGGGCTTCATGCACAGCCTTGTGTGCCAGCATGGGCTGGCCCACAATGTCGCCGATCGCGAAGATGTGGGGCACATTGGTGCGCATCTGGATGTCGACATTGATGAAGCCACGGTCGGTCACGGATACGCCTGCAGCCTCTGCGCCGATCTTCTTGCCATTGGGCGTGCGGCCCACGGCTTGCAGCACCAGGTCGTACACCTGGGGTTCGGGCACGGTCACGCCCTCCTTGGCTGGCTCGAACGAGACCTTGATGCCTTCGGGCGTGGCTTCGGCAGCCACGGTCTTGGTGTTGACCATGATGTTGTCAAAGCGCGGCGCGTTCATCTTTTGCCAGACCTTGACCAGATCGCGGTCAGCGCCTTGCATCAGGCCGTCCATCATCTCGACCACATCCAGGCGAGCGCCCAGGGTGCTGTAGACGGTGCCCATTTCCAGGCCGATGATGCCGCCGCCCAGGATCAGCATGCGCTTGGGCACCGCCTTCAAGTCCAGTGCGCCGGTGGAATCGACCACGCGTTCGTCCTTGGGCATGAAGGGCAGATGCACCGCCTGCGAGCCCGCAGCAATGATGGCCTTCTTGAACTGCACGACCTTCTTGGCGCCGGTCTTGTCCT
Organism: Comamonas sediminis; assembly: GCF_041107495.1. Classification (NCBI taxonomy): domain Bacteria; kingdom Pseudomonadati; phylum Pseudomonadota; class Betaproteobacteria; order Burkholderiales; family Comamonadaceae; genus Comamonas; species Comamonas sediminis. The sequence continues at coordinate 320,477 of NZ_JBGBDC010000002.1, forward strand.
GGCCGTCGCCCGAGGTTTCCTGCACTTCGATATGGTTGGCGCTGACGAAATTGCCATAGCCGCGCACGATCGTGACCTTGCGCATCTTGGCCATCTGGCCCAGACCGCCGGTCAGCTTGCCGATGACCTTTTCCTTGTGGGCACGCAGTTGGTCGATGTTGACCTCAGGCGCGGCGAACTTGACGCCGGCGACTTCCAGGTGCTTGACCTCGTCCATCACGGCCGCCACATGCAGCAGTGCCTTCGATGGGATGCAACCCACGTTCAGGCAGACGCCGCCCAGCGTCTTGTAGCGCTCGATCAGCACCACTTTGAGACCCAGATCGGCCGCGCGGAATGCCGCTGAGTAGCCGCCAGGGCCGCCGCCGAGCACGACCACGTCGCAGTCTTCATCGACCTGGCCGCTGTAGTTGCTGGCCACCGGTGCGGGCGCTGCAGCTTGCGCTGCGGGAGCGGGCGCCGCTGCTGCAGGAGCCGGTGCGGGCGACGAGGCTGCCGGTGCAGGTGCTGGGGCAGCAGGCGCCGGGGCAGCGCCCTCAGCGGCTTCCAGCGACAGAATCACCGAGCCTTCGGCGACCTTGTCACCGATCTTGATCTTGAGTTCCTTGACGACGCCGGCATGGCTCGACGGGATTTCCATCGAGGCCTTGTCCGATTCGACGGTGATCAGCGATTGGTCCTTGGCGACGGTATCGCCAGGCTTCACCAGCAACTCGATCACGCCCACTTCAGCGAAATCACCAATGTCGGGGACTTTGATATCTACGATTGCCATAGTGTGCGTCTCCGATTACAGGATGATGCGGCGGTAGTCCGCCAGCACCTGGCCCAGGTAGGCATTGAAGCGTGCGGCCGAGGCGCCGTCGATGACGCGGTGGTCGTACGACAGGCTCAGCGGCAGCATCAGGCGTGGCACGAACTGCTTGCCGTCCCAGACGGGCTTCATCGCCGACTTGGACAGGCCAAGGATCGCCACTTCAGGGGCGTTCACGATAGGCGTGAAGTGCGTGCCGCCAATGCCGCCCAGCGACGAGATGGAGATGCAGCCCCCTTGCATGTCGGCCGCGCCCAGCTTGCCGTCGCGCGCCTTCTTGGCCAGCTCGCCCATTTCTGCGCTGATCTGGATGATGCCCTTCTTGTCGGCATCCTTGAGCACCGGCACCACCAGGCCATTGGGCGTGTCCGCCGCAAAGCCGATGTTGAAGTACTGCTTGTAGACCAGGGTGTCGCCATCCAGGCTGGTGTTGAACTCAGGGAATTTCTTGAGTGCAGACACCAGCGCCTTGATCACGAAGGCCAGCATGGTGACCTTGACGCCGCTCTTCTCGTTTTCCTTGTTCGTCGAGACGCGAAAGGCTTCGAGCTCGGTGATGTCGGCTTCGTCATTGTTGGTGACGTGCGGGATCATCACCCAGTTGCGGTGCAGGTTGGCGCCCGAGATCTTCTTGATGCGCGACAGATCCTTGCGCTCGACCGTGCCGAACTTGCTGAAATCGACCTTGGGCCATGGCAGCAGATCCAGACCTGCGCCAGAGCCACCACCGGCAGGCGCCTTGGCCGCCTGGGCCTTGGTCTGCACGGCACCAGCCATCACCTGCTTGGTGAAGGCCTGCACGTCGTCGGCGGTGATACGGCCCTTGTTGCCCGAGCCCTTGACCTCTTCCAGCGGCACGCCCAGCTCACGCGCAAACTTGCGCACCGATGGCGATGCATAAGGCAAGGCGCCCGATGGCGGTACGGTGGGGTTGTGGGCCGGCACGGCAGCAGCCGGCGCAGCGGCGACAGGTGCTGCTGCAGGAGCAGGTGCGCTGGCGGCTGGGGCAGGCGCAGCAGCAGCGGGGGCTTGCGCAGCCGGTGCGGATGCGGGCGCTGCAGCGGTGCTGCCTTCCAGGATTGCGACCAGATCGCCGACATTGATGGTGTCGCCAATCTTGACCTTGAGTTCCTTCACCACGCCAGCGGCGGGCGATGGAATTTCCATCGAGGCCTTGTCGGATTCGACGGTGAACAGCGACTGCTCTGCGGTGACGGTATCGCCCACCTTGACCAGCAGCTCGATCACGGCCACGTCCTTGAAGTCACCGATATCGGGGACCTTCACTTCGACCGGGCCCGAGGCCGCAGGCGCAGCAGCAGCCTGGGGTGCAGGCGTCGGTGCAGCTGCAGCAGCGGGTGCCGCAGCAGCCGGTGCTGGCGCCGGAGCTTGCGCAGCGGGTGCCGCAGCCGCTGCATCCGCCGCTTCGAGCTTGACGATGACCGAGCCTTCGGCGACCTTGTCGCCAATCTTGACGATGATTTCCTTGACCACGCCAGCGTGGCTGGACGGGATTTCCATCGAGGCCTTGTCGGACTCGACGGTGATCAGCGACTGGTCCTTGGCGACGGTGTCACCGGGCTTGACGAGCAACTCGATCACGCCCACTTCTGCGAAGTCGCCAATATCGGGGACTTGAATGTCAATCAATGCCATTGTGGTGTCTCCTGGTGCAATTTAGGCGTACAGCGGGTTGATCTTGTCGGCATTGATGCCGTACTTGGCAATCGCATCGGCGACCTTCTGGGCGGGCAGCTTGCCGTCTTCGGCCAGCGCCTTGAGCGCGGCAACCACGATGTAGTGGCGGTCGATCTCGAAGTGCTCGCGCAGCTTGCGGCGGAAGTCCGAGCGGCCAAAGCCGTCCGTGCCCAGCACCTTGTAGGTGCGGCCAGCAGGAATGAAGGGACGAATCTGCTCGGCGTAGGACTTCATGTAATCGGTCGAGGCGATCACCGGGCCGGTGCTGTTGCCCAGCTCGGCGGTCACATACGGCACCTTGGCAGTTTCCAGCGGGTGCAGCAGGTTCCAGCGGTCAGCATCCTGGCCGTCGCGGGTCAGTTCGTTGAACGATGGGCAGCTCCAGACGTCGGCGGTCACGCCCCAGTCGGCAGCCAGCAGCTCTTGCGCAAAGAAGGATTCGCGCAGGATGGTGCCCGAGCCCAGCAGATGCACGCGCAGGTCGCCGGCGCCACCGGCCTTGCACAGGTACATGCCCTTGAGGATCTTTTCCTCGGTGCCGGGCGTTAGGCCAGGCATGGCATAGTTTTCGTTCAGCAGGGTCAGGTAGTAGAAGACGTTTTCCTGGTTCTGCACCATGCGGCGCAGGCCTTCGTGCATGATCACGGCCACTTCGTGCGAGAAGGTCGGGTCGTAGCTGATGCAATTGGGGATGGTGCCCGCCAGGATGTGGCTGTGACCGTCTTCGTGCTGCAGACCTTCGCCGTTCAACGTGGTACGGCCCGAGGTGCCGCCCAGCAAGAAACCGCGTGCCTGCAGGTCACCCGCTGCCCAGGCCAGATCGCCAATGCGCTGAAATCCGAACATCGAGTAGTAGATGTAGAACGGAATCATGATGCGGTTGCTGTGGCTGTAGCTGGTTGCCGCTGCAATCCAGCTGGACATGCCGCCCGCTTCATTGATGCCTTCCTGCAGAATCTGACCCTTGGTGTCTTCCTTGTAGTACATCACCTGGTCTTTGTCGACCGGGGTGTACTGCTGGCCATGCGGGTTGTAGATACCGATCTGGCGGAACAGACCTTCCATACCGAAGGTACGGGCCTCGTCGACCAGGATGGGCACGACGCGGGGACCGATTTCCTTGTCACGCAGCAGCTGGGTGAGGAAGCGCACATAGGCTTGCGTGGTCGAGATCTCCCGGCCTTCGGGCGTGGCTTCGAGCACGGCCTTGAAGGTCTCCAGCGGAGGCACGGTGAACTGCTCGTCGGCCTTTTCGCGGCGCTTGGGCAGGTAGCCGCCCAAGGCCTTGCGGCGCTCGTGCAGGTACTTCATTTCCGGGGTGTCGTCCGCTGGCTTGTAGAAAGGCAGGTCGGCGATCTGGCTGTCCGGGATCGGGATGTTGAAACGGTCGCGGAAGGCCTTGATGTCCTCATCGGCCAGCTTCTTGGTCTGGTGGACGTTGTTCTTGCCCTCACCGACCTTGCCCATGCCAAAGCCCTTGACGGTCTTGACCAGCAACACGGTCGGCTGACCTTGGTGGTTCTGTGCGGCGTGGAAAGCAGCGTAGACCTTTTGCGAATCGTGGCCACCACGCTGCAGGTTCCAGATCTCGTCGTCGCTCATGTGCTCGACCATCTTCAAGGTGCGTGGATCGCGGCCGAAGAAGTTCTTGCGCACATAGGCACCATCGTTGGCCTTGAAAGCCTGGTAGTCGCCGTCGTTGCACTCCATCATGATCTTGCGCAGTGCGCCGTCATGGTCCTTGGCCAGCAAGGCATCCCAGCCCTTGCCCCAGATCAGCTTGATCACGTTCCAGCCGGAGCCACGGAACTCGCCTTCGAGCTCCTGAATGATCTTGCCATTGCCGCGCACCGGGCCGTCCAGGCGCTGCAGGTTGCAGTTGATCACGAAGATCAGGTTGTCGAGGTTTTCACGCGCGGCCAGGCCAATCGCGCCCAGGGATTCGACTTCGTCCATTTCACCGTCGCCGCAGAACACCCAGACCTTGCGGTTTTCGGTGTTGGCAATGCCGCGGGCGTGCAGGTACTTCAGGAAGCGTGCCTGGTAGATCGCCATGATGGGGCCCAGGCCCATCGAGACGGTGGGGAACTGCCAAAAATCGGGCATCAGCTTGGGGTGGGGGTAGCTCGACAGGCCCTTGCCGTCCACTTCCTGGCGGAAGTTGAGCAGTTGCTCTTCGCTGATACGGCCTTCGAGGTAGGCGCGGGCATAGATGCCGGGCGATACGTGGCCTTGGATATAGAGGCAGTCACCGCCGTGGTTGTCGCTCTCGGCATGCCAGAAATGGTTGAAGCCAGCACCAAACATGCTGGCCAGCGACGCGAAGGAGCCGATGTGGCCGCCCAGGTCGCCGCCTTCTGGCGGGTGAATGCGGTTGGCCTTGACCACCATCGCCATGGCGTTCCAGCGCATGTAGGCGCGCAGGCGCTGTTCGATCTCGAGGTTGCCGGGGCTGCGGGCTTCCTGCTCGGTCTCGATGGTGTTGACGTAGCCGGTCTTGGCGGAGAAAGGCAGATCGACGCTGTTCTGGCGCGCGTGCTCCAGCAGTTGCTCGATCAGCGAGTGCGCGTACTCGGCGCCTTCACGGTCGATCACAGCGGACAGCGCGTCCATCCATTCTCGGGTTTCTTGGCCGTCTGTGCGGGTGGGGCCGTTGACGGCTTTTTGTTCGGATGGTTCGGACATGCTGGCGTCTCCTTCAAGTGATCTGCTATGAATGACTGTGCCAGAGTTTCTCACATTTTTTGAAGATTTCAAATAGCGGTCTTCATTTTCATATTATGGAAAATTGCTGCAAACGCACATTGACTGCGGTCTGTGAGGGCTCAGCCCTCGTTCACTGTTCAGCGCCCTGGTCATCGGCATCCGCTCGATCCAGTTCCAGCCGATACGCCAAGGCGACGAAGAGGCTTTGTGCCAAACCAATGGTGCTGGTGAGCGAGCGAAAGCCGAACGTGGCGTTCTCGTGCACCAACAAAGAGGCCTGTGCCAACTCAGCGAGGGGGCTTAAACGGCTGTCGGTAATGGCAATGATCCGCCCGCCACGCGCATGGGCATGGCGCACCAGCGCCAAAGTCTCTGACGCATAAGGGGGGAAGGACACCGCCAGCAGGACATCCCCCTCGCGCAAGGAGCGCAACTGCCCCTCCTGCATGCAGCCCGTGCCGTCCAGCCTAAAAATACGTTTATCGGTGTGTTGCAGTGCATAGTCCAGATACACCGCAACCGGGAAGGACCGGCGCATGCCCAGCAGCCAGATCGACTCTGTCTCGGCCAGCAGCTCGACAGCATGGTCCAGATCGCTTTGTGCCAGGCTGTCCACCAAGGTCTGGATCCCGTCCATGCTGCCTTTTAAAAACGCCTGGGCAATATCAACGCTAGCCAGCGGCGCGCCGGATTGGATGGCATCGCGGATGCGGGTTTGGTAGCTCCGATCGGGGGCAAGTTGCTCCGCAATGGCTTGGCGGAACACCTTCTGCATCTCGGTAAAGCCGGAAAAACCAAAATGCTTGGCAAAGCGCACCACCGCAGAAGGCTGCACGCCGCAGGCACTCGCCACGTCCTGAATGCCTTCCAGACCCAGGTAGGCGTGACGCGCCTCGACGTATTTCGCTATCAGCTTGAGCTGCTTGCTCAACCCCTTGTATTCGCTCTCAAGAGCACTGAGCAATTGCTCGACAGAGTTAAGAGATGTGGTTGCGTTAGGCATGGCGTCAGGATAACAATGCAAGGCCCCAGCTCTCACTGATGCTTTCAAAATATCTCGACCTGGCCGCTGCGCAGTGAGCGGCTGATGGCCTGGCCAATGCGGGAGGCCTCCGTGGCATCCGAGAGGCGCATGTCGAGCACCGCCTCGCCTCGGCATGCTGCGACAAAGGCCTGCATCTCCTGAATAAACGCATCGCCAAAGCGCTCAAAGAAGTCGCTCGTCGATGCATGGCGCACGCCATGGCAGTCGCTGGTGACCAGCCGGTCCCTCGCTGCACCATGGCCAATCAACAGTTTGCCGGCCGTGCCAATGATCTCGGTTTGCGTCTCATGGCCGTGGGCGAAGGTGCGCGAGGCATAGAACATCGCCCGCCCGCCGCCTTCAAAATCCACGATAGCCAGCCCGTTGTCGACATCACCCTGTGCAGCAAGCCCCGTGTGAATGGCAATGGTGCCGGAGGCATAGGCACGCAGCGCAGGCGGGTTGCCAAGCATCCAGCGGGCAAGATCTATGTCATGCACGCTGCAATCCATGAAAATACCGCCGGACTGCGCCGCATAGCGCACAAAGAATCCCGAAGGGTCGTTCATGTCGCAGGTCTGAGAGCGAACCAGAAAGGGCCGGCCGATGCTGCCTTGGCGCATATCGTCATAGGCCCGACGGTAACTGGCATCAAAGCGGCGCACAAAGCCGACCATGGCCACCCGGTCCGGATGGCGTGCGGCCACCGCTTCCACACGCTCGCAGTCCGCCACATCCAGGGCCAGAGGCTTTTCGACAAACACATGCTTGCCGGCCTCCAGAGCCGCAATGGCTTGCTGGGCGTGCAGGTCGGTGGGGGTGACAAGCACGATGGCGTCCACATCAGGCGCCTGGACCATTTGCGCAAAGTCGCTGGTGACCTGCGCAATGCCCAGTTGGCTGCGCGCCTCATCCAGCTCTGCGGGCACGGGGCTACAAGCCCACACCAGCTGGGCGTTTCGCACGTGGAATGCCAGGTTTTCCGCATGACGGCGCCCCAGCCTGCCCAGGCCGGCAATGCCCATACGAAGCGGTGCTGCGGTGGAATAGCTATGGTTCATCTTCACCTTCCCTCTGGTGCAGCAAACGTAACGGGCTGGCCGGATGCAAAGGACAAGGCCGCCGCATCCGCCAGTCTCTGCGCCGCCACTCCATCGTGTATCGAAGTGCGAAGGCTGCCATCCCCGCCATTGCGGGCGGCCTGCAATTGCTTAAAAAAATACGCCATTTCAAATCGGTAGGCCTCCCGGTAACGTTCCAAAAAGAAGGCTTCCGGGTTGTCCGTCCGCACGCCCGCTGCATCCATGGCCAGCACTTCGGTTGGCCGGAGGTTGCCAGCTAGCAGCAGCCCTTTGGAGCCCAGCACCTCAAAACGCTGGTCGTAGCCATACGCCGCGCGGCGCGAGGCATTGATCTGGCACAGCCGGCCAGAGCGTGTGCGGATACTGACCAGGGTCGTGTCAATGTCCCCCGCCTGCGCGATGGCGGGGTTGGTGAGGCAGGCTCCGGTGGCGCTGAGCCACACGGCCTCGTCGCGACCCTCGTCGCACAGGAGCCAGCGAAATACGTCAAAGTCGTGGATCAGCATGTCTCGAAACATGCCACCGGACTGCTTGAGGTACTTGACCGGTGGCGGCGCAGGATCACGGCTGGTGATATTGAGCACCTCGGGCACCCCAATCTCGCCATTCCGCAAGCGCATGTGGAGGGCAGAAAAAGTGGGATCGAATCTGCGCTGAAACCCGATCATGCAGGCCACTCCGGCCCGCACCACGGCGGTAGCGCAAGCCTCGGCGCGCGCCACCGAGAGATCCACCGGCTTTTCGCAAAAAATGTGCTTGCCTGCCTCGGCAGCACGCAGGATCAGATCGCAATGTGTCGTGGTCGGGGACGCGATCACCACAGCAGCAATGGCTGGATCACCCAGAGCCTCCTCCACCGCAACCCTCCGCGCTCCCAGCTTATGGGCCAGCGCCTCCGCACCGGGAGCCAATGGATCGCAGATATAGCGCAATTGCACGCCTGGCAAGGCTGCCAGGTTGCAGGCATGGATCTGGCCGATGCGGCCAGCACCAAAAAGAGCAACTTGTGTCATGGTTTAAAGAGCCAAAAACTATGAGGAATGGAAGCCCATTGTCCAATGCTTTTTACAAAAATAGAACAGGGTTTCCACTTAAAAAATATTTAGAAAATTCTTTGCAATTTTAATAGACTTTGTCTACCATAAAAACACCAACAAACGGAGAAAAGCTATGACTAAAACACCTTTTCGCAGATTGGTCTGTACCGTAGCCACTATGGTCGCCGTACTGCTGGCACTGCCCAGCACCCCCGCCCAGGCGGAAGAGGAGCGGGTCACGGCCCTCTTCCACAACATGGCCGAGCCGTTTTTCGTGTTCATGAACCGCGAACTGCAGGAGGAGGCCAAAAAGCTGAAGGTAAAGCTCAGCGTCGTCGATGGGCAGGCCAGCTCACCCAAGCAAAGCGCTGATGTGTCCAATGCGCTGACCCGCGGGGTGGATGGCATGATCATTGCACCCACCGATGCCAAGGCCATGGCCTATGCCATCAACGAAGTCTTGGACGACAAGGTGCCCCTGCTGACTGTGGATCGCCGCGTGGAGGGGGCCAAACAGCAGGTGCCTCATATAGGCGCCGACAATGTCGCGGGCGGCCGAAAGATGGCCGAGTGGGTGATCCAGAACTTTCCCGATGGCGCGCGCATCGTCTTCTTGACAGGCCAACCAGGCAGCAGCTCTGCCATTGACCGCGCCAAGGGCGTGCATGACAGCTTCGCCAAGGCAGGCCCCCAGTACCAGATCGTCGCCGAGCAAACGGCCAACTGGGCCCGTGACCAGGGGCTGACTGTCACCTTGAACATCCTCACCTCGCTCAGCGCCATGCCCCCGCAGGTCATCGTCTCCGCCAATGACGACATGGCACTGGGTGCCGCCGAGGCGATCCAGTCCTCGGGACTGTCGCATCTAGGCATCCAAGTGCTGGGCTATGACGCCTCTCCAGATGCGCTCAAGAAAGTACGCGATGGGGAAATGGCCGCCACCGTCGAGCAAAGCCCGGGCCGGCAGATCCGCACGGCACTACAGATGCTGGTGGCCCACATGCGGCAGCAGACAGCCATGCAGTCAGCCGCCATTGAGCCGATTCTGATCACCAAAGCCAATCTTGCAGACGCCGCGCGCTTTGGCGAAGTCAAGTAGCGCCTGTCTGCATGCAGCACCGGACCCCCACTCTCACCACAAGGAGCCAAAATGGCTAGCCACTTGTTAACCGTCCGGGGAATCAGCAAATCCTTCCCCGGCGTCAAAGCGCTGGACGCTGTCCAGCTCCAGGTCGCCAGCGGCAACGTCCATGCCTTGCTCGGCGAGAACGGCGCCGGCAAATCCACGCTGTTGAAGATCCTGTCTGGCGCGCAAGCGGCAGATGCTGGAGACATCATGTTCAACGGGGCGGTGCTCAGCCCCGCAGACACCCCCATGCAGCGCCAACAAAAGGGCATCGTCACGATCTACCAGGAATTCAACCTGCTGCCGGGCCTGTCTGTCGCAGAGAACATGTACATCGGCCGAGAGCCATTGCGCCACGGACTGATCGACTGGCCACAACTCTATGCCAACGCCAAGCAGGTGATCCAGGACCTGAAGATCGACCTGGACCCCAGAGCCGAGGTGCGGGCCTTGAGCGTGGCCCGGCAGCAGATGGTCGAGATCGCCAAGGCGATGACCTTCCAAGCCAAGCTGATCATCATGGACGAGCCCACCGCAGCTTTGAGTGGGCGCGAGGTGGACCAGTTGCTGGAGATCGTTCGCAAGCTGCGATCACGCGGCATCGCGATCATCTATGTCTCGCACAAGCTCAACGAGGTGAAAGCCATCTGCGACCATTACACGGTCTACCGTGATGGTAGGTTTGTCGCCACAGGCGCGATGGCCGATGTAGCCGTGCACGACTTGGTGCGCCAGATGGTAGGCCGCGATGTCGTGGGCATCAAACGGCAGTCCTCCGCCACCATCGGTGAGGTGCTGCTCCGGGTCGAGGGCGTTACCCGGCTGAAAGCTGTTCCCGGCACCAGCCCCACCCCGCTGACCGATATGTCGGTGCATGTTCATGCAGGCGAAATTGTCGGTTTTGCCGGGCTGGTCGGGGCAGGCCGTACCGAGATAGCGCGTGTGATCTTTGGGGCAGACCCCTGCGACAGTGGCACGGTTCGGCTCCGGGGCCATCCGATTAGCTTGCGCTCACCCAAGGACGGTATCGATGCCGGCATTGTGCTGGTTCCCGAGGACCGCAAGCAGCAAGGCTGTTTTCTGATGCACTCCATCCGGCAGAACATGACGCTGCCCAGCTTGGGCCGACTGAGCAAGATGCGCTGGTTTGTCGATGAAGCGGCAGAGACCCGGATGATCGAGGCGTACCGCCGCAAACTGTCGATCAAGATGGCCAGCGACCAAGTGGCCATCGGCACCCTTTCTGGGGGCAACCAGCAAAAGGTGTTGCTGGCCCGCTGCATGGCATTGAATCCCAAGGTACTCATCGTGGACGAGCCGACACGCGGCATCGATGTGGGAGCCAAGGCCGAAGTCCACCAGGTGCTGTTTGACATGGCCGCCCAAGGCGTGGCGGTGATTGTCATTTCTTCAGAGCTGGCCGAAGTCATGGCCGTCAGCGACCGCATCGTGACTTTCAAAAATGGTGCCATCACTGGCTCGGTGCCCGGCAGCGACGCGAGCGAAGAAGCGCTAATGCGCCTGATGGCGCTGGGCGCTGACGCGCAGCCTGTGCCACAGGCCCTGGCCGCCTGAACCAAAACAACGGAGACAGAACCCATGACCGACGCGACTGCGACCATTCCCACATCTCCTACGCCCTCGCCGCGCAAGTTCGACATAGTCGCCTTTCTGGAGCGCTATGGCGTCTTGCTGTTTCTGATTGCGCTGATTGTGCTGTTTGCCACGCAGAACCCCCGTTTCATCTCGCTGCGCAACATATCCAATATCCTCACCGAGGTGTCGATCTACGGAATCATCGCCGTTGGCATGACCTGTGTGATTCTGACCGGTGGTGTGGATCTGTCGGTGGGCTCTTTGCTAGCCTTCTCTGCCCTGTGCGCAGGCGCGGCGGTGATGGCGCTGGGTGGCGCCTTTCCCATGAGTTGGCTAGTAGCGCTGCTGGTGGCCTGTGCGGTAGGCACAGCAGCGGGCTATCTGCAGGGCAAGACGGTAACCCTGCTCAACGTACCGCCCTTTATCGTCACCCTGGGCGGCATGACGATTTGGCGTGGTGCGACCCTGATCTTGAACGATGGTGGTCCGATCAGCGGCTTTGATGAGGGCTTGCGCTGGTGGGGACGCGGCGATGTATTGGGGGTGCCCGTTCCGGTGCTGGTGTTCCTTCTTGTCTCCGTGCTGGGCTATATCACCTTGCGCTACACACGCTACGGCCGCTCCATCTATGCGGTGGGCGGCAACCCTGAGGCTGCCAGGCTGTCCGGCCTCAACGTCAAGCGCATCCTGGTCAGCGTCTATGTGCTGGTCGGCCTGTTAGCGGGTTTGAGCGGCTTTCTGCTGGCAGCAAGGCTGGGCTCGGCAGAGGCGGTCGCTGGCGTGTCCTACGAGTTGCGGGTGATTGCGGCGGTGGTGATTGGAGGCACCAGCCTGTTTGGAGGCCTGGGCGGCGTGGGCGGCACCATCATTGGATCCCTGCTGCTAGGTGTGCTGCTCAATGGCCTGGTCATGCTGAACATCTCGGCCTACTACCAGCAGGTGGTCATTGGAGTGATCATCGTGATTGCCGTGGCCTTCGACACTTACGCCAAATCGCGCCGTGGTGCCAAGCACTGATGCGCAGGAGCCAAGCCATGCACCTGCTACACCCTGCCACCGGCTCCCAAACCTTGGCCAGCCAAGGCAAGGCTGCGGAGCCCTTGCCAAAGGCGCCGCGCTAAGCCACGTCCGTTTCCGCTGTCGCGCTGAAAGACGCCGATATCTCTTCCCACGCCATCCTGGCTACCTGTGTGCCACTTGACTGTGAGAGCCCCTCCCTATGACCGACGTCCAATCCCTTACCCACACCCTCCCCATTCCCCAGGGCCGAAGTTTTGACCTGGTCTGCCTGGGCCGTCTCGCCGTGGATCTCTACGCACAGCAGATCGGCAGCAGCCTGGAGGATGCTACCAGCTTTGCGCGCTATCTGGGCGGCTCGTCAGCCAATATCGCCTTTGGTGCCGCCCGGCTTGGTCTGCGCACGGCGATGATCTCCCGCGTCGGCGATGAGCAGATGGGACGATCTTTACGTGAAGCACTAATGCGCGAAGGCTGTGATGTCTCACAAATCCAGACCGATGCGCAACGCCTGACGGGGCTGGTACTGCTGGGCATCAAGGACCGTGAGACTTTCCCGCTGCTCTTTTACCGCGAAAATTGCGCCGACATGGCGCTGGACGCCACGCAAATTGACGGGCATTTCATTGCGCAATGCCGCGCGCTGCTCATCACCGGAACGCACCTGAGCACGCCCACTGTGCAACAGGCTTCGGAGGCTGCGCTGGGGTACGCAGCGCAGTATGGCGTGTTGCGGGTGCTGGATATTGACTACCGACCCGTGTTATGGGGTTTGACCAAACCCGGGGAAGGGGCTAACCGCTATGTGGCCGAGGAAGCGGTCACTGCCAGGCTGCAAGCGATGCTGCCCCACTTCGACCTGTTAATCGGCACTGAAGAAGAGTTTCTCATCGCTGGGGGCGTGCCCGGTGATTTGATGGCTTCATTGCGAGCCGTGCGCTGCGTGACAGCAGCTGCCATGGTGGTCAAACTAGGGGCCGCTGGCTGCTGCTTCATACCTGGCGCGGTGCCTGCCCGGATTGCCGATGCGCCTACCGCGCACGGTGAAAAGGTTGAAGTGCTGAACGTGCTGGGCGCTGGTGATGCTTTTGCCGCAGGTCTGCTCAGCGGCCTGCTGGATGGAATGGACTTTCAGGCGGCGGCACGCCAGGCCAATGCCTGCGGGGCCATCGTGGTATCACGCCATGCCTGCTCAGCGGCCATGCCCACCCGGGCCGAACTGGAGCATTGGTTCAGCGGAAGCCGCCATCCCAAGGTGGACGCGGATGCGCAGCTGGCACACTTGCACCGCACCACGGCGGCACGCTACCCCAGGCCTTCAGTCGCTGTGCTGGCTTTTGACCACCGTTCCCAGTTCGCCGATCTGGCGCGAGAGGCGGGCAGCAATGAAGACCGTCTGCCCGCCCTCAAACAATTGTTGGTCAAGGCCACCGCTGAGGTGGAAGCCAGCCATGCCTTGCAAGGCCGGGTTGGTGTGCTGATCGACGGCTTTTATGGGGCCGATGCGCTGGCCGCCGCCACGGGCCGTGGCTGGTTTGTCGGCCGACCGGTGGAGCTGCCACTATCGCGCCCCTTGCATTTTGACCAGACCGCCTCTGTGGCCTCTCAACTGGTGACATGGCCTGCCGAGCATGTCGTGAAGTGCCTGGTCTATTACCACCCTGATGACACAGTGGCTCTGCGGCTGGAGCAGGAGGCGCAATTGCACACGCTGTGGGAAGCCACCCGAGTCAGTGGCCATGAACTGCTGCTGGAGCTAGTTCCTCCGGCAGAAAGCGGCTCGGGCGAGCGGGCCGCAGCCTTGCATGACGAACTGGTGCTGCGTTCGATCCAGCGCTTGTACAACCTGGGCTTCAAGCCGGAGTGGTGGAAGCTGGCGCCGCTATCGCCACCCGCCTGGGAGCGCCTGGCTTGCCTGATCGCAGAGCGTGATCCCCATTGCCGCGGCGTCGTCATCCTGGGATTGAACCAACCACTCGACTATCTGGCCAAGAGCTTTGCCCAGGCCCGCAACCCAATCATCAAGGGCTTTATGGTGGGCCGCACCTTATGGGTTGCGCCCAGCCTGCGTTGGCTACAGAACCAGATCGACGATGACACCTTGGTAGGCGAAGTGGCCAGCAACTTTCGACGCCTGGTTGAAGCCTGGGACGCCAGCCACCCAGCGATGCAAGCACACTGAGGAACACCCATGCGCAAAACACAACGCATCACGATGGCCCAGGCGCTAGTGCGCCATCTCTCCGCACTGCGCATAGAGATGGCAGATGGCAGCCTGCAAGCTTATGTCGGCGGCGTTTTCTCGATCTTCGGACATGGCAATGTGGCCGGGTTGGGCGAGGCGCTGGCAGCCGAGCGCCACACGCTGCCTACGCTGCGCGCCCACAACGAGCAGGGCATGGCCCATGCTGCCGTGGCCTATGCCAAGGCACAGTTTCGCCAGCGGATCATGGCCGTCACCACCTCGATTGGCCCGGGCGCCACCAATCTGGTGACCTCTGCCGCACTGGCGCACATCAACCGCTTGCCGGTATTGTTGCTTCCCGGCGATACTTTTGCGTCCCGTGCGCCCGATCCGGTCCTTCAGCAGCTGGAGGATTTCAGCCATGGCGACCTGAGCGTCAACGACTGCCTGCGACCGGTCACGCGCTACTTCGACCGCATCATGCGGCCAGAGCAGCTACTGGTTGCGCTGCCGCGCGCGATCTGGACGATGGTAGATCCGGCCAGCTGTGGCCCTGTTTGTCTGGCACTGCCGCAGGATGTGCAGACGCAGGCCTTTGACTGCCCTGAGGACTTTCTGCATCCCGAGACCCTGCGTTTTAGGCGCGTGCCGCCCGACGGCGCGGAGCTTGCGCGCGCCGCGCAGCTGTTGCGCGGCGCGCAGCGCCCTCTGCTGGTCATCGGCGGTGGGCTGATGTACAGCCAGGCATGGGAGGCGCTACGAACTTTCGCCGAATCCCATGGCCTGCCTGTGGCCGAAACCCAGGCCGGCAAAGGCAGCCTGCCCTGGGCGCATCCGCTCAATCTGGGCGCGATTGGCGTCACCGGCTCACCTGCGGCCAATACCCTGGCCCAGGAAGCAGACCTGGTATTTGCGATCGGCACGCGGCTGCAGGACTTCAGCACCGGCTCCCACAGCCTCTGGAGCCAGGCCCCGGTGCTGTGCCTGAATGTACAAGCCTTTGACGCCAGCAAACGCGGCTGCACGGCCTTGGTGGCGGACGCGCGCCTGGGGCTGGAACAGCTCCAGACCGCGCTGGCCGGCTGGCAGCCCGCAGCGCAGTGGACGGCACGGGCCCGCGATCTTGCGGCCGGCTGGGCCACCAGGGTGACCGAACTGACCACCAGCCCCTTACCAAGCGGCCTGCCCTATGACGCCGACGTGATCGGCGCCGTGCAGGCATCGGCCCAGGGTTCAGCCGCCAACGACATCGTGGTGTGCGCGGCCGGCACGCTGCCCGCCGAGCTGCACAAACTTTGGCGCAGCAGCGCGCCGGGCGGGTACCACGTCGAATACGGCTACTCCACCATGGGCTACGAGATCGCCGGCGGACTGGGTGTCAAGCTCGCACATCCGGACAAGGAGGTCATCGTCATGGTGGGCGATGGCTCCTACATGATGATGAATTCGGAGATCGCTACCTCGGTGCTGCTGGGCCACAAGCTCATCGTGGTGGTGCTGGACAACCGTGGGTTCGGATGTATCCACCGCCTGCAACGCGCAAGCGGCTCGCCACTGTTTAACAACATGCTCGACGACTGCGTCGTCGAAGGCGGAAAGGCCTCAGCCATCGACTTTGCGGCGCACGCCCGCAGCATGGGCGCCCATGCTGTGCACGTGGCCAACATCGATGCCCTGCGCCAAGCGCTAGAGGCGGCGCGTGCTGCCAGCATCACACAGGTGATCGTGATCAACACCACGGCCGAACGCAGCACCGCCGATGGCGGCTGCTGGTGGGAGGTGGCCATTCCCGAAGTATCTGCCTGTGCCGATGTCAACCGCGCTAGGGCACGCTACGAGCAAGCCAAGCAAGCGCAGAAACTCTAACTCTTCGCGCAAAAGGAGCCCACGATGCAACCCTGGAACGTCCAAATCGGCGTCAATCCCCTTTCATGGATGAATGATGACCTGCCTGCCCTCGGGGGCGATACCCCTCTGTCTACGGCACTGCGTGAAGGAGCCGAAATCGGCTACGCCGGCTTTGAGCTGGGCAATAAGTTTCCCAGCGACCCCGCTGCCCTGCAGGCCTTGTTGGCCGATTACGGGCTGGCCTGCGTCTCCGGCTGGTATTCCGGCCATTTGGCCCAGAGCACGGTGGAGGCGGAAGTTGAGCGCTGCAGCAAGCACCTGGAAAAACTGCACTTCAATAGCTGCAAGGTGCTGGTGTATGGCGAGGTTGCCGGCTCGATCCAGGGCTGCAGAGGCACACCGCTCTCCAAACGCCCCCGGTTTACCGACGAGGCCCAGTGGAGCGCCTACGCAGACAAGCTCACCCAGTTCGGCGCGCATTTGAAAATCAGGTATGGCATCACGCTGGCTTACCACCACCATATGGGCGCCTATGTCGAGACACCCCAGGACATTGACACCCTCATGGCCCTGACCAATCCGGAATGTGTGTCCCTGTTGTTTGACACCGGCCATGCCTATTACGGCGGGGCGGTCGATCCAGTGGCACTGCTGCGCAGACACATCCAGCGCGTGGCGCATGTGCACTGCAAGGATGTGCGTGCAAGGGTGATCCAGCAAGCACGCAACGAGCGCCTGTCCTTTCTGGATGGAGTGCTCAATGGCATCTTCACTGTTCCAGGCGATGGCGACCTGAACTTCGTCGCCGTGCTCAAAACGCTGCACGAGGGCGGCTACGAAGGATGGCTGGTGGTCGAGGCCGAGCAGGACCCCGCAGTGGCCCCCAGCTATGCTTACGCCAAGAAGGGATATGAGAGCTTGCGCAGTATCGTCAACCAGATCAGTGCCGTCCGAGTGCAGCCAGTAGAGGAGAACTGACATGGCACACAGCCCTCTTCTCATCAAAGCAGCCAGTGCCCGCACCATCGTGGATGTGACGCCACAGCGGGCTGGCTGGTCATATGTCGGCTTCAAGGTTCTGCGCCTGAAAAAGGGCGATACGGAATGCATCTCGACCGAAGCACGTGAGCTGTGCATAGTCGTGTTGACCGGCACGGTCAACATGGAGGTGGACGCGCAGTGCTACGCACAGCTAGGTATCCGCGATAGCGTGTTTGAGCCGGTATCACCTGCAGCGGTCTATGCGCCAGGCCGGGCCCAGGTCCGCATAGAGGCAGTTCGCGATGCGGAAGTAGCGCTGTGCTCGGCTCCCGCCGGAGCCGATCAGCGCGAAGCCTTTGTGCTCGATTCCGCTGCAATGGGGCGTTCCCTGCGCGGCAAAGGCAGCAATAGCCGCCAAGTCTGCGACATCCTGCCACACGACGACCCCCGTGCAGCCCACCTGCTGGTAGTGGAAGTGCTCACGCCAGCTGGCCATGCTTCCAGCTATCCACCTCACAGGCACGAGCGCGATGCGCTGCCGGAAGAGACCCTGCTGGAGGAAACCTACTACCACCGGCTTGATCCACCTCAAGGCTTTGCTTTTCAGCGGGTCTACACCGACGATCGCAGCCTGGACGAAGCCATGGCCGTGGAGAACCACGACACGGTGATGGTGCCACGCGGTTACCACCCCGTGGTGGCCCCGCATGGCTACGACCTCTACTACCTCAATGTCATGGCTGGGCCCAGTCGTTACTGGAAATTCAAGAACGATCCGGCCCATGCGTGGATGCTGCAGCCCGATGCGCAGGACCGCCTGGCGAACAAGCGCCGCTAGCCTCGATTCTTCCCAGCCATTTTTTCCCTGTGCAGCCTTCACCAACGCCCTGATTCGGTGGCGCAGGGATAGCTGCGCCTGCACAAAGCCTGAGGCTTTCCCAACGCTTCATCAATAAAGGACACCGCCATGCGCTTGAAACTGGACCATCTGCCGGTCGCCGGCTTGCTGTTCGCCTGGAGCCCCGCCTGGGCGCAAGAACTGAGATTGCCGCAGCAAGAACCGCCCCCCACCGCCAGCAGCGACCCGGCAGGGGAGCTAGTTCGTAAGCTCAACGAGGCCACCGGACTGGAGCTCTGGGGCTATGGCCGAAGCGGCGTTTACAGCTCGCCCAGCGGCCAAGCCAAGGGTGGCTATACGCTGGGTGGCGACCTGCAGCACTACCGCCTCGGAAATGAGGGCGATAACTATCTGGAGTTTGGCATTGGCAAGCAATTCGCGTTGGGCAAAGGCAGCAAGCTCGGCTTTTTCTACATGCCCAGCATTTACAACGGCAAGAGCGGCACGGCCCAGGCCTATGTCGCGCTCAGCGGCATCGCTGGCAGCAGCGCCACGCTGTGGGCCGGCCAGCGCTACCATCGCATCCACGATATACATATTCTCGACAAATGGATTTTGGAAGACGGCGACAACTATGGCCTGGGTATCGATGGCCTGCCCATGGGGGTACTGGGACGGCTCAATGCGGCTATCTATACCGCAGACTCCATCGACAGCAAGAGCCGCAATGACAACAACGCCGGGCGCTTGAACCTGCAGTGGCAGGACATTCCCAGCAACGCCAACGGCAAACTCACGCTGACCGCTGCACTGGTCTCGGGCAAGTTCTCCCGGGGGCGCGATGGCCTGGCCTTGGGCTTGATGCACCAACAGAAAGACTTTCTGCTCCCCCGTTTGAACCATACGCTGGTGCTGCAGGCCTCCAGCGGCCATGCAGCAATCAACGGCAAGTTCTACAACCTAGATGTCCGCAGTCCCGAAAAGGCGTCCGGTCTCCCATGGGATGGAGCAGTTGCTGCAGCACCCGCCCCGCCAACACCTGCCGCGTCTCAGCCAGGCGCAAAGCAGTACCGCCTTTTGGACACTATCGACTTTCAATGGGGAAAGTGGGGCGGGCAAGCGCTGCTTGGCTACCAAAGTTTGCAACCGGATAACGGTGTACAGACGCGCGATCTATCCGTCGGCGGCCGGCTGTCCTATGGTGTTGCGCCCTACACCAAACTCTTGGCGGAACTGGGCAGCACCCGGCGCAACATGCAGCACCAGGATCGGCAACAGCTGAGCAAAGCCACGCTGGCAGTGGCGTTCTCGCCCAATACCGATTTCTGGACGCGGCCAGAACTGCGCGTCTATGTCAGCCATGCGCGTTGGAATCAGGCAGCAAGCCGCGCGAATGTCACCAGCTACGGGTCCCATGGGCGCACTAGCAGCACTCTGTTTGGCATCCAGGCCGAAGCCTGGTGGTAGTAAATCCTGGGACCAGGCCCTGCACGAAATGGGCGCCACGCCTCCGCGCCCCGCATGCATCGCACAGCGGACAGCGGACAGCGGACAGCGGACAGCGGACAGCGGACAGCGGACAGCGGACAGCGGACAAGGAATTTTGGCTTAGGCTGCCTCCACCCATCCGTATTGAGCCTGCGTTGATCCTGCCCTGGACTACACTTGCGGCCATGAATTCGACCGAGCGCCCCGCCACCCCGCCCCCGAACAGCCGACCCCGTTTGGTGCAGATGTGGCAAACCTGGTGGCGCGGATTGTCACCTTCGAGACAAGACCGCTATGCGGCCATTGCTCCATTGGTGGCGGTGGTGATGTTCTTCATCGCGATCGTCGCGGCCTTTTGGTACCTGCGCAGTGAGGAGCTGGAACGCGAACGCGAGGCCATGCGCCGGGATGTGGAATATGCCCAGCAGCGCATTCGACTGCGTCTGTCGGAGCGCCAGGAGCAGCTGATGCGCCTGGCCCGCGATGTGGGCAACCAGGACGTGGACAAGAACGGCTTCAATGACCGTGCCGATACGCTGATCAGCCAGTATGCAGAGCTGCAAGCACTGACCTGGATCGATACCGCGCGTCAGGTGCGCGCCACCCAGTTCGGCCCCAGCGTGGCGGCCGAGAACCTGCTCACCCTTGATGAGGTGATCCAGAAAAAGGAATTGCTGGAGCTGTTCGAGATGGCGCGCGACCTGCAGCAGCCCGTGTTCTCGCAGCCGCTGGCAACCAGCGAGACGGCACCGATGCTGCTGCTGGAGGTGCCTATCAGTCAGAAGGGCCGCTTTGGCGGCGTGCTGCTGGCCGAGTTCTCGATTGACAATCTGCTGCGTTACGGCACGCCCACCGAGATCCTCGCGCGCTACGCGGTAACGCTGCAGGATGGCAAGGGCACCACGCTGGCCGGCACGCCGCTGGCGCCGCGTGTGGCTGCGCAGCGGCTGCTGCCCTGGCGCACGGGGCCCAACGAATTCGACATGCCAGTCGCGCCGGTGGGCAACAGCCTCAAGCTGCGTGCGCAGGCCTACCACACCTCACTGGGGTTGGTCAGCAACGGGCTGTTCTGGCTTGTCTGTGTGCTGAGCTTCATGACGGCCTGGCTGCTGGTGGCCACCTGGCGCCATACGCGCAAGCGCATCCGCGCGCAGGAGGCGCTGCAGGGAGAAACCAACTTCCGCCGTGCAATGGAGAACAGCGTGCTCACAGGCATGCGTGCGCTCGATCTGCAAGGCCGCATCTCCTACGTGAATGCCGCCTTCTGCCAGATGACCGGCTGGAGCGAAGAAGAGTTGGTGGGCAAGCTGCCCCCCTACCCTTATTGGCCCGAAGGCGACCAAAGCACCTACCACGACATGCTGATCGACGAGATGAGCGGCAAGGTGTTTCCCGGTGGCTTCCAGATGCGGGTCAAGCGCAAGAATGGCACGATGTTCGAGGCGCGGCTTTATGTCTCGCCGCTCATCGATGGCCATGGCCGTCAGACCGGCTGGATGACCTCGATGACCGACATCACCGAGCCCAACCGCATCCGAGAGCAGCTCTCCGCCTCCTACGAGCGCTTTACCATCGTGCTCGAAGCACTGGATGCCTCGGTGTCGGTGGCACCGCTGGGCAGTGCCGAGCTGCTGTTTGCCAACAAGCTCTACCGGCAGTGGTTCGGCTCGCAAACGGTGGGCCATTTGCAGCTGGTCGCCCAGGCGGGCGTGCTGCCCAGCAGCAGCAATGCCAGCACCAGCATGGACGATGAGGACGGGCTGATGGGCCTGCCCAGTGACCAGATCACGACGGCCGTCAGCGGCAACGCCGAGATCTACATCGCTGAACTGGGCAAATGGCTGGAGGTGCGCTCGCGCTACCTCAACTGGGTGGACGGACGGCTCGCGCAAATGGTGATTGCGACCGATATCACACCCCGCCGCCATGCCGAAGAGCAAGCCGCGCGCCAGGCCGAAAAAGCCGCCACCGTGAGCCGCCTGGTGACCATGGGCGAGATGGCCTCGAGCGTCGCGCATGAGCTCAACCAGCCGCTGTCAGCGATCAGCAACTACTGCTCGGGCATGATCACCCGCGTCAAGAACGGCAGCCTCAGCGAAGAGGCTTTGCTGGGCGCGCTAGAAAAGACAGCCCACCAGGCGCAGCGCGCCGGCCAGGTGATCCACCGTATCCGCTCGTTTGTCAAACGCAGCGAACCCAACCGGGCGCTGGCCGATGTCAGCGACATCGTCAGCGAAGCGGTCGAGCTGGGCTCGATCGAGCTCAAACGGCACAATGTGCGGCTTTCGCACCACGTTGCCGCACGGTTGCCCAAAGTGAAGGTGGACAGCATCCTGATCGAGCAGGTGCTCATCAACCTGATGAAGAACGGCGCCGAATCCATCGCCAACGCCGAGCGCCCGGCCCACCAGCGGATGGTCGAGCTGCGCGTTGTACCTCGCAAGATCGACGCCACGGATGTGATAGAGTTTTCCGTTCAAGATACGGGGCGCGGCCTGTCACCTGAAGCACTGGAGCGCCTGTTCCAGGCCTTCTTCTCCACCAAGAGCGAAGGCATGGGAATCGGCCTCAATCTCTGCCGCAGCATTGTCGAATCTCACCATGGCCGGATGCAGGCAGAGAACCTCTACAATGGCTCGGAGGTGACGGGTTGTAATTTCAGCTTCTGGATTCCGGTGGCCACGCCGGCGGAGTCCGCTGAATAGCCAGCGCTATACCAATACTGATAGAAGGAATTGTGCATGAGCTTGATCCCCAAAAAGGGCACGGTCTACGTAGTCGATGACGATGAAGCGGTTCGCGACTCGCTTCAATGGTTGCTGGAGGGCAAGGATTACCGTGTGCGCTGCTTTGATTCAGCCGAATCCTTTTTGGCACGCTACGACGCCCGCGAAGTGGCATGCCTGATTGTCGATATCCGCATGGGCGGCATGAGCGGCCTGGAACTGCAGGATCGTCTGATCGAAAACAAGTCGCCCCTGCCCATCGTCTTCATCACCGGCCACGGCGATGTGCCGATGGCGGTGGACACGATGAAAAAAGGCGCGATGGATTTCATCCAGAAACCTTTTGACGAAGCCCAGTTGGACACCTTGGTCGAGCGCATGCTCGACCAGGCACGCGATGCCTTCGCGGGCCACCAGCAAGCTGCCAGCCGCGATGCGCTGCTGGCCAAGCTCACCGGACGCGAATCGCAAGTGCTCGAACGCATTGTGGCCGGCCGCCTGAACAAGCAGATCGCCGATGACCTGGGCATCAGCATCAAGACCGTGGAGGCGCACCGCGCCAACATCATGGAAAAGCTGGGCGCCAATACCGTGGCTGATCTGCTCAAGATTGCCCTGGGCTCGAATGCAGCGGCCAAGGCAACGTGATAAATTAGCGGTCTTCGCGCCCTAAGGACGACGTTCCAACAACGCTGCTCAAAGCGCAATGCGCCGGTACCGGTTTCGGTACGGCGCATTTTTCAATTCCGCGCGCCATGCTGGGGGCTCGCCCGGCTTCTGGACCACGCGCAACCCTTTTTGGATGACCACATGACTGCTCAATTGATCGATGGCAAGGCCCTTTCCCAGCAACTGCGTGCCGATGTCAAGACGCGCGCCGACCAGCTCAAGGCCCGGGGCATCGTGCCGGGGCTGGCCGTCATCCTGGTGGGTGACAACCAGGCCAGCCAGGTGTACGTGCGCAACAAGGTCAAGTCCTGCGAAGAGTGCGGCTTCCACTCGGTGCTGGAGAAGTACGACGCCAACATGACCGAAGCCGAGTTGCTGGCCCGGGTCGAAGCGCTCAACAACGATCCGAGCATCCACGGCATCCTGGTGCAGCTGCCGCTGCCCAAGCACATCGATGACCACAAGGTCATCGAAGCCATCTCACCCAAGAAGGATGTGGACGGCTTCCATGTGGCCAGCGCCGGCGCGCTGATGGTGGGTGAAGTGGGCTTCAAGGCCTGCACGCCTTATGGCTGCATGAAGATGCTCGAATCGATCGGCATGAAGGACCTGCGCGGCAAGCATGCCGTGGTCATCGGCCGCTCCAACATCGTCGGCAAGCCCATGGCCATGATGCTGCTGGCCGCCAATGCCACCGTCACCATCACCCACAGCGGCACGGCCGATCTGGCCGCGATGACCCGCCAGGCCGACATCATCGTGGCTGCCGTGGGTAAGCTCAATGTGCTGACCGCCGACATGGTCAAGCCCGGCGCCGTGGTGATCGATGTGGGCATGAACCGCAATGCTGAAGGCAAGCTTTGCGGCGATGTGGATTTTGACGGCGTCAAGGAAGTGGCAGGCTACATCACCCCCGTGCCCGGCGGTGTCGGCCCGATGACGATCACCATGCTGATGGTCAATACGCTGGAGTCGGCCGAGCGCGCCTGATCTCCACAAAATCGCCTCGATTCCGCGCCGATTTATCGCGGCGGTAAAACTATGAAAACGATAGCTGTTGGCATCCGCCTTGCCGGTGCCAGCGGCTTTTTTTTGTGCTTAAATGACAGGCAAGACCCAAGTGCCATCATGCCTTGCAAGCCTGTGCCAACATGGCATTGATTGCGGCGCGCGAGGCCCCATATACAGCACCATGACCAATCCATTGCTCGACTTCAGCGGCCTGCCCCGCTTTGACCAGGTCCAACCTGAACACATTGCCCCCGCCATCGACCAGCTTCTGGCCGACAGTGAAGCGGCCCTCAAGACAGTAACGGCGCCAGAGTTCCCGGCGCAATGGAACGAGATTGCCAAAGTGCTCGATGTCAGCACCGAAAAGCTGGGCCGCGCCTGGGGCATGGTCGGTCACCTTAATTCTGTTGCAGACACCCCCGAGCTGCGCGCTGCCTACAACGCCGAGATGCCCAAGGTCACGGCGTTTTGGACCCAGCTGGGTGCGGACGAAGCGCTGTATGCCAAATACAAGGCCATCGACCCGGCAAGCTTGAACAGCGAGCAAAAGCAGGCCTGGGACAACGCAATGCGCAACTTTGTGCTCGGTGGTGCCGAGCTGCAAGGCCAGGCCCGCGAGACCTATGCCCAACTGCAAGAGAAAAGCGCCATCGCCTGCCAGAAGTACAGCGAAAACGCGATGGATGCGACCGACCAGTTTGCCTACTATGCCGAACTGGAGGAGTTGGCCGGCGTGCCCCAAGACGTCATCCAGGCCGCACGCGCCGCAGCCGAGGCCGAAGGCAAGCCCGGCTACAAGCTGACCTTGAAGATCCCCAGCTACCTGCCGGTGATGCAGTTTGCCAAGAGCAGCGCGTTGCGCGAGAAGCTCTACCGTGCCTACACCACGCGGGCCAGTGAGTTTGGCGATGCCAAGCTCGACAATACGCCGCTGATGGTCGAGATCCTGAAAATGCGCGAGCAGGAAGCACATCTGCTGGGCTACCCCAGCTTTGGCGAACTCTCGGTAGCGCCCAAGATGGCCCAGTCGTCAGTGCAGGTGATGGAGTTTTTGCAGGAGCTGGCCAGCAAGGCCAAGCCTTATGGCCAAAAGGATGTGCAAGACCTGCGCGACTATGCCCGCACCGAACTGGGCCTGGACAACCCCCAGGCCTGGGACTGGGGCTACATCGGCGAACACCTGAAAGAGGCACGCTACGCTTTCAGCGAGCAGGAACTCAAGCAGTACTTCCCGGCGCCCAAGGTGCTGGCCGGTCTGTTCCGCATTGTCGAGACCCTGTTCGGCGTGCAGATCAAGGGTGACCTGGCGCCTGTCTGGAACCAGGACGTGGCCTTCTACCGCATCGAGCGCGATGGCGAGCTGGTCGGCCAGTTCTACCTCGATCCGCCTGCCCGCAATGGCAAGCGTGGCGGCGCCTGGATGGACGATGTGCGCACCCGCTGGCTGCGCCCGGACAATGGCGAGCTGCAGACCCCCATTGCACACCTGGTCTGCAATTTCGCAGCCGGCGTGGACGGCAAGCCGCCGCTGCTGACCCATGACGACGTGATCACCCTCTTCCACGAAACCGGCCATGGCCTGCACCACATGCTCACGCAGGTCAATGAGCGCGATGTCTCCGGCATCGGTGGTGTGGAATGGGATGCCGTCGAGCTGCCCAGCCAGTTCATGGAGAACTTCTGCTGGGAGTGGGAAGTGCTGCGCCATATGACGGCCCATGTCGACACCGGCGAGCCGCTGCCGCGCGCACTCTACGACAAGATGATTGCCGCCAAGAACTTCCAGTCCGGCATGCAGACCCTGCGGCAGATCGAGTTCTCGTTGTTCGACATGCGCATCCACACCGAGCTGTCAGGCGATGGCATCAACGCAGAGGCGATCTACCGCGTGATGCGCGACGTCCGCAGCCAGGTGGCTGTGCTCGATCAACCGGAGTTCAACCGCATGCCCAACACCTTCACCCATATTTTTGCGGGTGGCTATGCAGCGGGCTACTACAGCTACAAGTGGGCCGAGGTGCTGTCGGCCGATGCCTTTGCCAGCTTCGAAGAAGCAGCGCAAAAGCGCGGCAGCAGTGATGTGGTAGACCGCGAGGTGGGCCAGCGCTACCTGCATGCCATCCTGGAAGCCGGTGGCAGCCGTCCGGCGATGGAGTCGTTCAAGGCCTTCCGTGGCCGAGAGCCCCAGTTGGACGCGCTGCTGCGCCACCAGGGCATGGCGGAACCCCTGACCGCATGAGCCTTCCGGCTTGCAGCGCCGCCCCCTGGGGCCCTGCAAGCCGCTGATGGCGCTGGCGTTGCGAAGGCATAATGGAGCCACAACAGCTATAGAGAGGGAAACGCATGAGGACAATGGCTTTGGGCAGCATCCTGGTGGGCACCGCACTGGCCTGTGCCACTGGCTGGGCCAGCGCGCAAACGGTGTACCGGATCGTGGGGCCCGATGGCAGGGTGACCTTTTCAGACCGTGCGCCGACATCCGATACGCCGAGCCAATCGGTCTCGACCGGTGCCGTCACCGAGCCAACCGGTACCCGGCTCAGTGACTTGCCGCTCGAGGTCAAGCAAGCGGCTACCAAGTACCCCCTGACCTTCTACACCAGCAAGGACTGCGGCGCCTGTGACACGGCCCGCCGCTATCTGCTGACGCGGGGTGTGCCTTTCACGGAGAAGACAGTCATCTCCAACGAAGAAATCCAGGCGCTGCGCAAGCTCAACCCCGATGGCACGATCCCCTTTGCGACGTTGGGTGCGCAGCACCTGAGTGGCTTCAACGAAAACGACTGGAGCGCCTATCTGGATGCCGCCGGCTACCCTGCCCAGTCCAAGCTGCCGTCCAGCTACCGCCCCGCCCCGGCCCAGCCGCTGATCCCCAAGGTCATTGCACCTGCTGCGCCCGCTGCCGCGCAGCCTGCAGCGCCAGGCTCACCGGCGTCGGGCAACCAGAATGTCGAACCGGAACGTGTCACGCCCAGCAATCCGACCGGGATTGTTTTCTAAGCCTGCGCACTGAACAACAATGGCCCGACCAGGCGTTGCCTGCGTCGGGCCATTTTGTCAGGTTTGACTGGTTGATTTAGAACTCGAGCGTCTCTACGCCTTGCTCGGTCCCCAGCAGGCAAACTGCCGCCTTCTGGTGCGCAAACACGCCAACCGTCACCACGCCGGGCCACTGGTTCACTTCCGATTCAAAAGCGGCAGGATCGGCAATGGCCAGACCGGTGACATCGAGGATGTGCTGGCCGTTGTCGGTGACCAGGGGCTGGCCGTCCTTGAGGCGCAACCTGGCCTGGCCTCCCTTGGCTGCGAAGCGGCGGGCAATCTGGGTGGCAGCCATGGGAATGACTTCGACCGGCAGCGGAAACGCACCCAAGGTTTGTACCTGCTTGGACGCATCAGCGATGCAGATGAAGCGGTCGGCCAGCGCAGCGACGATCTTCTCGCGCGTCAACGCAGCGCCGCCGCCCTTGACCATGAACCCCTGGTGGTCGATCTCATCGGCGCCATCGATATAGACTGCGAGGCGCTCGACCTCGTTGGCGTCCAACACCTTGATGCCCAGCGCTTGCAGGCGCTCGGTGCTGGCCACCGAGCTGGAAACGGCGCCAGGAATCTGGTCCTTGATGGAGGCCAGCGCATCGATGAACTTGTTCACGGTGGAGCCGGTTCCCACGCCTACGATTTCTCCGGCAACCACATACTGCAGGGCTGCGCGGCCAACCTCGGCCTTTAATTCGTCTTGTGTCATGGTAGTGCGATCAGATCAGCGAAAATACAGATAACGCCTTGATTATCCCATCCCATGTCCCTGATCCCCTATTCCCTCTCCCGCGCCGTTCTGTTCGGCATGCAGCCCGAAGCGGCCCACGACTTCACGATGGACATGCTGGCCAAGGGCCAGAACACGCCGCTGGCCTGCGCCTGGCGCCAAAGCCGGGTCAATGACCCCATTAGCTTGGCGGGTCTGCAGTTTCCCAACCGGGTGGGCATGGCGGCCGGTTTGGACAAGAATGCGCGCGCCATCGACGGCCTGGGCGCCATGGGTTTTGGCTTTGTCGAGGTGGGCACGGTCACGCCGCTGGCGCAGCCGGGCAACCCCAAGCCCCGTATGTTCCGCATTCCGGAGCGCGATGCGCTGATCAACCGCCTGGGCTTCAACAACGAAGGTCTGGCAGCCTTTGTGGCCAATGTGAAAAAGGCGCAGTTCCGCAAGCAGGCTTCGCCGCTGCTGCTGGGCCTGAACATTGGCAAGAATGCGGCCACCCCGATTGAAAACGCCACCAGCGACTACCTGGCTTGCCTCGATGGCGTCTACCCCCATGCCGACTACATCACGGTCAACATCAGCTCGCCCAATACCAAGAACCTGCGCGCCTTGCAAAGCGATGAGGCGCTGGATGCACTGCTGAGCGCGCTGGTGCAGCGCCGCGAGCAGCTGGCGCGCGAGCATGGCCAGCACAAGCCGGTGTTCTTGAAGATCGCTCCCGATCTGACCGAAGAACAGATCAGCGTGATTGCCAACAGCCTCAAGACCCATGGCATGGATGGCGTGATAGCCACCAACACCACCATCAGCCGCGATGCGGTGCAAGGCCTGCAGCATGCCCAAGAAACCGGTGGCCTCTCCGGCCGCCCTGTGTTCGAGGCCAGCAATGCCGTGGTTCGACAGCTGCGTGCAGCCCTGGGCCCCCAGTTCCCGATCATTGGCGTGGGCGGCATTCTGAGCGGCGCCGATGCGGTCGAGAAAATCAAGGCCGGCGCCGATGTGGTGCAGATCTACACGGGCCTGATCTACCGCGGCCCCGGGCTGGTCACCGAGATTGCCCAGGCGCTGAAAGCGCAAGGCGGTCGCCGCTGATTCAGCCATAGCAACCAGCACCAGGCCAGCATGCGCTGGCCTTTTTTGTGCCCGCCTGCTGCGCTGGTGCGTCCAGGCGCGTCGTTCAGGCCGCAGTTTTCAAGCTCGCAAGTCCCAGCTTGGCCAGCAGCTTTGCGTCGCAGTCGGCCTCCGGGTTGCCGGTCACCAGCAACTTGTCACCATAGAAGATGGAATTGGCGCCGGCCATGAAGCACAGCGTCTGCACCGCCTCGCCCAGCTGCTGGCGGCCGGCAGACAGGCGTATGCGGGCCTTGGGCATGACGATGCGGGCGACTGCGATCACGCGCACAAAGTCCAGTGGGTCCACCGGCTCACTGTCGGCCAGCGGCGTGCCAGGCACGCGCACCAGGCTGTTGATGGGCACCGACTCCGGATAGGGCTGCATGTTGGCCAGTTGGGCCAGCAAGGCTGCGCGGTCGACCGGCGTCTCCCCCATGCCGACGATACCGCCACAGCAGACCCGGATACCTGCGGCCCGGACATGGGCCAGCGTATCGAGCCGCTCTTGGTACTGGCGCGTGCTGACGACATCGCGGTAATAAGCGGGGCCGGTATCCAGGTTGTGGTTGTAGAAGTCAAGACCTGCATCGCTCAGCGCCTGCGCCTGGTGGGGCGCCAACATGCCCAGGGTCGCGCAGCTTTCCAGCCCCAGGGCCTTGACGGCCGCAATCATCTCGCTGACCTGCGCGATATCGCGGTCCTTGGGTGAACGCCAGGCTGCCCCCATGCAAAAGCGGCTGGCCCCTGCATCCTTGGCGGCTTGGGCAGCGCGGATCACCTCTGCAACATCCATCAGCTTATCGGCCTTGACTCCGGTGTCGTGGGCCGCCGACTGCGGGCAATAACCGCAGTTCTCCGGGCACCCGCCCGTCTTGACGGAAAGCAAGGTTGCCAGCTCGATATCACCCGCTGGCCAGTGCGCATGGTGCACCGTCTGCGCGTGGAACATCAAGGCCATAAAAGGCATATCGAACAGGGCTTGCACTTGGGCTACCGGCCAGGGCTCTGCGGCCGCCGTCCGATCGGTCACTGCTACTTTGGGATGCCAATGCAGCGCCGATGTGCTCGCATCGGGGCTATGTGGGATGGACATGAAGCTCTCCTCAATCGCTACCCGGTGCGGAATGCCTGGGTATGGCACTTATTGTGTCCAATACCGAAGACTGGTCAGCCCGTGCAGAGCGGCCTCCAAAAGCGCCGTTTGGCAGCTTTGCAGCGCCGTTAATTTAGAGCGCTGTTACAGGCAGATTGCAGGCAAGAAGAGGAGGCATTGCTGCAACTTCGTGCAATGCATCGTCAACGACCCTCTTTGGGAGCGCTTTAGACCGCCAAACAACACGTGCCAGGCATGCAATTAACGGCAAATAAATGGTTGGAAAGGGGTGGAGCCCCGGAGCAAGGCCGATCCCGTGCGTTTGCCGACCTTCCAGCCCAATACCACTGGCACTATTTGGGAGTTTATTGACGCCGGCGCCCCAGATTTGCCCCTGCAGCGCTGGGGGTCTTTGCAGATGCCGGACGTAAAAAAGCCGCAACGGCGTGCGGCTGTGGTGGAGGTTGGCATGGCGCTCAGCGGCCAGCGCTCCCCGGCGCATCCGGCAGTTCTTCAAAAAACACCAGATGGTTGCCAAAGGGATCGGCAATGCGCATCTCCAGCATGCCCCAGGGCATGCGCTCCAGCCCGGGCTTGGCATAGCGGTAGTTCTTGGCCAGCAGGCTTTGCTGGAAGGCCTCCAGTTGCGGCCAGGCAATGCGCACGGTACTGCCGGGGCAGGCATCGCCATGGTGCTCGCTCACATGCAGCACACAGGCCAGGCCTGCAGCGCTGCGCAGGCTGAGCTGCTGGTAGAGCGGAAAGTCATCACCAAAGCGGTGTGTCCAGTCCTGAACAAAACCCAGAAACCCTTGGTAGAACTCTGCAGCCCGTTGCGCGTCGAAGCTGCGCAACACCGGGATCACACAAGGCTGAAAAGTCGTGGCATCGGCCATCGCTGCGATCCCTTCAACCCAGCGCGGCAATCACATCGGCCGGCGCTTGCACCAGCTCGATCAGCACGCCTTCCCCCGCAATGGGGAACTCGTCATTGCTCTTGGGATGCAGAAAACAGATGTCATGGCCTGCAGCACCTGGGCGAATGCCGCCCGGCGCAAAACGCACGCCCTGGGCCGTCAGCCATTCCACGGCCTTGGGCAGGTCGTCTATCCACAAACCAATGTGGTTGAGCGGCGTGGCATGCACGGCAGGCTTTTTGTCGATATCCAGCGGCTGCATGATATCCACCTCGACCGCGAAGGCGCCCTTGCCCATCGCCAGGATGTCTTCATCGACGTTCTCCCGCTCGCTGCGGAAGCTGCCCGTTTGTGACAGTCCGAGCATGTCCACCCAGAGTGTTTTCATGCGCTCTTTGTCAGTGCCTCCTATGGCCACTTGCTGAATTCCCAAAACTTTGAACGGACGCTGTACCGGCATGCTGAGTGGCTCCTTGTAGGTGGTGTGAGGCTTGCGCCGCAGACGCCATTGTGCCAAGGCCGGGCGCTGCTGGCGGTAGAGTGCGCGACCCGAAGCGCCGTCTACCGCCATCATCGGCAGGATGAACGGTGGGGTGCTAATTACACATTGCTTCTAAATCAGTGACCGCAAAGCGTACAGTGTTTACCCTAAATAACTACAATTAAAAGGACTCATTCATCGAATAGCGTATTACTATATTTGGATAGCTTAAGGCACTCACCTGCGACGCTGCCCGGCCTTGTTCCCACCATGTTATTTGCTGACCTTCCCCGCTCCCACCTTCGACCACCTGCCTTGTACGCAGCCGGGCTGGCCAGCACTCGCCGCGAACCGGGGGGACCATGCCCCGTCTAACTCCTCCAGCCCCGGGCATCGATTCGGCGGGAGCGCCGCCTGCGGCGCGCTTTAGCGGGCCCTTACGCAAACGCAGCCTGCTGCTGAGCATCTGGCCGTTTGTTGCGCTGGCCATCGTGCAAACCGTGCTGGCGATTTCCAGCCTGCATATTCTGGGAGCCATGCGGGCCTTCAGCTCCGGGGAAAGCCAGTGGAGCAAAGGCCAGAAGGACGCCACCTATGCACTGGCGCGCTATGCGGTCAGCGGCGACGCTGCCGCGTATGAGCAGTTCCACCAGGGCCTGCATATACCGATGAGCGATATGCAGGCGCGCCTGATGCTGGAGGATCGCGGCTACGCTGCCAGACCCCAGGCATCGCTGCTGCTGCTGCAAGGCCACAATGAGCCCGAGGAGATCAATGCCTTGATCTGGCTGACGGTGTATTTCAAACACACCGAGTCCATCGGCCAGCTGCTCGCCCGCTGGCGGGACAGCGACGAGCCCCTGCAGGAATTGCAGAACCTGGCGGGGGACATCTATGCCTGCCTGCAGCTGGCACCGCCCACACCGGCGCAAAAGCAAAGCTGGCTGGCCCAGATCAACTCGCTGCAGATTCAGCTGTCCGAGGCCGAGCGGGCCTTCAACAAGGTACTGGGCGATACATCGCGTGCGCTCAATGCATGGCTGTGGTCGATCAATATCGGCATCGCGGTGGCGATGCTGAGCTTGCTGATGGGCCACACCTGGCGCTTGCAGCGCAAGACGGCCCGCGCTGAAGATGCGCTGGATCTGGTCAGCGAGCGCGCATCGACGACGTTGGCAGCCATTGGTGAGGCGGTCATCACCACCGACGCGGCAGGCCATGTTATGTACATGAACCGGGCAGCAGAAGAGCTGCTGGGCATGTCACTGGAGCAACTGGTCACCTGTGAATTGGTGCAGCACATGCATGCACCACCGCTGGTCACCGACAGGGACAAACCCGGTGTCGCCCCGCTGGTGCAGACCGCGATATCGGAGACCTTGCGGGGCCATGAGTACCCACGGGATACGATTTTCCGCCTCTATGACGCGCAGTTCCACCTGCGCGAAGTCAGGCTGGCATTCACGCCGATCGGTGACCATACCGGCACCACCGAGGCGGTATGGGTGCTGCACGATGTCAGCCAGGAACAAAGCTACATCCGCGAACTGGCCTGGCAGGCGACCCACGACCAGTTGACCGGCCTGATCAACCGCTAC
Source organism: Comamonas sediminis (assembly GCF_041107495.1). Lineage (NCBI taxonomy): Bacteria > Pseudomonadati > Pseudomonadota > Betaproteobacteria > Burkholderiales > Comamonadaceae > Comamonas > Comamonas sediminis. The sequence continues at coordinate 353,291 of NZ_JBGBDC010000002.1, forward strand.
GAATTCGAGCGCCTGCTCGGTGTGCTGCTCGCCAGGAACCAGCAGTCCGACCTGCCCTCCGCAGGCAACGCGATCATGTACCTGGATCTGGACCAGTTCAAGGTCATCAACGACACCGCAGGCCACATTGCCGGCGATGCGATGCTGCGCGCGATCAGCGCGATGCTGCAGCGCTGCCTGCGCACTGGCGATGTGCTTGCGCGCGTGGGCGGCGATGAATTTGCCATTTTGCTGACGGATTGTGCATTCGGCGAAGCCCAGCGGATTGCCGAACAGATCCGGGATGCCGCGCAGAACGTGCGCATACAGTGGGGTGAGCGCAGCCTGAGCGCCGGCATCAGCATCGGCCTGGTCAAGCTGGCTGCGCCGCTGGCCACCGTTGAAGAAGTGCTGCGGGTGGCAGACATGGCCAGCTATGGCGCCAAGCAGCGTGGCCGCAATACCGTCTATGCCTACGACCCTGGCGTCGATCAGGAGATTGCCCGCTATGTGGGCGAGATGGAATGGGTCGAACGGATCAAGGCCGCTTTGGAACGCGGGCATTTCTGCCTGTATGCCCAGACGATCGGCGCGTTGAACACCACGGCCGACGACATCGCCGGCGGCGGCCTGCATATCGAGGTGCAGATACGGATGCGCTTGCCCGATGGCAATATCATCAGCCCTGTGTTGTTCATCCCTGCGGCAGAGCGCTACGGGCTGATGCCGATGGTGGACCGCTGGGTGGTCAAGCAATCGCTGCGCACGCTGGCCCACTTGCAAAAATCCGGCCAGGTGCCTGCCATCTCCTGCTGTGCGATCAATCTGTCAGGCACCTCACTGGGTGATGAGCGGCTGCTGGGCTTCTTGCAGGAGCAGATCGCGCTGCATGCGGTCGACCCGGGGACGCTTTGCTTCGAGATCACCGAGACCGCTGCCATCACGCACCTGCCCAATGCCATCCGCCTGGTCAAGGCGCTCAAAGCGCTGGGCTGCCGCTTTTCGATGGATGATTTTGGTGCCGGCGTGTCCTCGTTCAGCTCTCTGAAGAACCTCCCGGTGGATTTTCTGAAGATCGACGGCGCCATTGTGGCCGATATGCTCAACGAGCCAGCGCACCGCGCGATGGTGGACGCCATCAACCACCTCGGCCACGCACTGGGAATGCGGACCATTGCGGAATTTGCCTCCACGCCCGAGATTGTCGAGACGCTGCGCAGCATGGGTATCGACTATGCGCAAGGCTATGCGGTGGGCCGGCCTCAGCCGTTTTCCCACCCGGCTGCTGAAGCATTCCCGGTCTGACCCCGGCCTGGCACCCGGCCTGTCTCAGGGCCTGGCCGGCAAAGGGTCGCGTTGCGTGGCCACCATTGCCACTTCAGTTGGACGTTGCCCTTTCCGCTGGATAGGTATTGGCCATGTTTCAAGCAGTCACGGACGCAGCATTCTGCATCCCACCGCCCAGCAAATGTTCAACTATTTCTACCAATCATTCGGAGTTGATGCCCTTCTTGGCAAACAACCCATCGATTGCCAACAATCCTTAGCACGGGAGCCAATGCTGACACTTTTACCATTTTGTAATGTACATTAATATAATTAATCAATTACATAATTTCAATCGTGTCAGTCAATGTGAAAGGATGGTTGTCAGTGGCCGTGCGCAACTGCAGCGCGCTGTTGCTATGCAGCGCTGCCGTATGGGCCCAGGCAGCAGCACCTCTGGCCTATGTCGTCAACCGTGACGACAGCCTGGTGTCGGTGGTCGATGTCGCGCGCCAACGCACGATCCGGACGCTGCCTGCAGGCATGGCCATGCCACAGGAAATCGCCATCAGCCCGGATGGATGCCTCGCCTACCTGTCCAGCGTCTGGTCCGCCACCATTGCCGTGCTGGACCTGGGCAAACAGCAGCTACTGGCCGGCATTCCGTTGAACAGCGTTGGCAACGCCGTGGTATTTAGCCCTTCCGGCGCCCTCGCCTATGTAGACACCCCGACTTCCAACGGCGGCGCCATTGCCGTCATTGACACTGCCAACCACCAGATCATGCGAACCTTTGTCGTCAGCCCCCAGAACACGCGTGGCATGGCCATTCACCCCGATGGTTCACGTCTTTACGCGCTTGAACAGCACCGCCCCCCGGATGCCGGAAAGGTTGCGGTAGTCGATCCTGTCAGCGGCACCGTTCTGGAACGCATCAGCGTGGGCATGGATGCGACCGACATCAAGGTGCACCCTGCGGGCGCTTATGCCTATGTCGTGAATGGAGAGTCTCGCCAGGCCCAGGGCAGCGTCACCGTGATCAATACCCGCACCCACACCGTTATTGCGACCATCAAGGTCGGCAAGCACCCCAGCCGCGTCGCCTTTCACCCCGCTGGCACACTCGCCTATGTCACCAACAGTGGCGATGGCACAGTGTCCGTCATCGACACGGCCCGCCATGCGGTGGCCGGGTCCATTCCTGTCGAGCAGGCGCCCCAGCATTTGGTCTTCCACCCGGATGGCAAGCATGCCTATGTCAGCCATCCGCAATCCGACACACTGTCCGTCATCGATACCATGACCCAGCAGCCGCGAGGCAGCGTGACGGTCGGCAGCGCACCCTGGGGTGTGGCCTTTGCCAGCGACGCGCGTCTTGCAACGGCCAAAGCCGACGGCAGCGGCCTGGAGGCGGGCAGCGTCGTGGCCGCCAAACCCATTCCGATCAGCGGCGTCTGGGCGGGCCTGCTGCTGGTGGTTGCGGGCATCACGGCGCTTCACCGCCATGGCCAGAAATTCACCGGTTGACCGTGCCGGTCGGCGGGTGGCGGGCCGTCTTGGCGCCTGCACAAAAAACCAAGGCGCCAAACCTGTGCTTGGCGCCTTGTTGGCGTAATCAGCGCTGGAAGGCGCAGAGCCGACTCAGCGGCCGCTTTTGCGCGCGGACCCGGGTTTCCTGGCTTGGCCAGGCTTGCCCGCAGCAGCGCGCACGCCCGCGCGGGGTGGCAAGCCGCTGTGCTGGGTCAGCAGCTGACCGGGCTTGGGCTGCACAGTGCGGAAACGCACATCCCCCTTGGGCTCTTGCTGCTCTTGCGGGCGGCGCGGCGCCATCGCCACGGCCTTGCCCTCCTTGTTGGTGGTGTAGCCCAGGCCGGTGCCACTCTTGGAAGCGGTACTGTTCTTCTTGCGCGCACTCTGGTAGCTGCCGTCGACCAGCGGTTGGAAGGTCGGGATCAGGTGCTGCTTGCCGTTGCCGATCAAGTCCGAGCGGCCCATGGTCTTGAGCGCTTCGCGCAGCAGCGGCCAGTTATTGGGATCGTGGTAGCGCAGGAAGGCCTTGTGCAGCCGGCGGCGCTTTTCGCCCCGCACGATGTCCACGCGCTCCTCGGCCTCGTCCCGCATCTGGCGGCGCACCTTGGTGAGCGTATTGCGGCCGCTGTGGTACATCGCGGTGGCGGTGGCCATCGGGCTGGGGTAGAAGGTCTGCACCTGGTCGGCGCGGAAGCCATTCTTCTTCAGCCAGATCGCCAGGTTCATCATGTCTTCATCACTGGTGCCCGGGTGGGCGGCAATGAAGTAGGGAATCAGAAACTGCGTCTTGCCCGCCTCTTCGCTGAACTTTTCGAACAGCTGCTTGAAGCGGTCATAGCTGCCAATACCCGGCTTCATCATCTTATTGAGCGGGCCGGCCTCGGTATGCTCAGGTGCGATCTTCAGGTAGCCGCCCACATGGTGCTGCACCAGCTCCTTGATGTATTCGGGCGACTTGACGGCCAGGTCGTAGCGCAGACCCGAGCCGATCAGGATCTTCTTGATGCCGGGCAGCTTGCGCGCGCGGCGGTAGATCTTGATCAGCGGACCGTGGTCGGTGTGCAGGTTCGGGCAGATGCCGGGGAACACGCAGCTGGGCTTGCGGCAGGCCGCCTCGATCTGCGGGCTCTTGCAGCCCAGGCGGTACATGTTGGCCGTGGGCCCACCCAGGTCGGAGATGGTGCCGGTGAAGCCCTTGACCTTGTCGCGAATCTCTTCGAGTTCCTGGATGATGGAGTCTTCTGAACGGCTCTGGATGATGCGGCCTTCATGCTCCGTGATCGAGCAGAAGGTGCAGCCGCCAAAGCAGCCGCGCATGATGTTGACCGAGGTGCGGATCATCTCCCAGGCAGGGATCTTGGTCGCCCCTTCGTGGCTGCCGGTCTCATCGGCATAGGCCGGGTGCGGGCTGCGCGCATAGGGCAGGCCAAACACCCAGTCCATTTCGGCGGTGGTCAGCGGGATGGGCGGCGGGTTCATCCACACATCGCGGGCCGTGGTGCCTTCCCCATGGGCCTGCACCAGTGCCCGGGCGTTGCCAGGGTTGGTTTCCAGGTGCAGCACGCGGTTGGCGTGGGCGTAGAGAATCGGGTCGCTCTTGACCTCTTCAAAGCTGGGCAGGCGCAGCACGGTACGGTCGCGCGCCGGCATTTTGGATTTGTGACGCAGCGACAGGTTGGGCACAAACTGCAGCGGCTGCACATTCGACAGCGTTGGCGCGCCTGGGCTGGCAGCGCCTGCAGCGGTGCCGCAAGCGGTTGCGGCGGGCACTGCATCAGCACCCTGCTTTTCCGCATCTTCCTTCGCGCAGCTCTGGCCTTGGGCCTCCGCCTGCTCGCTGGTGGTCATGTACGGGTTGATGTGGGGCTCGACCTCACCGGGCTCGTCGACAGTGGTGGAATCCACCTCGAACCAGCCCTCTTCCGACGCGCGGCGGAAAAACGAAGTACCGCGCACATCGGTGATGTTCTCCACCGGCTCCCGCGCAGCGATGCGGTGGGCCACTTCGACCAGCGCACGTTCGGCATTGCCATAGAGCAGGATGTCGCACTTGCTGTCCACCACGATGGAGCGGCGCACCTTGTCGCTCCAGTAGTCATAGTGGGCAATGCGCCGCAGCGAGCCTTCGATACCGCCCAGAACAATGGGCACATCCTTGTAGGCTTCACGGCAGCGCTGGCTGTAGACGATGGCCGCGCGGTCGGGGCGCTTGCCACCCACGTCGCCAGGGGTGTAGGCGTCGTCGGATCGGATCTTGCGGTCAGCCGTATAACGGTTGATCATCGAGTCCATGTTGCCCGCCGTCACGCCCCAGAACAGATTGGGCTTGCCCAGGGCCTTGAAGGCATCGGCACTGTGCCAATCGGGCTGTGCAATGATGCCGACACGAAAGCCCTGGGCTTCCAGCACACGACCGATGACGGCCATGCCAAAGCTCGGGTGGTCCACATACGCGTCGCCGGTGACCAGGATGATGTCGCAGCTGTCCCAGCCCAGCTGGTCCATCTCGGCACGGCTCATCGGCAGAAATGGCGCCGGGCCAAAGCGCTTGGCCCAGTACGGCTTGTAGCTGGTCAGCGGCTTGGCAGCACGTTCAAAAAAAGAAACATCAATCGGGGCAGACATGGGCAACAACAGTCGTGGAGTAATGCACGCGGGGCTCGGTGCCAGCGGTGGCAGGGTCCGATATTCTAAAAAAATAGCCCGTAGCGCGCATTTGTACGGGTATTGATGCTATGTATTTGGAAGCATCTACGGCGCAAAGCCCTAGCTCGGACCAGGGCGGTGAAGGGATTGCAGCGAGGCTCCAGGCCGGGGCCATCGCCGGCCCCTGGCTGGCGGGGCCATGGCCTCAATGGCCTGAGCTGCAAAAACCGCATTTTTGCGCTGCATCAAATAGCCCGCCATTGTCGCATGGCTAGGCATTGCACCGCAAACAAAAAAGGCAGCCCAAGCTGCCTATCGCGTTGATGCGATGCGAGTTTCGTCAGTCAACCGGTACCGGAATCTGGCGCTCTTGTTCAGCGCCTTACCACTCGCCACCTTCGCGAACGCGTTGGGCCAGGTCCACGTAGCTGCCATCATCGTTGGCACTGGGGGTAGTGGGCAGTGCTGCCAGCACCTCCGTCACATAGGCGGGCGTCTCCAAACCTGCACGTCCGAACCCATGGTTGTTCAAGGAATCCAAATTGGTTTGCAGTTGGTGTTGCATGATCGCTCCCGGGTAATGTGTCAGTCGGTGGTATGAAATGGTTCTTGGAAAAATCGGGGTAGACTTCGCGCCTGGCTGCGCCTGAGGTCTCCACTGCGGTCAGCCACTCCATCACTGGAGCGCTCCCGCCATTGAAACAATGATATGTGTCTAACGCATGACATCTAGGCGACGTTGACGCATCACAGTGTAAGCAAACGTCTTCTCCACGCAACGCATGCCCTACACCCTGGCCCAGGCCGTTCATAGCGAACTGGTCATCAAGAAAAGCCGCTTCATCGGCTGCGTCCAACCGGTGCAGGACCGCGCACAGGCGCTGGTCATCGTTCAAGGTCTGCGCGAGCAGCACCCCGGTGCCAACCATGTCTGCTGGGCGCTGATGGCGGGCGGGCAGTCTGCCGCCGTTGATGATGGCGAGCCCAGCGGCACCGCCGGCCGGCCCATGCTGGATGTTCTGCGCCACCAGCAGATCGAAGGCGCGCTGGCCACCGTGGTGCGGTATTTTGGCGGCGTCAAGCTGGGCGCTGGCGGCCTCGTCCGCGCCTACACCGATGCCATTGCCCAGGCCATGTTGAAGGCCGAAAAAATCGAGCGCCAGGCCATGACCCGTTTGCAATGCCGATTGCCCTATGCGCTTGAAGGCGGTATGCGGCGCGAGGTCAGCAGCGCCCATGCGCAATTGCTCCACGTGAGCCATGGTGACGATGTGCTGGCAGAGATTGAGCTAGTCGCGTCGCAAGTGCCCGATTTTGTAGCCCGGATGAATGAACTCGGCCAGGGCCGCCTGGTCTGGATCGACGAGCCGGCCTGAATCCCGGCTGTTGGCGTGAGTGCGGCATGGTCCCTCGCTTCGATGTAAAAGAATAATTCATTCCCGCTGCCAGACAGGCCAGCACTTTTCAGTGCCGTTATCATCAAATGCGACCGGGATGCGCTAGCGGGTAGCGCATGGAAATAGTGAGAGCAACTATGGCGATTCATTTATGGGATTACGCACCTGACGCGCTGGAGGTATCGATGAGCGAGCTGCTGGTGGCCACGGCCGAAGGCGCCGATGACCTGATCGACCAGAACGTGAAAGAGGTGCTGCACGGGCTGCGCGAGCATCTGAAGATGGATGTGATCTTTGTCTCCGAGATCCGCAACGGCCAGCGCACTTTCAAGCATGTGGACCACAGCGCCGACAAGGCCTTGATCGAGACCGGCGGTGGCTCCTCACTGGAGCAATCGTTCTGCCAATGCGTGCTGGATGGCCGCCTGCCGCCGCTGGTGCACGATGCCGCACAATACACAGAGTCCGCGAAACTCCCAGCCACGCCCTTCCGCGTCGGCGCCCATTTGAGTACCCCCATCATCCTTGCCGATGGCCAGATCTACGGCACGCTGTGCTGCTTCAGCACCGAGCCCGATCCTTCGCTGCGCGATACCGATCTGCAAAAGCTGGCTGTCGTGGCCAAGCACACCGCCAAGCGCATCGATGTGCGCCGCGAGACGGAGCGTGAGGCGGAACTGGAAAAATGGAAGCTGCAGCCGTTGGAGGAGAAAAAGCAAGGCTGGCAGTTCCCAGACAAGAAGGGAAACTAGGCGGCACACCTGGCTGTAGCCTATGCGGCAGTGCGCAGGTGGGCGCAGCTGCTTATCACGCTACAATGCATCGATTCGCGGGTGTCGTTCAGTGGTAGGACTCTTGCTTCCCAAGCAAATAATGTGGGTTCGATTCCCATCACCCGCTCCAGACAAAACAAAACGCGCCTTGTGAGGCGCGTTTTTCATGGGCAGCTGCTGCGGCGATCAGTGGGTATGCAAACCACCGTTAACCGAGAACTCCGCACCGGTCGCATAACCACCATCCTCCGATGCCAACCAGGCAATGATCGCAGCGATCTCGGTCGGTTCGCCCAGGCGCTTCATCGGAATGGTGCCGACGATCTTTTCCAGCACATCGGGGCGGATGGCCTTGACCATGTCGGTACCGATATAGCCGGGGCTCACCGTATTGACGGTGACACCCTTGCCAGCGAGTTCCTGGGCCAAAGCCATCGAGAAACCATGCATGCCTGCCTTGGCGGCAGAGTAATTGGTCTGGCCCGCCTGGCCCTTGGCGCCGTTGACGGAGCTGATGTTGACGATGCGGCCCCAGCCCTTTTCCACCATGTCGGCGACGACCTGCTTGGTCACGTTGAACATGGAGTTCAGGTTGGTTTCGATCACCGCTTGCCAGTCATCGGGCGTCATCTTGATGAACATGCGGTCCCGGGTGATGCCGGCATTGTTCACCAGCACATCGATGCTGCCATGTTCAGCCTTGGTCTTGCTGAAGGCTTCCACCGTAGACTCCCAGTTGCCGACATTGCCAACAGAAGCGTGGAACTCATAGCCCAGCGCCTTTTGCTCGCCGAGCCATTTCTGGAAATCGCGCGTGGGCCCGCAGCCCGCAATAACCTTGAATCCATCCTTGTGCAAGCGCTGGCAAATGGCCGTCCCAATGCCTCCCATACCGCCGGTTACGTAGGCCACTTTTTGACTCATTCACATCTCCTTGGTTCTGCTTGACATGCTTGTGCACTACCACTGTAACCAAGAAACCGAGCACCGAAACGCTCGTTTACGCCAAGCGAACAAATTCTTGCAGTACCTATAAATTTCGGTGATTTCCAAAGAGCATTGCAACAGAAACGCGCCAGTTCCGTGCGCGGTTTTGCGCGTTTGCGCGCTCCATCATCGGAAACCCTATCACGAGGCACACCACCATAGTCAGGTATTCCGGCGTTGTCCGGTTCGGTTCCCGACGCTCAGCGTGATCGTTGGGCCACGCGGATCGCCATCGCCTTTGCTGGAGCAAAGAAAAACCGCCTCGAGAGGCGGTTGGTCATGACGCGCAGGGGCGAAAAGTCAGGCGCGTTCGACTGCCAGTGCCACGCCCATGCCGCCACCAATACACAAGCCAGCGATGCCGCGCTTGGAGCCACGTCGCTTCATCTCATGGAGCAAAGTCACCAAGATGCGCGCACCGGATGCACCGATGGGGTGGCCGATGGCAATCGCGCCCCCGTTGACGTTGACCTTGCTGGTGTCCAGACCCAACTCCTGGTTGACTGCACAGGCCTGGGCTGCGAAAGCTTCATTGAGCTCGAACAGGTCGACCTCTTCGGCCTTCCAGCCGGTCTTGGCCAGCACCTTGCGCACCGCATGCATGGGTCCCATGCCCATGATCTTGGGGTCCAGGCCGACAGTGGCAAAGCCGGCGATGCGGGCCAGTGGCTCGGCACCCAGTTCCTGGGCCTTTTTGGCGCTGGCAATCACCAGGGCGGCGGCGCCATCGTTGAGGCCGGACGCATTACCGGCAGTGACCGAGCCGGCCTTGTCAAAAGCAGGCTTCAAACTGGCCAAGGCCTCGCCATTGGTCTTGCGGTTGATGTATTCATCGGCCTTGAAGGCCACCGGGTCACCCTTGCGCTGCGGAATTTGCACGGTGACGATTTCTTCATCGAACTTGCCAGCATCCTGCGCGGCGGCGGCCTTTTGCTGGCTGGCCAGTGCAAAGGCGTCCTGCTTGTCGCGGTCGATATGGAATTCCTTGGCCACGTTCTCGGCAGTGATGCCCATGTGGTACTGGTTGTACACGTCCCAGAGGCCGTCAACGATCATCGTGTCGGTCATCTTCCAGTCGCCCATGCGCTGGCCGTCACGCGAACCGTTGAGCACATGGGGCGAGAGGCTCATGTTTTCCTGGCCACCGGCCACGACGATCTCGGCATCCCCCTGGCCGATGGCCTGGGCCGCCAGCATCACCGACTTCAGCCCGGAGCCGCAGACCGCGTTGATGGTCAGCGCCGGGGTCTTTTTGTCCACACCGGCCTTGATCATCGCCTGGCGCGCAGGGTTCTGGCCCACGCCGGCGGCCAGTACCTGGCCCATGATCACTTCATCGACCTGGTCCGCTGCCACGTTGGCGCGTGCCAGCGCTTCCTGGATGACGGTGGCACCTAGGTCCGTCGCCGGCACCTTGGCCAGCGAGCCACCAAACTTACCCACTGCCGTGCGGACGGCGGAAATGATGACGATGTCTTCCATGATTCTTCCTTTTCAAAATGGCACGGATGCCGTTGTCTCTCACGGCCCCTGCGGTGCTAATTATTGCACTGCAGCATTTGAATGACCACCCCGCAATGGCAATCGGGTGGTGAGGGCCCTGTGCCTTGGATGCTCAGGCTTTGGCTTGCACATAGCTGCCGGGTGCAGGTTCCAGTTCGCGGTACTCGGTGCGCGCGCGGCCATAGCTTTTGGGCGCCGCCACTTTCTTGCCGCCGTGCTGGGCCAGCCACTGGCTCCAGTCCGTCCACCAGCTGCCGGGCAGTTCGTCAGCGCCATCGATCCACGCGTCGATATCGGCAGGCAACTGGCCATCGTCGCGCAGCCAGTGGCTGCGCTTGTTCTTGGCCGGCGGGTTGATGACACCGGCGATATGGCCCGACGCGCCCATGACAAAGCGCTTGTCGCCCCCGAGCACCTGGGTGGATGCGTAGGCCGCGCCAATCGGCACGATGTGGTCCTCACGCGAGCCGTAGATGTAGATCGGCATGTCGATCTTGCCGACATCGAGCTTTTCGCCGCAGACGCTGAGCGCACCGGGCTGCACCAGTTTGTTTTCCAGGTAGAAATTGCGCAGGTACCAGGCGTAGTAAGGCCCAGGCAAGTTGGTGCAATCGCTGTTCCAGTACAGCAGATCGAAAGGCGGCGGCGTCTCACCCTTGAGGTAGTTGCCCACCACATAGTTCCACACCAGGTCCACCGGGCGCAGAAAGCTGAAAGTCGAAGCCAGCTCCTGGCCGGGCATCAGGCCATTCTGGCCCATGGTCAGCTCGCGGAACCTGACGAAGTTCTCATCGATGAACACGTCGAGAATGCCGGTGTCGTTGAAATCCACCAACGTGGTGAGCAAGGTGGCACTGGCCACCGAGTCATCGCCGCGCGCAGCCAGCACCGCCAGTGCGTTGACGAGCATGGTGCCGCCCACGCAAAAGCCCAGAGTGTTGATCTGCGGCTTGCCGGAGATGGCCTTGACCACCTCGATCGCTTCCAGCACGGCGCTGCCGATGTAGTCGTCCCAGCCCTTGCCGCCCAGGCTGGCATCCGGGTTGCGCCAACTGACCACAAAGGTACGGTGGCCCTGGGCCACGCTGTAGCGGATCAGCGAATTGTCGGGCTGCAGATCGAGGATGTAGTACTTGTTGATGCAGGGCGGCACAAACAGCATCGGCCGCTCATAGACCTGGGTGGTCAGCGGCTTGTATTCGATGAGCTGGAACAGCTCGTTCTGAAAGACCACGGCCCCTTCGCTGGTGGCCACATTGCGCCCCACTTCAAACAGCGACTCGTCGGTCATCGACACATGGCCCTGGCGCATATCGGCCAGCATGTTCTGCAGGCCCTGGGCAATGCTCTGGCCCTGGGTGTCCAACGCCTTTTTCTGCGCTTCGGCATTGAAGGCCAGAAAGTTGCTGGGCGCCGTGGCCGCCAGCCACTGCTCTACCCCAAAGCGGACCCGGGCCCGGGTTTTCTCGTCGCCTTGCACCGCATCGACCATGTCCATCATGGTTTTGGCATGCAGCGCATAGCTGGCGGCGGTGAAGCTGGAGACCGGATTTTGCTGCCAGGCCTCGCCGGCAAAGCGCCGGTCCTTGGGCAGCGCCACCTCACCCTTGGCGCCTTCGGTCCACAGCGCCAACGCAGCTTGGGCGTATTGCGCCTGGATGGCCTGGAGCTTTTCCATGTCAAAGCTGACCGGTGGCGTGCCGCCCGGCAGGGCCCCCAGCCCCGGCAGCCCGGCACTGAGGCCCTTGGGTGCGCCGACGGCATTGAAGGGAGATGCCATGGTCTGCAAGGACTGCATGCGCTCCATCCATTGCTGGGTCATCTGGCTGAGTTGCTGGAGCTGGTCACTGCCCAGTCCCCAATACGGTTGCTGCGTCATCGTCGTCTCCCTGAACAGGCGCCACGCTGCGCGTAGGCGTCTGTGCATCTTAGGCGCAAAAAATGGCAGCCGTGTGCTGGAGGGGGGCAAGTTCGGGTAAATTCCAGGGCATGTACCTGATAGCGATAGCCTGGCTTTATGTGGTGGTGCTGATGGCTGTGGTTGAAGCGGCCAGCCCGCATGGCAGCCTGCTGGGCGCCATTTTCACGTTGCTGCTGTATGGCGCACTGCCGCTGGGCTTGCTGCTGTTCATTGCCGGCACGCCCGCGCGGCGCCGCATGCGCCACCGCGCGGAAGCCGATGCGCAACAGGCCCCTCCTCCACCGCCGCCCAGCGCGCCTTAGTGGGCGGAATGCCGCAGCCGCAGACTGCTGAACACCCCCGACATGGCGGCAAAGCCTGCCGCCAGGTACAGCGCCACCGTCGTGCCATGGCCGCTGGCCACCGGCCACAAGGTAAAGATGATGGCCACCAGCACAGCGCCCAGCGATTGCCCGGTCAGCCGTGCGGTGCCCAGCATGCCGCTGGCAGCGCCGGCACGGGCCAGCGGAGCCGAGGTCACAATAGTGTGGTTGTTGGGCGACTGGAACAGCCCAAAGCCCAGGCCGCACAAGGCCATGCGCCAACCGATGTTCAGATCGCTCGGGTCCACCGGCAGCAGCGCCAGGCTCAGCAGGCCCAGCGCCAAAATCGCCATGCCGATGCCGCCCAGCAGACCGTCTTGCACCCGGCCAATCAGCCGGCCAGCCAACGGTGCCACCATCACGATGGCGACCGACCAGGCCGTCATCAGCATGCCCGCCGCAAAATGGCTGCGCTGCAGCGCATCCAGCAGCAAGAAAGGCAGTGCGATAAAGGACAGCATCTGCGCGGCAAATGCGCCAATCGATGCGCCCATCGACAGCGCAAAAACAGGAATGCGCAGCAAGTCCAGCGGCAGCAGAGGCAGGCTCAGCTTGCGCTGGCGCAGCACATACCAGGCGCCCAGCAGCAAGCCCAGGCCCAGCATGAGCCAGCCCGATGCGGCAGAACCACCCGCCTGCACGTCGTGGCGTGCGCCAATGCGCTCGGCGCCCAGGAACACCAGTGAGAACATCGCAAAATTCAGCACCACATCAATCGGCGTCAGCTTGGCATGAGGCGCATCCAGCAACTGCTGCGGGTTGCGGGGCAAGGCCTTGCGGCCCAGCCACAAGGTCAGAATGCCCAGCGGCACATTGATGGCAAACAGCCAGGGCCAGCTGGCCACCGACAGAATCAGCGCCGCCACGCCGGGGCCGGCCACCGATGAAATCGCGACAACCAGCGAGTTGAGCGCCATGCCCTTGCCCAGCTTGGCAGCTGGGTAGGTCAAGCGCACCAGTGCGGCGTTGACGGCCATCACCCCGGCCGCGCCCATGCCTTGCAGGCCACGCGCCGCAATCAGCAGCCACAGCGATTGGGCCAGCATGGCCACGGCCGATGCCAGGGTAAAACAGACAAGGCCCACCAGGTAGACCTTGCGGTAGCCAATGCGCTCGCCCAGCGCAGCCAAGGGCAGCAGCAGGCCCAGGGTACCCAGCTGGTAGGCATTGATGATCCAGATCGCCTCGGCGGGCGATGCCTGCAACTCCTTGGCGACCGTGGGCAGCGCCAGGTTCATGATGCTGCCATCGAGGACGGCCACAATCAGGCCCAGCACGATGACCAGCATTGCCAGACGGCGCTCCGGCATCGGCAGGCCCTGGTTCAGCGAGGCCGGTTGCATGCCGGCCTCAGCCATGGCGAATCATCCCCATTTTGGGCTGCCTGCTTGTCATAAAGCGGCGCTTTCCACGGCCTGGCTCTTGCCCGGGTAGAGCATGGTCAGGTGGGCAATGCCATCTTCCAGATAGGGCTCGGAGACAACCTCGAATCCGCAGCCTTCGTAGAACTTTTGCAAATAGGCCTGCGCGCCAATACGGATGGCCGAACCGGGCCAGAGGCGGTCCGTCTCCGCCATCGCGTGGCGCATCAGCTCCCAGCCAGCGCCGGTGCCGCGCATGGCCTGCATGACGGCTACGCGGCCAATCGAAGGCTCTGCATAGGCCAGGCCCGGGGGCAGCACCCGGACATAGGCTTGCAGCACGCCTTGCGCATCACGCCCCAGCAGGTGCCAGGCGTCCTGGTCCTTGTAGTCCAGGTCCTGGAAGGCGACCTGCTCGGCAATAAAGACCTGGCAGCGCACATGCAGCAGGTCATACAGCTGCTGCAGAGTGAGGGCCGAAAAGGGCTGAAAGGACCAGCTCAGTTGGTCTACCGTCGAAGAAGGCTTTGGCATGTTCTGTCCATCTATCAAAGGCCTGGGGACAGTGGCCACAGGCCCAGCTGCGCTACAGCGCAGCATTGCGCGAGCGCGAGAATCAATCCGTCTTGATCTGCTTTTTGGCCGCCTGCAAGGACTGCACGACCTCCGGCATCACATATTTGAAGGTACCCGTGGCGTGGCTGCACAACGCGCCCTGCTCGTCATACAGCCAGGCCTCACAAAAGGCCATGCGGCTGCTGCGCGAGAGCAGCTTGCCCTTGGCCACCAACGCGCCTTTGGCCGGCGCCATGAAGCTGGTCTTCATCTCGATCGTGACTGCGCCGCTGCCAGGAATGGCACTGCGCGCCGCATGGGCCATCGTCACATCGAGCAAGGTCATCGAGGCCCCGCCATGCGTCACTTCATAGCTATTGAGGTGTTCGGGCCGGGCCTGGTAATGCAGTTCCGCCTCGCCGTTCTCCCAGCGGTGCAAGCTAAAGCCCAGGTGATTGACAAAGGGGATTTCGACTTCAAAGGGCAGCACAGCACAGGCTCCAGCAACAGGCAAGCGTGGAGCATACCGCTTTTGCGCGCCATCCTGGGGCAAACCCTGACATACAAGCGACAGCCCGTCGGGCAATACGCCCGCTGCCGCATTAGAGCGCGGCGATAGCGACCCCGCCGCGCAACCGCTGCTGCACCACGCCGGCCATGCCTGCCGGGGCCTGGGCCAGCAAGGCGGGCCAGCTGCTCTGCGCCTGCCGCACCACCTCCTTGAGCAGGCTGATATGGCGCGGCACCCGCAGAAGACCGGCGGTCTTCAGCAGTGCCGCCACATCGTCCCAGCGCAGCGCCCGCATGCTGCTGTCAATGGCCTTGTTGACGGCGTACTGCTGCGGCGCCGAGCCCTCAAAGAAGGCGGCGACGCAGACACAGTCGTAGACCGGCGCCAGGCGCGGCCGCCGCCCATCGGGGTACACGAGCGCCCAGTTCTTCAGGTGGGCGTCGGTGTTGCCCATCAGGATGGCCGCCACGGTACGGGCCAGGAACTCGCGCGTGTCGGCCACCGGCTGGGGGCTGAGGCGATCAAGAACGCGCAGCATCGTCGGCCAGTCCTGCTGCAGGCCCTTGCCATACTTGTGGCGTGGTGCATAGCCCAGGGCCTGGTTGAACTCCTCCATGTGCACACGGGAGCCGTCGGGCAGGTGGTCAAAGCGCTGCACCGCCAAGATCTCGTCAAACGGCAGGTGTTCGGGCAGATCGGCCTGGGCGCGGCTGATGATCTGCGCGTCAGCCGTCGTCAGCCCCACGGCCTGGCACAGCTGGTAGCAGCTGTACTCGTTGGCGACCAGATCGGGATGCTGGGTGCTGGGGAGCTTCAGGATCACACTGCCGGCCGCGCCCCGGCGGCGTACCGTGTAGCGCCGGCCGTCTTGCACCGCGCTGAACTTGGTGACGATGCCCGGCAGCGATGCGGCATCGGCCACCGGAAACTCGACAAAACCGGGTTCGAGCACATCCAGGCCTTGCGAGGTATGCCAGTGGCGCACAACGTCCGGGATGGCTTCGTCGCGCGGCACCGGCTCCACTTCCAGCGCGCCCATCAGGTCGTGGCCGGCAGCGGCCAGCAGTTCAAACTCATCATCGGGCGAGCAGCCCCGCTCAGCGGCCAGGCGCTGGCGGTTATGGCCCTCGGGCAACAGGTTCTGAAAGTAGACCGGCCAGCGCCCATCGGTACGCACCAGCCGGGCGTCACGCGCGGCACGCAGGATGCGCTGGGTGTCGGCTTCGCTGGCACCCTGGTAGCTGAGCGACAACAGGGGCCGCTGGGGGTCGGCGATATAGCTGTCCTCGAACGAAACACGCAAGATATCGCCGTACTGCGACAGGTAGCCAATCGCCCGCCGCCCGCCGCCCATGCTGCCGGGCAGGTGCATATAGAGACGCAGGTAGCGGATGGAGGTGCTCATTCAGTGCCCCGCTTGCGATCCGCCATGCCTCAGGGCTTGCGGCCCGCCAGGCTGTCTACTACCGAAGGGGGTGCTTCCGCACCAGTAGGCTGGCCCAAGAACTTGCCGCCCGACTGGATGAAGGCCTGCAGTGCGGGCAGCAGATCCGCCGGCACGGCCACCAGCTGCATGCCCAGCACCCGGGCCATCTCGGCCACCGTCGAGTAGCGCGGGTCCACATCACCCGTTTCGGTGCGCTGCACCGCCATGCGCGACAGTCCCGCCTGCTCGGCCAATTGGGCCTGGGTCAGTTGCTGGGCTTTGCGGGCTGCCACCAAGGTGGCCATCAGAGGGGTAGTCATGCTGCATATTCTACTCTTTATTGAAAAAATGAGTAGATTAAATAACATAAACACTTCCATTTAAGATGCAAAAAGTACTCATTTTTATAGAAATGAGTACTTTATGAATCAATATCCGAAAATGTAAGCGATCTAGGCTACCCAAATACAAGCGGCAAAACGCCCGGTGCCTCCGGTCGGCGATCCATCACGGCGGTGCGAGAAGAAGCGCTCTGGGTTGGCGACGGTGCACCAGTCCTGGCTGCCGTCGTTGCCAAACAGCTGGGCCAGCCCCATGCGCTGCAGCCGGTGGCGCGCCAGACCGCTCAGGTTTGCAAAAAACTTGCCCGGTTTGCCGGGGGCAAACAGCGGCCCGCAATCCGGATCCGCATCCACAAAGGCGGCCCGCACCTCGGCCCCCACCTCAAAGGCTGGCTGGCTGATGCAAGGACCCAGCCAGGCGATAGTCTGCGCGGCAATCTGCGCATCGCTCAGGCCCGCCTGGCCCGCTTGCAGCCGCACGCGATCAGCGTATGCCGCAAAACAGTTCTCCAGCACCCCCAGGCCGCCCTGCCCCAGCAAACCGCGCCAACCAGCATGGGCGGCGCCCACCACCGGCAGCTGCTGGTGGCAGAACAACACGGGCAGGCAATCGGCCGCCATCACGGTGCAACCCAGACCCGGCACATCGCTGACACTGGCATCGGCCGGCTGTTCATTCCCGCCGCCCTCGCCCAGCACCTGCACATGGGTGCCGTGCACCTGGCGCACAAACACCGGCTGGCGAGGGGGCGCGTTGCCTGCACCGCGGCCTGCCTGCATCTCCAGTGCCTGCATGGCCTCGGCCAGCAATTGCCGGTTGTTCTGCACATGGGCGGGCACATCGCCCACATTGAAGCTCAGGTTGGTGGTGCCGAACAGGCCTTCACTGGTACCGCCCTGGCGGGTCGTACACAGCGCAAACACGCCGGGTGGCGTGGGCCACTGGGGCAGCAGCCAGTCTGCCGGAAAACGGGAACGTTCAACGGCGCTCATGGCTGGGCATCCGGGCATACGCCGGGCTGGGCTTGTTGCACCGCATCGGTTGCGAAGGCAGTGTCATAGGCCGCCATGGTCAGCGGCAGACCATCGAGGCTGACCTTGAAGCGCTGCGCATTGAAGATCTGTGGGACCAGCGCGCAGTCGGCCATGGTCAGGCTGTCGCCCCAGCAAAAACGCGATGGCGCCAGGCCCTGCGCCTGGCGCTCGGCCGCCAGCAGCACCAGTTGGCGCTCAAAGGCCTCCAGCCCGGTGCGGCACCAGTGCTGGTACCACTGGGTTTTTTCCGCATCGCTGTGGCCCAGCTCGCCCGTCAGGTAGGCCAGCACCCGCAGGTTGTTGATCGGATGGATCTCGCAGGCCACCTGCAGCGCCAGAGCGCGGATGCGCGCACGCGCCAGCGCATCGCCTGGCAGCATCGAGGGGGTCTGCGGGTAAGTTTCGTCCAGCCACTCGATCACCGCCAGCGACTGGTTCAACCACAGTCCATCATCGGTCTCGAGCGCCGGCACCAGCGCATCGCCCACATGGCTGGCAAAGGCGGGCTCGCGGTGCTCAGCCTTGACCAGGTGCACCGGCAGGTAGTCATAGGCCAGGCCCTTGGCCTGCATCGCAATACGCACCCGGTAGGAGGCAGAGGAGCGGAAATAATTGTGCAGCTTCATGGCGACCGAGCATAACGCAGGGCGCTGCGGCCGCGAATGAGCCAGTCGCCAGCATGACAGCTGTCGCTGTCTGGCATGCCAAGACCAGCAACAGCCCCTGCGGAGAGCCTGCAGAGCAATGTGTTTTGCCGCATAATTTTTGGCACCGCTTCAACCGGGCGGTATTTGTCCGCCTCCAACCAAAGTCCAGCATGAGCCAATACGTCATTCCCCCAGCCGCGCCAACGAGCGTGCCTGTCCAAGGCAGCGACCAGCTGTTCCCCGTGCGCCGCGTCTACTGCGTGGGCCGCAACTATGAAGATCATGCCAAGGAAATGGGCTTTACCGGCCGTGAGGCGCCCTTCTTCTTCATGAAGCCCGCCGATGCGGTGGTGCCTGTCGCCACCGGCAGCACCGGCCAGATCGCCTACCCAACGCTCACCAGCAACCTGCACCACGAGATCGAGCTGGTGGTGGCCATCGGCAAGGGCGGCAAGAACATTGCTGCAGCCGATGCGGCTGCGCATATCTGGGGCTATGGCGTCGGACTGGACATGACCCGCCGCGACCTGCAAAACGACATGAAAAAGCAGGGCCGCCCCTGGGAGATCGGCAAGGCCTTTGAAGGCAGCGCGCCGATTGCAGCGCTGGTGCCCGCCGCCCAGGCCGGCGATATCAACAACGCCGACATCTGGCTGAAGGTCAATGGTGTGGAGCGCCAGCACAGCAATGTGCAAAAGCTGATCTGGAACATTGCCGAGACCATCGAAGTGATCTCGCAAGCCTGGGAGCTGCAAGCCGGCGACCTGATCTTCACCGGCACGCCTGAAGGCGTGGCCGCCGTGGTCAAGGGCGATGTGCTGGAGGGCGGCGTGACCGGCCTGCCCGCGTTGAAAATCGAGCTGGTGTAATACCAGGACAACGCGCCACCCACTGCGGTGGCGCTTTTTTTCGCCCGTTGCCGCGAGCAACGCGGGCTTGACGCACAATAGACCGCATGACCTCTCGCGCCCCCGTTGATTATTGCCGCCGCTGCGGCACCAAGGTTGAGCACCGCCTGCCCGATGACGGCGATACCAAGATCCGCGCGATCTGCCCGGCCTGCCATACCGTCCATTACGAAAATCCGCTGAACGTGGTGGGTACCATTCCATACATGGATGACAAGGTGCTGCTGTGTCTGCGCAATATTGAACCGCGCAAAGGCTACTGGACCTTGCCAGCCGGCTTTATGGAGCTGGACGAAACCACCGGCCAGGGCGCCGAGCGCGAGACCGAGGAAGAAGCCGGCGCCGACATCACGATGGGCCCGCTGTTCTCGCTGGTCAACGTGCCGCATGTCGGGCAAGTGCATCTGTTCTATCTGGCACAGCTCCAAAGCACCACATTCAACCCCGGCTGGGAAACCATGGAGGCCCGTCTCTTCAGCGAAGCCGACATCCCCTGGGACGATATTGCCTTTCGCACCGTCAAGGTCACCCTGCAGCGCTATTTCGAAGACCGCAGGCGCGGTGCATTCGGCATCCATGTGATCGATCTGGAAACGCCGCCCGGCCCCTTGGTACCGCCCCAGCCGGCCGAAGCCTCCGCTGTCCCGACCGCTTCCTGACTCAAGTGCCTCCTATGACCTCTTACTTTGCCCGCACTTCCTCCGCCCGACGCCGCCTGCTTGGCGGCCTGCTCCTGCCCGCCGTGGCGGCCGGCAGCGCCTGGCTGCCCAGTCTCGCGCACGCCGCCAAACTGCAAGACCTGGCACTGGCGCTGGTCGAGAAATACAAGCTCGGCCACAGCCTGCCACAAGTGGGCTTGCAGATTGCCGCCAAGTCGCCCGAATACCAGGCCCTGATCGACAAGGTGGGCCAGCAGCAGGCCGGCCAGGCCATGATTGCTGCCACGCGCTCGGTCGCGGCGGACTACCAAAAGCGCTGGGACACGCAGCTGGCTACCGCCTATGCGCAGAATTTCAACGAAGCGCAGCTGCAATCGCTGCTGGACCAGGGACCCCAGTCGCCCCACGCCCAGCTGATGCAAAGCAAGCAAGCCGACATCAACCGCATGATGCAGCAATCGAGTTCGGCCATGCTGCGCGAGATGATGGCTAAAGCGTATGCCAAAGCACAGCAACCTGCAGCCGCCCCCAGTGCGCCTGCCAAAAAACAGAAACCCTGACGCTGACGAGCGCTGGGCCCGCCGGGCCCATGACCCCCCGTCGGAACCCCCTAAAAAGGCCGTACCCCCTGTGCAGGAGGTACGGCCTTTTTCATCGCTCGTGTGTGCGGTCAGCGGCTGTCGCGCTTGGCCTGCGCCGCCTGGGTGCGGGATTGGCCACTGGCCTGGATTTTCTTGTTGACCGGCTTGGCTTTGATGGGGTTGCCGCGGCTGGCCGCTGCTGGTTGTGTCGTGGGCACGGCCCCTTGTGCTGCAGCCGTTGCGTTGCCGGCCACTTTCGGAGTGTTCGCTGCGGTCTTTGACGCTTTGGCCGGAGCCGCAGACGACGAGGCGGTTTTCTTCACAGCGGCCTTGGAGGCAGCCTTGCGAGCGCCGCTGGCTTTCTTCACTGCAGCGGCTTTGACCGCCTCGGCAGGGGATGCCTTGGTGGCGGACTTGGCCGCTTTCTTGCGGGGAGCAGCTGCTGCGGTTGTCTTGGCCGCAGCAGCGGGCTTTTTGGCAGCGCTCTTTGCGGGCGCGGGCTTGCTGGTTTTCACAGCGGCGGTCTTGGCAGCCGCTTTCGTGGCATCGGCCTGTACCTTGGCGAGGCGCTCTTCGAAACGGCCCAGCACCTCCTGCATGACATCGGCCTTCACTTCGGTGCGGTTGTTGTCATTGCCAGCGGGCCGACGCGCAGCCGCTGGCCCTTTCTGGGTTTTCACCGTCTGGCGCTGGTAGAGATCGCGGTACTTGGCGCGCAAGGTACGGGTGCGGGTGATTTTGCTGCTGAGCTGACGCTCGGTCAGCTCCTTGATCGCATTGGCACGGCTGGCTTGGAACAGCTCCAGCTCCGGCTTGGTCAGCAAGGTCTGAACTTGTCTCAGGGTATAGCTCACGGCATCTCCTCTGCATAAAAAAAAGCAGGGCCGCCGGATGGCAGCCACTGGCGTTTTTCATCGTATTGACATCTGGCAGGCGCCGATGTCGGAGAATGTCCCTATCCCTGCTCCGTGTGGCGCGAGATAGCAAGCCAGTGCAGCGCCAGCGCGCTCCAACCTTCCGGCAACTCAAGGCGCTCCATGTTGCAAAAGCCGCAGCATCGCGGCCTCGTCCAGCACGGTCACTCCCAGCTCCTGCGCCTTGCTCAGTTTGCTGCCGGCATCGGCGCCGGCCACCAGGTAATGGGTCTTCTTGCTGACCGAGCCAGAGACCTTGGCGCCTGCAGCTTCCAGCAGGTCTTTGGCCTCATCACGGCCCATGGTGGGCAGCGTGCCGGTCAGCACCACCGTCATCCCGGCCAGGATCTGCGCGGGCTTTTCGGCAGGCACCGCTTCGTCCCAGTGCACGCCCGCAGCGCGCAGCTGCTCAACCACTTCGCGGTTGTGTGGCTGTGCAAAAAATGTGTGCAGGCTGTTGGCCACCACCGGCCCCACGTCATTCACCTGCAGCAGCTCTTCGACCGACGCATCCATGATCGCGTCCAGCACGCCAAAGTGCTTGGCCAGGTCCTTGGCGGTGGACTCGCCCACATGGCGGATGCCCAGGCCAAACACAAAGCGCGCCAGTGTGGTTTTCTTCGACGACTCCAGCGCGGCCAGCACATTCTGTGCGGACTTCTCTGCCATGCGCTCCAGGCCTGACAAGGTCGCAATACCCAGTTTGTAGAGGTCGGGCAGGCTGCGGATCACACCGCTGTCCACCAGCTGATCGACCAGCTTGTCGCCCAGGCCTTCGATATCCATCGCGCGGCGGTGCGCGTAGTGCAGGATCGCCTCCTTGCGCTGCGCCACGCAGAACAGGCCACCGGTGCATCGATGGTTGGCCTCGCCTTTCTCGCGCACCACGTCGCTGCCGCAGACCGGGCATTGGCGGGGCATCGAGAAATTGGGCACATACTGCGGGCGCACGCCAGGCACCCGCCCGGCGACCTCCGGAATCACATCCCCGGCCCGGCGCACGATGACGTCGTCACCAACGCGCACCCCTTTCTTGCGGATGTCGAAAACATTGGACAAGGTGGCATTGGTGACGGTGACGCCACCGACAAACACGGGCGCCAACCGGGCCACTGGCGTGAGCTTGCCGGTGCGGCCCACCTGGACCTCGATGCCCTCCAGACGCGTGACCATCTCCTGGGCCGGGTACTTATGGGCCACGGCCCAGCGCGGCTCGCGGCTGACAAAGCCCAGCTCCAGCTGCAGCGCGCGGCTGTTGACCTTGTAGACCACACCGTCGATCTCGTAGCCGAGGTTGGCACGCTCGGCGCCCATGCGCTGGTGAAACGCAACCAGCTCATCGGCACCCTTGGCCACACAGACCTGGGGCGCGACCGGAAAGCCCCAGGCGCGCAGTTGCATCAGCATCGCGTAGTGGCTGTCCCACTGCATGCCGCCTTGGGCCACCGGCGTGACCTCGCCCAGGCCATAGGCAAAGAAAGACAGCGGGCGCTGGGCGGTGATGTTCGAATCGAGTTGGCGCACTGCGCCGGCTGCCGCATTGCGCGGGTTGACAAAGGTCTTGCCCCCAGCGGCCTCCTGCTTGCGGTTGAGGGCATCAAAATCATCGCGGCGCATATACACCTCGCCGCGCACTTCCAGCACCGGCGGCACCGCGGCATCGGCGCGCAGCTGCAGCGGTATCTGGCGGATGGTGCGGATATTGTGGGTGACGTCCTCGCCCACTTCACCATCGCCGCGCGTGGTGGCCTGCACCAGGCGCCCCGCCTCGTAGCGCAGGTTCATCGCCAGGCCATCAAATTTGGGCTCGGCCACATACTCGACCGGCGGGTCACCGGGGTCCAGGCCCAGCTCCTTGCGGATGCGCGCATCGAAGGCTTGCGCGCCGCTGGCTTCATTGTCGGTTTCGGTGCGGATGCTCAGCATCGGCACCGCATGGCGAACCGGGGTCAGCCCCTCGAGAATGGCGCCGATCACACGCTGCGTGGGCGATTCCGGACTGTGCAGCTCGGGGTGGGCCTTTTCCAGCGCTTCGAGCCGCTGGTAGACCCGGTCATACTCGCCATCGGGCACCGTGGGCGCGTCTTGCACATAGTATTCATGCGCCCACTGCACCAGTTGCGCGCGCAAGGCCTGCACCTCGGCAGCAGCATCCTGCGGGGTACCGCTGGCGGGCGAGGCAAAAAGATCAATATTCTCAGCCATGTGGCTTGACTCCGAAAATCTGGCAAAGCGCGGGGCTCTGCCTGGTCTGATGCCTGCGACTATACGGCCAAAGCCGCATCGCCATCGCGTAAACAGCAGCAGCCAGAATGCAAAAAGGCTGCACCGGCAGCCTTTGCGAAAAAAGGTAC
This sequence comes from Comamonas sediminis, assembly GCF_041107495.1. Lineage (NCBI taxonomy): Bacteria > Pseudomonadati > Pseudomonadota > Betaproteobacteria > Burkholderiales > Comamonadaceae > Comamonas > Comamonas sediminis. The sequence continues at coordinate 376,947 of NZ_JBGBDC010000002.1, forward strand.
GAGGCTTAGCTGAAAAGGCGCCGTGCGGCCAGCGAGCCGGCGGCCAGATCGCGCAGTTCGAGCTGGTCGTAGAGGTTCTCCAAATCCTGCGCGATCGGGTCGACCACCATGATCGGCAGCGGCGTGCCATTCTGGTCGCAGATGACGCCGTCCATCTCTGCGCAAAGCGCTTCGGCGGCGGCGCGCATCTTGTCGAAAGGCTTTTCGCTGCGGGCCACATGCGGCACATCCAGGCTCAGCAGCACATCGCGCAAGGCGCTGGCCTCCGGGTCGTCGGCCAGTGCCGCCTGCGCGTCGTAGGTCAGCGCCAGGATCGCGGGCATCTGCTCGATGCCCGAGGGCATCACCATGCGGCCAGGGCCTGCCGGCACAAAGCCATGCTTGGCCGCCACCTGGGCCACATAGCCGGGACTCCAGGAGGCGCGCTTGGCGCGCAGCATGAAGGCCAGCTGCGCATCATGCTCGCTCGCAAAGGCGTCGAGTTCGCGGGCGCGGGCCACTTCCTGCAGCATGTCGGGCGTGTCGTACGCCGCACCGATACTGTCGGCAAACTGCTGGACCTTGGTGACGAATTCGGAAAACTCGATCTCGTTCATCGGGCCATGGCGGTTGGCCAGCTGCACGCCGGCCTGAAAACCGGTGTAGCGGGCACCGGCGCGCGGCAGCTCCCAGGTCTGGCTGGTTTCATTCAGGCCCTCGATGTTGAAGGCCTTGTTGCCTGCGCGAAAGCTGCTGGGCATCGCCGCAATCGCGGCATTGCCCGAGACAATGCCGTCTGTATGAATGGTGGCAATCGCATCGGTGAGGGGATCGAGGATCTGCTGGCGGTCGCCCAGAAAGGTGCCCGGGTTGCCGCTGCGCGCCACCGCGCCTGCACCAAAGGCATCGGCACTGTGTCCGCTCAGGCGGGGGCCCTGGCCGCCCAGTTGGGCGTCGAGGACCGGGTCACCGGTAGCTGCCGATGCGGCACGGCCATCAAAGCCGGGTTCGTAGCGCAGCTCGGAGTCGCCGCTCTGGCCGGGCTCCTCGGGCCGGGGTTTCTTGGGCTCGTTGCGGCGCGCCGACCAGGTGTTGTAGGCGATGTACAAAACCAGAATGACCCCAAAGGTGATCACCAACGCCAGTTGAAAATTACTCATACGTTTTCGTTCTAAAAATCTATCACGCCGAATCCGCCATCGACAACGCAGACTCCATATCCACAGCCACAATGCGCGAGACGCCCTGCTCCTGCATTGTCACACCAATCAGTTGCTGCGCGATCTCCATCGCGATCTTGTTGTGGCTGATGAAGAGGAACTGCGTGCCCCGGCTCATCGAGGCGACCAGCTTGGCGTAGCGCTCGGTGTTGGCATCGTCCAGCGGCGCGTCCACCTCATCGAGCAGACAGAAGGGCGCCGGGTTGAGCTGGAAGATCGCGAACACCAGCGCAATCGCGGTCAGCGCTTTCTCGCCGCCCGACAGCAGGTGGATGGTCTGGTTCTTCTTGCCGGGCGGCTGCGCCATCACCTGCACACCCGAGTCCAGAATCTCGTCGCCGGTGATGATCAGCTTGGCCTGCCCGCCACCAAACAGCTCCGGGAACATGCGGCCGAAGTGGCTGTTGACGGTGTCGAAGGTGCCCGAGAGCAGTTGCCGGGTTTCGGCATCGATCTTCTTGATGGCGTCTTCCAGGGTCGTCATGGCCTGGGTCAGGTCTTCCATCTGCGAGTCGAGGAAGGTCTTGCGCTCGCGGGCATGGTTCAACTCATCCAGGGCAGCCAGGTTGACGGCACCCAGCGCTTCGATCTCGCGGTGCAGGCGGTCGATGTCGCCCTGCAGACCGGTCAGGCGCACCTGCCCATCCTTGACCGACGCGGCGATAACGTCCAGATCCGCCTGGGCCTCCTGCAGCAAGGTCGTGTACTGCTCCAGGCCCAGTTGCGCGGCCTGCTCCTTGAGCTTGAACTCGGTGATCCGGTCGCGCAGCGGCTGCAGCTCGCGCTCAAACTGCTGGCGGCGCTCATCGCTGCTGCGCAGCCGGGCCGTCAGGTCATCGTATTCGCTGCGGCGTGCGGCCAGGTCCTTTTCGCGCTCCATCTTGAGGTTCAGCGCATCCTGCAGCCCCCCCTGCGCTGCCGCGTCATTGAGGCGTTTTTGCTCTTCCTGCGCGCGCAACTGTTCATCTCCGAGGGCCTTGGCCTGCTGCATCGCCGTTTCCATCGTGCGGTGGAGCTCGGCGCGGCGCGCTTCCATGCTGCGCTGGCCAAACACCGCTTCCTGCGACTGGCGCTCGAGCGCGCGGAGCTGCTCGCGGGCGCTGGCCAGCTTGCGCTCGGACTCGTAGACGGTTTCATCGAGCTGGGCATGGCGCTCCTGGCTGTCGGCCAGCTGCATGTCCAGCTCTTCAAAGCGGGCCTCGGCCGCAATCCGGCGCTCCTGGATCTCTTCGAGCTGCTGCACCACTTCGCCCAGGTCGGTATCGATCTGGGCCGCGCGGGCCCGGGCCTGCTCGGCCAACTGGGTCAGGCGCAAGGTCTCCACCTGCAGCTCATGGGCACGGTTGCGGGTCTGGGCAGCCTCCGCACGCACCGCCACCAGGCGCTGCGAGGCATCGGCATAGGCACTCTCGGCACGCACCAGCGCGTTGCGCGCCTCTTCGCCGATCAGCGATTGGGCGCGCAGCTCCTTTTCCAGATGCTCGATTTCCTGGGCCCGTGCCAGCATGCCGGACTGCTCGGAGTCCTGCGCATAAAAGCTCACGCTGTGCAGGCTGACGGAGTGGCCGGTCGGCACAAAAATGGTTTCTCCGGCCTGCAGACGGCTGCGCTGGGCCAGCGCCTCGTCCAGGCTCGGGCAGGTGTAGCAGCCGCAGAGCCAGTCGACCAGCACGGCACGCAGGCCGGCATCATGCACACGCAGCAGGTCGGACAGCTGCGCCAGTTTGCCCGCAGGGGCAGCGGCTGGTGCTTGCGGCACGCTGTAAAAGGCCAGGCGCGCCGGCGGTGCATCCTGGGCACCGGCGCCCAAGAATCCGCGCACCATATCCAGGCGGCTGACTTCCAATGCCGCCAGCCGCTCGCGCAGTGCAGCTTCCAGTGCGTTTTCCCAGCCCGGCTCCACCTGGATGCGGCTCCACAGGCCTTGCAGGCCATCGAGGCCATGCTTGGCCAGCCAGGGCTGCAGCTTGCCGTCGGTCTTGACCTTTTCCTGCAGCGCCTTGAGGGCATCGAGCCGCGCCGACAGATCGGCCTGCTTGGCGCCCTCCTGGTTCACCTGCTGCTGCTTGCTGCGCCGCGCTTCATCGAGCTGGGGCACACTGTCCTGCAGCTCCAGCAGCCGCCCTTCGGCGATCTCGGCGGCCTCGGCGGCTTCCTCGTTTTGCTGCTGCAGGTTGGCCAAGCGGGTCTCGTCGGGCGCAGCCATCGCATTGCGGTCGCTGCGCAGGCGCTCGCTGCGCACTTCCAGGCCACGGCTTTGTTCGTTCAGGCTGCGTTGTTCTGCCGCCAGTACCTGGATCTGCTGCTGCACCTGGGTGACGGAGCTGCGCTGCTCATTGGCGCGCTGCTGGGCCAGGCGCAGCGCTTCCTCCATATCGGGCAGTTGCAGGTTTTGCTCTTCGAGCTGGGCCGCCAGCATCTCGGCGCGCTCTTCCGCATCCATACCCTGGCCAGCCAGGTTTTCCAGCTCGGCCTCGGACTCGTCCTTGCGTATCGTCCACTGCGCAATCTGCTCGGCCAGTTGCACCAGGCGGTTCTCCACCCTCTGGCGGCCTTCGACCACATAGCGGATTTCGGCCTCCAACCGGCCGACTTCGGCGGTGGCTTCATAGAGCTTGCCCTGCGCCTGGTTCACGGTGTCGCCGGCAGCATAGTGCGACTGGCGGATGGTTTCCAGGTCCGCCTCGACATGGCGCAGATCGGCCATGCGCGATTCCAGGTCATTGACGGCCTTGAGGCCCTCGATGCGCACCTTCTCCTGCTCCTGCTCGGCATCGCTGCGCTTGAGGAACCACAGCTGGTGCTGCTTCAGGGTGGCGCTGGCATTGAGCGCGTTGTATTTGGCGGCTACCTCGGCCTGCTTTTCCAGCTTGTCGAGGTTGGCATTGAGCTCACGCAGAATGTCTTCGACCCGGGTCAGGTTTTCGCGCGTGTCGTTGAGGCGGTTTTCGGTCTCGCGGCGGCGCTCCTTGTACTTGGAGACGCCAGCTGCTTCTTCCAGGAACAGGCGCAGTTCCTCGGGGCGCGACTCGATGATGCGGCTGATGGTGCCCTGGCCAATGATGGCGTAGGCGCGCGGGCCCAGGCCGGTGCCCAGGAACACATCCTGCACATCGCGGCGGCGCACCGGCATGTTGTTGATGAAATAGCTGCTGCTGCCGTCGCGCGTCAGCACCCGCTTGACGGCGATTTCGGTGTACTGGCTCCACTGGCCGCCGGCGCGGTGGTCGCTGTTGTCAAACACCAGCTCCACACTGGAGCGGCTGGCCGGCTTGCGGTGCGTCGTGCCATTGAAGATCACATCCTGCATCGACTCGCCGCGCAATTCACTGGCCTTGGACTCGCCCAGCACCCAGCGCACCGCATCCATGATGTTGGACTTGCCGCAGCCATTGGGGCCGACCACGCCCACCAGTTGCCCTGGCAGCATGAAATTGGTGGGCTCCGCAAACGATTTGAAGCCAGCAAGCTTGATGGAATTGAGGCGCACAGTGCTCGTTTTCTCTTGGATGGGCGGCAATCACCTGCGATGCGCTGTCGCACACCGGCCGGCCCGCGCAAAACAGGGCTGGCCAGGCATGCCGGGCAAGTGCCGGATGGCCCAGGGATCTTTTCTGATGAACCAAGCGGTAGAACTCAGGCCGACATAATACCGTGCCCTCCCGGCCCACCAGAGACAAAAGCGCAGGGTGCGGCGGTTTTGCGCCCGGGGCAGGGTGAAATAATGTTGCGCCGCCGCACTGGATCGGCACAAGAAGCCAGACTTGGTATATAGACACAGCGCCACCCGGGGAAAGCCGCAAGGCAGACAATGGCTGCATGGATTCAAGCATGTCTTCACGCCCGGCTGCCGCCGCAGCCCCCGCATCCACGCCTGCAGCAGCCGATTCTGCATTGCAGCCCGGTGCCCAATGGCACAACGGCTTTGCCGGTCTGCCCCCGGTCTTCTATACGCGTCTGCAACCCACACCGATGCCGGCGCTGGCGATGCACGCCCGCAATGACGCGCTCGCCCAGCAGATGGGCCTGCGCCCCGAATGGCTGAGGGGCAGCGAAGCCACCGAGGTGCTGGGAGGCAATGCGCTGCTGCCGGGCATGGATGCGCTGGCCAGCGTCTACAGCGGCCACCAGTTTGGCCACTGGGCCGGGCAGCTGGGTGATGGCCGGGCCATACTGCTGGGTGAGATCCGCTCCCCGGCGGCCCCGCAGGGGCTGGAGCTGCAACTCAAAGGCGCAGGCAAGACGCCCTATTCCCGCATGGGAGACGGGCGCGCGGTGCTGCGCTCGTCGATCCGCGAGTACCTGTGCAGCGAAGCGATGCATGGCCTGGGCGTGCCGACCACGCGTGCGCTGTCGCTGGTGACCTCGCCGCAGCCGATTTACCGCGAGACCGTGGAAACCGCTGCCGTCGTCGCCCGCGTAGCGCCCAGTTTTGTGCGCTTTGGCCATTTTGAGCATTTTGCGGCCCGCGATGACCAGGACAGCCTGCGCAAGCTGGCGGACTATGTGGTGGTGCGCTACATGCAGGATGTTGCCCAACACGCCAGCGGCAGCGCCGAGCGCTATGCCGCGTTTTTGGCTGAGGTGGCCGAGCGCACCGCACGCATGATTGCGCGGTGGCAGGCCCATGGCTTTTGCCATGGCGTGATGAACACCGACAACATGAGCATCCTGGGCCTGACGATCGACTATGGCCCCTTCCAGTTTCTGGACCACTACGACGCCAACCACATCTGCAACCACAGCGATACCGGCGGCCGCTATGCCTTTGCCCGCCAGCCGCAGGTGGCGTACTGGAACCTGTTCTGCCTGGGCCAGGCGCTGCTGCCGTTGATCGGCGACGAAGCCACCACCCTGGCCGCGTTGGAGCGCTACAAAACCGCGCTGGAGCCTGCGATGCAGCGGGCGCTGGGCGCCAAGCTGGGCCTTGACCCTGCCCGCAGCACGGCGCCCGAAACCGTGGCCGGCGTGGTCAACCCCTTGCTGGCCATGATGCAGCAGCACCGCACCGACTACAGCCTGTTCTGGCGCGCGCTGTCGCAAGCGGTGGCCGATGACAGCCTGCCGGCGCTGGTCCATTGGTTCGATGGCGATGCCGCGTTTGAGACCTGGCGTGAGCAGTACCAAGCGCTGCTGCAGCCCGGCGATGCGGCGGCCACCGCCGCACGCATGTTTGCCGCCAATCCCCGCTATGTGCTGCGCAACCACCTGGGCCAGCAAGCCATTACCGCCGCCCAGCAGGGCGACTGGGCACCGTTTGCCCGCTTGCAAACCGTGCTGGCGACACCATATGCGGAGCATCCGGGCTGCGAAGACCTGGCCGCCCTCCCGCCCGACTGGGCGCAACATATCGAAATCAGCTGTTCATCATGAGCTTTCCTGTCCAAAAATCGGATGCCCAATGGCAGGCCGAACTCGCATCCAAACACGCCGAACCAGTGGCCTACCAGGTCACCCGGCATGCCGCTACCGAACGCCCGTTTACCGGCAAGTACGAGGCCCACTGGGCTGATGGCAGCTACCACTGCATCTGTTGCGGTGCCAAGCTGTTTGACAGCGACACCAAGTTTGATGCTGGCTGTGGCTGGCCCAGCTTCTCCGAAGCCATTCCCGGCGCGATCCAGGAAAACGTGGACCGCAGCCATGGCATGGTGCGGGTGGAGACGGTCTGCGCCCAGTGCGGTGCCCATCTGGGCCATGTGTTCCCGGACGGCCCCCAGCCTACCGGCCTGCGCTACTGCATGAACTCGGCCGCGCTGGACTTTGAAAAGCAGGAATGACCCCAGGGCGCAGCAGGCGCCTGTGGCTTGCGCTTGCGCGGTGTGGAACTTTGGCAGCAGCACGCGCTCTGACAGCGCTGCAAAGCGTGGCGGGGGCTTCAGTCCAGCTTAAGCTGGCGGCAAAACCGCTCGCGTATCATTGGCGGCTTGCCCGCAGACGCGCTACTCAACAAAACACAAGCACCAAAGCCCTGCCTTCTTGTCCGCATCGTGCTCCGCTTTCAGCTACGCCGTGCACAGCCCGCATCGCCTGATATGAAATTTTTGATTGATTTTTTCCCCATCCTGCTGTTTTTCGCAGCGTTCAAGGTCTGGGGGGTGTTCGTGGCCACCGGGGTGGCCATTGCTGCGACCATTGCGCAAATTGCCTACCTGCATTTCAAGGTCGGCAAGGTGGAGCCGATGCAGTGGATCAGCCTGGGCGTGATCGTGGTGTTTGGCGGTGCCACGCTGCTCTTTCACGACGAAGCCTTCATCAAGTGGAAGCCCACCGTCTTGTACTGGGTGATGGCAGCCGTTTTGCTGGGCGGCCAGTGGTTCTTCAACCGCAACCTGATGCAAAAGCTAATGTCCTCGCAGGTGCAACTGCCCCAGCCTGTCTGGAACACGGTCAACTACAGCTGGGCCATTTTTTTCACCGTCATGGGCATCATCAACATCTGGGTGGCCTACCAGTTTGACCTGGACACCTGGGTCACCTTCAAGATGTTCGGAGGCCTGGGCCTGATGCTGGTCTTCGTGCTCGGCCAGGCCATGTACCTGAGCCGCCACATCCAGCACAACCCGGAAGACCAGCCCTGACAACCGCGGGCGCTGGCCGGCAGCGCATCGCGCTGAACGCTATGGCTGCCGCTGACACACCCGCGCCCATCTTTGCCTCTCCTCTATGCACGCCCAGGACATTACCGCCACCGCCATTGAAGCGGTGCTGCGCGACAAACTCTCACCCACCCAGTTGGAGGTGATCGATGAAAGCGGTCTGCACGCCGGCCATGCCGGTGCCAATGGCAGCGGTTTTGGCACCCATTTTCGGTTGCGCATCGCTTCACCCTTATTTACTGGCACATCACGCATTGCCCAGCACCGGCTTGTGTATGATGCGCTCCAAGCATTCATTGACGCGGGTTTACATGCCCTTGCCATTGAAGTCCTGAATACACCAAAACAATGAAATCACTGGTGTATATTTCCTTCACAGATAAACAATTTGGATTTCGCATGAAAAAACAGCTCTTGTCCGGTCTGGTTGCAGCTGCCCTGCTTGGTTCAGCCGCGCTGCCCGCAGTGGCCCAGAACATTGGCGTTGTCAATGGCAAGCCCGTGCCTTCGTCTCTGCTGAAGACCTTCAAGGAACAAATGGAACGCAGCGGCCGCCCTGTGAGTGCCGAGCAAGAAGGCCAGATCAAGGAAGCCATCATCGAGCGCGAAATCTATGCCCAGGCTGCCAAGGCCCAAGGCCTGGATGCGACCGAGTCCTTCAAGGGCCAGGTCGAGCTGGCTCGCCAAGGCATCCTGACCCAGGAGTTGTTCGCCGCTTACGAAAAGGCGCACCCCATTTCTGACGCTGCCGCCAAGGCCGAGTACGACAAGTTTGTCGCCACCAACCAAGGCAAGGAATACCATGCCTTCCACATCCTGGTGGACAGCGAAGACAAGGCCAAGGCGCTGATCGCCCAAATCAAGAAGGGTGCCAAGTTCGAAGACCTGGCCAAGAAGGAATCCAAGGATCCTGGATCGGGCCAGCGCGGTGGCGATCTGGACTGGGGCAATGCAGCCAACTACGTGCCTGAGTTCTCCGAGGCCATGACCAAGCTGAAGAAGGGCCAGATGACGGACACCCCCGTCAAGACCCAGTTCGGCTACCACATCATCCGCGTGGACGATGTGCGTGAAGCACAGCTGCCCAAGTTCGAGGAAGTCAAACCCCAGATCGAGCAGCAACTGCGTCAGCAACAAATCCAGAAGTACCAGCAAGAGCTGCGTGAAAAGGCCAAGGTCGAGTAATTCTCGCCGCCTCGCTTCTGCTTCCAACCCCTGCCCCGTGCAGGGGTTGTGCTTTGTGGGCTGCGGCTCGGCTGGTTGCAGCGCTACACTCAGATGGTTCCGGACAGACCGACAAGGTCGGCCCTCTTCCCTGCGGCGGCCAAGCGCTGCCGCTGCCTTTACAAGAAAGAAAACCCCATGCGTCTTTTGCACACCATGCTGCGCGTTGGCAATCTCCAGCGCTCCATCGATTTCTACACCCAGGTGCTGGGCATGCGCCTGCTGCGCACCTCGGAAAACCCCGAATACAAGTATTCGCTGGCCTTTGTCGGCTATGACGGCGGCAACCCCGGCCAGGCCGAGATCGAGCTGACCTACAACTGGGGCACCGAGAGCTATGACCTGGGCACGGCCTATGGCCATATCGCGCTGGGCGTGCCTGATGCTTACGCCGCTTGCGAAAAGATCAAGGCCAATGGCGGCAATGTCACCCGCGAAGCCGGTCCGGTAAAAGGCGGCACCACGGTGATCGCTTTTGTGACCGATCCTGATGGCTACAAGATTGAACTCATTCAACGTGCCGAAGGTGGCGAAGGTGGCGGTCTGCGTTAACAGACCCTAGGCCGCTTGACAGCAGGCCTCTCACACCCCCAAGCCAGGCCCCTGCCTGGCTTTTCTGCTTTCAGGCCCTCAACGGCCCATTGCGCCGGTCAACGGCTATGGCCGCTGCGCTGCTTGTTCTTGTACATGTCCAGGTCCGCGTGCTTGAGCAGGCTTTGCGGATCGGCACCATCGGTCGGAAAGATGGCCTGCCCGATGGAGGCGCCCAGGTGAACCACCACACCCTCGGGCAAGCCCTTCAGCGTCTGCAACGCCGGTGCGAGGGCTTCAAGGATCTTGGCTTTTACCACCTGGATCTGCGCATCACTGTGGACGCCCTGCAACACGGCGACAAACTCGTCCCCACCCAGGCGAATCAGCACATCGTTGCTGCGCAGTACTTCCTTGAGGCGCTGCACCACCTCGACCAGGGCCAGGTCACCGTTGTCATGGCCCCAGCGGTCATTGAGCGGCTTGAACTGGTTCAGGTCGATGAAGAGAATCGCGAACACGGCAGGCTTGCCGCTGCCGGGCCGGGTCAGGGTTTCCAGAATGTGGTTCAGCGCGCTGCGGTTGGCAGCGCCGGTAAGCGCATCCGTAAACAAGCGGTGCCGCATATGGTGGACATTGTTGGCCAGTTCGCCAATCTCGTCGTTGCGTTCCACGCCGATCGGTACATCGATTTCACCTTGCCCGACACGGCGCACCGCATAGGTGAGCGAGCGCATGTCCTTGGCCAAACCGCCAAAGATGCGCAACCCCAGTGCCAGCGCACTGCCCAGTGCAAGCAAACCCAAGGCGACCACCAGCACGACATGGACGCGAATGCCAGCCAGCATCTGCTGGTGCGGCACGGCCACCACCGCCAGCCAGTTCAGGCCCGCCTCATCGGTGACGCGGCGGTAAGCCACTTCGATCGCCTGGTCCTTGGCGTCAAAGATCAGCGCCGTGCGAGCCACCTCGTTGGACTGCGAGAACTCGTTGACCAGCTGCCGGTACACCGCCTTCAAGAGTGGATTGCCCGCGCTGGCAGCATTGACCCGGCTGGGCGGCTGCTCACCGCTCTGGCGGATATTGTCCATGCCCGTGCCGGCAACCAGGTCGCCATTGGGCTCCATGAGGAATGCCTGTGCCCCTTCGGACAAATGCAGGCCATCGACAAAAAGCCGCAATTCCTTCAGCGAGACATCGGTGGCCACCACACCAACGGGCTGGCCGTCCCGCCCAAACACCTGCCGCGCCCGCGTCATCACCAGGTCCTTGGCATTGAAGTCGATGTAGACAGGCGTCCAGATATGGCCAGCCACGCCCTGCGCAAGCCGGTACCAGGGACGGGTGCGCGGATCGAACAGATGGGACTCTTGGGACAGAAAGATGGGTTCGGCCTGAATCCCCGGCAGCAGGTAGAGGCTGCGCACGTCCTGCGCATGGAGCTTGATGCGCAGCTCCGCCTGGGTTGCATTGCGGCGCAGCAGGCCCATGCCCTGGCCATGGCGGTTGCCGTAGTAGACATAGTCGCCCCGGTGCTGTGTCAGCGACGTGGCCGCCCACAGCCGGGTGCGCAGTGCAGGCATATCGTCCTCGATCCGGTCAGGCGCCTGCAAACCGGCCGGAAAGCTCGCCTCGATGATGGAGCCGGAACTGAAGACATGCCGGTCCACCGCCTGGCTGATGCGCTCGGCCATCTCCACCATCAATTGCTGAGACAGCATCGAGACCGTCTTGCTGCCCGTCCAGTACCACAGCACGCCCAGCACCCCGGTCAGCAATGCGACCAGCATCACAAAAGGCAAAATCAAGGTGATCGTCAACGACGAGGCTTTACGAACGGGCATAACCAGACAGTGGTAGGGCGCGGATAGCGCGCGGCGGGCAGCCAGGGATATTGATACTCTCCGCCCATTCTTACTTTAACCGTTTTTATGGATTACATAGCATGATAGACCTGCGTAATAACCCAGCACTGGCCAGCGCAGCGGTGACAACAGCCCTAGGCAAACCCTGTGATTTTCTGGTCCTTGGGCAGGCCCTCCCAGCCATTACCTGCAGTTTGGTTAAAGGATAGTTGCGCTGGAGATTCATTTTTTTAGGAGGAAAATACCGCTGGGAAGAAACGCAGTCATTCCACCCCGCACATCGCTGAGTATATGCGCACAAATACATTTAATTACATTAATGTGGCGCAAATCAATCTCTCATCGGCAGAAATCGCCCGCCTCTGAGTTACAAATTAGCTATAAGCTGATAGAATCAATGAATAACAAAATGCGATTTAGCATGATTTGTATCCATTCCTGTCTCGTTGGGGCAAAGGCTTGGGCATCGCAACTCCCGCTGAAGTAGCAGTTGCCTGGCCCCTGTCTTCACTCCAACGACGGACGTTGCCGCTTTGTTTATAGATTGATGATCCCATGGCCACTGAACTCCTCCTGAACAAAAGGCTCTCTCGCAGAACCCTCAACAGCCTGGGGCGGCACGCGATCACCACCGTGGATCAGGTGGTCGAAGCATATCCCGAGCGCTTGCTCAAGCTCAATGGTGTGGGCATGACGGTACTGCGCGATATCGAGCGAACGCTGTTTCCCGGACAGCAGTTCCAGCCGCATTCCGGCCGCTACAAAGCGTGGACCGAAGATGCCTCCAGCCATTCCCATGGCGATCAGACTCAGTCCAAGGAATAAGGGCACCACGGGGGCAGCCTGCGCCCTCGGCACTCGCGTCGCTGGGCAAATACCACGTACCAGGCAGCGCTGTGCGGCGCGATGCCCAGCTGCGCCGCCTTGGTCATCCAAGAACGGGGCGGAAGCAGATGGCGCTGCAGCAGCCAGTCATGGCAGCATCGCGCTTGGCATGGCCTCCAGCGCCCGCAGGCCCTGAGAGGGGCCCGGGTAGGTAGCAGGCGCACAGCTAATCCGCACGCCTGCGGCTGCGCGGTCAGCCCTTGTGCCGCAAGCCAGCGGCTTCGCGCGCCAGCAAGGTGATGTGTTCCCAGTCGCCGCGCTCCAGGGTATCGGTGGGCACCAGCCAGGAGCCTCCCACGCAAACGACATTCTTCAACGCCAGAAACTCTGGCGCGTTGGTGGGGGTGATGCCGCCGGTCGGGCAAAACCGCACTTCGGCGAAGGGGCCCTGCCAGGCCTTGAGCATGTTGATGCCCCCGGCTTGCAGCGCGGGGAAGAACTTCAGTTCCTGGAAGCCATCTTGCTGCGCCTGCATGATCTCGCTGCTGGTGGCAACGCCAGGCAGCAGCGGCAAACGGGCCTGGCGGCAGGCTTCGCCGACGCTGGAAGTGTAGCCAGGGCTGACCGCAAAGCGGGCACCGGCCGCAGCAGCCGCATGCGCATCGGCGGCATTGCGCACGGTACCTGCGCCGACGATCGCCTCCGGCACGGCCTTGGCAATCGCTTCGATCGAGGGCAGGCCTTGGGGCGTGCGCAAGGTCACTTCCAGTACCCGGATACCGCCTGCGACCAGGGCCTTGGCCATGGACACGGCGTGGTTGACATCGCGCAGCACGATCACCGGGATCACCGGTGCATCTTGCATGATCGACAAGGCGGTCAGTTGCTCAGCCATGTGCAGGCTCCTTCTTCTGCGCTCAGCGCATTGCGCCGGAATCCGGCAAACAGTTCTCGGCCCAGACCACGGCCATTGGCGCGCAGCTGCTCGGCCGGTATCGTGGCAAGCGGGCGTGCCTCCCAGACGGCGGCATCCACTTCGGCCTGCATGATACCGGTTTCAGCGTCCAGCAGCACCATATCGCCGCTCTCAATTTTGGCCAGAGGGCCGCCGGCCAGTGCTTCAGGCGACACATGGATGGCAGCGGGTACCTTGCCCGAGGCGCCGCTCATGCGCCCATCGGTCACCAAAGCCACCTGGTAGCCCTTGCCTTGCAGCACGGCCAATGGGGGCGTCAGCTTGTGCAGCTCAGGCATGCCATTGGCTTGCGGGCCCTGCCAGCGCACCACGCAGACCACGCCGTTGTGACCATTGGTCTGGCAGGCCTGCTCCAGCGCCCCCGACTTGAAGGCTTCCTGCAGCGCGTCCTGCGAGTCAAACACCCAGGCAGGCGCGCGCAGCACATGGCGATCGAGCGGCACGGCGCTGACCTTGATGACGCTGCGGCCCAGGTTGCCGGTCAGCAGCTTGAGGCCTCCGGTGGGACTGAAAGGCGCGCTGACGGGGCGCAGCACGCTGTCGTCACCCGATTCGGTGGCCGCTTGCCACACCAGTTGGCCCGCTTCGACGCGCGGCACACTGGCGTAAGCCGTCAGGCCCTCGGGGCGCACCGTCAGCACATCGCCATGCATCAGGCCTGCCGCCAGCAGCTGGCCAATCACATAGCCCGGGCCGCCTGCCGCCTGGAACTGGTTCACATCGGCTGCCCCATTGGGGTAGACACGTGCCAGCAGGGGCACGACCGACGACAGCTGTTCGAAATCATTCCAGTCGATGACGATACCCGCAGCCCGCGCCACTGCCACCCAGTGGATCAGGTGGTTGGTCGAGCCGCCGGTGGCCAGCAAGGCCACCATCGCGTTGACAATGCAGCGCTCGTCGACGACGCGGCCAATCGGCGCAAAGCGCTTGCCGGCAGTGATATTGAGCACCGTGCGCATCGCCTCGCGGGTCAGCAGCTCACGCGCGCCATTTTCGGGGTTGATGAAGGCATTGCCAGGCACATGCAGGCCCATGGCCTCGAGCAGCATCTGGTTGCTGTTGGCCGTGCCGTAGAAGGTGCAGGTGCCCGCATCATGGTAGGCGGCCATCTCGGCTTCCAGCAGCTTTTCGCGGCCCACCAGGCCCTGGGCGGCCAGCTCGCGCACCTTGGCCTTGTCGTTGTTGGACAGGCCCGAGGTCATCGGCCCTGCGGGCACAAACACCATCGGCAGATGGCCAAAATGCAAGGCACCGATCAGTAAACCAGGAACAATCTTGTCGCAGACGCCAAGCATCAGCGCCGCATCAAAGGTGTCATGGGTCAGTGCCACGGCGGTGCCCATCGCAATCGCATCGCGGCTGAACAGGCTCAGCTCCATGCCCGGCATGCCCTGAGTCACCCCGTCGCACATGGCAGGCACACCACCCGCCACCTGCGCGGTGGCGCCGTGCTTGCGCGCCTCGTCCTTCAGGATGTCGGGGTAGCGCTGCAGCGGCGCATGGGCCGACAGCACATCGTTGTAGGCCGTGACAATGCCCACATTCGGGCCCTTGACCTCGACAATGCGCAGCTTGTCATGGACCGGCACACCGGCCACGGCATGGGCCACATTGGCGCAGCCCATGGAGCGCATCTGCGGCGGCCGCTGGGCCATCGCGTCCAGCTGGGCCAGATAGTCGCTGCGCGTGGCCGCGCTCTTGGCGCGGATGCGGTCGGTGACCGCTTGAAGAACGGGGTGGATCTGCATCATGGGGAATCCTTTGCATTGCCGGGGCCTGCAGCCATGGCTGCAGCATCCCCTTGTTTATGTAATTTTTATAGCACAGCCGCCGCATGCGGCGCTGGCACCAGGCTTTGTCAGCACTTAGAGCCTGTTGACGATCTCAAGGCTGCTGGGCATCGAGCCACTGCTGCACTTGCTGGGCTATGTGCCCCAGTGGGGTGTCGGCATCCACAGTCAATACCTGCGCCTCCTCGCGGGGGTCTTCCAGCGTCGCAAACTGGTTGGCCACCAGCTCGGGCGAGAAGAAATGCCCCGCGCGCTGCTGCACCCGTGCCAGGGCCGTCTCGTAGCTGAGATCCAGAAACACAAAGCCGAGCCGGGCCTGGGATGCGCGCAGCAACTCCCGGTACTGGCGTTTGAGTGCCGAGCAGGTCAGCACCACACCGCCGCCATCATCCGCCTCTGCCAGCAATTGCGCCAAGCGCTGCAGCCAGCCTGCACGGTCGGCATCGGTGAGCGCTATGCCCGCCTGCATCTTGGCCACACTTTCGGCCGCATGGTAGCTGTCGCCTTCGACCAGGCGCCATCCCAGGTGCGTTGCAATGGCTTCACCGGCGCTGGATTTGCCGCATCCCGACACCCCCATCACCACCAGAGCTACAGGACGCCGACGCGAAGAATCACTAGAGGACATGGTCATTGGGTTAGCGCTATCCAATACAGGTAAAAAATAAGCACTGCCCTTGGATGACGCCTCTTGAACAAGCCGATTCAGCAATCAACTTAGCATTTGAGACGCCTGCAGGCACTGCCTTCCTTCCCCATCAAACTGGGATAGCGCTATCATACCGGATATTGCTTGCCCACTCGACCGGAGAATTGCTTGCCCCTGCCCTCTTCCACCCCATTGCCCGCGCCAGTGGCCGAGCCCGCTGGCCGCCGCTCGCGCGCCAGCGGCCGGGTCACCTTGCAGGACGTTGCAGATGCCGCTGGCGTGAGCCCGATGACCGTGTCCCGCGCGCTGCGCGGTGAGCGCCGGGTAGCACCAGCGCTGGCAGACAAGGTGCGCGCGACGGCGTTGCGCCTGGGTTATGTGCCGGACCCGGCCGCGCGCGCACTGGCATCGCAGAAAAGCAACCAGGTGCTGGTCATCGTGCCTTTGCTCAGCAATACCCTGTTTGTGGATTTGCTCGAATCGGCGCACAAGGTGCTGTTTGCCGCCGGGTACCACCTGCTGATTGGGGTATCGCATTACAGCGCCGCTGAGGAAGAGCAACTGCTGCGCGCCTACCTGCCGATGCGCCCTGCCGGCCTGATGCTGACCGGTTATGAGCGCAGCGCCGGCAGTGCGCAGTTGCTGGCAACCAGTGGCACGGCCTGCGTGCATTTGATGGAACTGCACCCGGCAAGCGCTGCCGCTGGCATGCACAGCGTGGGCTTTTCGCAGGTGGATGCCGGGGTGACGATGACGGAGCACCTGCTGGCCCAGGGTTACCGCCGCATCGCTTTTTGCGGCGCCCAGCTGGATGCCCGCGTCATGCAGCGCCTGCAGGGCTACCGCCAGGCCTTGCAGCGGGCGGGCCTGGCCGACCCCAGCCTGGAGATCCTGAGTCCCGAGCGCTCGTCGCTGGCCTTGGGCGCGCAGTTGCTGGAGCAGGTGCTGCAGCTGGGCAGCGGCGTGGATGCGGTATTTTTCTGCAACGACGACCTGGCCCAGGGCGCGCTGCTGGCTGCCAACCGCCTGAGGCTGGCCGTGCCCGCGCAAATCGCGATTGCCGGTTTCAACGACCTGCCCGGCAGCGCGCAGATGGTGCCGCCGCTGACCACCATCCACACCCCCCGCAGCGCCATTGGCGCCGAGGCCGCCACGATGCTGCTGCAGCTGGTGCAAGGCCAGCCGGTGACGCAGAACCGGCTGGATCTGGGCTACCACCTGGTGCGGCGCGCCAGCACCTGACGTATTTAGCCGCTACCACTCCCCCAAGGCCCAGCTGCTGGCCACCGCAAAGTACTCGCGCAGCCAGACGTTGAACCGGGTCAGCAACGGTGTCGGGGCCGCCACGCCAATGGGCTGGCCGAAGCCCTGGCTGCGGGCAATCTGCAGCGCGCGCCAGAGGTGAAAATCGCTGCTGACAATCGCAATGGGCTGCGCCAGATCCACGCCGCGCTGCTGCAGCAGGGGGCCGGTCCATTCCAGGTTGAGCACGGTGCTGGTGCTGCGCGCTTCCACCACCATCGCCGCAGGGTCCAGCCCATGGGTCTGGGCCAGGTAACGCGCCATGATGGCGCCCTCGCTCTCGTCCTGCCCAAAGTCCACCCCGCCGGTCACTGCCAGCACCGCCTGCGGCTGCAAGGCCGCCAGCTGTGCGGCGGTATCAAGCCGCATGGCCAGCGCCGGGCGCGGCTTGCCGTCTTGCGTTCCGCTGCCCAGCACCACGATCGCAGCCACCGGCGGCGTAGTCGCCGGTGTCTGCCCCAGGCCGGCAATGCGCTGCCAGAGCCAGCCCACGCTGACCACCCACAAGGCCAAGCCCAACCAGGCGGCACGCCAGCATGCGCGGCGCCAGGGCGCAGCCGCGCACCAGGCCTGCACCGCCCACCAGCGCCAGGCCAGGTAGCCACCGGCCAGGCCCAGCCCCACAGGCACCAGCACCCCCAGGTGAAAGTGCCCGGCCGCCAATGGCACGGCGCCCAGCCCCAGCAGCACCAGCGCGGCCAAGGCCAACAAAGCTCGTTGCATTCCCATTCCCTCGTACACCCTTCCTGGCCCACAAAAAAACCCGCTGCGGGGCAGCGGGTCTGCATGCGGGCAAAGCAATCAGATCATTCGAACTCCAGGATGATATCGTCAACCGCCAGCGAATTGCCCTTGGCGGCACTCACCTTGCTGACAATGCCGTCCTGCGTCGCAAACAGGATGTTCTCCATCTTCATCGCCTCGATGACCGCCAGCTTCTCACCGGCCTGCACCTTCTGGCCTGGCTGCACCGCCACATCGACCAGCAGGCCGGGCATGGGCGAGAGCAGGAACTTGGACAGATCCGGTGGCGCCTTGTACGGCATCAGCTGGTAGAGCGCGGCGCCGCGCTCGGACAGCACGAGGATGTCGCGCTGCGTGCCATTGTGGATCACGCGCAGCGCGAGCGGGTTCTTGGCCGTGCCGCGCTCGATCTGGGCGGTAAAGGGCTGGCCGTTGCAGGTGCCGTGGGTGACGACATCGCGCAGCACCGCTTCGCTGCTGAACTGGTAGACCTTGTCGCCAATGCTGACCTTGCAGACGCGGGCTTCGTCGTCAAAATCGGTCACCTCGGCCGACACAAAGCGGTGCTGGCCTTCGGCGCCCAGCACCACGGCCGTGTAGCTGTGGCCCACACGCACCTGGTGGCCCAGCATCTGGCCGCTGATGGTGGAGGCTCGCGCGCGGTAGCGGCGGTTGCGGAACATCGCCAGCGCCACCAGAAAATCGGTGTCCTCGTGCGGCACGTCCTCGGCATGGAAGCCATGGCCATAGTGCTCGGCGATAAAGCCGGTGTTGAACTGGCCCGAGACAAACTTGGGATGGGCCAGCAGCGCTGCCTGGAAGGGGATGTTCGAGCTGATGCCACGGATCGCAAAGCCGTTGAGCGCCTCGCGCATCTTCGCAATCGCTTCGTTGCGGTCCTTGCCATGCACGATCAGCTTGGCAATCATCGAGTCGTAGTACATGGGGATCTCGCCGCCCTCGTACACACCGGTATCAACGCGCACACCCTGCAAATGGGCGGTATCGGCCTGCCACATGGTCTGCTTGGGCGGCTCAAAGCGCACCAGGCGGCCGGTGGATGGCAGGAAATTGCGGAACGGGTCTTCCGCATTGATGCGGCATTCGATGGCCCAGCCATCGCGCTTCACATCGGCCTGGCTGAAGGACAGCTTCTCGCCGGCCGCGACGCGGATCATCTGCTCGACCAGATCGAGGCCGGTGATGCACTCGGTCACCGGGTGCTCCACCTGCAGGCGGGTGTTCATTTCCAGAAAGTAGAAGTCCTGCTCCTTGCCGACGACAAACTCCACTGTTCCCGCGCTCTGGTACTGCACGGCCTTGGCCAGCGCCACGGCCTGCTCGCCCATCGCCTTGCGGGTGGCATCGCTGATGAAGGGCGATGGCGCCTCTTCAATCACCTTCTGGTGGCGGCGCTGGATCGAGCATTCACGCTCGTTCAGGTAGACCACATTGCCGTGGCTGTCGCCCAGGATCTGGATCTCGATATGGCGCGGCTCCTGCACGAACTTCTCGATAAAGATCCGGTCATCGCCGAAGCTGTTGCGGGCTTCATTCTGGCAGGCGGTAAAGCCCTCCAGCGCCTCCTTGTCGTTGTAGGCCACGCGCAGGCCCTTGCCGCCGCCGCCGGCCGATGCCTTGATCATCACCGGGTAGCCAATGCCCTGCGCGATGCCCACCGCTTTTTCTGCGTTCTCGATGGCATCGTTGTAGCCTGGAATGGTGTTGACCTTGGCTTCGTTCGCCAGCTTCTTCGACGCGATCTTGTCACCCATCGCAGCAATCGAATGCGCCTTGGGGCCGATAAAGGCAATGCCCTCGTCTTCGCAGCGCTTGGCAAAGGCCTCGTTCTCGGACAGGAAACCATAGCCCGGGTGGATGGCCTGCGCGCCGGTCTTGCGGGCCGCATCGATGATGCGGTCGGCCAGCAGATAGGATTCGCGGCTCGGAGCCGCGCCAATATGCACGGCCTCGTCGGCCAGCTTCACATGGCGCGCGTCCTTGTCCGCATCGGAGTAGACCGCAACGGTCTGGATGCCCATGGTCCGGGCCGTGGCGATCACGCGGCATGCAATCTCGCCGCGATTGGCAATCAGGATTTTGCTGAACATGGTTGTCGTCTCTTTGTTGAATCTCTCGGTTGGCCACCCTGCTGCCGTGCTTACGGCAGCGCCTTGTCATGTGCCCATTGCCCGCCGGGCATGAGCAGATAGTCTTCGCAATCGATCTCGCTGCAGCGCGCACTGCCCAGCAGCTGCAGCATCACCTGGTCCTGCGTGCGCACATCGGTCGAACGCCCTTGCACCTTCACAGCCAGCAGGCGGCTGTCCTTGCCCCAGCGGGCAATCTCCTGGCCTTCGACCACGGCTGCCGTGCCGTCCCAGCCATCGCGGTGGGCGGTGCGCACCGTCGCCAGCCTGCGCGACAGGATGCGCTCGGGCCGCACACCCACCAGCACCACCTGGCCGCGCAAGCTGGCCAGGTTTTTGTCCAGGGTAGGCAGGTCCACCACGCGCCGGGCCTGGTACTGGCGCACCATCGCCTGCAGCCGCTGGGCATTGGCGCTGTACTCGCGCTGCTGTTCGGGCTGGCCGGCATTGTGCTGCTGCTGCGCCGCTGCGTTGTTGCTGTACTGCTGGAACAGCAGCTCGCGCCCCTGCAGCGAGGCCGTGGCCCGCACCACCGGCGCGGGCAAATGGCCATCGGCATCGGCCGCCAGCTCAAAGCCTTGGTACAGCATCAGCCGCACCAGGTTCTGCGCTGCAGCCGGGCAGGCACGCTGCCAGTGCTGCAAGGCCGCCTGCAGCCACTGCCTGGCCACCTGCTCGGAGCCCAGCGGTGAATGGATGTCCACCAGCACATGCAGCGCCACCGGTGCACAGGCATCGGCCGGCGTGTTGCCATCCAATGCCGCCTGCACCCACAGGCGCCCGCCCTTGCCTTCGCTGTCCGCCAACGGCCCCAGATCGAGCAGCACCTGGCTGTCGGCCAAAGGCCTGGCGGCGCGTACTGCCGGCCGGCTGAGGAAAATCCCCCGGTCAAAGCGGCCCTGCCACACCACCGGCGCCGCAGCGGCATCGCCGCGCGGCAGCCATTGCGCCCGTCCCTCGCCCTGGGCCAGGCCGTTTTCGCAGCCTCCCTGGTACGAGAACACATACTGCGTGGACTGGGCCAGCGGCGCGCCACTGCGAGCGACGCAACCGGTGCCCGGTGCCGCCCGCGAAATGGCAGGGGCTTGCGCCCACGCGGCCCCGGCAACGCCAGCCACGGCCGCGCACAGCAAGCGCAGCGCCAACAGGCGGCGCGCCTGCAATCGCTGCGCCAGCCGCGTTGCGGCCATGCGGGGTGTGGCGGGGGTGGGATGCATCGGGCCTGCGGCGCTTACAGCGGGATATTGCCGTGCTTGCGCCAGGGGTTCTCAAGCTGCTTGTTCTTGAGCATCTCCAGGCTGCGGCAGATGCGCTTGCGCGTCTCGTGCGGCAGGATCACATCGTCGATGAAGCCCCGGGCGCCCGCAACAAAGGGGTTGGCAAAGCGGCTTTTGTACTCGGCCTCGCGCTTGGAGAGCTTGTCCGGGTCGTTCTTGTCTTCGCGGAAGATGATCTCGACAGCCCCCTTGGCGCCCATGACCGCGATTTCCGCCTGCGGCCAGGCCAGGTTCACATCACCGCGCAGGTGCTTGGAGGCCATCACGTCATAGGCACCGCCGTAGGCCTTGCGGGTGATGACGGTGATTTTTGGCACCGTGCATTCGGCATACGCATACAGCAGCTTGGCACCGTGCTTGATGATGCCGCCGTATTCCTGGCTGGTGCCAGGCATGAAGCCGGGCACATCGACAAAGGTGACCACCGGGATGTTGAAGGCATCGCAAAAGCGCACAAAGCGGGCCGCCTTGATGGAGCTCTTGATATCCAGGCAGCCGGCCAGCACCAGCGGCTGGTTGGCCACAATGCCGACGGTCTGGCCGGCCATGCGGGCAAAGCCGATGAGGATGTTCTTGGCGTACTCGGGCTGCAGTTCAAAGAAATCGCCATCATCGACGGTCTTGGCGATCAGCTCCTTCATGTCATAGGGCTTGTTCGGGTTCTCGGGCACCAGCGTGTCAAGCGACATATCGGCACGGCTGACCGGATCGGTCGTCGCGCGCACCGGTGCCTTTTCGCGGTTGTTCAGCGGCAGGTAGTTGTAGAGGCGGCGCAGCATCATCAGCGCCTCGACATCGTTGTCGAACGCCATGTCGGCCACACCGCTCTTGCTGGTGTGGGTCAGCGCGCCCCCCAGCTCTTCGGCAGTCACCTGTTCATGCGTCACGGTCTTGACCACTTCGGGGCCAGTGACAAACATGTAGCTCGAATCCTTGACCATGAAGATGAAGTCCGTCATCGCCGGCGAGTAGACCGCGCCACCGGCGCAGGGGCCCATGATCATCGAGATCTGTGGCACCACGCCCGAGGCCAGCACATTCTTCTGGAACACATCGGCATAGCCGCCCAGCGATGCCACGCCTTCCTGGATGCGGGCGCCGCCCGAATCGTTGAGGCCGATGACTGGCGCGCCGACCTTCATCGCCTGGTCCATCACCTTGCAGATCTTCTCGGCATGGGTCTCGGACAGCGCGCCGCCAAACACGGTGAAATCCTGGCTGAACACAAAGACCAGACGGCCATTGATCATGCCGTAGCCGGTGACCACACCATCGCCGGGGATCTTGGTCTCTTCCATGCCGAAGTCGGTGCAGCGGTGCTCGACGAACATGTCCCATTCTTCGAAGGTGCCGTCATCGAGCAGCAGCTCGATGCGTTCGCGCGCG
Source organism: Comamonas sediminis (assembly GCF_041107495.1). Taxonomy (NCBI): domain Bacteria; kingdom Pseudomonadati; phylum Pseudomonadota; class Betaproteobacteria; order Burkholderiales; family Comamonadaceae; genus Comamonas; species Comamonas sediminis. The sequence continues at coordinate 399,467 of NZ_JBGBDC010000002.1, forward strand.
GTCAGCTTGCCCTTCTTGTGCTGTGCATCGATGCGCTTTTGCCCGCCGCCGAGGCGGGCGAGTTCACGCTTTTTCTCCAGTTGTTCCAAGATATCTTGCATGTTCCATCCTTGAAGCTTGCTAGGTTGTCTCTCTGTCTTGATCCGGGCTCGCAACCCGGGTCAATCCGCTTTCTGAATCATCGCTGCAGCGCTTTGCGCCTGCAGCAGGTTTCTGGCCGCCGTCGATGCCGCCAACTGGCCCGATGCGACTTGCTGCTGCACAGCAGGCAGCATATCGCGCACGGCAGGGTGGCTGCGAAACGCCAGCTTGAGCCCATGGTCAATGCGCTCCCACATCCAGGCCAGCGACTGCTTTTCGCGCCGCATCGCCAGGCAGCCATTGCTGGTCTGCATCTGGCGGTAGCTGCTCACAGCCTCCCAGAAGGTCTCCACGCCATCGCCCAGCAGCGCGCTGATCTGTATCACCCGGGGCTGCCACAGCGCACCGCGTGCCGCAGGGTCATGGCTGCCATGCATGCCCAGCAAGCGCAGGCTGGAGGTGATCTGCGCCTGCGCACGGGTGGCTGCATTCGGATCGATATCGGCCTTGTTGATGACCACCAGATCAGCCAGCTCCATCACGCCTTTTTTGATGGCCTGCAGGTCATCGCCGGCATTGGGCAGCTGCAGCACGCAGAACATGTCGGTCATGCCATGCACCGCAATCTCGCTTTGGCCAACGCCGACGGTCTCGACCATTACCACGTCATAGCCTGCCGCTTCGCAGACCAGCACGGCCTCGCGTGTCTTCTCTGCCACGCCGCCCAGCGTGCCGCTCGACGGGCTGGGCCGTATATAGGCTTCGGTCCGCATCGACAGTTGCTCCATGCGCGTCTTGTCGCCCAGGATCGAGCCGCCTGACACCGTCGACGACGGATCGATCGCCAGCACGGCCACACGCAGGCCCTTGCCGATCAGATAGAGCCCCAGGGTTTCGATAAACGTCGATTTGCCCACGCCCGGCACGCCACTGATGCCCAGGCGAAAGGATTGGCCGGTGTGCGGCAACAGCGCCGTCAGCAGCGCGTCACCCAGCGCACGGTGGTCGGCACGGGTGGATTCCAGCAAGGTGATGGCCTTGGCCATCGCGCGGCGCTGCAGCGCCGGGTTGTCCCCTTGCGTAATGGCGGCGACGCGCTCGGCAACCTCGGTATTCATGCCGCCGCCCTGCCGCCACATAGCGGCAAAGCCTCTGCGCAACAAGCACATGCAACCATCATTTGTTTCGCCAACACCATATCCACTACCTCTACGCCGGGGTCCACTGGTACAACAGGTCAATCGGATCGCCGCCCGTCTGCACAAAGCCATGGCGCTCGTAGAAACGGATCGCATCGCTCTGGTTGAGCACCTCCAACCACACCGCGCGGCCTTCGCGGCGCGCTTGGGTTTGCACCTGCTGCAGCGCCCAGTCGCCAATGCGGCGGTTATGCCAGGCCGGCAGCAGGTACAGGTGCTGCAGTTTCAGGCGGCCATCGTCATAGGGCACCAAGGTCAGCAGCCCTGCGCGCTGAGGGCCCTCGCCTGCGCCGTCATCCACACAGATGTGCTGCATGTACTGCGGCTCGAACTGGCGCTGAAAACGCTTGCGGGCATGGTCCATGTTGAAGATGCCCAGCCGCTCCAGGCTGGGGCGCATGGCGGCTACGCGCAGCGCGAACAGCGATTCGAAATCGCTGCTGTCCACCGGGGCAAAAGAAAGCTTCATATCTCTGCCTCCATCCAGTCTTCGATCCGCAAGCCTGCGATGCGCTCGAATTCGCGGACGTTGTGTGTGACCAGAACGCCATCAGGGTCGGCCAGCGCCTGGCAGCCAATCATCAAGTCGATGGCACCAATGGGCGTGCCCGCCTTGCGCAAGCGGGCCGATTGCGCACCGTAATGCCAGATGGCATCACCGCCCCAAGGCTCAATGCAAAACAGCGACAGGGCCTCCTCCATCAACGCCCGGTTGCGCTCCGGATAAGTGCTGCGCATGGCACCGCTGGCCAGCTCCGCTGCGACCAATGCAGGTATCACCATCCGGGTATGGTCCACGGTCCGCATGCGATGGAGCACGGCTGCATGCTGGCGGTGCCAGGCATAGATGCAGATATTGGTGTCCAAGTAGTAACGGGGCATAGGTCAGCGCGTCACAGTCCGGATCAATCAAAACCGATGTCACGCGGAGGCGTCTTGTCGCGCTCGATCTCCTCGGGCATGCCTTCGAAGCGCCCCACCAAACGGTCGAGCCGCGCCAGCCATGCTGCATGCGCATCGGCGGGCACGGGGCGCAAGACCACCGAGCCATCTGCCTGGCGCTCGACAGTCACCTCATCGGTGTCGAAGCGGAACTCCTTGGGCAGACGAACGGCCTGGCTGCGACCATTCATGAAGATTTTGGCGGTGGCGAGATCAGACATGCGGTGCTTTCAGGAGGTGATATATATCAATGGTATATACCTTGCCTCAGGCCGTCAAGCTGGCCTTGATCTGCTCCAGCACATCCTTGGCACTGGCCGGGATCGGTGTGCCCGGGCCGTAGACGCCCTTGACGCCGGCGTTGTACAGATAGTCGTAGTCCTGCGCAGGGATCACGCCGCCGACAAACACGATGATGTCATCGGCGCCCTGCTTCTTGAGTTCTTCAATGATCGCGGGCACCAGCGTCTTGTGGCCGGCGGCCAAGGTCGAGACGCCGACGGCGTGAACGTCATTCTCGATGGCCTGGCGGGCGCATTCCTCGGGGGTCTGGAACAGCGGGCCCATGTCGACGTCATAGCCCAGATCGGCAAAGGCGGTGGCGACCACCTTGGCCCCCCTGTCATGGCCGTCCTGGCCGAGTTTGGCAATCATCACGCGGGGGCGGCGGCCTTGCGCTTCGGCAAAGGCAGCAATCTCGCCCTTGAGGTTTTCCCAGCCTTCGGCCGAGTCATAGGCGGCCGCGTAGACGCCGGTCACCTTCTGCGTATCGGCGCGGTGGCGGCCAAAGGACTTTTCCAGTGCGTCGGACACCTCACCGACGGTGGCACGCAGCCGAACGGCCTGGATCGCCAGATCCAGCAGATTGCCTTCGCCGGACTCGGCGGCAGCGCTCAGTGCCTGCAGTGCCTTGTCGACAGCAGCCGCATCGCGCGTGGCCTTGATCTGGTTCAGGCGCGCAATCTGGCTGTCACGCACCTTGACGTTGTCCACTTCCAGAATATCGACCGGGTCTTCCTTGGCCAGCTTGTATTTGTTGACGCCGACAATCACTTCCTTGCCCGAATCGATGCGCGCCTGCTTCTCTGCCGCAGCGGCCTCGATCTTGAGCTTGGCCCAGCCGCTGTCCACCGCCTGGGTCATGCCACCCATGGCATCGACCTCCTCGATGATCTTCCAGGCGGCATCGGCCATGTCCTGGGTCAGCTTTTCCATCATGTAGCTGCCAGCCCAGGGGTCGATCACATTGGTGATGTGGGTCTCTTCCTGGATGATCAGCTGGGTGTTGCGCGCAATGCGGGCGCTGAACTCGGTGGGCAGCGCAATCGCTTCGTCGAGCGCATTGGTGTGCAAAGACTGCGTGCCGCCAAACACGGCGGCCATCGCCTCAATGGTGGTGCGCACCACATTGTTATAGGGGTCCTGCTCGGTCAGGCTCCAGCCGCTGGTCTGGCTGTGGGTGCGCAGCATCAGACTCTTGGGGTTCTTCGCGTCGAAACCGGTCATGATGCGGCACCACAGCAGGCGGGCGGCCCGCATCTTGGCGATTTCGAGGTAGAAGTTCATGCCCACCGCCCAGAAGAAGGACAGGCGCCCGGCAAAGGCATCCACGTCCATGCCTTTGGCGATGGCGGTTTTCACATATTCCTTGCCGTCCGCCAACGTAAAGGCCAGCTCCAGCGCCTGGTTGGCCCCGGCTTCCTGCATGTGGTAGCCGCTGATCGAGATCGAGTTGAACTTGGGCATGTTCTGGCTCGTGTACTCGATGATGTCGCCGATGATGCGCATGCTCGGCTTGGGCGGATAGATGTAGGTGTTGCGCACCATGAACTCTTTGAGAATGTCGTTCTGGATCGTGCCCGACAGCTGGTCCTGCGCAACGCCCTGCTCTTCTGCCGCCACCACATAGCCGGCCAGCACCGGCAGCACCGCGCCATTCATCGTCATCGACACCGAGACCTTGTCCAGCGGAATGCTGTTGAACAGGATCTTCATGTCCTCGACCGAGTCGATCGCCACACCGGCCTTGCCGACGTCACCCGTCACGCGGGGGTGGTCACTGTCGTAACCACGGTGGGTGGCCAGGTCAAACGCGACCGACACGCCTTGGCCGCCGGCCGCCAGCGCCTTGCGGTAGAAGGCATTGGACTCTTCGGCCGTCGAAAAGCCGGCGTACTGGCGAATGGTCCAGGGGCGCACCGCGTACATCGTGGCCTGCGGGCCGCGCAGATACGGCGCAAAGCCCGGCAAGGTATCGGCAAAAGGCAGGTCGGCAGTATCGGCAGCGGTATAGAGCGGCTTGACCGTGATTCCATCGGGCGTCAGCCAATCGAGGTTGGTGACATCGCCACCCGGGGCGGATTTACTGGCGGCCTTGTCCCAGGCAGCGCGGTCGGCCTTGGGGAACTCGGCTGCAGTGTTGTGCTTCGCGGAATCAGTCATGTCTCAAGCTCGGAATACGTTATAGACAATGCATATTGGCCTACCCACGGCCGCCAGGCAAGTGTACATTATTCATAATTATGAATGCAGAATTTTGAATTTCAGTCGCCTTCTGTACAATGGCGCCACCGATGAGCCTCCCCAATTTTGCGCCGCGCGCGCTGTACCAGGACGTTGCCGAGCTACTGCGGCAACGTATTTTTGCGCACCAGCTGCCGCCGGGCAGCTGGATCGATGAGTTGAAGATTGCCGAAGAAATAGGCATCAGCCGCACGCCTTTGCGTGAGGCCTTGAAGGTTTTGGCGACCGAGGGCCTGGTCACTATGAAGCTGCGCCGTGGCGCCTATGTGACTGAGGTGTCGCAAAAAGACCTGCTCCAGGTCTACCACCTGCTCGCCTTGCTGGAAAGCGATGCGGCCGCCGAACTGGCCAGCTGCGCCAGCGCCGAGCAGATCGCTGAGCTACAAGGCCTGCACGATGCGCTGGAAGCTGCCGTCCATGAGCGCGATGCGTTTTTCATGGCCAATGAGCAGTTTCATATGCGCGTGCTGGAGATGCTGGACAACAAATGGCTCAGTCAGATGGTCGCCGACTTGCGCAAGGTGATGAAGCTCAACCGCCACAACTCGCTGTTCAAATCCGGCCGCATCGAGGAATCGCTGCAGGAGCACCGGGCGCTGATGCAGGCGCTGGCCACGCATGACAGCCAAGCAGCACGCGCCTGCGTGAAGCTGCATTTCAAGAACGGGCTGGCCGCAGCGTCCGCATAGCTGCTACCGCTGCGGTGGGATCAGCCCTTGAGAAAATGCGCAACACCCTGCGCCGCGCGCACGCCGCTCGACAACGCGGCGGTCAGCAGATAGCCACCGGTCGGCGCTTCCCAGTCCAGCATCTCGCCCGCGCAAAAGAGCCCCGGCCGGGCATGGCACATCAGGTCATGCGACAGCGCGGAGAACGCCACGCCCCCGGCAGTGCTGATCGCTTCATCCATCGGGCGGGTAGCGGTGACGGTGATGGGAGCCGCCTTGATGGTGGCTGCCAGTTTCTGCGCATCCTGCATGCCCTCCTTGCCCAACACCTCGAACAGCAGTGCCGCCTTGATGCCGTCGAGCCCCAGCCGGCCCTTGAGATGGCTGGCCAGGCTGCGCGAGCCGCGCGGGTGGCGAACCTCGGCGAGTACGCGCTCCGCGCTGTGATCGGGCAGCAAGTCGACAAAAAACGTTGCACTCCCCTGGGCCTTGATGGCCTCGCGAAGCGGAGCGGACACCGCGTAGATGAGGCTGCCTTCCACGCCCGAGTCAGTCGCCACAAATTCTCCTCGGCGTGCAAAGCCCGCTTCGCTGCCATCGTCAAAACGGATGGCCACCGATTTGAAGGGTTGGCCGGCAAACTTGCTGGCAAAAAATGGCGACCAGCCGGGTGCGGTCTCGCCATGGGCCGATGGCAGCATGCGCACATCAAAACCGCAGTTGGCGGGCTCCAGCGCCACGGTGCTGACCCCCGCCTGCGCCAGCAGCGGCATCCAGGCGCCGTCCGATCCCAGGCGTGCCCAGCTTCCTCCGCCCAGCGCCAGCACGGTGGCCCGGGCTTGCACGGCGGTCTCGCCATCGGGCACCGCAAAGCGCAGCGCGCCTGCATCATCCCAGCCCAGCCAGCGGTGGCGCATTGCAAAACGCACGCCTGCAGCCCGCATGGCCACCAGCCAGGCGCGCAGCAGCGGCGCCGCTTTCATGTCTTTCGGGAACACCCGGCCCGAGGTACCTACAAAGGTCTCGACACCCAAATCCTGCGCCCAGGCCTGCACTTCGGCAGCGCCAAAATACTGCAGCCAGGATGCGACCACCGCCTGCTGACGCCCATAACGCCCGACAAACGGTGCCATCGGCTCCGAATGGGTGAGGTTGAGCCCGCCGCGCCCGGCGAGCAGGAACTTGCGCCCCACCGACGGCATCGCGTCATACACCGTCACCTGCAGACCGGACTGCGCCAGACGGTGCGCCGCCATCAAGCCAGCCGGGCCGCCACCAATAACCGCGACATCCAATGGGGCGGGTGAAGAAGAGGAATGGCTGGGCAAGGTCATGGCAAAAATCACGCAAAGCAAAAGAGAACAAGGGGGCGAACCATACACCAACTCGGGCCACCGGCAACCGGGGATTGGTACTTTTTGCTGCTTGGCAAGGCAGCGCATAACCGCAAGGCCACATCGGAAGGCGCCCTCTAGTACCATTCGGCCATGGATCGTCCTGTTATTTCCCTGGTTGACCTGCGTCTGCGCGATGCAGGTCTGGCTATGCCCGCACCGGCCGGCGTTGCACTGCCGCACGGCAATGCGGTGCACGACCTGCGCCAGCGGCTGCTGCGGGATCTGCGCATCAGCGTCACGGACCGCTGCAATTTCCGCTGCAGCTACTGCATGCCCAAGGATGTGTTCGACAAGGACCACGTGTATCTGCCGCATGGCGATTTGCTCAGTTTCGAGGAGATCACCCGTACTGCGCGCCTGTTTTCGCAACTTGGCGTCGGCAAGCTGCGCATCACCGGCGGCGAGCCGCTGCTGCGCAAGAACCTGGAGGCGCTGATCGCCCAGCTGGCCCAGATCGAGACCCTGGACGGCAGCCCCATGGATCTGACCCTGACGACCAATGGCTCCATTCTGGCACGCAAGGCCCGTGCGCTCAAAGACGCCGGGCTCAAGCGGCTGACCGTCAGCCTCGACAGCCTGAGCGATCCGCTGTTCCGCCAGATGAACGACATGGACTTTCCGGTCGCCACCGTGTTGCAGGGCATCGAGGCCGCGCAGGCCGTGGGTTTTGCCAACATCAAGGTGAACATGGTGGTCAAGCGGGGTGTCAATGACCACGAGATCGTCGCGATGGCGCGCCACTTTCGCGGCAGCGGCGTCACGCTGCGCTTTATCGAGTTCATGGATGTCGGCGCCACCAATGGCTGGCGGCTGGAAGAAGTGCTGCCCTCGGATGCGGTGCTGGAGCGCCTGCAGTCGGCTTTTGCACTGACCCCCTTGTCCGCGACTGCGCCTGGAGAGACGGCGGTACGCTGGGGCTATGTCGGTGCCAACGGCCGGCATGATCCAAGCCTGGGAGAGATTGGGTTGATCAGCAGCGTCACGCATGCCTTCTGCCACGACTGCAACCGCGCACGCCTGTCCACCGAGGGAAAGCTGTTTCTGTGCCTGTTTGCCAGCGAAGGCTGGGACCTGCGCGCGTTGCTGCGCAATGGCGCCAGCGACAGCGACATTCGCCAGGCCATTGCCCAGGTCTGGGGCCAGCGCAGCGACAACTACAGCGAGCGGCGCAGCCAACACCCCGAGATCGCCCAGCAGCGCCAGCGCGTGGAGATGAGCTATATCGGGGGCTGACTGCGCCATCGCGCCCTTCTGATGGGACCCACCATCCGATCGCCTGAGTACCCGCTGCCTTTGCCGACCATGCCCTCTTCTGTCGTCGCCATCCCCCCTGAACACATCACCGGCCTGGTACTGGCAGGCGGCCAGGGCTCGCGCATGGGCGGGGCAGACAAAGGCCTGCAACTGCTGGGCGGCCAGGCGCTGGCATGGCATTGCGCCCAACGGCTGCAGCCCCAAGTGGGTCCGCTGCTCATCAACGCCAATCGCCACCTGGATACCTACCGCGCGCTGGGCTACCCGGTGGTGGCAGACCTGCATTTGCCGGACACCGAAGCCTACGCAGGCCCGTTGGCAGGATTTGCCGCCGGCCTGGCGGCCTGCCAAACGCCATGGCTGTTGACGGTGGCCTGCGACACACCCTATTTTCCGCAGGACCTGGCCCGGCGCCTGGCGCAGGCCACTGCCGCCCAGGGCTGCCCGATTGCGATGGCCTGCACCCCGCCCGACGAGGCCGGCAGCACACGCCCGGTTTTGCAACCCACGTTCTGCCTGATCCACGCCAGCCTGGCGGGTAGCGTGCGGCAATATGTGGCCGGCGGCGGGCGCAAACTGCGGCAATGGGCAGCGCAGCATGGCCATTGCCTCGTGCCATTTGACGATGCCCAGGCCTTTTATAACGCCAATACGCCCGAAGAGCTGGCTTGTCTGCAGGACATGCCACCGCCGCACAAGTGACTGGCGCTGACGGACACGGACTGTGCCGGTGCTATAACAGACCAGATCAGCATCCCCACCTTGGAGCCGCCTTTTGACCTACTCGGCACAGCACCTCAGCCAGGAGCCCCAGCGCTCCGACATCGATACCCAACCCGGCTTGACCGTCCTGGAATTTGGCACCCCCTGGTGCCCGCATTGCCTGGGGGCACAAGGCTTGATCGAGCAGGCACTGGCACCGCGCGCAGATATCCGTCATCTGAAAGTGGAAGACGGCCCAGGCCGACCGCTGGGCCGCAGCTACCGCATCAAGCTCTGGCCCACGCTGGTGATGCTGCGCAATGGGCAGGAAGTGGCGCGCGTGGTGCGGCCCACGACGGCAGCAAGCATCGAGACGGCACTGGCCGCGCTGCAAGCGCCGTAAACATGAACGCATCGGCGTTGCGCCCGGCGACGCCTATCGATGCGCCAGCCAGGGGTATGCCTCAGACCGGCGTGACCGAGAACGCCGTGCTCGGCGCGGTCGGGTCCTCGGGTGACACGCCAAAGTACATCACGCCCATCCCGTGCAGCTGCACCGACTCGCGCCGCACGGCGGTGGCAGGGTTGGCACCAAAGCTCACCCAGGTACCATAGCGGCTCAGATCGGTGTAGATGACATTGCCGCTGCGCCAGTCGATGCGGCCATGTTGGCGGGAGACACGCCGGTCCAGCACGACCCACTCCGAATCGGATGAGCGTCCGACAAAGATCGGCATCTCCTGGGTGCTGAAAAAGCGCTCGAGGCCGCCCGATGCCAGCCGCAAACGCATCTGCACCACGGCTTCGGGCTTCATCGGCAATACCGAGTCGTAGGCGGTGACGACGTCCTGGGCTTCCGGCTCGATCCATTGCACTTGGTAGAGCATTTGCTGCTCGGCCTTGCCACGCACATCCATCCAGCCCATCGGCACAAACACCGTGTCGGCGCGGGCGCCGGACTCCATCGTCGAGGCTGCAGCCCAGACCTCGCGGTGGCCGGCCTTCTCACACAGACGCGCCGCCATGTTGACCGAGTCGCCATAGCAGTCGCCTTCCATCAGCACCACTTCGCCGGTACTCATGCCCACGCGCACATGGAATTTCTGGGAGGGGGGCAGCGAATCCCACTGCCCGTAATGGCGGCGCATCAGCATCGTCATGGCGCTGACGGCCAACGCACTGCTGTTGAAAATGGCCAGCACACCATCGCCGAGCGTTTTGATGACGCGGCCCCCCGCCTGCACGACGACCTGCTTGAAGGCGTCCGTCATGCCCGCGACGGCTCGCGCAGCGCGTTCATTGCCCAAGGTTTCGAACAATGCGGTACTGCCCGAGATATCGATGAATACCACGGTGGCGACAGTTGTCATGGATTTTCTTGTTACGGCCGTCGCTACCTCCTCCCCAGGAGCAACGCCAGCCTATGCATCAATGGCGACCATGCATATTACACTGCAAACCAGCATGCCCGACCAGTCTTAAGCCTGTCGTGGAGCTTACGAATTGTTAAGATTCCAACACATGGAGCCTGCGACAAATCGTGGTCGAAGCCTGCGGCTGCTGGCGGTGGATGCTTATTGATGGCCCCAATAAATCAATGCGTCCCGGCCTTCAACACTCAGCGAAACCTGGGCACCCACCGGCAGCAGCACCTTGGTCGGCACATGGCCAAAAGGCAGGTTGGTGAACACCGGCGCCTCGATCTGCGTGCGCAGCCACTGCACGACGCTGGCCAGCTTGAAGCCCTTGTCATGCGCATTGAGATGGTAGTCACTGAACTGGCCAAACACCACGGCCTTTTGCTGGGCCAGCACGCCGGCGTGCAGCAAGGTGGTCAGCATGCGCTCCACCTTGTAGGGCGCCTCGCCTACATCCTCGATGAACAGTACCCCGCCCTTGACCTTGGGCAGGTACGGTGTGCCCACCAGGGATGCGATCATCGCCAGGTTGCCCCCCCACAGCGTCGCCTTGGGGATGTAGACATCGTCCGAGGCTGACGCGCCCGTCACCGTGCCCGCCTTTTCCGGCGCCAGCCGCCAGCCAGCGCCTTCGCCAGCCCCGCTCAGCAGGTCTTCAAAGCAATCCTGCATGATGTCATCAACGCCCTCTTCGGCGCCAAAATCGCCCACCAGCGCCGGGCCGGCCCAGGTCACCGCGCGGGTCCTGGCATACAGCGCCAATTGGAATGCGGTGAAATCGCTCAGTCCGACAAAACGCGTGCCGGAGGCGACGGCCTGGGCGATCTGTTCATAGTCGAGGCGGTGCAACAGGCGTGAGAGTCCATAGCCGCCCCGGCTGATCATGGCCACATCGGCGCCGCTTTGGCAGGCGCGCGTGATCGCCGCCAGGCGCGTGTCATCGTCGCCGGCAAAACGCGTGCTGGAGGCGAGCGCATCCTGGTCCACCTCCACCTGGTGCCCCATGGCCTCCAGGCGCTTCACCGCGCGTTTGAACGCCTTTTTGTCACGCACCGCCCCCGATGGGGAGTACACATAAATATGCTTGGAGCCGGGGGCATGGTGGTGCTGGCAGTGCGCGTGGTCGCAGTGACCATGGTCGTGGTCATGGGAGTGGTCGTGCTGGTGCATGGCGGCAAACGGAGGTAGAGAAAGGCAGGCCCAAGGCTGCCGGATATGAAGAGCGGTGCCCGGTTCTGCATGCACAACCGGCACCTTCGGTGTTGGGCGGCATTATGCGGCCAACTGCCATGGGGACGGGCCACACGGGGACTAATGCCATGGGCCAGGCAGGGACTGCCGCACGGCAGGGCTGCTCATCCGAGCGCATCGGCATGCACCTGGATCAGGCTGAAAACGCCATGCACCCCCAGCACACTGCCCGCAATCGCCACCGCACGGTCGAGCAGCGGTTGGGAGGAGACCGTGCCGCGCAACGTGACCATTGCGTGGGAGGTCTCCACCTGCAGCGCCACCAGGTCAGGGCTTTGCGAGGCGGCCAGCGCATCCACCACCTGGGAGGTGATCGCATCGTCATCGGCGCGCTGGCGGTTGGACTGGGCTGCGCGCTCAACGGCCTGGCTGGCCCGCTGGCCCGAGGCGTCCAGTGTGTGTGCCAGCCCCTGGCTCCAGCCCCGGCCCTGCTGCAAGGCCCCGGACTGCCACAGTGCCACCAGGCCAGCGCCGAGCACAGCGAGCACCAGCGCTGCGATGGCGATGGCTTGAAGCGGGGTGAAGCGGCGGATCATGGGCATGGAATGCAAATGCAAAGGCAAACAGATACAAGCAGCGGCGGCGCGCAGACAAGGCCTGGTCTGCGCTGACGATTGTCGCGGCGCGGCCGCCGCTTGCCAAGCCATTGCAACAAGCTGCGGCAAGCGATACCGGCCAGATACCAGGGCTTGGCAATGCTTCACAAACACCGGCCGCCGATCAGCCCGAGGAACGGCCCAGGCCACTGCCCGCAGTCGCGCGGGCGCAGGAGACACGCTGCAAGACGGGGTTGATGCGGCGACAATGCAGCCATGCAGCCCACCCTGATTCACCGTATCTTTCCGTTCCTGCGCTGGCCCAGGCCTACCCCACAGCTCTTGCGTGGTGAATTCATGGCCGGCATGACGGTCGGGTTGATGCTGGTGCCCCAGGGAGTGGCTTACGCGCATCTGGCGGGCATGCCGCTGATCACGGGGATCTATGCATCGATGATCCCGGCGGCCGTGGCCATTCTTTTCAGCCCGTCCCCTCGGCTGGGCGTCGGGCCCACTGCATTGAGCGCCTTGCTGATCGGTGCATCGCTGACCGGCATGGCTGAACCGGGCTCGGCCCAGTGGGTGGTGCTGGCCGCCTGGATGGCCATCCTGGCCGGCCTGGTGCAACTGAGCCTGGGCCTGGTGCGTGCCGGCTGGCTGCTGAACCTGGTCACCTCACCGGTGCTGGCCGGCTTCACCCAGGCTGCCGCGCTGCTGATCCTGGCCTCGCAACTGCCCAGTTTGCTGGGCATGCGCAGCGACTGGGCTACCGTCTGGGACAACCCGTCGCTGGGCCTGTTTGACTGGCGCTCCATCCTGCTGGGACTGGCCAGCATTGCCATCCTGGTGCTGGGCAAGAAGTGGCGCCCAGCCTTCCCGTCGGCGGTGTTCGTTATCGCCGGCACCGGGCTGATCAGCTGGCTGACCGACTTTGCCGACAAAGGCGGCGCGGTGGTCGGCCACCTGCCCACTGGCCTGCCGCACCTGGTCTGGCCGGGGATGCTGGACTGGTCGCAATTTGGCCTGCTCGTCATGCCGGTGCTGGTGATTTCGCTGGTCAGCGCACTGGAGACCGCCTCCAGCGCCCAGGTCGAGCACCAACAGGCGGGTACACGCTGGGACAGCAGCCAGGAGCTGGTGGCGCAAGGCCTGTCCAAGATGAGTGCCGGCCTGTTCGGCAGCTTTGCCACCAGCGCCTCGTTCTCGCGCTCGGCCGTCAATCTGCTGGCCGGTGCCAAGACCGGCTATGCCAATGTGTTCTCGATTTTGCTGGTCGTCAGCGTGGTGCTGTGCTTCATCCCGGCGCTCTACCATGTGCCGCAGGCGGCACTGGCCGCGATTGTGATGACGGCCGTCGCCAACCTGGTCAAGCCGCGTGCCCTGCTCTATCTGTTCAAGATCTCGCGCGTCGAAGGATGCATTGCGGTCGCCACTTTCGGGATCACCTTGCTGACGGCACCGCGCATCTACTGGGGCGTGCTCTCGGGCATCCTGCTCAGCTCCTGCTACTTTCTCTACAACCGGCTGCACCCGCGCATTGTGGAGGTCGGCCTGCACCCGGACGGCAGCCTGCGCGACCGCCATCTGTGGCAATTGCCTGCGCTGGCCCCGGACCTGCTGGCCCTGCGCATGGATTCGGAGCTGGACTTTGCATCGGCCGCAGCGCTCGAGGAGCGCGCCGCCAACCTGTGGACCCAGCACGCGCACTACCGGCAACTGGCGCTGCTGGCCCAGCCGATGAACCAGATCGACATCACCGGCGTCGAAGCCTTTGTGCGGTTGGAGCGCATGGCTGCCAAGCGCGGCGGCATGCTGCATATCGTCGGCATGAAGCTGCCCGTCGAAGCCCGCCTCCAACGCGCCGGCCTGCTGCAGGACAATCCGCATCTGCGCATGTACCGCACCGATGCCGAGTTTCTGCAAGCGATGAACCGCGCGCACAGCGATGACGGCATCGAGTATGCGATCTAGCGATTCGGGCCCTTGCCACATGGGCCTGACCAGCGGCCAGCGCTACCCTGGCTAAAATAGCCGCCCGCCATGCACTCCGGCACAGGCGGCTATTTCATCCCCGAAGCTTTGCCAGAAACCACCGTGTCCTCGATTCTCAACATCTCCTGCTACAAGTTCATCAGCCTGCCTGACTGTGAGGCGCTGCGCGAGCTGCTCGCCCGGCGCGCGGCCGATCTGGCGCTCAAGGGCACGGTATTGCTGGCCGAGGAAGGCATCAATTTCTTTCTGGCTGGCCCCGCCGAGGCGGTACATGCCTGGGTGGATGCGCTGCGCCAGGACCCACGTTTTGCCGATGTACAGCCCAAGGAGAGCTGGTCGCAGACGGTGCCGTTTCGCAAGATGCTGGTCAAGGTCAAGCCGGAGATCATCCGCATGGACCACCCGGCCATTCGCCCTGCCCATGGCCGCGCACCATCGGTCAGCCCCCGTGATCTGCAGCACTGGCTGCAGCAAGGCCATGATGACCAGGGCCGCCCGGTGGTCACCCTGGACACCCGCAACGACTACGAGGTGGACGAAGGCGCCTTTGTCGGCGCGATCGACTGGCGACTGCGCAAGTTCACCGAGTTCCCCGCACAGCTGCGGGCACACCGGGAGGAGCTGGCCGGTAAGACCGTGGTGAGCTACTGCACCGGTGGCATCCGCTGCGAAAAGGCCGCCATCCTGATGCAGGAAGAAGGCCTGACGCATGTCTACCAACTCGAAGGCGGCATCCTCAAGTACTTCGAGGAAACCGATGGCAGCGGCTACCAGGGCAGCTGCTTTGTGTTTGACGAGCGCCGCGCCGTCGATGACGGCCTGCGCAAGACGGCGCTCAAGACCGAGACCTGACCGCTAGGCTGCTGCCCGGCTCGGCATGCTGCAGGCGATCAAGCAGCGTGGCGCTTGGCGTCCAGGCTCCATGCGCCGGCCCCAAAGGCGGCAAAGGCCAGCAGCCCGCCGACGATGGCGATGTTCTTGTTGAACAGCAGCTTGGTGACCATCACGGCCTCGGCGGGTACCGACCAGTAGGCATGGAAGATCATGGTCGCAGCCAACGTAAAGACCGCCAGAATGGCTGCGGCATAGCGCGTACCCAGGCCCAGCAGCAGCGCCAGACCACCCAGAATCTCGATCGCCAGGCCCACGGCCACCCCCACCTCGGGCATCGGCATGCCTGCCGATTGGGCATAGCCTACGGCGCCGGCAAAGCCGGTCAACTTGCCCCAGCCTGGAATGATAAAGAACCAGGCAATCAGGATACGGCCCAGCAGGGCCAAAGGATTTTGCAAAGCATTCATATTTTTCTCCTTGAAATAACACCACCACTACTACCAACACCCATACCTGCGCCACACGGGGGCTGCCCTCCATGGCAGCGCCCCCGGTGCGTCAGGCAGCCAGATCAAATACCAGCACTTCGGCATCCCGAGCCTGCGCCAGGCGCAGCGATGTCTCCTGGTCCAGATAGGCCGCATCCCCGGTGTGCAGCGCCGTGTCGTTCACCGACACATCGCCCCGCACCACATAGACATAGGACTTGCGTCCGGGCGCCAGGCGCAGGCTGGCCTCTTCATCGCCGTCAAGCAATCCGGCATACATGCGCGCATCGGCGTTCATCGTCAGCGAGCCGTCGGCCCCATCGGGCGACACCACCAGGCGCAGTTGGCCGCGCTTGTCCGCATCCGCAAACGTCTTTTGTGCATAGCTGGGCGCAATGCCCTTGCGATCCGGCTCGATCCAGATCTGCAGAAAATGCGTTTCCTGGCCGCTGGCATGGTTGAACTCGCTGTGCTGCACGCCGGTGCCGGCGCTCATGCGCTGCACATCGCCCGGTGGCAGGCCTTCGATGTGGCCCATGCTGTCCTTGTGGGCCAGGTTGCCTTCCAGCACATAGCTGATGATTTCCATGTCGCGGTGACCATGGGTGCCAAAGCCCTTGCCCGGTGCCACCCGGTCTTCATTGATCACGCGCAGATTGCCCCAGCCCATGAAGCGGGGGTCGTAGTAGCCGGCAAACGAGAAACTGTGGTTGGAGCGCAGCCAGCCATGGTCAGCATGGCCACGATCGGCAGATTTACGAACCATCAACATTTTTGATCTCCTGTCTGGCAAACGGCGCACATTGCGCTGTTCATCACCATGTCCAAGACTGTAAAACCGCAGCATCTGCCTGCGGGGCAGCGGTTTTGATGGCATCATTCAAAAAATCTGATGGGCTTTTTCCAGAACGTATCCACGATCTCGTCAAGCCTGAATCAAGCCGGCCTCAGCAGCGAAGATTTACCGATCTGCCCAGGGCTGCATGTAGGAAAGAACCGTCAAAATGGCCTTGTTGCGTGACCGCGATGTCCTCACCCCCGATACCCTGGCCTTGCTCCAGCTGGTGGCGGACTCCGGCAGCTTTGCTGCTGCGGCGCGCCAGCTGGGTCTGGTGCCCAGCGCGCTCACCTACCGTATCCGCCAGGTCGAGGATGCCCTGGATGTGCTGCTGTTTGACCGCAGCGCGCGCCAGGCCAGGCCCACCGAGGCTGGCCAGGAGCTGCTGCGCGAAGGCGCGCGCCTGCTGTCGGAAGTGGATGCCGTTGCCAACCGCGTACGCCGCGTGGCCACCGGCTGGGAGCCCGAGCTTCGCATCGCCGTCGATGGTGTCATCTCGCGCACCACCTTGCTGGAGCTGATCGAGGCCTTCTACACGATCGCGCCGCCCACCAGGCTCAAGATCACCGACTCCATACTGGCCGGTACCTTGGAAGCCCTCAGCTCGGGCCGCGCCGATCTGGCCATCGGCATTGCCGTCGATGCATCGCACGTCGCCGGCCTGCAGCAGCTGGACCTGGGCGAGATCACCTTCCGCTATGTCGTCGCCCCGCACCACCGCCTGGCCGACGAGTTGCAACCCATCAGCGACGAGGTGCTGCGCCAGCACCGCATCATCGCCGTGGCCGATTCCTCGCGCAGCGGAAACGGCCAGACCATCGGCGTGATCAACGGCCAGGATGTGCTGACCGTCGACACCATGCAGGCCAAGCTCCAGGCGCAGCTGCGCGGGATTGGCGGCGGCTTTCTGCCCGACAACATGACCATGCCCTATCTGCGCAGCGGCCAGTTGGTGGAGCGCGAACTGATGCGTCCCCCCCGCAAGATCAAGCTGCGCTACGCCTGGCGCGGCACCAATCCCGGCAAGGCTTTGCAGTGGTGGCTCGACCAGTTGCAGTCCGAGGCCACACGCACTTCTTTGCTGAGCAATCACTATGTGGGATAAATCCTGAGCAAAATGGGCATGCACACCGTGTAGAGTGGTTCTCCAGATGCCGCTGCACCTGCAGCCATCTGTGATGCCTTATCGTTTGTCGAAACAGTACAGAAAGTCTTTCATGTCTTCTCGCATTCCCCCCAAACCCAAACGATCAGCCTCCTCTTCCCATATTGTTCTGGCCACCCGCAAGCACTATGCCGTGGTAGGCGCCGGCATGGCGGGCATCGTCTGCGCACGCACCTTACAGCAGGCGGGCCACCAGGTCACCGTGATCGAAGCCCAACCCCAGGTGGGTGGCCGCATGGCCAGCCGCCACAGCGCGCATGGCAGCTTCGATGTCGGCGCCCAGTTCTTCACAGTGCGCGACCCGCGCTTCCAATTGGCGCTGAACACCACCCCCGATGTCACCCGCCAATGGAGCGTCAATGCCATCCGCACCCTGGATGCGACCGGCAAGGTCGCCGTGACCACTCAGCGCGGCATGGAAGCCCATCTGGTGGGCGTCCCCACGATGGACAGTCTGCTCGCGTCCTGGTCCGCGCCGCTGACCGTTCGCCTCAATGAATACGCACTGGCTTTTGAGCGCGATGCACTCAACCCCAGCCAGTGGCAGTTGCGCACCGAAGACGTCGACGGCGGCGTCCACGTCTACGCCGGCCTCGACGGCGTCGTGCTGGCCATTCCGTCGCCCGAAGCCCAGGAGCTGCTGGCCGACAGCGAAACCCATGTGCCCGCTGACTGGCAGCTGCCCGATGTCTACATCGCCCCGAGCTGGACCCTGCTGCTGACCTTTGCCCATGCGGTCGATCCGAGCATCACCACGATGGGCCCGCAGTGGAATGCCGCGCGCACCGAACACCCCCGCATTACCTGGCTCTCGCGTGAGTCGTCCAAGCCCGGCCGTGGCAAGGTTGAGCGCTGGACCGTGCAGGCCAGCCCCGACTGGGCGCGCAAGCATGAGAACGACGAGCCCCAGCGCGTCGCCGCCAAGATGCTGCAGGCCTTCTCCGAATTGACCCGCATCCGCGCCACGCCCAGCGACATCCGCGTTGTGCAATGGGGCTATGCCAAGACCATCAACCCCCTGCCCAAGGATGCGAAGGGCCAAGCCCGCAGCCATCTGTGGAACGCCAAGAGCGCCATTGGCCTGTGCGGCGACTGGTGCCTGGGCTACCGAGTCGAAGACGCCTTTGTCTCCGGCCTGGAACTCGCGCTGGCCGTGCTCGGCGACTAAGAGTCGCTAACACAACCCTTGATACGTCGTTACCTGGCCGGCCGCACCAAGCCTTGTCTTACGTCTGTACTGCCTGCGGCTTGGCGCCTAGTCGGGGGCGCCCAGCCTCAACCGCAAACCTTCGGTTTGCTGGGCCGTGTTAGCGACTCTAAGCGCAGCGCGCCCAGCAGCCTGCCGGGCGCTTCTCCGTTCTCTTCATCCTCAGCCGATGCCGATACCGGGCAACGGCTTTTCGCGCTGGCCAGCGGCATTACACTTGCTCTCCCATGAGCTCACGCGTTTATACCGGCCGTTTTGCCCCCTCGCCCACCGGCCCGCTGCATGCGGGCTCGCTGGTGGCGGCCCTGGCGTCCTGGCTGGATGCCCGCGCCCATCACGGCACCTGGTTGCTGCGTATCGAAGACATCGATCCGCCCCGCTGCCCGCGGGGTATGGACCGGGAAATATTGCGCCAGCTCCATGCGCTGCAGCTGGTTCCCGATGCGCCGCCGCAATGGCAATCCGCCCGCCATGGCCTTTATGCCGCCGCACTGGCGCAGCTACAGGCAGCAGGCTGGGCCTACCCCTGCGCCTGCACCCGCCGTGACATGGATGCCGCGCTCGCCGCGCAGGGCCATATGCACGAGCGCCACGGCGAGCGCCCCTACCCGGGCACCTGCCGCGATGGCCTGCATGGCAAGACCGGCCGCAGCTGGCGCTTCCATGCGCAGCGCTTCCAGCAGCATGCCAGCGCCGTAGCGGCCGAAGACGACCTGTTGCCGACGCTCGAACACCCGGTACTGCACAGCGACCAGCAGCTGCTGTGGCAAGACCGCTGGCTGGGCCCGCTGCAGCAGGATGTGGCTGCCAGCGTCGGCGATTTTCTGGTGCAGCGCGCCGATGGCCTCTGGGCCTACCAGCTGGCCGTGGTGGTCGATGACGCCGCGCAAGGCATCAGCGATGTGGTGCGCGGCGCCGACCTGGCTGACAACACGCCGCGCCAGTTGCTGCTGCAGCGCGCGCTGGGCCTGCCTGCGCCGCGCTATATGCACACGCCGTTGGTGCTGCAGGCCGATGGTGAAAAACTCTCCAAACAATACGGCGCGCCAGCCGTCGTGGTGGACAGCGCCGAGCAGCGCATCGCCGTGCTGCGCCAGTCGGCCCAGCACCTGGGATTGGAGGCGGGCCAGGCCAGCAGCATCCCCGATGCGCTGGCCGGCTGGACGGCGCAATGGGCGCGCCGCCACCTGGCCCCTACATGAAATTGCGCGTGTGCAAGGAGGCCAGCTCCTGCGCATGGCCGCGCTCAAAGCCCAGCCGCACCAGCTTGGTGTAGCGGCCATCGGCCATGTCCTGCATCAGCTGCTGCACGCGCTGGCTGCCCAGCGCCAGCGCATCGGCGGACAAGGTCCCGGCGCCCACCAGGATCAGCGCATCAAACACCTCTTCGTTCAAGCCCGATGTCCCGGCCAGGGCATCATGGCGTGCTTCCACCGCCTGGGCCAGCCGGTGGCGAAAATCCGGCTCGAGCTTCAAGCGGTGCAGCAGGTGCGACATGCCCAGCGCCACATGGCGCGCCTCATCGCGGGCGGCCAGGCGGCAGATCTGGCGGGTCAGCGGATCGGGCGCATAGGTCTGCAAGAACTGCAGCAGATTGACAAAGCTGCCCTCGCCCAGCACCGACAGCAAAAAGCCCGCAACCGAAAAATCCTTTTCCGCCAGCAAGCTTTGCAGCGATGCCTGGCCGCCTGCGGTGGAGAGCGCCGGTTCCCGCCCATGGCGGCGAATGCGGCGGGTGAACACATCGATATGGCGGGCCTCATCGGCCACCTGGATCGCCAGCGCCGCCTGCAACTCGCGGTAATGCGGATGCAGCTCGCCCAAGAAGCGCGCCGGCACGATCAGCGCCGCATTCTCGTTCTCGACCATATAGGTCATCACCTGCACGATGGCGTCCTCGATCACTGCCGGGGGCTCGGGCGCATGCGCCCAGTCGATATCGGTGTCGGCATTCCACTGTGCAGCCACGGCCTGGGCATACAGGTCCCCGGCCTGGTCGGTCCAGAACTCGGCCTTCTCCTGCAGGCGAAAGGCAAAGGCCGGCGCCCCGGCCTCCACCGCTGCGCCGCGCGCCGCCAAGCCCCAGGCCGGGTTGGCCTGTGCGGCGACCGCACCGGGTTGGCTGGCATCGCTGTGGCCTGCCACCGCAGCATGGCGCCACCGGCCGGCTTGCGCGTTGCCGCGCAGCACCAGCAAGGCCGGCTGCCGCAGCCAGCCCGGCGGCGTTTGCAGCGCATGGCCCTGGGCCTGGCACCAGGCCGCCAACTGCGCCTGCCAGCCCGGCGCCTGGCCGCTGACCCGGATGGACTCGCCCACTGCGACGGCGGCCAGGCCGTGCTTGACCAGCAGGTGCGCACCGGCATCAAAGCCCAGCCGGCCCAAATCCACAATCGGCAGGCTGGCGGGGTCGGCCTGGCGTTCGCTGCCAGCGCCACAGGACGGTGCGGACGGTTTTTCCATGGGCGTCAATACCGGTAGTCCGCCGCCAGAATGCGGCCCGCGTCATCATAGAAGCGCTCATCGCGCACCGCACGGGACAACGGCGCATAGCCCGAAGCACGGCCAGGGTGCCAGACCTTGAGGCCTTCCAACTCCAGCAACGGGCGGATCAGCGGGTCGTCCCAGGACATGGCCAGCAGGATCTCGGTAAAGCGCGCCGCATCGGCGGCGCTGATGCTGGGGCCCGCCGTCATATTGCAGTGGTCAAAAGGCTGCGAGGTGTCGAGCACGCGCGTGGCGCCTGCGGGCAAGGTGCCTTCGGCGGCAAAGGCCAGGTAGTTCTTGGCCACCATCCACGACGCCGCAATGTCTCCCGCCACCATGGCTTTGGCCGCCAGGCGCTCGCCACCGATATGGTCACCATGCTTGCCGCCCAGCACATCAAAACGGCGCGCCTGAAAATCCCGGCCGGCCAGCATGCCCTGTTGGCGCAGGTGGTCCAGTGGAATCAAGGTGGCCTGGGGCGAATCTATCGCGCCAAAGCCCAGGGTCTGGCCGCGCAGGTCAGCCAGGGTCTGGGCCGGGCTGTCTGCGCGCACCACCAGCAGCGACTGCACATCCATGTCGGTGTCGCGCATTGCGATGGACCGCACCTGCTGGCCGGCGGCCCGGGCCATCAGCTCGGCACGCACAAAGGCCAGCGGCGAGTTCCAGGCCAGCTGCACACGGCCGTCAATCAGTGCCTCGGTCAGCGACTCGTAGTTGGAATACAGCACATAGTCAAAGTACAGGCCCTGCTCGATGAAGTGGGCCTTGAAGCCCTCCCAGATCGTGATGACCTTGGGCGCATAGGCCACAGCGCCGAGTCGGAGGGTGGTGTAGGAAGCTGTCATGGATGCCTTCTCAGGTAGGTGGAACACAAAGGGCTCAGGCGGCGGCCTCGCACAGCGCCTTGCCCAGCAAGTCATAGATCACATCGGTGGTGGGCGCCATCACCGAGGCAGCGCGGGCATCGCGGAACAGCCGCTCAATGCCCAGGTCCTTGCGGAAGGCGGCGCCACCGCAGACACGCATGGCGGTATCGCTCACTTCCAGCGCCGCCTCGGCCGCAGCGGCCTTGCATTGCAGCAGCCGGGTCTTGGCATCGGGGCGCCCGGCCAGCACCGCCTGCACGGCGTCATCGCGCAGCAGGCGGGCCTGGTCGGCCTTGAGCTGGGCCTTGGCCAGGTAGGCGCGGATGGTGGGCAGGTCGGCCAGGCCGCTGCCGTTTTCGGCAAAGCGGGTGTGGGCCACATGCTGCAGCGCGCGGCGCAGCACGCCTTGCATCAGGCCAACCGACGTGGTTGCGATCAAGGTCGGAAAATACGGCATCAGGTAGCGGGCCTTGACGTCTTCGCCCCGGCCATCCTCGCCCAAACGGCAGGACAGCGGCACGGCCACATCCTGGGCGATGATCGGAGACGAGGCATTGCCGCGCAGCCCCATGCCATCAAAGCGCGCGGGAATCTGCAGCCCGGGCAGGCGGCTGTCCACCAGCCACAGCGTATTGCCCTCACCGGTGCTCGCCCGCGAGATCCAGACATAGGAATCGGCCTCCCCGGCCGAGGTGATCATGCTTTTGTGGGCATTGAGCAGCACCGCGCTCGGGCCCTGCGCTGCGGCAGTACCCGTTGGCGCCCAGATATGGCTGCGCGAGCCGGTCTCCGACACCGCCAGCGTGGTGATGTGGCGGCCCTGCGCAATGGCGCGCCGGGTGTCTTCGGCAGCAAAGGGCTCGATCAGCGCCACGCCGCAGTAGTGCATGGTCAGCACCATGGCCGTGCAGGGGCAGTCCTGGGCAATGCGCTCCACCACCTGTACCGCTTCGGGCAGGCCTGCGCCCATGCCGCCCACATCAGCGGCGCTTATCAGGCCCAGCAGCCCCTGGCTGCCCAAGGCCTGCAGCGCCTGGCGCGGGTAGACCGCCTGGCTATCGGTATGCGCGGCCGCCGGCGCGATAAGCTCGCGCACAATCGGCTCCAACGACGAAAGAATGTCCATGCTGCTCCGGATGCTGGCGCAACTGGCAGGCCCATACCGGAACCCATGGGGCGAGCCACGCCGCCTGGCGCGAGCCGCGAGCCGCCACCCGAGTTTCCTGTCGCATACAGACCTGCAATCACGACAGACTTCACTTTGTGAAAAAGGCATTATAGGCAGCAAGATGGCAGTCACCAGGCCAGCTGCACGCACACCGATTGCCCACCGTTTTGCCATTGCAGACTGGAAAAATCTACAATAGCCCCTTTTTTGACGCGGCCGAGCGCCCCTTGCCGGGCAAGCGCCACCCTGCCGCTTGTGCTAAGCGGCACCTCCATGACCATGCAATCTTCTTCGACGCCTGCTGCCGGCCCCGTGCCCGAGCCCATCATTACCAACGCACGCGATGCCAGCAGTGCCCCCGGCCATGCGCCTGCGGATATCGCCCATCCCAAGACCATCCGCTCCTATGTGCGCCGTGCGGGCCGCACCACGACCGGCCAGGCCAAGGCCTTTGAGACCTTGGGCACCCGCTATGTGCTGCCCTACACCGGTGAGGCTTTCAACGCCGAAGCCGCCTTTGGCCGCCAGGCCAAGGTGATTCTGGAAATCGGCTTTGGCATGGGCGAGGCCACGGCGCACATTGCCCGCGTTCGCCCGGAAGACAATTTCCTGTGCTGCGAAGTGCATGAGCCGGGTGTGGGCGCGCTGCTCAAGCGCATTGGCGAGCAGGACATCACCAATATCCGCATCTTCCAGCACGACGCGGTGGAAGTGCTGGAGAACATGCTGCAGCCAGGCTCGCTGGACGGCATCCATGTGTTCTTCCCCGATCCCTGGCACAAGAAAAAGCACAACAAGCGCCGCCTGATCCAGTCGCCCTTTGTGGCCCAGCTGGTGGCCCACTTGAAGCCCGGTGGCTATATCCACTGCGCGACCGACTGGCAGCCCTATGCCGAGCAGATGCTCGAGGTGCTGTCGGCCAACCCCGACCTGAAGAACACCGCCGACGGCTACGCGCCGCAGCCGGAATACCGCCCGCTGACCAAGTTCGAGAACCGCGGACTGCGTCTGGGCCATGGTGTCTGGGATCTGGTGTTCACCCGCGCCGCATAAGCGGGGGGGGGCCGAGTGGCCCACGCCACGTGCAGAGGCTGCTTCGGCAGCCTTTCTCTTTTTTGCTGCCTGGGGCACCGGGCTGACGAGGTAACAGTTGCCATGTTTATCAAAATTGATAGCAGAACCGGCCGCCTGCAGCCCCCGATGCGGTAGGATGGCTGCTGGCACCTGCGAGCAGGTGCCAATGGCACACGCCGCCCCCTGCCCCACGGTTGTGGGTATAAACCTTGCGCCCTGCTCTGGTGCGACAGTCCCCGGCGGGATGCAAGGCTTGTGATGCAGTGGCCCGGGCTGGCATGCCATCACACCGGAAAACTGCAATGACTGTCTCTCGCTTCCACATCCCCCAACTGGACCACAGCCCCTCTGCCGATCAGCCTGCCGCGTTGCGCAGCTACGGCTGGGCATCGGCTGTGCCCGGCCCTTCCCTGCTGATCTTTGGCGCCGTGCATGGCAATGAGCAAAGCGGCACGCATGCGATCCACCGCTGGATCGAGCGCTTTGAATCGGGCCAGGTGCGCCTCAAGCGCGGGCGGCTGACGATGGTGCCCGTCGCCAATCCCAAGGCCTTCATCAAGAACGAGCGCGAAGGCGACCGCAACCTGAACCGCAACTTTGTGCCGCAGGCCGAGCCGCAGAACTTTGAAGACCACATGGTCAATGCGCTGGCTCCGTTGCTCGAGAGCCATGACGCACTGCTCGACCTGCACTCGTACAGCGGCGACGGCCAGCCCTTTGCGATGACCGGGCCGCTCAACAACACGGGCAGCCTCGAGCCCTTTGCCCGCCAGCAGGAAGAAGAAGCCTTTGCCAAGGCCGTGGGCCTGCCGGTCATCGTGCAAGGCTGGCTGGAGGTCTATGAGCAAGCCGTGAAGGCGAGCGGCGGCGCGCTTCGCCCAGAGCATGGCATCGGCACCAATGAGTTCATGCGCAGCCGGGGCGGCTATGCGATCACCGTGGAATCGGGCTCGCACGAAGAGCCGCAGGCCATCGAGGTCGCCGACCGCTGCATCGCTGGCGTGCTGAACCTGCTGGAGATGGCCGATGTGACCGTTGAGCCCGTTGCCCAGTACACCACCCACCATATGCGGCAGGTGTTCATGCGCGAAAGCGCCGACGACCGCATGCAACAGGACTGGCAGAACTTTGACCCTTTCCGCAAGGGCGACCTGCTGGCCACGCGCGCCGATGGCAGCCAGATTCTGGCGCCGTTCGATGGCTGCGTGATCTTCCCGCAGGCCGATGCCGCCGTGAACCGCGAGTGGTTCTACCTGGCGCAGACGGACCACAGCTGATGCACCGCAGCGGGGTTGCCTGGAGCAGGCAGCCCCCTCATGCGCCGTCAGCCTGCAGTGACGATGCTGACCCCGCCATCGACAGCCAGGCACTGGCCGGTGATGTGCTTGCCGGCATCGCTGGCCAGCAGCACGGCAGCACCCTTCAAATCATCATCCCCGCCCAGGCGCCCCAGCGGCACGCCGGCGGTCATCGCATCCTCGCCGATCTGGTCGATCAGGCCAGTGGCCATCTTGGTGCGGAAAAAGCCCGGCGCCAGCGCATTGACGCGGATGCCGTAGTGCCCCCATTCGGCCGCCAGCGCCCGGGTGAAGTTGATCACGGCGCCCTTGCTGGTGTTGTAGGCAATGGTCTTCATCGCTGCCGGGTTGCCGCCCAGCCCGGCAATCGAGGCCAGGTTGATGATGGCGCCCTGGCGGCGCGGGATCATGCTGCGCTTGGCCAGCTGCTGCGACAGCAGAAAATAGCCGCGCACATTCAGGTTCATCACCTTGTCCCAGGCGGCAGCAGGATGGTCTTCGGCCGGCGCGCCCCAGCTGGCACCGGCGTTGTTGACCAGAATGTCCACATCACCGACGCGCTCCAGCACCTCTTGCGCCAGGCGCTCGATCTCGCTGTCCACCGCACAGTCGGCCGCCACCCAGCGCGCATCGATACCGGCGCCACCGAGTTCGGCCACGGCCGCCTCCAGCTCGTGGGCCTTACGGCTGCTCAGCACCACCTTGGCGCCGGCCTCGCCCAGCGCATGGGCCAGCTGCAGCCCCAGGCCGCGCGAGCCGCCGGTGATCAGTGCCGTCTTGCCGGTCAAATCAAATAATTGCCCAATCTTGCGGGTCATGCAAAGGCCTCCTGGTATGCCTGAAGAAATGGATCAAATGGAGGCTCTCAGGCCGGCAGCGCATAGTCCTTGAACTGCTCGCGCAGCCGGGTCTTGAGCATCTTGCCGGTGGCGCCCAGCGGGATCGCATCGACAAACACCACCGCATCGGGAATCTGCCATTTGGCCATTTTTCCCTGGTAGAAGGCCAGCAAGTCTGCTTCGCTGACGGCGGCATCCTTCTTGAGCGCGACAAACACCACTGGCCGCTCGTCCCACTTGGGGTGGGGCATGCCCACGCAGGCGGCCATGGCGACGGCCGGGTGGGCCATCGCAATGTTCTCGATGTCGATGGAGCTGATCCATTCACCGCCGGACTTGATCACGTCCTTGCTGCGGTCGGTGATCTGCATGAAGCCATCGGCATCGATGGTGGCCACATCACCGGTGGGGAACCAGTCGCGGCCCTGCGCATCGGTCACCAGCGGCGACGCGCCCTCGCTGCGGTAGTAGTCCGCCACCACCCAGGGGCCGCGCACCAGCAGGTCGCCATAGGTCTTGCCGTCCCAGGGCTGGTCCTGGCCATCGTCGCCCACGATCCGCATGTCCACGCCAAAGATGACCCGGCCTTGCTTGGCCAGCAGCTGCGCCTGGGTGTCGGCCGGCAGCGCCAGGTGCTTGTGCTTCAAGGTGCAGACGGTTCCCAGCGGGCTGAGCTCGGTCATTCCCCAGGCATGCAGGACCGTCACGCCATAGTCGTCCTGGAAGGTCTTGATCATCGCCGGCGGGCAGGCCGAACCGCCAATGATGGTGCGCTGCAGGCTGCCAAAGCGCAGGCCCTGGCTTTGCACATGGCTCAGCAGCATCTGCCAGACAGTGGGCACACCGGCGGCAAACGTCACCTTCTCCGCCTCCATCAGCGCGTACACCGAGGGACCATCCAGCGCCGGGCCGGGAAACACCAGCTTGGCGCCATTGAGCGGCCCGGAGAACGGCAGGCCCCAGGCGTTGACGTGGAACATCGGCACGACGGGCAGCACCACATCGCGCGAGGAAATATCCATCACATCGGGCAGCGAGGCGCCATAGGCGTGCAATACGGTGCTGCGGTGCGAGTACAGCACGGCCTTGGGGTTGCCGGTGGTGCCGCTGGTGTAGCACATGCCGCAGGCGGTGTTTTCGTCAAACTCGGGCCACTGGTAGGCGCCATCGGCGCCGGCAATCCAGGCCTCGTAGGCGACCAGGCCCGGAATGCCGGCATCGGCGGGTAACTTGTCGGCATCGCACAGCGCCACCCATTGGCGCACCGTGGGGCAGCGTTCGTGGATGGCCTGCACGATCGGCAGGAAGCAGCTGTCAAAGCACAGCACCTCGTCCTCGGCATGGTTGACGATCCAGACCACCTGGTCAGGATGCAGGCGGGGGTTCAAGGTATGGATGACCCGGCCCGAGCCGCCCACGCCGTAGTACAGCTCCATATGGCGGTAGCCATTCCAGGCCAGGCTCGCCACGCGTGTGCCTGCGGCCAGGCCCATGCCATCCAGGGTCTGGGCCAGCTGCCGCGAGCGCTGCGCAAAGTCGGCATAGGTGTAGCGGTGGATGTCACCTTCGACACGGCGGGAGACGATTTCGGTATCGCGGTGGTAACGCTCCGCAAACTTCAGCAGGTTGGAGGTCAGCAGTTGCTGCTTTTGCATCAGGCCTAGCATTGGGTCTCCTTGTGATATGGCCAGTGGCAGCACGCAGGCGATGCTGCGCATGGCACCACCGGCATGCATCCGTTTTTATAGCGCTTGTGCGCGGCAAAGGGCATCGTAGCAACCCGCACTGCGCGCGGGCTGCATGAGCAAATGCCTGCTGCTTATGACGAGGCATACAGTACAGGCAGCCGCTCGCCACGTGCACGGCGCGCTGTCACCTAGGCTGCAGCACGTAAAATCCTGCGCATTTCTCCGCCGCCTTTTTGCGCTGTTGCCATGCTGATTCCCGATTACATCGACGAGCACCTGCTGGTGCTGAACAAGCCATCGGGCCTGTTGTGCGTGCCTGGCCGCGGAGAAGACAAGCAGGACTGCCTGAGCGCACGTGCCCAGCGGCAGTGGCCTGATGCGCTGGTGGTGCACCGGCTGGACCAGCCCACTTCGGGCCTGGTGGTGATGGCGCGCAGCCTGGCCGTGCAGCGTGCGCTGGGTGATGCCTTTGCGGCCCGCACGGTACGCAAGCGCTATGCCGCCGTCGTCTGCGGCAGCCCTGCTGCACAGCCTCTGGCACCCGGCCATGCGCTGCATGCCGCGATGCCGCAGGATGGCCACGCCTGGAGCCTGGTGGACCTGCCGCTGATCACCGACTGGGAGCGCCGCCCCTTGCAGCGTGTCGATTGGGAGATTGGCAAGCCCAGCCAGACCTGGTGGCGGGCGATGACCGCAGACGAGGCAGCCGCGCTCCCAACCATTCCCGCCGGCTGCACCCGCCTCTGGCTGGAGCCGCTGACCGGCCGCACACACCAGCTGCGCCTGCATATGCAGGCCATCGGCCATGCGATGCTGGGCGACGGCCTGTATGCCAGCGCCGCAGTGCAGGCCATGGCACCGCGCCTGCTGTTGCAGGCGCAGCAGCTGGGCTTTGCCCACCCGGTGACCGGCCAATGGCTGGACTGCCGGCTGGCGGCAGATTTCTGAAGGCCGGGGTGGAACGGCCTGGCCGTCTTAGACGTGGCGCATCAGGCCGCCATCGACGCGGATGTTCTGGCCGGTGATGTAGGCCGCACCGTCGGAGGCCAGAAAGGCCACGGTGGCGCCAATCTCATCGGCCTTGCCGTAGCGCTGCAGCGGCACGGCCGCCTGGCGCTCGTCCTTCTTGGGCAGGCTGTCGATCCAGCCAGGCAGCACATTGTTCATGCGGATATTGTGCTGACCATATTCATCGCAGAAGATCTTCGTGAAGGCCGCCAGCCCGGAGCGCGCCATGGCCGAGGTCGGGAACAGCGCTGCCGGCTCGAACGCCCAGGCCGACGAGATATTGATGATCGCGCCGCCGCCCTGCTTTTGCATGATGGGGGCGACCAGGCGCGTGGCGCGCACCACGTTCAGAAAGTACACCTCCAGGCCCTTGATCCAGTCCTCATCGCTGATCGACAGCAGATCGCCCTTGGGGCCGTGGCCGGCGCCGTTGACCAGCACATCGATGCGGCCGTAGCGCGCCATCACCGCATCCACCAGCTTTTGCATGTCGGCCACATTCTGGTTGGAGCCGGTCACACCCACACCGCCCAGCTCCTGGGCCAGCGCCTCGCCTTTGCCCGAAGACGACAAAATGCCCAGCGCATAGCCGGCCTGGTGCAACTGGCGTGCTGCCGCTGCGCCCATGCCGGATCCACCGGCGATCACGATGGCTACTTTGGATTGGTTCATGCTGTGCTTCCTTTGTCTTTGTCGTTCCAAAGCTGCTGATCCTAACCAAGCCGCCACGCCTGTGCAGGCATCCGGGAAAAACGCCGTAACGCCCAGGCCCAACTGCCGTTACGATAGCCGGTTATGACCACCAAACACCTCACCATCCTGACCGGCGGATCGCGCGGCATGGGCCTGGCCATGGGCCGGCAACTTCTGGCCAAGGGCCATACCGTGCTGAGCATCGCGCGCAGCAGCTCCAGCGCGCTGGCCGCTGCCGCTCCAACGCCTGACCAGCTCATCCAGTGGGAGCAGGACCTGGGCGACACCGATGCCGCAGCCCAGCGCCTGGGCGACTGGCTGCGCCGCCTCCAGCCCGCCGACTGGGCCAGCATCACGCTGATCAACAACGCTGGCGTGATTCCGCAGATCGCACCGCTGTCGGACCTGGCCACGCCCGATCTGCGCAATGCACTGCGCGTAGGGCTGGAGGCACCGATGGCGCTGACTGGCGTGTTCCTGGGCGCCACCGGCAGCTGGACCGTGCCCAAGAAGGTGCTGAATGTGTCCTCCGGCCTGGGCCGCCGCCCGATGGCATCGCAGGCTGCCTACTGCACCGCCAAGGCCGGCATGGATGCCTATGCGCGCTGCGTGGCGCTGGAAGAGGCCCACAAGCCCCATGGCGCCAAGATCGTCTCGCTCGCGCCTGGCGTGATCGACACCGACATGCAGGTGCAGCTGCGCAGTGCCGATGCGGGCGCCTTCCCCGATGTAGGCAACTTCAAGGGCCTGCATGAAGGCGGCAAACTCAGCAGCCCTGAAGAAGCCGCTGCCAAGGTGCTGGGCTGGCTGGACCGCGCCGACTTTGGCCAGAACGTGATCGCCGACGTCCGCGAGCCTTGAACGACGGAGCGCACTGGACGCTTCCGGCCCGTCGTGAACTGTCACCAAGGTGCGTGCTCGCCCTCTCTGGTTGACACAGCGGCGGGCTGGGTGGCAATAATGCTGCAAGGCAACATTTGCATGCCTCTATCCATTTAAACAGGAGACCTTTCCATGTCCCGTGAAGTACTTGTCTGCAGCGCCGTGCGCACTGCCATCGGCACCTTTGGCGGCAGCCTCAAGGATGTTCCATCGACCGAGCTGGGCGCGCTGGTCGTCAAGGAGTCGCTGGCCCGCGCCGGCATTGAAGGCAAGGATGTGGGCCATGTGGTCTTCGGCCACGTGGTCAATACGGAACCCAAGGACATGTACCTGAGCCGCGTGGCCGCCATCCAGGGCGGCTGCCCGCAGGAGACGCCGGCGATGAACGTCAACCGCCTCTGCGGCTCGGGCCTGCAGGCGATTGTGACGGCCAGCCAGGGCATTCTGCTGGGCGACTATGACGTGGCGATCGGTGCCGGAGCAGAAAACATGAGCCGCGCACCGTACGCCAGCACCACCAGCCGCTGGGGCGCACGCATGGGCGATTTCAAGATGATCGACATGATGACCGGCGCGCTGCACGACCCCTTCCACAACATCCATATGGGCGTGACCGCCGAGAACGTGGCCAAGGAATTTGGCGTCAGCCGCGATGACCAGGACCAGCTGGCCTTGAGCAGCCACCAGCGCGCCGAGCAGGCCTGGGCAGAGAACCGCTTTGCCGGCCAGATCGTGCCGGTCATCCTCAAAAGCAAGAAGGGTGACATCCGCTTTGACAAGGACGAGCACTTCCGCGCCGGCGCCAAGATCGAAGACTTTCAGAAGATGAAGCCCGTCTTCATCAAGGAAGACGGCACCGTCACCGCCGCCAATGCCTCCGGCATCAATGACGCCGCAGCCGCCGTGGTGCTGATGGAAGCGGCCGCCGCCAACGCGCGTGGCGCCAAGCCGCTGGCCCGTCTGGTGGGCTATGCCCACGCGGGTGTCGACCCCAAGATCATGGGCATTGGCCCGGTGCCGGCGTCCAAGGCCGTGCTGGCCAAGACCGGCCTCAAGCTCGACCAGATCGATGTCATCGAAGCCAATGAAGCCTTTGCGGCACAGGCCTGCGCGGTGACCAAGGGCCTGGGCGCCGACCCAGCCAAGGTCAACCCCAATGGTTCGGGCATTTCGCTGGGCCACCCGATTGGAGCGACCGGCGCGATCATCACCGTCAAGGCCATCCATGAGCTGCACCGCACCGGTGGCCGCTATGCGCTGGTTACCATGTGCATCGGCGGCGGCCAGGGTATTGCCGCCATCTTTGAGCGCGTCTAAGTACTAGACGTTCAGCGCAGTCCCTACGGGCAGGTCCTCGACCGGCTTGCCCGCTGCAAAGCGCTTGGCTGCAAACTGCCCCGCCACCTGGGCCTGGCCGCCCTGCACCCGCAGCCAGCTGCCCTCGGGCAACGCCACCACCAGCTTGTCCGGGTTGGCGATCAGGAACTCTGCCAGGCGCTGGTCGCGCGTTTCGCCCTGGTGGCCGGGCGGCAGGCTGTTGTTGTAATGGGGGTTGATGCAGAACGGCACCAGGCCCAGCGCGCTAAAGCCTTGGGGGTCGACGATAGGCATGTCATTGGTGGTGTTGATCGTCAGCCCCGCCAGATTGGCGCCAGCGCTCCAACCGGTGTACGACATGCGGCCAGAGCGCACCGCATCGCCGATGCGCACCAGCCAGCCCCGTTTGCGGCATTCGGCCAGCAGCTGGAAGGTATTGCCACCGCCGACGATGACGGCTTGAATATCCCCAGCCAGGAACTGGCCCAGGGCGTCATCCCTGTGCGCGCCCACCAACTGAACGCCGGTGTGTGCCATGGCGTCCTGCACCTGCGCAGCGTAATCATCCCAGCTCAGGGTGACACCGGCAAAGGGCACGAACAATGCTTTTTGCACGCCCTGCATCTGGGCTGCCAGCGCATCGCGGCAAAAAGTCAGGTAGCCGCCATCCGGGGCACGGGAGTTGCTCAACAACAGTAACTGCATAACATCTCTTGGAGTTGGGCTGCCAGCATAGCAGCCCGCGCTGTGCAGCGGCGTCACACAAGCACCGGCGGCAGGCCCCTCTGCGATGCGCAGACGCAAAAAAGGACTGGTCAGCTGCCTTGCAGCCTGCCAGTCCTTTGCGTTGCGGAGATTTACTTGCCGCTGTCCAGTCGTGCCTGCATCGCCTTGGCGCGGGCTTCCGATGGGGGGTGCGAATCCATCAGAGATCCGCCGCCACCGCCGCTCAGCTTGGCCAGTTTCTGGAAGGCCGTGACAAGGCCTTTGCGTTCCATCTTTTGCTTGGTGAGCAGGTCAAAGGAGTAGTTATCGGCAGCAGACTCGTTGGCCTGCGAGAACTGTGCATGGATGAACTTCTCCCCCAGCTCGCCCGCTTGCGAGCTCGACAGCGATGCCAAGGTGGCATTGCCGCTGTTGGCGGCAATCTGGCGTGCGGCCGATGTGGCATAGGCCGTCTGCATGCGGCGCTTGCTGTGGCCCAAGGCCACGTGGCCGATTTCATGGCCGATCACGCCACGCAGTTCGTCGTCGTTCATCAGGTCCATCAGGCCGCTGTAGACGCGGATGCAGCCATTGGCCATCGCCCAGGCGTTCACATCGCTGGTCAGGTAGACCTTGTAGTCGGCCTTCTTGCCTTCTACCTCTTGCGGCATCTTGGCCACGACCTTGGCCAGACGCAGGCTGTATTTGTTGTTCGCAGGCGCAAGCTTGTTTTGCTGGTCCAGTGCGGCGCAGGATTCATTGGACAAGGCCACGACATCGCCATCGGTCAATGTCATGGCCTTCATTGCGGTGGAGCCGGAGTCCATCAGCCCGCTCAGGTTGCCCGCGTCCATGGTCTTGCAGCCGGCCAGGGCCATGGCGGCCACCAGACCGGTGAGCATCAAAGTTGTGCGCATTCGCTATCTCCTCACGTTGAAAACGTGCATCATAGCCTGCGCATATGGAAAACTTTGTTTCCATTCTTGTCTGCCTCGATCCAGTCGCAGTGTCAGTGCCAGCCGCTCAAGCGGCTTTCTGCGCTGTAGCAGCGGCTGCCGGCTCGTCGGGCGCCGTGGCAGAGACGGCCTGCAACACCACTTCGCGCTTCAAGGTTGGCACAAAGCTTTCGATGAACTGCAACGCGTAGGCGCGCAACCACACGCCCTTGCGCAGTGCGATGCGGGTGGTGTTGACCTTGAACAGATGACCGGCATCGATGGCCCGCAGGTTGCGGTCGCGCTCCTCGTCAAACGCGATCGAGGCCACGATGCCGATGCCCATGCCGAGCTCGACATAGGTCTTGATCACGTCCGCATCCATCGCGGTCAGCACCACATTGGGTGTGACCTCGGCGGCGGCAAAGGATTCATCGATATGCGAGCGGCCGGTATAGCCCTGCTCATAGGTGATGATCGGAAAACGCACCAGCGACTGCAGGGTCAGCGGCCGGCCGGACTCCTGCTGGGCCAGCAAGGGGTGGCCGGGCGGCACGACAACCGAGTGCGTCCAGCGGTAGCCCGGCAAGGTGGCCAGGCTGGCATAGCCGGTCAAGGCCTCGGTGGCCACGCCGATATCGGCCGCACCGCTCAGCAGCATTTCGGCCACCTGGCGCGGCGAGCCCTGGTGCAGGTGCAGGGCCACATCCGGAAACTGCTCACGAAAATCGCGCACCACCAGCGGCAGCGCATAGCGGGCCTGCGAGTGGGTGGCGGCAATGCTCAGCTGACCGCTGCGGCTCGCATGGAAATCGGCACCGGCGCGGCGCAGGTTTTCGGACTCCAGCAGCAAACGGTCCACGATCGGCAAGATGGCCTCGCCCGGCGGGGTCAGCCCGGTCAGACGCTTGCCGGCTCGGATGAAGATATCCACGCCCAGTTCGTCTTCCAATTCGCGGATCTGGCGGCTGACACCCGGTTGCGAGGTGTAGAGCACATGCGCCACCTCGGTCAGGTTGTAGCCATTGCGGGCGGCCTCACGCACGGCCCGCAGTTGCTGAAAATTCATAACATTCACCTTTATGGACCAACCGCCAGGTAATGACCTGGCGGATTGTTGAGCGTCCTTGCTTATTTCTTGGTGTAGATCTGGTCAAAGCTGCCGCCGTCGGCAAAGTGCGCAGCATCTGCCTTGGTCCAGCCACCGAAAGCGTCATCGATGGTGAAAAGCTTCAGGTTGGCGAACTGGCTGGCGTATTTGGCCTTGGCCGCTTCGGCAGTGGGGCGGTAGAAATTGCGGCCGGCAATGTCCTGGCCTTCGTCGGAGTACAGGTACTGCAGGTAGGCCTCGGCAATCTTGCGGGTGCCACGCTTGTCGACCACCTTGTCCACGACAGTCACCGTGGGCTCGGCCAGGATCGACAGCGAAGGCGTCACGATCTCGAACTTCTCGGGCCCGAATTCCTTCAGTGCCAGGTAGGCTTCGTTTTCCCAGGCCAGCAGCACATCGCCCTGGCCCCGCTGCACAAAGGTCACCGTCGAGCCGCGCGCGCCGGTGTCGAGAATCGGCACATTCTTGAACAGCTTGGTGATGTAGTCCTTCGCACCTGCTTCACCGCCATAGTTGCGCTTGCCAAACTCCCAGGCAGCCAGGTAGTTCCAGCGCGCGCCGCCACTGGTCTTGGGGTTGGGCGTAATCACCTTCACGTCCGGCTTGATCAGATCGCCCCAGTCCTTGATGCCCTTGGGATTGCCTTTTTTGACCAGGAACACAATGGTCGAGGTGTAAGGCGCGCTGTTCAGCGGCAAGCGCTTTTGCCAATCGGCGGGCACCAGCTGGCCATATTTGTGCAGTGCGTCGATGTCCCCCGCCAACGCCAGCGTTGCCACGTCGGCCTCGATGCCGTCAATGATCGCGCGCCCTTGCTTGCCGGAGCCGCCATGCGACTGCTTGATGGTCACGGTCTGGCCGGTCGTCTCCTTCCAGTGCTTGGCAAAAGCCTGGTTGAACTGGTTGTACAGCTCACGGGTCGGGTCGTAAGAGACATTGAGCAAGGTCACCGGGGCTGGCGCCTGGGCGTGGGCCGCGCTGCTGAAAACGGCAGGCGCAAGCGCCATCAGAGACGCGACTGCGGCTGCGGCTATCGGAAACTTGATAAAGTGGCGGCGTTGTTGCATGGAACACTTTCAGAATGGCAAAAGTCGTAGGGCTTGAGGCCTGAACACATTCTGAAACGCCGCCATAAAAACTCAAACTACTATTAATTCAGTTTTTTATAACTGAAACTTATTAACAAGACGCGAAATCGCAGTGGCCGGGCCCGGTGACGGGCTGGCAAGCAGGAGGCTCGCCCGCACCCCCACCCTGGTGGAAGTGCGGGCAAAGCAGGCAGTGTCTGGCGATGGCCGGCAGACTGCGGCAGCATCGGGCGAGCACCGCCAGTGCATCAGCGTCAACCCAACGAAGGAAGCATCTCCCATGGCACGTATGGTCAACTGCGTCAAACTGCACAAAGAAGCCGAGGGCCTCGACTTTCCCCCCTACCCTGGTGAGCTGGGCAAGCGCCTGTGGGAAAACGTCAGCAAGGAAGCCTGGGCTGGGTGGCTCAAGCACCAGACGATGCTGGTCAATGAAAACCGCCTGAATCTGGCCGACCAGCGCGCCCGCCAGTACCTGGCCCGCCAGATGGAAAACCATTTCTTCGGCGAAGGCGCCGATGCGGCAGCCGGCTACGTGCCCCCTACCGCAGACTGATGTGCCCCTGTAAAGTGCACGCCGCGGCTCCGTCCCGGACATAAAAAATGGCAGCCGAGGCTGCCATTTTTTTTTATATCCCTGCGCGAGGAACTTACTGCTTGCGCAGTAAATCCATTCGCTTGCATAAATATATTATTTAGCGACTAAATCAAAACCACCGCTCTGGTATTGAAACAGCAGGCAGTCCATACCGGCCACGCAGCCGCTTTCATGGATCAAACCGGCAGGCAGATCATAGAAAGAGCCGGCGGGGTATTCGGTACGCTTGCCATCGATCACCGCATAGAAGGTGCCTTGCACGACCACGGTGGGCAGCGACTTGGTATGGTGGTGAGTGGGATTGTCGCGGCCTGCAGGAAACAGCACAAAGGCTTCGTAGGCTTCCTTACCCGTCAGGTCACCGCGCAGATTGGCATACTTGATGCCGCCCGAGCCCGCCAGCTCCGTCCACTTGAGCTGCGATACAGGAACGGAGACCAGGCCGTCAGCAGCACCTGCGGCGCAGGCGATCAGCGAAGAGGTGGCCAACACGGCAGCAGCGATGGAAAACTTCATCATTAACTCCTAGTATTAAACGATTGAATAAGCTCTTCGATCCTGACTAGTAATGCCTTCAAGTTTGTCTGAATCGATGGCTCTATTCTGTTGATCTGCAGAAAATGCAAAAGTAGCCAAATAGACAAGATGCGATAAGATCCGGCCAAATCCACCCTTTCCATGCCATGCACACGATTGCTGTGATTGCCTACGACGGCATCAGCCCCTTCCATTTGTCCGTCCCCTGCATCGTGTTCGGCGACGATTTGCTGCGCCTGGGTGCCCCGCGCTACGAGTTGCGGGTCTGCGCGGAGCGCACCGGTGCTGTGTCCACCCTGTCCGGATTCGCGATTCAGGTCGAGCACGACCTGGCCGCTCTGGAGCAGGCCGATACCGTCATCATTCCGTCCTGGAGTTCACCGGAGGCGCAGCCCTCGGCCGCGATGCTGGCCGCGCTGCAGCAGGCCCATGCGCGTGGCGCGCGGGTCGTGGGCCTGTGCCTGGGCACCTTTGTGCTGGCCCAGGCCGGTCTGCTGCAGGGCCGCTCGGCTTCGACGCACTGGGCTTGGGCCGATGATTTCGCCAAGGACCATCCCGACGTCAAGCTCGACCGCCATGCGCTCTACACCGACGACGGCAATATCACCACGTCGGCCGGCACGGCCGCCGCCATTGACTGCTGCCTGCACCTGATCCGCCTGGACCATGGCGCAGAAATCGCCAACCGGGTGGCGCGCCGCCTGGTCGTTGCGCCCCACCGCCACGGCAACCAGTCCCAGTACATCGAGATGCCGCTGTCCGAAACCGAGCGCCCGGATGCCGTCTCCGCCGCGCTTGACTGGGCCATGGCCCATCTCAACGAGCCCATCAATGTGGAACAGCTGGCCCAGAAGGCCCATATGAGCGCCCGCAACTTCAGCCGCCACTTCAAGCGCAAGACCGGCGCTACCGTCGTGCAATGGCTGCTGCACCAACGACTGGCCGTCGCCCAGCGCCTGCTCGAGCGCGGTGACGGCTCCATCGACCAGGTGGCGGAGACGGCAGGCTTTGGCTCCACGGTGTCATTTCGCCTGCAGTTCACGCGGATGTTTTCGATTTCTCCCGCGAGCTACAGAAAGCAATTTCTGCACCGGGAGGTGTAGGCGGCCTCACGAGCGCATTGCCGCCATTCACGCAGACGCGGCATCGCCCAAAAGGCAGTCCACGATGCAGCCCAGCATCTGGTGTACATCCGCCACCTCGACTGCGCCGGGCAAGGACAGCTCGCCGTGCAGCACGAAGACCGGGCGCTCCCACTTCAGGCCCAGCGCCATCTCGGAAAGCGTGCCCATGTTGTAGCCCACGGCCACCAGGCAGAGGGCGCTGCGGGCGATCAACGCATTGCGCATTTCACCGATGCCCGTGGGCAAGGCCACGCTGAGATAGGGATTCGCATGGCGCTCATCCTCCTCGGGCAGGATGCCGATGGCGACGCCGCCCACTTCGGTGGCGCCCTGTGAGGCCGCAGCCATCACCCCGCCGCGCCCCCCGCACACAATCGCCATGCCGGCGGCAGCCAGCGCGCGGGCAATCAGCCGCGCATCGGCGTAGACCTGGCCATCGGCATCACCCGGGCCGATGACGCCCACCGGCCGGCGGTGGCGCGCCGGGCTGGCTTGGTGCAGGGCCAGCCGCCGCAGCGCCTCGGTCAGCCCGGGCGGCAAGCCGAGCGCATCAATGCGATCCTGCGGCATGTTGTTCACGTTGGCGTGCAATCGCGTCTCCCAATCCCATGACGATGACGCACAGCGCCATCAAAAGCAATGACAAGGCGGATGCGACGCTCAGGTCCGATCCGCCATCGCTGACCTGTGCAAACAGCATCAGCGGAAGAATGTTCAGCTGCGTCCCCACCAGCGCGAGCGCCGTGCCGTAGGTGCCCATCGCAATGGCGGCCACCAGGCAGGCGTTGGACACCACCGATGGCGCCACCTCGGCCACCACCGTGTCGCGGAATGCGCGCCAGCGCGTGGCTCCCAAGGTGCGCGCCGCCAGCATGGGCCGCAGGTCAAGGTTGGCAAAAACCGGGTAGAGCGACAGCGCCACGCGGGGCACCAGGTAGTAGGCATAGGCGCAGCCCAGCCCCACCGTGCCATAGATCCAGCTGCCGACGGCAGCGCCATCCAGGCCCAGCGCCACCAGCAGCTGCGTGACAAAGCCCGAGCGCCCAAAGGCCAGGATGAAGCCATAGGCGATCACCAGGCCCGAGAAGGCCAGCGGCAGCCCGAGCAAGGTCATCATCCAGCGCCGGCGCTGCAGCGGCTGGCGCCCCAGCTCAATGGCGATCACCGTGCCCACCAGGCCGGAGACGGCACCGGCGGTCAGGCCCAGCACCAGGGTGTTCAACACCGCCCGGCCCAGCAGTGGATTGCTCCACAAGCGGGCAAAGGCGCTGCCTCCGTCCGTCATGGCCTCGGGCACCAAGGATGCCAGGGGCAGCACGAAGAACAGCGCCATGAAGCACCAGGCCGGCCAGGCGCCGAAACGGCGTATCCAACCGCTCATGAGCGACCCAGCGTGGCCTGCGCCCAGAGCTGGTCGATCTCGGCCTTCTTGGCCGAGGCCTTGATGACATCGAGCGGACGGATCTGCGCTGCCGCCGGCAGCTTGCTGGCCACATCGTCGGGCAGCTTGACACCAGGCACTGCAGGCCGCACAAAGCCCTTGGCGAACAGCTGCTGGCCGGCGTCGCTCATGATGAAGTTCAGCCACAGCTTGCCGGCATTCGGGTTCGGGCCGCCCTTCACCAGGCTGATGGCATACGGTGCGGCCACGCTGGCTTCCTTGGGGATGACGACCTCGCAGGCGTCGCCCATGCCATCGTTATGCTTGGCCTTGAGGCCATCGTTCTCGTAGCCGATCCAGATCGGGATTTCGCCCTTGATGAACTTGGCATAGGGGGTCGTGCCCTCCACGCGCTGCACATTGCCGGCAGCATGCAGCTTGCCCAGGTAATCCGTGCCGGGCTTGACGTTTTCCACGCTGCCGCCATTGCCATAGGCTGCGGCCAAGGTCAGCACCTGGCCCACGCCGGCACTGCGGGGGTCCAGATAGGTCACGCTGTTCTTGTACTCGGGCTTGAGCAGGTCGGCCCAGCCCGTGGGCACATTCTTGACCAGCTTCTTGTTCACCAGGAAGGCGATGTTCAGGGTATGGATGGTGAACCAGCGCCCTTCCGGCTCGCGGAAAACCTCGGGCAACTTGTCGAAGTGGATGGGCTTGAACGGTGCCACCACGTCCTTTTTCGCGGCATCCACGGCCGAGGCCGCGAAGTAGTAGGCCGTGTCTGCCTGGGGGCGGCGGCGCATCTTCTCCAGCGCGACCACCGTGGCGGCCGAGCCCAGATCGTTGTAGCTCAGCTCGACATCGGGGTAGCGCTTCTTGAACTCGGCAAACAAGGCCTTCCAGTTGGCCCATTCCGGACCTGTGTCGAAGGACACGCAAAAACCTTCTTTTTTGGCCAGGTCGTAGAGCTCTTTTTCTCCGGCATAGAGCTCGGCCCCCTCCTGCGCCCACGATGTGCGCTGGACCAGGGCTGCCAGAGGCAAGGCAGCAGCGGCTTGGATGAGATGTCGGCGTTGCATAGCGGTGTTCCTTCGTTGAAATTACGGAGTCGGTGTGGTGTTGAACGGATCTGCGGTGCTCAGGCATCCAGCAGGCGAATGTGCTCGGGTGCGATGGCAATGGCCTGGCGTGCCGGCTGCCGGCCTTCGGCCAGGAAGGCGCGCGGCGCGCCCTCGACCGCAAAGTCATAGCGCGTGAGCGAACCCAGATAGCGGCAGGCGCTCGGACGCCCCTGCAAGGTATTGGTCTGCCCGGGCTGCGGGTCTGGCTCGATATGCTCGGGGCGGATCAGCGCAGGCACCTTGTGCCCGGGGCGATGGGTGCCGGTGGGCACGGACAGCTCGGCAAAGCCAAAGTCCACGCGGCCGCTGGAGGCCACCCGCCCTTCCAAAATGGTCGATAGCCCCACAAACTCCGCCACGGCGCGGCAGTTTGGCATGTCGTAAATGTCCTTGGGCGAGGCGATCTGCAGCAGCCGCCCTTCCTTGAGCACCGCGACCCGGTCGGCCATGGCCAGCGCCTCTTCCTGGTCGTGGGTGACCAACAAGGTGGTGGCGCCAAACTGCTGCTGCAGCGCACGGATCTGGTCGCGCAGATGGCCCCGCACGCTGGCATCCAGCGCAGACAGCGGCTCATCCAGCAGCAGCGCACGCGGATCGATGGCCAGCGCACGCGCCAGCGCTACCCGCTGCTGCTGCCCGCCGGAGAGCTGCTGCACTCCGCGCTGCGCAAAATCGGAGAGGCCCACCACCTCCAAGAGCTCTGCCGCCCGGGCATGGCGCTGTGCGGCTGGCATCTTGCGCAGCGCCAGCCCGTAGGCCACGTTGTCCCGCACCGACAGATGCGGAAACAGCGCATAGCTCTGGAACACCATGCCGATGCCGCGCTGGTGCACCGGCGTGCCCGCCATGTCCTGGCCAGCCAGTGCGATGCGGCCCTGGTAGCCGGTCTCCAGCCCCGCTACCAGCTTGAGCAAGGTGGACTTGCCCGAGCCGCTGGGGCCGATCACCGCCACCAGCTCGCCCTGGCCAATGTCGAAGGACACCTCGTGCAGCCCTTGCTGGCTGCCGGGGTAGCGGTAACTGACGTTCTCGAAAGTCAGGCTCATGGGGATTTACGCATAAGAGAAGAAGACAGCAGTGCGGCCAGGCTGGCCAGCAGCAGCAGGATCACCGTGGCGGCGCAGGCAAAGCCGGTTGCGCCATAGAAGGCCTGCAGCAGCACCACCGGATAGGTGCGGTTCTGGAAACCGACCAGCAGATTGGAGAGGTTGAACTCCCCGATCGACAGCGCCGCCACCATCACCAGACCGGACAGCATGCTCTGGCGCAGGCTCGGCAGCACGATGCCGCTGAAGCGCTGCCACTCGCCCGCCCCCAAGGTGGCGGCCGCCTGCTCCAGCCGCTCGATGCCGAGGTGGCGCAGATCGGTCAGCAAGGTGTTGGTGAGATAGGGCAAGGTTGCGATCACATGCGCAGCAACCAGCAGCGGTGTGCTGCCCAGCCAGGGCAAGGTATCGGTGTTGAAGACAATCATGTAGCCGAACCCGAGCGTGATGGCGGGCACTGCCACGGGCATGGCGCTCACGATGCGGGCCGCAAAGGCGCGCCCGCGCGTTGCGCCCTGGTGCAGCGAATAGGCCAGCGGCAGCGCCAGCACCGCATTGATCGCGCAGGTGGACAGCGCGACGACCAGGCTGGAGACGAAGCCTTTGCGGAACGACGGGTCGCTCCACAGTTCCATGTACCACTGCCCGGTGAAACCCGAAGGCAGCAGTGTGTTGGTCCAGTTCTGCCCGAAGCTGCCGATCGCCAGCAATGCCATCGGCAGCAGCAGGTACAGGCCATAGACAATGGCAATGCCACGAACCATCTTGTCTCCCGGTAAAAGCGAATACTTTCCTTTTCAGACATGTTAGTGTAGCGATCGGCCTCTATATTGATATTGCAACTGCGTGACAATGCCACTTCATCATTGAATTAATGGAAAGTGTTCTCGCAACTTTTCATCAACAAAACCGCTGACTGACACTATGAAACGGGACTGCCCCACCATCCAGGAACTGCTTGCGCTCGACGCCGTGGCCCGCCATTCCAGCCTGACCCTGGCGGCCTGCTCGCTGTGCGTGACCACCAGTGCCGTGAGCAAGCAGATTGCCTCGCTGGAAAGCTTTCTGGGCACCGCCCTGCTGCAAAAAGTGGGGCGCGGCGTAGAGCTCACGCCCGTGGGCCGCAGCTACTGGCTCAAGATCACCGGCAGCCTGCGCAACCTCGAAACCGCCACCTACGAGGCCCGCGCCGGCGCGGACACCCATGTGCTGACCCTCAGCTGCGTGCCGACGTTTTTCACGCGCTGGCTCATTCCCCGCCTGCCCCGCTTCCGCCAGGCCCATCCCCGCGCCACGCTCAGCTTCAGCCGCCATCTGGCGCCGCTGGAGAACCTGCCGGCCTATGTCGATGCCGCCATCCGCTACAACCCGGCTGACTACGCTGGCGTGGTGAACGAATACATCGCAGGGCGCGAGTTCGTGGTGATCGCCTCCCGCGAGCTGATGCAGGGCAAGCACAAGATCGAGAACCCCAGCGATGTGCTGGCCCATACCTTGCTGCACCATGAAGAAGCCCAGGGCGCCTGGTCGCAGTGGGCCGCAGTCCATGGCATCACCCACCAGTTGCTGATCACCGGCCCACGGTTTGCGCAGTACTCGGCCTTGATCCAGGCGGCGCGCTGCGGGTTGGGGATCGCCTTTGTGCCGCTCATCCTCGTCGAAGACGAACTGGCCGAGGGTGTGCTGGTGACGCCGTTCGACGGCAGCACCGCCGTCGAGCATGGCCACTACCTGTGCTACCGGCCCGACCGTATGCAGTTTCCCGCTTTTGCGCAGCTGCGGCAGTGGCTGCTGGCGGAGGGTGGCGGCCAGGAAGCGGTGCCCAACCTGCCTGGTCATCCTTAAAAAGCAGAAGCGCAACGCGATGGCCAGGCATTGTGTGAGCAAGCGCAAAGGATGGTCCGGACGGCACGCCTCTTAAAACGCCCTGTAACGGCCCCCAAACCGGTTGCAAATAAAAATCAATCAAAGCAATACCAGTGATAGCATCGCCCGCATCTCCAGCCACTGGCCTTCAGCGCCCTGCTTCGATGTTCAAGATCTCTGTACCCAGCCTGGCCGTCGCGATGGCGCTGACCGCATCCGTGCAAGCGGCCGATCTGGCGGCCTTCTGGACCGACACCCAACGGGGTGGCAACAGCTTCAACCGCCTGCCGCCGGATGCCAGCTACTACGCAGCACTGCGCGGCTATGGCGCCAGCTGGGTACGGCTGTCGTATGACAAATGGAAGCCCGAGCAGCGTGATTTCCTGATGGGCAATGCCGACGACTACCGGCGCCTGTCCGCCGTGGATCTGGCCACCTTGAAAGCCTCGGTGGCCCAGGCCGATGCGGCGGGCTTGAAGGTGGTGATTGCACCGCTGTCGCTGCCGTTGTCCCGCTGGTCACAAAACAACGATGGCAAGTTTGATGACCGTATCTGGCAGGACAAGGCACACTGGAAGGC
The DNA here is from genome assembly GCF_041107495.1 of Comamonas sediminis. NCBI lineage: Bacteria > Pseudomonadati > Pseudomonadota > Betaproteobacteria > Burkholderiales > Comamonadaceae > Comamonas > Comamonas sediminis. Next base: position 443,374 of record NZ_JBGBDC010000002.1, read on the forward strand.
CGCCGGCCAGTTTTGGCAAGACCTCGCCCGCGCGTTGAAGGACACGCCCGGCATAGCGGCCTACAACCTGGTCAATGAACCCGCGCCCGAGAAGGAAGGCGGCCTGCCCGAGCATGCCAGCCCAGCGGAAATGCAGGCCTGGTATGCCAAGGCCAAAGGTGGATCGCGCGATCTGCTCGCCTTCTACAACTACCTCATTGCCCAGGTGCGTGCCGTCGACCCGGACACGCCCATCATGGTCGATGCCGGCTGGTATGGCGCAGCCGATGCCTTCGCCTACTGGCCCAAAGCACTAGAGGACAAACGGGTACTGTACAGCTTTCACATGTACGAGCCCTACCAGGCCACCAGCGGCCCCAACCTCAAGCGCAAGCAGCCCTACCGCTACCCGGGCGAGGTGCCGTTTGCCGGCAAGACCCAGCCCTGGAACAAGGAGCGCGTGGCCCGGTACCTGGATACCGTCAACGGCTGGGCGCGCTCCTTGTCGATCGCGCCGGAGCAGATCGTCATGGGCGAGTTTGGCTGTGTGCGCATGCTCGACAGCTGCAGCCAGTACCTGGACGATGTTCTGTCTTATGCCGAAGACAAGCGCTACCACTGGGCCTTCTACAGCTTTCGCGAAGATGCCTGGGACGCGATGGACTACGAACTGGGCCACGCCAAGGTGCACTGGCGCTACTGGGATGCGATGGAAAAAGGCCAGCCCGACCCGGTGAAGCGCCGCGCGACACCGGAGTTCGAGCCCATCCGCAAGCGCTTGCAGCAGCGCTGAAGGGCCGTGCTTAACGCGCGCTCAGCAAGCTGGTGCTGGCTGGGCGCCCGGGCAGGTTCAAGCGGGCCACCGGTGCGGGCGTGCTGGCAATGCGCTGGCCTCGGCGCCAAACGCCCAGGCGCGTGGCCTTCAGGCGCAAGGCCTCGACGGGGTCCTTGGCATGCAGCAGCACAAAGTCGGCATGTGCGCCCTTTTCAATGCCATAGCCTTGCAGGCCCAGCAGGCGTGCCGGGTTCAGCGTGATGGCATCGAAGCACTGCTGCATGCCTGCGCGGCTGGTCATCTGCGCCACATGCAGGCCCATGCTCGCCACCTCCAGTGCATCGCCCGATCCCAGGCTGTACCAGGGGTCCATCACGCAGTCATGGCCAAACGCCACCGTCATGCCAGCGGCCATCAGCTCGGGCACGCGCGTCATGCCCCGGCGCTTGGGGTAGGTGTCGTGGCGGCCCTGGATCGTGATGTTGATCAAGGGGTTGCTGACAACGCCCAGCTGCGCCTCGGCCATCAGGGCCATCAGCTTGCTGACGTAGTAGTTGTCCATGCTGTGCATGGAGGTCAGGTGCGAACCGGTCACGCGGCCATGCAGCCCCAGGCGCTGCGTGTGGTAGGCCAGCGTCTCCACATGGCGCGACATCGGGTCATCCGACTCGTCACAGTGCATGTCCACCCGCTTGCCGCGATCGGCAGCCAGTTCGCAGAGAATGCGCACGCTCTCTGCGCCATCGGCCATCGTGCGCTCAAAGTGCGGAATGCCCCCGACGACATCGACGCCCAGGTCCAGCGCACGCTTGAGGTTGTCCAGCCCGCCCGGTGTGCGCAGCACGCCATCCTGCGGAAAAGCCACCAGCTGCAGATCGATATACGGCGCCACGCGCTTTTGCACATCGAGCATCGCTTCGACCGGCAGCAGGCTGGGGTCACTGGTGTCCACATGGCTGCGGATGGCCAGCAGGCCGCGCGCCACCGCCCAGTCACAGTAGGCCAAGGCGCGTTCGACCAGGGCCTCATGCGTCAGCTGGGGTTTGAGTTCGCCCCAGAGCGCAATGCCTTCGAGCAAGGTGCCGCTTTCGTTGACACGCGGCATGCCGTAGCTCAGCGTGGCGTCCATGTGGAAGTGCGGGTCCACAAAAGGTGGGCTCAGCAGCAGGCCCTCGGCGTCCACCACCTCGGCCGCTGGCGCCTGCAGGCCCTCGCTCACCTCGGCAATCTTGCCGTCCTGCACAGCCACCGACATGTTCTTGCGGCCATCGGCCAGGCTGGCATTGCGAATCAATAAATCAAGCATTTTTTATCCTTGTAGGCAGACCCTGGTCTGCATCGTGGGGCGCGGCGCGCGGCTCAGCGCTCGCCTTTGCGGTAGGGTTTCATCAGCGCCTGCGGGTACGCGGCTTTGCGGGCCACCAGCACCAGCGCCAGGATCGACAGCAGGTACGGCAGCATCAAATAGAACTGGTAGGGCACCAGGCCATCGCCCGACTGCTGCAGGCGCAGCTGCAGCGCATCGAAGAACGCAAACAGCAGCGCGCCCAGCAGGGCCTTGCCCGGCCGCCAGGAGGCAAACACCACCAGTGCCACGCAGATCCAGCCCCGGCCATTGACCATGTTGAAGAAAAAGGCATTGAAGGCCGACAGGGTCAGGAAGGCACCGGCCACGCCCATCAGTGCCGAGCCCGCAATGATGGCACCGCTGCGCACGGCCATCACGGCCACGCCCTGCCCTTCTGCGGCCTGCGGATTCTCGCCGACCATGCGCACGGCCAGACCGAGGGGCGTGCGAAACAGCACCCAGGCGAGCAAAGGCACCAGCAGCAGGGCCAGCAAGGTCAAGGCCGTCTGGTCGCCCAGAATCGGAATCGGCAGCCAGTCCATCGCCTCAAAAGGCGTGATCGTGGGCGGTGTGTTCACCTTGGGAAAGCTCACCCGGTAACCGTAGTACGACAAGGCCGTGGCCAGCATCGTGATGCCCAGGCCCGATACGTGCTGCGACAGCGCCAGCCCCACCGTCAGCCAGGCATGCAGGCTGCCCAGCACCGCGCCGGTGAGCGCGGCCACCAGCACCCCCATCCACAGGCCATGGCCGGCATACACGGTCAGCCAGCCGGTAAAGGCACCGGCCACCATGATGCCTTCGATGCCCAGGTTCAGCACGCCGGCGCGCTCGCACAGCAGCACCCCCAGCGTGCCCAGCAGCAGTGGTGTGGCCGTACGCAGCACGGCCACCCAGAAAGAGGCATTGGCCAAAATATCCATCATGTCGCTCATAGGGTACCTCGCGCTGCGCTTTGTTCTTGGGGTTTCAACATCGCAGCTCTCACTTTCTGCGCAAGCGGTATTGGGTCATCAGGCTGGCCACCAGCACCGACAGCAGCGAGGCCGCGACGATCACATCGGCAATCGCATTGGGCACGCCCACCGCGCGGCTCATGCTGTCGGCCCCCACCAGCATGCCGGCCACAAACACGGCCGAGGCCACCACGCCCAGCGGGTGCAGGCCTGCCAGCATCGCGATCACGATGCCGCTGTAGCCATAGCCGGGCGACATGTCCAGGGTCAGGTAGCTGGTGCGGCCTGCCACCTCGATGGCGCCGGCCAGGCCTGCCAGCCCGCCCGACAGCAGCGCCACCAGCACGACGGTGCGGGTCACCGGCACACCGGCAAAGGCCGCCGCGCGGGGGTTGGCACCAGCAGCGCGGATGTCAAAACCCGGCACCGCCCGCTGCAGCAGCAGCCACAGCGCCACAGCCAGGCCCACGGCGATCAGCAGGCCATTGTGCAAACGGGTCTGCGCAATCAGCTTGCCCAGCTCCAGGTCGCCCTGCAGCGCCACGCTCTGCGGCCAGCCCATCGCCATCGGGTCTTTCATCGGGCCATCGAGCAGATAGGACACCGCCAGCAGCATGACAAAGTTCAGCAGCAACGTGGTGACCACCTCGTCCACACCCAGCTTGGTCTTCATCAACGCAGGGCCCAGCAGCAAGGCCGCGCCGGCCAGTGCGGCGGCCAGCAGCATCAGCGGAAACAGCAGATAAATGGGCAGCTCAAAGCCGGTGCCGCCATGCATGCCGCCCACGGCCACAGCCGCCACCGCACCGGCATACAGCTGGCCTTCGGCACCAATGTTGAACAGCCGCGCCCGGAAAGCCACTGCCGCGGCCAGGCCGGTCAGGATCAGCGGCACGGCGCGCGTCAAGGTCTCGGACAGCGCAAACAGCGAGCCAAAGGCCCCTTTGAACAGCGCCAGATAGGTCGCACCAACGGGCGCGCCGGCCCACAGCACCAGCAAGCCGCTGATGGCCAGGGTAAATACAACGGCCCCCAAGGGCGCAGCCACCATGGCCAGCTTCGACGGGGTTGCTCTTTTTTCTATACGCATGGCAGTCTCTCAGCGCTGGTGCACAGGCGCTGTCATAGGGGATCCGGCCATGGCCAGACCGATGGTCTCGCGGCTCCAGTCCGCAAAAGGCAGCACGGGCGAAAGATGGCCCTCGTGCATCACGCCGATGCGGTCACCCAGTGCCAGCACCTCGTCCAGATCGTCCGAGATCAGCAGCACGGCAGCGCCGGCATCGCGGGCCGCCAGCAGCTGCTGGTGCACAAAGCGCACCGCGCCAATGTCCAGCCCCCAGGTGGGTTGGTGCGCCACAATCAGGCGCGGCGCCACGCCCTCGGCGCCTTGGGGTGCCAACAGCGCCCGGCCCAGAATCAGTTTTTGCATATTGCCGCCCGACAGCGAGCGGGCCGGCGCATCGAGCCCGCCACCGCGCACGTCGAACTGCCGGGACACATGCTGGGCCTGGCTGCGCGCCTGCGCACGGCGCACCCAGCCCCAGCGCGAGAACCAGGGGCTGCGCAGCCGCTCGGACACCGCGTTTTCCCACACCGGCAAATCACCGACCACGCCGGTGCCATGCCGGTCTTCGGGGATACGGGCCACCCCCTGGGCGACCAGGGCCACGGCCGACGCCGGCATCGGCGCGCCCAGGTACTGCACCGTGCCCTGGCCCGGGCGGCGCATGCCGCAGAGCATATCGGCCAAAGCCACCTGGCCGTTGCCCGAGACACCGGCGATCGCCACCATCTCACCGGCCTTGAGTACCAGCGATACATCGACCAGGCGATCGCGCGCGGTGGACTTGGCCGAGGCCGTGGTGTGCACATGGCGCAGGCTGCAGACCTCGTCGCCCACCTGGGCGGCAGGTTGGCGCTCGGGCAGGCTCACCGCCTCGCCCACCATCCACTGCGCCAACTGCGCCTGGGTGCTGCCGGCAGTCGGCGCCTCGGCCACCAGCTTGCCATGCCGCAGCACGGCCACGCGGTCGGCCACACGCAGCACTTCGCCGAGCTTGTGGCTGATGAAAATGATCGACAGGCCCTGCGCCACCATCTGGGACAAGGTCGCAAACAGCGCCTCGCTCTCCTGCGGGGTCAGCACGGCGGTCGGCTCATCCAGAATCAGGATCTTGGCGCCCCGGTACAGCGCTTTGAGGATTTCCACCCGTTGGCGCTCACCCACCGACAGGCTGCCCACCCGCGCATCCGGGTCCACCACCAGACCAAACTGGCGCGCGACCTCGACCAGCTTGGCACGGGCCTGGCGCTTGGCCGACTGCAGGCGCAGCAGCGATTCGCTGCCCACGATGATGTTGTCCAGCACGCTCAGGTTGTCGGCCAGCGCAAAGTGCTGGTGCACCATGCCGATGCCAGCGGCCAGCGAGGCACGCGGCTGGCCCGGCGGCAGCGGCTGGCCCCTCACCGTGATCTCCCCCTCGTCGGCCACATAGTGGCCAAACAGGATCGACATCAACGTGGATTTGCCCGCACCGTTCTCGCCCAGCAGGGCCACGATCTCACCCCGGTGCAGGGTCAGCGAAATGGAATCATTGGCCACCAGGGGGCCAAAACGTTTGGTGATGCCATGCAGCTGGAGCACGACAGGAGAGGAGCTTGGAGGAGACATGGGCAAAGGGGCCGCTGGGTTCGCTGGGCAGGCGGCGTGGCCTGCCAGCGGGCACAAAAACAGCCCCGGCAAGTGCCGGAGCTGGAAGTGGAGGCGCCATGCCAGTGGGCACAGCGCCTATGCAATCCAGGCCCGGCTTACTTGGCCGTGGACTTGGGTTGCGAGTCGTCGACCTTCACGGTGAACTTGCCCGACAGGATGTCGGCCTGCTTGGCCTGCACCTTGGCGATCAAGTCTGCGGGCAGCTTCTTCTCGAAGGTGCCAAACGGTGCCAGCGACGAGCCCTTGTACTTCATCATCGAGTACGGGCCGTAATCCTCAGCCTTGTAGCTGCCGTCCTTCACCGCCTTGATCGCGCGCTCCACGCTGGGCTCCATGTGCCACAGCGCCGAAGCCACCACGGTATCGGGGTACTGTGCCTGGGTGTTGATCACGTTGCCGATCGCCAGCTTGCCCTTCTCCTTGGCCGCATCGCTCACACCAAACCGCTCGGCATAGAGCACGTCCGCACCTTTGTCGATCATCGCAAAGGTCGCTTCCTTGGCCTTGGGCGGGTCAAACCAGCTGTTGATGAAACTCACGGTGAACTCCACCTTGGGGTTCACTTCCTTGGCGCCTGCCATGAAGGCATGCATCAGGCGGTTGACTTCCGGAATCGGGAAACCGCCGACCATGCCGATCTTGCCCGTCTTGGTCATGCCGCCGGCCACCATGCCCGTCAGGTACGCAGGCTCCTGGATATAGTTGTCGAACACGCTGAAGTTGGGCGCCTGGATCTTGCCGGACGAGCCCATCACAAAGGCGGTCTTCGGAAAGTCCTTGGCAACCTTGCGAGCAGCCGCTTCCACGCCGAACACCTCACCAAACATCAGCTGCGCACCGCCCGTGGCGTACTCGCGCATCACGCGCTCGTAGTCCGCATTGGCGACGTTCTCGCTGGACTTGTACTCGATGTCGCCACGCGCCTCGGCAGCCTTGAGCGCCTCATGGATGCGGCTGACCCATTGCTGTTCATACGGCACGGTGTACACCGCCGCGACCTTGACCTTGGTCTGCGCCCAGGCCGGTGCAGCCGACAAGCCAGCCAGCGCAAGGGGAAGCGCAGCCAGACAGGTTTGAACAATACGACGCCGTGTAGTCATCAAGAAACTCCTTAGGGGTGAGATCCACCTGCGATCAAGTGGGCGGGCGAGAGAAGCAAGTTCTGTACCGTGTCTTGCTCCGCTGCGGTGCACAGGCCCGTGCTTGCTCCATTTTCAGGACCGCCCATTCGTCATGGGCCGTCCGTTTCAGCACCAGCAACACCGAGCACAGCGCAAAAACAAGTGCACCACGCAATGCGTATATACACAGCGCGCCGCGCATTCTAACCAGATAAGCGGGGCTTGCCAGCGTATTTTCGCGATGCCATCGCAGACAGCAAGCGGACTGTCCCTATTGCCGGGACTGTGCCCGTGGCTGTAGCACGAAAAAAACCGCCATGCGGTAAAGCATGGCGGTCTCCAGCGAGCCAAAGGTGCGAGGCTGCGCTCGCGTGCAGCCTAATGGCTGCGGCGCAATTTCATTACGATGGGCATCGCGATTGAGGCCATGCGGATCAGCTTGCGGGGGCCCAGCAACAGACCCGCACCGACCAGACCGGCACATACCAGAGGATGCTCACGGCCAAAGTTGATCAAGCGCTCTGCCAACGTGCCATAGGCCATGGGGTTGTGCTGGCCTCCGGCAGCATCTCTGCGCAGCGTGAGTGCCTGCTGGCGCGCCAGGCGGCGGCCTTCGAGACGTTCACGCTGGTTCTCTATACGCTGCAGCACTTCACGCGCTTGCGGATCCGTGGCCTGCAGCAGCACCAGATCAGCGTCCTTGCTTGCATTGCTCATAGCGTTGGTCACCTGCATTATTTAAGACGGCCCTTGACCGCTTGCCAGTCCTGGCGCAGCACGGTCTTGGTCAGCTGGAAGGGATTGGCGGCTTTCTTCGTCGTGAAATACAGGAAAGCCAGAACACCCAGCCACAGCACCAGCCACACACCAGCCACCAGCCAGGTGGCGAGCATGCGGTTGGGCGTGTCCCAGAACGAAATGATGATGGCGCCCGACAGCACCGTCAGCGCGACGATGGTCAGACCTGCGACCACCAAACCCATCAGTACCAGCCAGATCAGGTTCTTCTTCTGCTCCTGCCATTCAATGGCCAGCAGATCCATTCGGTCTTCAGCCGCCATGGCGCTTTCAGACAGCAGCGCGCGAAAGCGCATCAGCATGTCATCCACGCCCAGCACAGACAACCAGTTCATGGACTCTCCTCGTGCATATGGGGCACCGGGGTGCCCCTTGTTCTAGGTCTTGGCCCGTCGGGCCAGGCCAGTGCGGCTATGGTGCCGGCAACTGGCCATCGGGCGCAGCTTAGCGGCGCGAGAAGATAAAGCCGATCAGTGCGCCCACGGCCAACGCTGCGCCGGCAACGCGCCATGGCTCATCGTGGGCATAGCGGTCTGCGGCCAGTGCGGCCTCCTTGGCCTGGCGGGCAGCTTCCTGGGCTGCGCGCACTGCACCTTCCCGGGCATCGCCAGCGGTGTCTTCCAGGCGCTGGCGCAGTTGCTTGATGTCCGGCACGCCGTCCAGGTCCTTGCTCGACAGCACGCCGCGCAGATCGCTCACCAGTTTTTCCAGATCAGCCTGGGCATTCTCAACGGTATCGCTCAGCAAATTGGATTTACGCATATTCATCATCCTTTTCTTGGTCAGGCTACAGGAAAGTTCCGCAGACGCCGTGCAGCACAGACAAGGACTGCGGCATGGCGTTAGCTCCGTTACATATTAACGGAGAAAGCGGCGCTGCCGGGTTCAGATATGCACCCCTGCCTGTCAGAAGATTCCGACTATCGCGGTACAAAAGCGTCTATTTGTAGTTTTCCCAGCACAGTCCACGCGGGGCGTAATCCATGCCTATGCCCCAGGCGCGGCCACTTCCCGGGCCACTGCTTTCGCAATCGCCAGGCAACTGGTCAACCCCGGAGATTCGATGCCCAGCAAATGGAAGAGACCAGCGGCGCCATGCACACCCGGGCCTTGCAGTACAAAGTCGGCATCGGGCTCGCCAGGGCCGCTGATCTTGGGCCGGATGCCGGCGTAGCCGGCTGCAAGCGCACCCTCCTGCAGCGCCGGCCAGTAGCGGCGCACGGCCGCGTAAAAGGCCTCGCCACGGGCGGGATCAACGACCAGGTCCTCCGGGCTTTGCACCCACTGCACATCCGGACCAAACTTGGCCTGACCACCCAGGTCCAGGGTCAGATGCACGCCCAGGCCACCGACCTCGGGCACCGGGTAGATCAGATGCCTGAAGGGCGCGCGGCCCGACAGCGTGAAGTAGTTGCCCTTGGCGTAATGGGCGGTCGGCAGCTGCGTCAGGTCTGCGCCTTCAAACTTGCGCGCCAGATCAGGCGCCCACAGGCCGGCAGCATTGACCACGGTCGTGGCCTGCAGCTCGGTGCCATCTTCGGTGCGCAGCAAGATACTGCCCTCCTTGCAGCGGGCGGCAGCCAACGGGCTGTTGAAGACCACCATGCCACCGGCATTTTCCAGGTCGCCTTGCAGGCTGAGCATCAGGCCGTGGCTGTCGACAATGCCGGTACTGGGCGAATGCAGCGCCGCCACACATTCCAGCGCGGGCTCGAGTGCCCGGGCCTCCTCGCGGCTGAGCAGCACCAGGTCATCGACGCCATTGGCAGCGGCATGGCGGGCAATGTCCTGCAGCTTCGCGCGCTGTGATTCGGACGTGGCCACAATCAGCTTGCCGCAGCGCTGGTGGTCGATACCTCGCTCCTGGCAGTAGGCGTACAGCAGCGCCTTGCCCTCCACACACCAGCGCGCCTTGCGCGATCCCTGGGCGTAGTAGATGCCGGCATGGATTACCTCGCTGTTGCGCGAGCTCGTGCCCGTACCAATGGCATCCTGGGCCTCCAGCACCAGCACTTCCCGCCCCGCCAAGGCGAGTTCACGGGCGACAGCCAGCCCCACCACCCCTGCACCAATCACCACGCAATCGACGACATCAACCACTTGCTCGCTCCTTCGCCTTTTTGTATGCCTGCCAGCTTAGCGCCTAGCGCATCGCCCAAAAGCAAAAAGCCGGTGAAAAACCGGCTTTTGTCAGCATGGCCTGGCGAGGGCCGCAAGGCCCCAGCAGGCGGCGCCTTCTTACTTCTTGCAGTTGGCGATGCCGTCGAGGATTTCCTTGTGCGCTTCGTCCACGCCCTTCCAGCCCAGCACCTTCACCCACTTGCCCTTTTCCAGGTCCTTGTAGTGCTCGAAGAAGTGCGAGATCTGCTGCAGCACCAGGTCGTGGATATCGCTCAGGTGGTTGATCTTGTCATAGGAAGGCAGCAGCTTCTGGGTGGGCACGGCCAGCACCTTGCCGTCCACGCCGGACTCATCTTCCATTTGCAGGATGCCGATCGCGCGGCAAGGCACCACCACACCGGTAGGCAACGGGAAAGGCGTCATCACCAGCACGTCCACCGGGTCGCCGTCGCCCGACAGGGTCTGGGGCACATAGCCGTAGTTCACGGGGTAGTGCATCGCGGTGCCCAGGAAGCGGTCCACAAACACGCAGCCCGAATCCTTGTCCACTTCGTACTTCACAGGAGCGGAGTTGGCCGAAATTTCGATCACAACATTGAAGACATCAGGGGCCTTGGAGCCAGGGGTCAGTTTTTCGAAGGACATGCGATTCCTATGAGGTCAATTGAATGGAGGGCCGGCAGCACGCAAAAAATCGGCCCGCCAGCGGCAAAACCCCGTGATTTTAGGTGCATTGGCCCGCCATCGCCCAAAAAGTGCCAACAGGCTGCTCAAATGGGCTGGTCAAACCCGTGACAACCGCGGGCTCATCCCGGTAGGCGCTGGCCCATTCCTGCGCTATCGTGGTGGCCGTTTCGAGCCTGCCAGCTGGCAGACTCTGCCGCCTATTGCACCCAGAACGGAACAACGCCATGCAATTGCATTACATCGCCAACGCCTCTGTGCCCTCACTGTCGGGCAAGACCATCCCCGTCCTCGACCCCTCTGACGGCCAACCCTTTGATGAAATCCAGCGCGGCAATGCGGAAGATGTCGACCATGCGGTGCAGGCCGCACGTCTGTGCTACGACAACGTATGGCGCAAGACCAGCCCTGCGGAACGCAGCCGCCTGATGATGCGCCTGTCGGCCAAGGTGCTGGAGCATGCCGATGAACTGGCCGCCATCGAGCAGCGTGATTGCGGCAAGCCCACGAAGCAGGCCAAGGCCGACGCATTGGCGCTGGGGCGCTATTTCGAGTTCTACGCCGGCGCGGCTGACAAGCTCCATGGCGAGACGATTCCCTACCCCCATGATTTCAGCGTGCTGACCTGGCGCGAACCCCATGGCGTGACCGGCCATATCGTGCCCTGGAACTACCCGATGCAGATCTTTGGCCGCTGCGTGGGCGCCGCGCTGGCGGCAGGCAATGTCTGCGTCGTCAAGCCCTCCGAAGACGCATGCCTGAGCCTCATCCGCGTGGCGCAGCTGGCGGCCGACGTGGGCTTTCCTGCCGGCGCCATCAACATCGTCACCGGTTTTGGCCATGAAGTGGGCGACGCGCTGGCCCGCCATCCCGATGTGGACCACATCAGCTTTACCGGCAGCCCCCGCATCGGCACCTTGATCGAGCAGGCCGCTGCCGAGCGCCACTGCCCCTGCACGTTGGAGCTCGGTGGCAAGAGCCCGCAGATCGTGTTTGCCGATGCCGATCTGGATGCCGCCATCCCGACCATCATCAACGCCATCATCCAGAACTCCGGCCAGACCTGCTCGGCTGGCTCGCGTCTGCTGGTCGAACGCAGCATCTACGAAACCCTGCTGGCACGCCTGGGCAGCGCCTTCGAAGCGCTGCGCGTGGGCCCGGCCAGCCTGGACCTGGACCTGGGCCCGCTGATCCGCCAGACCCAGCAGCAGCGCGTCTGGGATTTTCTGAGCGATGCGCACAACGACGGCATCTCCGTCGTCGCGCAGGGCCAGATCATCGACGAGGCCCCAGAGGGCGGCTACTACCAGGCCCCCACCTTGCTGCGCGATGTGCCAGTGGACCACCGCCTGGCCCAGGAAGAGATCTTTGGCCCCATTCTCAGCGCCATGGCCTTCGACACCGAGGAAGAAGCCATCAAGATGGCCAATGCCACCCAGTTCGGCCTGGTCGCCGGCGTCTGGACGCGTGATGGCGGCCGCCAGTTCCGCGTGGCCAAGCGCCTGCGCAGCGGCCAGGTCTTCATCAACAACTACGGCGCCGGCGGCGGTGTGGAGCTGCCCTTTGGTGGCACCAAGGCCAGCGGTCACGGCCGCGAAAAGGGCTTTGAGGCGCTGTATGGCTTTACCACGCTGAAGACCGTCGCGATCCGCCACGGCTGATACCGGCTCGCAGGCCCTCCCCCACAGCGCCGCCCCTGCTCTGCAGCGGCGGCGCGATTGTTTTTACAATAGAGGGCTCTGCGCAGCCGGCAGCCCCCCTGTCACCTGCTGCACAGACAGCCCGCAGCAACAGCCGCATAGTGATCAACACTGTTGGCATGGCAGCGCAGCGATACCGCGCCGTCTGCACCAAACCGGGTCATTCATAAAAAACAATCCCACCGCGACACCCTCTCCCATGCCTTTGTCTCCCGTCCCCAACCGAGTCCCCAAACATTTGCGCGATGTGCGTTACCGCAGCTTCGAGCGCGCCGATGGGCTCTGGGATGTCGAAGGCGAGCTGGTGGACACCAAGGCCTATGACCTGGTGCTGTCCGGCGAGCGCAAACGCATGGCGGGAGAACCCATTCACCATATGTGGATTCGCTGTACCATTGATACAACACTTACAGTGGTTGCGATCGAGGTCGCGATGGATGCGCATCCGCTGGGCGAGTGCCCGCTGGCCCTGCCCGCGATGCAACGGATGGTGGGTTGCTGCATGGCGCGCGGTTGGCGCAAGGCCATCGAAGCCAACCTCGGCCATATCGAGGGCTGCACCCATATGCGCGAGCTGCTGTTCAACATGGCGACTGCCGCTTTCCAGAGCGTGAACCAGGCCTTTGCGCGCCCCCAATCGGACCAGCCACCCCGCCATCTGGGGCAGTGCAAAGGCTGGGATTTCAATGGCAAAGGGGTCGCCACCATCTACCCCCAATTCATCGGCTGGCAAGCGCCCAAGCCAGGCAGCACCGGCACTGCAGCGGTGGCAACCACTAGCGCCACCCCCGCCGACAAGCCTGCCGGCGACAGCGCCAACAAGGGCTGAACCGCTGCCCTGCTGCACTGCTGCCTCACGCCAGCCACCACCGCGCTCCAGCCGCCGTGGTGGCTTTTTTGCGCCTGCATTTCCAGGCTTTAGAGGGCTCTTAAGACTGCCTTAAGGTCATGCTTTGGCGCCCCATGGCCTGTCTGATTTCTCAGCAAACCTAGTATTAACCCTATGACACTATCACGGCAAAAATAATGGGCGTGTTCCATCGAAATCAAAAATCGTTGAACAATTTTTAATACCACATCCCACAAAAGAAATTTTGAAACCTACAAGAACCGACGATTGTTGAAACCCCGTATAGCGTTACTTTGCAATAACTGTTAATTTTGGCAAACAATTCACCAGCATAGCAGTTGCTGCGAGCATTGCTGTGGCTGTTGATCGTATTCATCCCGGGCAGCATCCGCTGCGCCCTATTTGTCTCTAGAAGGAGCCGTCATGAAGCGTCGAATTTTTTGTGCCACCGCCACCCTGGTTGCCAGCGTCGGTTTTGCCACCGCAGCCGCTGCCCAAACCAAATGGGATTTCGCCACGGCGTATGCGCCATTCAACTTCCATTCCAAGAACAATGAGCAGTTCGTTAAGGACGTGGACGCGGCGACCAGCGGCAAACTCAAGATCACGCCCCATTTTGGTGCGTCGCTGTTCAAAATGCCCGAAATCAAGCGTGCCGTGCAAACCGGTAATGCGCAAATGGGCGAGTTCTTTCTGGTGAGCTTCCAGAATGAATCGCAGATCTTCGGCGTTGACGGCCTGCCCTTCCTCGTCAACAACTACGACGACGCCTTCAAGCTCTACCAGGCCCAAAAGCCAGCGCTGCAAAAGCTGCTGGACAAGCAAGGCCAGGTGCTGCTGTATTCGGTGGCCTGGCCACCCCAGGGCATCTACACGAAGAAGCCCATCAACTCGGCAGCTGACCTCAAGGGCATGAAATGGCGCGTCTACTCGCCCACCACCGCCCGCATTGGCGAGCTGATTGGCGCGCAACCGGCGACCGTGCAGGAAGCTGAGCTGTCCCAGGCGCTGGCCACCGGCGTAGTCGATGGCCTGATCACCTCGTCGGCTACCGGCGCCGACAACAAGCTGTTTGAAAACCTGAAGTACTACTACAACGTGCAGGCCTGGATTCCGAAGAATGCCGTCACCGTGAGCAAGAAGGCCTTCAACGCGCTGGGCAAGACCGAGCAGGAAGCGGTGCTCAAGGCCGCTGCTGCTGCCGAAGAGCGCGGCTGGAAGGAATCCAAGGAAGTGGATGCCAAGTCGCTGGCGACCCTGAAGCAAGGCGGCATGAGCATCGAGCAGCCATCGGCCCAGCTCAAGGCTGACCTGGCCAAGGTCGGCGAGACCGTCATCAAGGAATGGACCGACAAGGCGGGCGCTGAAGGCAAGGCCATTTTGGACGCCTACCAGGCCTCCAAGTAAGCCACGGCCCCTCTCTATGCAGTCCGCCGGCCTAGGCCGGGGGGGCTGCATAGTCAGCAACCTTTACTGCTTTGAATGACAAGCATGCGCAAGCTACTCAATGGACTGTATGAAGCCTCCGCCTGGCTGGCGGGGCTTTCAATGATCGGCATCCTCGTGATGGTGCTGCTCACCGTCATCAGCCGCCTGTTCGGCTTCAGTGCCCCGGGCACCGATTCCTATGCTGGCTACGCGATGGCGGGAGCGGGCTTCATGGCCCTGGCCAGTACCCTCAAAAAAGGCGAGCATATCCGCGTGACCCTGCTGCTGGGCGCGCTCAAAGGCTCCGCCCTCAAGACCCTGGAAGTGATTGCCTTGGTCATCGCCACTGTGCTGTCGGGCTTCCTGGCGTTCTACGCTTCGCGCCTGGTCTGGCAATCCTGGGAGATCGACGATATCTCGGTCGGCATCGACGCGACGCCGCTGTGGATTCCCCAAGTTTTCATGGCACTGGGTACCCTGGTGTTTTTTATCGCCTTTTGCGACGAGCTGGTGCTGGAGCTGATGGGCAAACGCAAACCTGTGGTTAAAGAGGACGCCCACCATGAATGAAATTACCGCCAGCATTGCGCTGATCGTGGTGCTGCTGATCCTGCTGGGCGGCGGCGTCTGGGTGGGTCTGACCCTGGCCGGTGTCGCCTGGTTCGGCATGGAGTTCTTCACCGCCCGTGCGGCTGGGGACGCGATGGCGATGACGATCTGGGGATCGGCCAGCAGCTGGACCTTGACGGCGCTGCCGCTCTTTGTCTGGATGGGCGAGATTCTCTACCGCACGAACCTATCGGAGAGCATGTTCCGCGGCCTCGCACCTTGGGTCAACCTGCTGCCCGGCCGCTTGCTGCACACCAATGTGATTGGCTGCACGATTTTTGCGGCAGTGTCTGGCTCGTCGGCCGCCACCTGCGCCACCGTCGGCAAGATGAATGTGCCCGAGCTGATGAAGCGCGGCTACCCCGAGAACATGGTCATCGGCTCGCTGGGCGGCCCGGCCACCCTGGGCCTGCTGATTCCGCCATCGATCATCCTGATCGTCTATGGCGTGGCCGCGGAGATGTCGATCTCCAAGCTCTTCATGGCCGGCGTGCTGCCCGGCATCATGCTGGCGCTGATGTTCAGCGGCTGGATCGTGTTCTGGGCGCTGCTCAACCCGAACAAGATTCCCAAGGCTGACAGCACGATGAGCTTCAAGCAAAAGCTCCACGAGTCGCGCCACCTGATCCCGGTGGTGCTGCTGATTGCCTCGGTGATTGCCAGTATTTACACCGGCATTGCAACGGCGACCGAAGCAGCTGCCATCGGTGTGGTGGGCTCGCTGGTGCTGTCTGCCGCCCAAGGCGCGCTGACCTGGAAGAACTTCAAGGACTCGCTGTTTGGCGCCACGCGCCTGTACTGCATGATCGCGCTGATCCTCGCCGGCGCTGCGTTCATGACCTTGTCGATGGGTTATATCGGCCTGCCACGCCAGCTGGCCGAGTATGTCGGCAGTCTGAACCTGTCGCCGGCGATGCTGATCATCGTGCTCGGCATCTTCTACATCCTGATCGGCTGCTTCCTGGACGGTATCTCCACGATCGTGCTGACCATGGGCGTAGTGCTGCCGATCATCCAGGCTGCCGGTATCGATCCGCTGTGGTTCGGCATCTTCCTGGTGATCACCGTGGAGACTGCCCAGATCACACCGCCGGTGGGCTTCAACCTGTTTGTGCTGCAGGGCATGACGGGCAAGCAGATCACCTACCTGGCCCGCGTCTGCGCGCCGTACTTTGTGCTGATGGTGCTGGCCCTGGTGATTCTGTGGTTCTTTCCGCAAATCGTTACCGTGCTGCCGAACAACATGTAAACCGCGCGTCGCTGCACAACGAACCGGCTGCCTTGGCAGCCGGTTTTTTTGGTGCCCGAGGTCAGCGCAGCAGCAGGTCCTGCTGCTCCTGCACCGTGGCCTGCAAAAAGCGCCAGACCACCTGGATGCCCGGCACCGAGCGCAGCTCCGGCGGCATCGACATCCAGAAAGTGCGGGTGAACTGGGCCTGCTCGGGCAGCACGCGCTGCAGCAGCGGATCCTTGTCGGCCAGAAAGCCGGGCAGCACCCCCAAGCCTGCACCGGTGCGCACGGCGGTGTACTGCGCCAGGATGCTGGTGCTGCGGAAGCTGAAGCGCTGCGGCGCGCTCAGGCTGTCGAGAAACTGCAGCTCCTTGGTGAAGAGCTGGTCGTCGACATAGTGCACAAAGCGGTGGCTGGCCAGGCCTTCGGTCGAGGTGATCAGCGGATGGCGGGCCAGGTATTCGCGCTGGCCATACAGATACAGGCGGTACTCGGTCAGCCGGCTGGTCACGACGGTATCGCGCACCGGGCGCTCCAGCGAGATGACGATGTCGGCTTCGCGGCGCGAGAGCTGGAGCATGCGCGGCACGGCCAGCAGGTCAATCGTCAGCAACGGGTAGCGCTGGGCCAACACAGCCAGGTGCTTGGCCAGCACCTGGGTGCCAAAGCCTTCGGTCACGCCGATGCGCACCACGCCGCTGGGCGTCTCGGCGCCTTGGCTGGCGGCAATCGGCGCAATGCCGCGCGCAATCTGGTCCATGGCCTCGGCCCGTGGCTGCAACTGGCGGCCGGCATCGGTCAGCTTGTAGCCGCTGCCCTCGCGGGTGAACAAGGTGGCGCCGAGCTGCTTTTCCAACGCCTGGATGCGGCGCGACACCGTCGTGTGCTCCACGCCCAGCGCCTTGGCCGCACCCACCAAGGTGCCCGCCTGCACCAAGGCCCAGAAAAAGCGCAAATGATCCCAATCCATGCCAGCCCCTTGTCGATGTTGCACAGCATTATTGTGCAAATTTGCAACAGGGGCAGCAGTGAGGCAGCGTGCCTGGCTCCGATCAGGCGAGTTGGGCGCGCTTGCGTTGCCAGGCGTAGGCCAGGCCCAGCAGCACAAACCAGGCCGGCGTGGCGATCAGCGCCTGGCGCGTGTCCAGCTCCAGGCTGAGCAGCACCAGCACGGCGGCAAAGAAGGCCAGGCAGACCCAGCACATGAACACGCCGCCGGGCATGCGGTAGCGGGAGGCCTCATGCAGCGCCGGGCGCTGCTTGCGGTAGCTGATATAGGACAGCAGGATCAGCGACCAGACAAACATGAACAGGATGGCCGAGACGGTGGTCACCAGGGTGAAGGCCTCCACCAGGTTGGGCACCACCCACATCAAAAACGCACCGCCCAGCAGGCAGACGCAGGAGAACAGCAGGCCGCGCGACGGCACGCTGCTGGCCGAGAGCTTGCCAAACGAGCGCGGTGCATCCCCTTTGAGCGCCAGTCCAAACAGCATGCGGCTGGTGGAGAACACGCCGCTGTTGGCCGATGAGGCGGCCGAGGTCAGCACGACAAAATTGATCACGCTCGCTGCGGCAGGCAGGCCGGCCAGCACAAACAGTTCCACAAACGGGCTCTTGCTCGGAACCACATCACGCCAGGGGGTGACGGCCATGATGGCGATCAGCGCGCAGACGTAGAAGATGATGATGCGCACCGGAATCGAGTTGATCGCGCGCGGCAGGGTGCGGTGCGGGTCCTTGGCTTCGGCGGCTGTGGTGCCCACCAGCTCGATACCGACAAACGCGAACACCGCAATCTGGAAGCCGGCAAAAAAGCCCATCGCCCCATGCGGGAAGAGCCCGCCATCGTTCCAGAGGTTGGCGATACTCGCCTGGCGCCCGGCTGGCGAGCTGAAACCGGTGCTGACCATGTACAGGCCCGTGCCCACCAGCGCGACGATCGCGACGATCTTGATCATCGCAAACCAGAACTCGATCTCGCCAAACAGCTTGACGGTCAGCAGGTTCAGCGACAGCAGCAAGGCCACGCAGGCGATCGCGGGTGCCCACTGGGGCAAATCAGGCCACCAGAACTGGGCATAGGCGGAGATCGCAATCACATCGGCAATGCCGGTGATGATCCAGCAGAACCAGTAGGTCCACCCGGTGAAAAAGCCAGCCCAGGGGCCCAGCAGGTCGTCGGAGAAATCGATGAAGGACTTGTAGTGCAGGTTGGACAGCAGCAGCTCGCCCATGGCCCGCATTACAAAGAACAGCATGATGCCGATGATGGCGTAGACCAGCACGATCGACGGACCCGCCAGGCTGATGGTTTTGCCCGAGCCCATGAAGAGGCCCGTGCCGATGGCGCCGCCAATGGCGATCAACTGGATATGGCGGTTGCTGAGATTGCGTTGGAGATCGTCGGTGCCATGCTCGGCCCTCGATTGCTCCGCTGGGGCCTGTTTGTTCATGGAGTAGAGCGCCGGGCGTTAGCGAAAAAGATAGTGCGCTCAGCCCAGCTGAAGCTGGCACGCACCGCGAAGGTGCGCAAGGATAAAACAGCGTTACACCGCGCAGGGCCAAAAGGTTATTTTGTTGCGCAACTAATTGTGCAAAGTCAGCAGTTTGCCGCCCACCCGTTGGGCCAGGGCCTGCAAAGGCGCGACAGCGCTGATTTCCAACACAGACAGCGGATAACTATCGCTATCGATGTCGATGCTGACCAAGCTCAGTCCCTGGCGGCGCAGGCAGTCACCCGCTTCCTGCAAGGCCTCATGGTTCAGCGCCTTGCTGCCCGCCAGCACCTGCAGGTCCACACCCGCTTGCTGCACGGTTTTCAGCTGCTGCAGCGCCCAGATGGCGTCGTCCATGCCCAGCTTCCAATCGAGCTCAACGTTCTGCCCTCGGCGCTGCAGCCCTTCTAACAGCGCCAGCCAAGGCGTCACATGCTCGGGCTCGTCCATCCCCCGGTTGACCAACGCATCCGCAAAGCGATCAAGGTAGAGCGCCGGCTGCTCGATGGCCTGGCGCACCTCGCTCCACAGTTCAGCGGTATCGTCCAATGCCAGCGCCTGACCCCAAGCCAGGCACAAGGCATGCCAGTCGTCCAGCGTAGGCTCCGAGGGGCGTTCAGGCGCAAGCGCCGGTGCGGTGCTTCCGTCTTGGGCCGGCGGTTTGGCGCCCAACAGCTGACCGATTCTGTCTAACCAACCCATGCAAACCTCCTTTGCAAAGCCACCGGAACAGTATGCCCCAAGCCTTCTGCAACAGCGTAAATGTGCAGCTTCGCACAGCCATGTGCAGACAACCTCTTGTTTGGGCGAATGCGCACATCTACCATGGGCACCAACGGTAGCTTGCCCGCTGGCAACCTGCCGCCGCTCGTGACCCAGATACCCAGGAGACAAAACATGAACGCACCGCAATCCACCAGCACCTTGGCGCCGACCGTCAAGCTGTTGATCAACGGCCAGCTGGTCGAGTCCAAGACCACGCAGTGGCGTGACGTCGTCAACCCTGCGACCCAGCAGGTGCTGGCCCGCGTGCCTTTTGCAACGCCCGAAGAGATCAACGCCGCCGTGGCCAATGCCAAGGAAGCGTTCAAGACCTGGAAGAAGACGCCGATTGGCGTGCGCGCCCGCATCTTCCTCAAGCTCCAGCAGCTGATCCGCGAGAACATGAAGGAGCTGGCCGCCATCCTGACGGCCGAGCAAGGCAAGACCCTGCCCGACGCCGAAGGCGATGTGTTTCGCGGCCTGGAAGTGGTCGAGCATGCGGCCAACATCGGCTCCCTGCAGTTGGGTGAGCTGGCCAACAATGTGGCCAATGGTGTCGACACCTACACCCTGAACCAGCCGCTGGGCGTTTGCGCCGGCATCACTCCCTTCAACTTCCCGGCGATGATCCCGCTGTGGATGTTCCCGATGGCGATTGCGACCGGCAACACCTTTGTGCTCAAGCCCTCCGAGCAAGACCCGATGGTGACCATGCGCCTGTGCGAGCTGGCACTGGAAGCCGGCGTGCCCCCGGGCGTGCTCAATGTGATTCACGGCGGCGAAGACGCGGTCAACGCCATCTGCGACCACCCCGATATCAAGGCGATCAGCTTTGTGGGCTCGACCAAGGTCGGCACCCATGTGTACAACCGCGCATCGCTCAACGGCAAGCGCGTGCAATGCATGATGGGCGCGAAAAACCACGCCATCGTGCTGCCCGACTGCAACAAGGAGCAGTCGCTCAACGCGCTCGCGGGTGCGGCGTTTGGTGCCGCTGGCCAGCGCTGCATGGCGCTGTCGGTGGTGGTGCTGGTCGGAGAAGCGCAGAAGTGGATCCCCGAATTGGTCGAAAAAGCCAAGACCCTGAAGGTCTCTGCCGGCACCGAAGCGGGCACCGATGTGGGCCCGGTCGTCTCCTGCCAGGCGCTGTCGCGGGTCGAGGGCCTGATCGAGCGCGGCATTGCCGACGGTGCCAAGCTGGAGCTCGATGGCCGAAAGCCCGCCGTCGCGGGTTATGAAAAGGGCAATTTCGTCGGCCCGACGGTCTTCTCGGGCGTCAAGCCCGGCATGGCCATTTATGACCAGGAAATCTTCGGCCCGGTGCTCTGCATTGCCGAGGCTGCCGATATCGATGAGGCGATTGCCTTCATCAACGCCAATCCCAATGGCAACGGCACAGCGATCTTCACGCAAAGCGGCGCCGCAGCGCGCAAGTTCCAGGAAGAGATCGATGTCGGCCAGATCGGCATCAATGTGCCCATTCCTGTGCCGGTGCCACTGTTCTCGTTCACCGGCAGCCGCGCCTCCAAGCTCGGCGACCTGGGCCCCTACGGCAAGCAGGTCGTCATGTTCTACACGCAGACCAAGACGGTGACGGCCCGCTGGTTTGACGACAGCACCATTGCCCATGGCGTGAACACCACGATCAGCCTGAAGTAAGCGGCGTTGGCCAACACCGCAGCGGCCCTTTGCCGGACCGCTGCGGTTTTGCGGCGATGATCTGGGCTATGCCCCATTCCTTTGCATTCCGCCCAGCACTGCTGGCTCTGTTTTTTGCAGCCTCGGCTGCCCTCGCACCGCAGACCGTGCTTGCCCAGGCAGGCGCGGCCTGTGTGAGCGGCGGCAATACCGAGCAAACCAATGCCTGCGCGGTGCAGGCCTTTCAGCAAGCCGATACCGACAACAACATCCTCTATGCCGACGTCATGCGCATTCTGTCGGCGCACGAGCGCCCTGCACTGCGCCGCGATCAGAACGAGTGGATACGCCAGCGCGCGGCCATCTGCAAAAAGCAGCAGGCCGCGCACGAGGCCCAGCCCGACTGGCCGCGCCGCTACCACGAATGCCTGGTGGCCGAAATCGGCAAGCGCAAGAAGGAGTTGATGGTCTGGCTGCACGAGGGCCCGCCGCCCGAGCTGCTACAAAAACCATAGCCAGCCGCGTTCACCACATAACGGTGCTGCCCGGGCCTCGCATGCCCGGCGCAGCGCGATAAGAGACAGGAGACAAGCCCATGGATTTCGAGCTATCAGAAGACCAACGCGCCTTTGCCGACACCGCGCGCGCCTTTGCCCAGACCGAGCTGGCCCCGCATGCCGCGCACTGGGATGCAGAAGCCGTCTTCCCCCGTGAGGCGATTGCCAAGGCCGGCGAGCTGGGCTTTTGCGGCCTGTATGCGCCTGAAAACGCCGGCGGCCTGGCGCTGCCACGGCTGGACGCCACCCTGGTGTTTGAGGAGCTGGCCGCGGTCGACCCCTCCACCACCGCCTTCATCACCATCCACAACATGGCGACCTGGATGCTGGGCACCTGGGCCAGCGATGCCGTGCGCGATGAATGGGGCCCCCTGCTCGCCAGCGGCCAGAAGCTGGCCAGCTATTGCCTGACCGAGCCCGGTGCCGGGTCCGACGCCGCCTCGCTCAAAACCCGGGCGGAGCTGGTCGGCCATGACTACATCATCAACGGCAGCAAGGCCTTCATCAGCGGGGCCGGCGCCACCGACATGCTGGTGCTGATGGCCCGCACCGGTGATGCCCAATCGGGCGCCTCAGGCATCAGCGCCTTTGCGGTGCCTGCACACCTGGAAGGCATCAGCTACGGCAAGAAGGAAGAAAAGATGGGCTGGAACAGCCAGCCCACGCGTGTGATCAGCTTTGACAATGTGCGCATCCCCGCCAACCACCTGCTGGGCCGCGAGGGCGAAGGCTTCAAGATCGCGATGAAGGGGCTCGATGGCGGCCGCATCAATATCGCCACCTGCTCGGTGGGCGCGGCCCAGGGCGCGCTGACCCAGGCGCAAAGCTATATGCAGGAGCGCAAGCAGTTCGGCAAGCCGATTGCCAGCTTTCAGGCGCTGCAATTCAAGCTGGCCGACATGGCCACCGAACTGGTCGCCGCGCGCCAGATGGTGCGCCTGGCCGCCAGCAAGCTCGATGCCGGCGCGCGCGATGCCTCCACCTACTGCGCAATGGCCAAACGCTTTGCGACGGACGCCGGCTTCAATGTTTGCAACGATGCGCTGCAGCTGCACGGCGGCTACGGCTATATTCGGGAGTACCCGCTGGAGCGCCTGATGCGCGACGCCCGGGTGCACCAGATTCTGGAAGGCACCAACGAAATCATGCGGGTCATCATCGCCCGGCGCATGCTCGATGGAGATGCGCCCGAGGCCATCCGCTGAGCAGGCCCCTGCCCTGCCCCTTCTGCCCAAGCACTATCCCACCATGCCACGCCGCCCTCTGGACCCCGAAACTTTGCGCCTCATCGATGCCGTACGCCTGGCACTGGCCGAGCAAGCCGTGTGCGTCCCGGTGGAAGAGAAAACCATGTTCGGCTGCCATGTGTTCATGGTCGACGGCAAGATGTGCCTGGGCGTGGAAAACGATGAGCTGCTGGTGCGCCTGGCGCCCGACACCCATGCCCAGGTGGCAGAAATGCCTGGCCTGCGCCCGCTGTCGTCCAAAGGTTTGATGGACGGCTATTTTCTGGTCGGCCCCGCGGCCTACGCCACGCGCGAGGCCTGGCAGCACTGGATCGATGCGGCGCTGGCCTTCAACCCGCGCGCCAAGGCCACACCGAAGAAAAAGCCCAGGGCAGCCGCTTCCGATCCATCCGCCAAGCCGCTCAAAAAACCAAAAACCGCCAAGCCGGCTGGCGATGCGGGCCCGGCCCCCGCCGCCCGCAAACGCCACAGCGTGTTTGACAGCGATCTTTGAGTACTGACTGTCATTCGCAACCCCTACCAACCGACAAGCTTTGCAATAACACCTTCAAGGAGACAAACATGGCAACTATCGCATTCATCGGCCTGGGCAATATGGGCGCGCCCATGGCCATCAACCTGGCCAAGGCGGGCCACCAGGTGCACGCTTTTGACCTGAGCCGCGAGGCGGTAGCCAAGGTGGTGGCAGAAGGTGGCAGCGCCGCGACCAGCGCCCAGGAGGCCGTCGAAGGCGCGGAGGTGGTCGTCAGCATGCTGCCCGCCAGCCAGCATGTCGAAGGCCTGTTTCTGGGCAACGGCAGCCAGGCGGGCCTGCTGCAAGGCATTGCCAAAGGCGCGCTGATCATCGACAGCTCCACGATTGCGGCAGCGACCAGCCAGAAAGTGGCCAAGGCCGCGCAAGCGCTGGGGATTGGCTTTATCGATGCGCCCGTCTCCGGCGGCACCGGTGGCGCGATTGCCGGCACCCTGACCTTCATGGTCGGCGGCAGCGCAGCAGACTTGGAGCGTGCCCGCCCGCTGCTCGAGAAAATGGGCAAGAACATCTTCCACGCCGGCGATGTGGGCGCAGGCCAGACGGCCAAGATCTGCAACAACATGCTGCTGGGCATTTTGATGATCGGCACCAGCGAGGCGATTGCGCTGGGCGTTGCCAATGGCCTGGATCCCAAGGTGCTCAGCGAGATCATGCGCCGCAGCTCGGGCGGCAACTGGGCGCTGGAGGTCTACAACCCCTTCCCCGGCGTGCAGGACGCCAGCGCTGCCGCGCGCGGCTACACCGGCGGCTTTGGCACCGACCTGATGCTCAAGGACCTGGGCCTGGCGCAGGAAAGCGCAATGACGGTGAAGGCCAGCACCCCGCTGGGCGGCATGGCGCGCCAGCTGTATGCGGCGCACAGCATTGCCGGCCATGGTGGCGAGGACTTCTCCAGCGTCATCAAGATGCTGCAGAAAAAGGGCTGAGTCTCAGCCCTGCTCCGGCGGCCGGTGCTCAGCGCGCGGTCGCTGGCTCCGACAGCGCCATCACCATGCGCGCCACCAGGTACAGGCGCGGCGCAATGCAGTCCAGCAGGATGTATTCGCCATACATGTCATGCGCGCCGTAGCCGCACACGCCCATGCCCTCGACCACCCCACCCCGGGTGTTGAGGGCGGCAAAAGCGGCATCGGTGCCGCCGCCCAGCGCCACATCGTTCACATGCAGTGGTATGCCCAGCTCATCCTGGTAGATGGCTTGGGCCTGTGCGGCGATGCGGCGGGCAGCGTCGCTGGCCTGCATCGGCGGGCGGCGCAGTTCAAAGCGGGCCGTCACCTTGCTGCCCTCCAGTAGGCGGTTCTTGATTTTTTCCTGCACCGCATCCTGCAGCGCCTGAAAATCCTGGGCCCGCAGCGCCCGGGCATCAGCCTGCGCTTGCGCATGGGGCGGTATCACATTGCGGGTGGTGCCCGCCTGCGCGATGGTCCAGTTCAGCTTCAGACCATTTTCGGGTTGCGACAGGTCGCGCATCTGCAGCAGCTGGTGCGACAGTTCATACAGCGCATTCACCCCTGCCTCGGGCTTGGCCCCGGCGTGCGAGGATTTGCCCTCCACATCCAGGAACATCGCGCCAATGCCGCTGGTGGCCAGGTGCAAGGTGCCTTGCAGGCCACCGCTCTCGAACGAGAAGATGGCATCCTGGTCGCGCGCCAGCGCGCTGATCAGCCGGCGTGAGCCCGGCGAGCTGATCTCTTCATCGCTGTTGAACAGCACAGTGATCTCGCCAAAGCGGTCATAGCCCAGCTTTTGCAGCATCGCAATGCTGTGCAGCACCAGCGCCACCCCCTGCTTTTCGTCTTCCACGCCCAGGCCGTAGACGCGGTCACCCTCGATGCGGAAAGGCTGCTTATCGACATCACCGCGCTGGTAGACGGTGTCCATGTGCGCCATCATCAGGATGCGGGACTGGCCCCGGCCCTTGAAGACAGCCTGCACCATGGGGCCGACCTGCTCGGGCGTATCCTCCAGCCGCACCACATCCGTCGCGGGGATGGTCTGCACCTCGCCGCCCAGTGCTTTCAGGCGCTCGGCAGCCACCTGGGCGATATAGCTGACGCCGCCATAATCGCGGCTGCCCGATTCGATATGCACCAGGTTTTTCAACGTGGCGAGCATGGGGTTTTGCTCTGCTTGCGCTGCGGCATACACGGCAGGCTGGGCTTTGGCAGGCGCTTGGGCGTGGCCGGGCGCGCTCCAGGCCAGCGCCATCCACAAACCACAGAAGACATAAGAACAGGAAGACGGTCGATCAGGCATGGGCCGATGATAGTACGGCTTCGACAACAAATTGTCACAAAACCGCCATAAGCGGCGATACCGGCGCTGCAGCAGCCTCCCACTCCCTACAATGCGCATTCTTTGAGAAATGATCTTTGCAAGCCATGACCGAGACCGTGCAATGGATGGCCGACGGCACACCGTACAGCCCCCGCTTTGGCGACCGCTACCACAGCGAAGCCGCCCATGCACTGGCCCAGGCCCAGCAGGTGTTCCTGGCCGGTTGCGGCCTGCCCCAGGCCTGGGCGGGCCAGCCGCAGTGGCGCATTCTGGAGACCGGCTTTGGCTTTGGGCTGAACTTTCTGGTCACCTGGCATGCCTGGCAGCAAGACCCGGCCCGCCCTGCGCTGCTGCACTTTGTCTCGACCGAGGCCTTTCCCATTGCGGCGGCTGACCTCTTGGAGCAGGCGCGCAAGTTTCCCCATCTGCTGCCGCTGGCCGAGGAACTGGCAGCCCAATGGTGGGGCCTGCTGCCGGGCGTGCACCGGCTGCGCCTGGCCGGTGGCCAGGTGCTGCTCAGCCTGCTGGTGGGCGACAGCCAGACCATGCTGCGCCAGCACGAGCTGGTCGCCGACAGCATCTACCTGGACGGCTTCAGCCCCGCCCGCAACCCCGACATGTGGAGCCTGCACACCCTGAAGGCCGTGGCACGCTGCGCCCGGCGCGGCACCCGGCTCGCCACCTGGACCATCGCCGCCCAGCTGCGGCGCGACCTGGCCCAGTGCGGCTTTGAGGTGCGAAAGGTGCCCGGCGTGCCGCCCAAGCGCGACAACCTGCAGGCCAGCTTTGCGCCGCACTGGGAGCCCCGCAAGGCGCCGCTGTGGCCCATGGGCGCGCAGGCCCTGCCAGCGCGGCTCGCCGGCGGTGGCGGGCATGCTGCCATCGTCGGCGCGGGCATCGCCGGTGCGGCTTGCGCGCGCCAACTGGCCCTGCGCGGCTGGCAGGTGACCGTGCTCGATGCCGCCAGCCATCCGGCCGCCGGCGCGTCTGCGCTGCCCGCCGGCATTTTTGCGCCCCATACCAGCAGCGACGACAGCCTGCTCTCGCGCATCACCCGCGCCGGCCAGCGCTGCAGCCTGCAATGCTTGCAGCAGCTGCTGCAGGCCGGGGTGGATTGGGAGATGACCGGGGTGCTGGAGCGCCGGCAACTGGGCACGCCGCCCGATGAGACGGCAGCGCATGGCGACGGCCCGGCGGTGTCGGCACGCCGCAGCGCCCATGGACGGCCACCCGCCTGGAGAGACACGCTGGCCGCGCCTGCCGCTGACTGGAGTGACGAGGCCAGCGCCGCCTGCCTGGAGGCGCTGGGCTTGCCCGCCGGCACCCCGGCGCTCTGGCACCCGCGCGGCGGCTGGCTGCGCCCGGCCGCGCTGGTGCAGGCCCTGCTGGACCATCCAGCGATCCGCTTTGTGGGCAACGCGCCGGTGCAGGCGCTCGACGCGCTGGAGACCGCAGAAGGCCCGCCGCAGTGGTCGCTACGCGACGGCCAAGGCCAGCCATGGGCGCAGGCCGATCTGGTCGTGCTCTGCGCCGGGCCGCAATCGGCCAGCATCCGCATCAACGGACAAAGCCTGGCTGCGGCCCCAGCGCTGCAAACCATTCGCGGCCAGGTCAGCTGGGGCAGCTACCCGGCCGGCCAGGCGCCGACTGTCCACCCGCCCGTCAACGGCCATGGCAGTTGGGTGCCGTATTTCCGCCATGGGCAGACCGGAGAAGCGGCCTGGGTCATGGGATCAAGTTTTGAGCGTGGTCAGTCAACACTGCCACCTTCTGCCGACGATGCCGCCGCTGCGCATGCCGGCAACTGGGCCAAGCTGCAAACCTTGCTGCCGGCCGGCCACCGGCCTGACGCCCAGGCCTTTGCCCAGGCCCGGCACTGGGCCCAGCTGCGCTGCGCATCGGCCGACCGGCTACCGCTGGTGGGCCCGCTGCTGCCGGCACAGGCGCTGCAAGCGCTGCCCGAAGGCCTCGCCAGCCCCTGGGTCGCGACGGCGATGGGATCGCGCGGCCTGACCTGGGCGCTGCTCTGCGCCGAACTGCTGGCGGCCCGCCTGCATACGGAGCCGCTGCCGGTAGCCAACCCGCTGGCCCTGGCGCTGGCCAGCGACCGATACTGCAAATAAGCGGTGTTTGAAAGCCCGTGGTTGCTGCGGCCAGGGCCTTCGCTTCGCCCCGTCTACCGGGACTGCTACTGCGCCCATATGCCATTTACTCACTAGCATTTGCCATTTTCATATAACTCGATGTCATACAGGACTGAGAAAAATGTAGTTTGAGTTTATATAAAACTTTTCTACAGTACATCGCAACAGCCCAGCTCCGCCGCCATTGGGGCAGCGGGCACACCAGGGCTCGGTAGCTGCAACTTCCGCACCACGATGTACCAATACACCCCTTTTGACCGCCAGTTTGTCCAGGCCCGAGCAGACCAGTTCCGTGACCAGCTCCAACGCTGGGAAACGGGCCGGCTGAGTGAAGAAGAATTCCGCCCGCTGCGTCTGCAAAACGGCTGGTATGTGCAGCGCTACGCACCGATGCTGCGGGTGGCAGTGCCTTATGGCGAAATCAACTCTGCCCAGATCCGCGTGCTCGCCCGCATCGCCCGCGAATACGATGAACCGGACGCCCAGCTGTACCAGGACGCGCTCAAGACCCAGGGCGCCATGGGCACCACCTACCTGCCCACCCACTACGCCCATTTCACCACCCGCACCAATGTGCAGTTCAACTGGATTCCGCTGTCCAAGTCCGCCGATGTGATGGACCTGCTGGCCAGCGTCAACCTGCACGGCATCCAGACCAGCGGCAACTGCATCCGCAACACGACCACCGATGCGCTGGCCGGCGTGGCGGTGGACGAGCTGGTGGACCCCCGTCCCTATGCCGAGGTGCTGCGCCAGTGGACCACCCTGCACCCCGAGTTCGCGTTCCTGCCGCGCAAGTTCAAGATTGCGATCAGCGGCTCGGCCGAAGACCGCGCCGCCACCGGCTGGCACGATGTGGGGCTGCATCTGGTCAAGAACGAGGCTGGTGAAATCGGCTTCAAGGTGTTTGTCGGCGGCGGCATGGGCCGCACGCCGGTGATCGGCACACCCATCCGCGAGTTTCTGCCCTGGAACCAGGTGCTCAACTACATCGAGGCGATCGTGCGCGTCTACAACGAACGCGGCCGCCGGGACAACAAGTACAAGGCCCGCATCAAGATCCTGGTCAAGGCCGAAGGCCAGACCTACATTGATTCGGTGGAAGAGGAATTCCGCCAGATCGTCGAAGTCGACGGCGGCCCGCACACCATCCCCCAGGCCGAATTCGACCGTGTTGCCGCCTGCTTTGTCGCGCCGGACCTGTCGGCCTACCCGCAGGTGAACGCCACCGAAGCCAAGCACCTGCTGACCGAGCAAGGCGCACGTGAGCCGGCCTTTGGCCGCTGGGTGAGCCGCAATGTGCGCGCCCACCAGAACCCGCAGCTGCGTGCCGTGGTGCTGTCGTTCAAGCGCGTTGGCCAGGCGCCCGGTGATGCCTCGGGCGAGCAGCTCGACGCTCTCGCCCAGCTGGTGGACCAGTTCTCCGCCGGCGAAGCCCGGGTGACCCACGACCAGAACGTGGTGCTGCCCTGGGTGCATGTGAGCCAGCTGCATGACCTGTGGCTGCAGGCCAAGGCCCTGGGCCTGGCCAGCACCAATGTGGACCTGCTGACCGACATGATCGCCTGCCCCGGCGGTGACCTCTGCGCACTGGCCAATGCCCGCAGCCTGCCGATTGCCGCCGCCATCACCGAGCGCTACCAGGACCTGGACGAGCTCGACGACATCGGCGACATCGACCTGCATATCAGCGGCTGCATCAACAGCTGCGGCCACCACCACAGCGGCCATATCGGCATTCTGGGCGTGGACAAGGACGGCAAGGAGTGGTATCAGATCACCGTGGGCGGCTCCGACGGCGCCCAGCTGTCGGGCGCCCCCCAGGCCGGCAAGGTGATCGGCCCCTCGTTCAGCGCCGCCGAAGTGCCGGGTGTGATCGAAGCGGTGTTGTCCACCTACCGCGATCTGCGGAGCAACGGCGAACGCTTTATCGATACGGTGCGCCGTGTCGGCCTGGATCCCTTCAAGGAAGCCGGCAAGTCCGCCCGCCTGCCGGAAGCGGCTGATACGGCTGCAGAAACCACCGAAGCCTGAGCATTGAGAAGAACAACGATGAGCATTCCCAACGATTTCCAGATCCTGGCCGCCGGTGACCACCAGCCCGCTGCCGAAGGCGACCGCAGCGTGCTGCGGCTGGCCAATGATGCCGATGCACTGCAAGTCTCGCTCGATGGCGTGGAGCGCATCGACCTCGACTTTCCCGCCTTCACCGATGGCCGCGCGTTCAGCCAGGCCTACCTGCTGCGCCGCCGCCGGGGCTTCAAGGGCGACATCCGCGCCCATGGCGATGTGCTGATCGACCAGCTGGTGCAGATGCACCGCACCGGTTTCAGCAGTGCGGTGCTGAAAGCAGGCGTGGACGTGGCCGATGCCGCGCGCCAGTTTGAGCGTTTTGCCGGTTTTTACCAAGGCGGCGTCGAAGCCAAGCCCCATTTTGACCAGGCCGCCGCATGAGCAAGACCACCCTCACTCCCCAAGAGCTGGCCCGTGTGAATGCCGAGCTGGGCAACGACGCTGCCGGCCTGGTGCGCTGGGCGCTGTCGCTGGGCCAGACCAGCATCGTGACCACCAATTTCCGCCCGTTTGAAGCGGTGATCCTGCACCTGGTCACGCAAGTGCAGCCCGATGTGCCGGTGGTCTGGATGGACAACGGCTACAACACCGAGGCCACCTACCGCTTTGCCGACGAGGTGGCGCGCCAGCTCCAGCTGAACCTGCAGATCTACCTGCCCCGCCGCTCGCGTGCGCACCGCGAAGCCGTTGAAGGCGCGACGCCCGCGCTTGATGACCCGCGCCACGCCGCCTTTACCGAAGAGGTCAAGCTCGAGCCCTTTGCCCGCGCGCTGCGCGAGACCCGGCCCCAGGTCTGGTTCACCGCACTGCGCGCGACCGACACCGCCGTGCGTGCGCAGATGGAGGCCGTGAGCCTCAACCCCGATGGCCTCATCAAAGTGGCACCATTGCTGCACTGGTCGTCCAAGGACCTCTACGAATACTGCGAAAAACACGGTCTGCCCAACAACTTCGACTATGTGGATCCCACCAAGGGCGAAGACAACCGCGAATGCGGCCTGCACATTGCCCACTGACCGTATGCAGCCCGCCCGACAAGAAAGTCCCTCAGATATGAACGCCCGTGTCGAAACCGATGTGCTCAACCACCTGAGCAACCAGCACCTGGATGCGCTGGAAGAAGAAACCATCTTTATCCTGCGCGAAGTGGCAGCCGCCTTCGAGCGCCCTGCGCTGCTGTTTTCCGGCGGCAAGGATTCGCTGGTGATGCTCAAATGCGCCGAAAAAGCCTTTGGCGCCGGCCGCATCCCCTACCCGTTGCTGATGATCGACACCGGCCACAATTTCCCCGAGGTGACCGATTTCCGCGATCTGCGCGCCAAGGAACTGGGCGCCGATCTGATCGTGCGCAGCGTCGAAGATTCGATGGCGCGCGGCACCGTGCGCCTGGCCCACCCCGGCGAATCGCGCAATGTGCACCAGTCGGTGACCTTGCTCGAGGCGATCGAGGAGTTCCGCTTTGACGCACTGATTGGCGGCGCGCGCCGCGACGAGGAAAAGGCCCGCGCCAAGGAGCGCATCTTCAGCCACCGCGACAGCTTTGGCCAGTGGCAGCCCAAGGCGCAGCGCCCCGAACTCTGGACCCTGTTCAACACCCGCCTGGCCCCCGGCGAGCATTTCCGTGTGTTCCCGATCAGCAACTGGACCGAGCTCGATGTCTGGCAGTACATTGCGCGCGAAAACATCGCGCTGCCCAGCCTCTACTACGCCCACCAGCGCGATGTGGTGGAGCGCAAGGGCCTGCTCGTGCCCGTGACGCCGCTGACCCCCGCCCGCGAAGGCGAAACCATTGAAAACCGCACCGTGCGCTTCCGTACCGTGGGCGACATCACCTGCACCTGCCCGGTGAGCAGCGACGCCGCCTCGGCCGATGACATTGTGCTGGAGACCCTGGCTGCCGATGTGAGCGAGCGTGGCGCCACCCGCATGGACGACAAGACCAGCGACGCCTCGATGGAAAAGCGCAAGAAAGACGGATACTTCTGATGACTACCGATACCCTGAGCGCCGTGCGCACCCCCGCCCACGACAACCAGCGCACCGCATCGGCGCTGCGCTTCATCACCTGCGGATCGGTCGATGATGGCAAGTCCACGTTGATCGGCCGCCTGCTGGTGGACAGCAAATCGGTGCTGCAGGACCAGCTTGCCGGCGTGCAGCGCAGTGGCGAGACCGACCTGGCCCTGCTCACCGATGGCTTGTCTGCCGAGCGCGAGCAAGGCATCACCATCGACGTGGCCTACCGCTACTTCGCCACCGAGACGCGCAAGTTCATCATTGGCGATGCACCCGGCCATGAGCAGTACACCCGCAATATGGTGACCGCCGCATCGAGCGCCGACGCGGCCGTCGTGCTGGTGGACGCGACCAAGCTGGACTGGCAGAACCCGCAGCTCGCGCTGCTGCCCCAGACCCGCCGCCACAGCCTGCTGGCCCATCTGCTGCGCGTGCACTCGCTGGTGTTTGCGATCAACAAGCTCGACGCCGTGGCCGACCCGGCCCTGGCCTTTGCCAATATCCGCAATGCGCTGGCAACTTTTGCCCAGGCAGCGGGCATCACCGTCGCTGCCACCATCCCGGTCTCGGCCTTGAAGGGCTGGAACGTGGTGACCGCGCACCCCGACTGGGCCGGCTACCAGGGCCCGAGCCTGCTGGAGCTGCTGGAAAAGCTGCCCACGACGCCCGCCGACGCCGGCCAGCCTCTGGCGTTTTCCGTGCAATGGGTCGAGAAGTTCTCTGCGTCGGCCGACACCCACCAGGGCCGCCGCATTTTCTGGGGCCGTGTTGGCACAGGCGATGTGGCAGTGGGCACCGCCGTGCAGATCCTGCCCAGCGGCCAGCGCGCTACCGTCGCCCAGGTGCTGGACCATGTCCGCCAGCCCGTAGCGCGCGGCGCCGGCCAGAGCGCCGGCATTGTGCTCGACCGCGAGGTGGATGTCTCGCGCGGTGACTGGATCATTGCAGCCCCCGCGCCTGCGGTGACCCACGCTGCCGACGATGACTTTGACACCCCCAGCGAACGGCCCGCTTGGCCCGCAACGCGCGAGATCACCGCCACCATCGCGTGGATGGACAACGAGCCTCTGCTGCCCGGCCGCGTGTACTGGGCGCTGCATGGCCGCCGCTGGATCAAGGCCAAGGTGCGCAAGGTGCTCAACCGCCTGGACATCCACTCGCTGGAGCGCCAGGATGCCGAGCAGCTCGAACCCAATGCCATTGGCCGCGTGGAGATCAGCTTGCAGGAAGCAATTCCGGCGGCCGCGTTTGTGCGCTCGCGTGAATTGGGCTCGCTGATCCTGGTGGACACGGCTTCCAACAGCACGGCTGCCGCGGTATTGGTGGAATAAAGCAAGCAGTCCCGCAGCTAAAAACCACGTTATTCGGAGGCGGGTTAGGTGCTTGTGCACAAAAACCGTAAAATCCTCCGCTGTTTGTTTGTCTGAATCACTGGCGAAAACCATTCCATGACCCACGTCGTCACCGAAAACTGCATCAAGTGCAAATACACCGATTGTGTGGACGTCTGCCCTGTTGACTGCTTCCGCGAAGGCCCGAACTTCCTGACCATCGATCCGGACGAATGCATCGACTGCGCCGTCTGCATCCCCGAGTGCCCTGCCAACGCCATCTATGCCGAAGAGGATGTGCCTGCGGACCAGTTGGCCTTCATCAAGCTCAATGCCGAACTGGCCTTGGCCGACGGCTGGAAGAGCATCACCAAGCGCAAGGCACCGCTTGAAGGCGCCGACGAGGCCAACGGCCAGCCGGGCAAGCTCAAGGACCTGATCCGCTGAGCCCAGTCCCTATGCAGGAATACCGCGCTTTGACGCCCAGTCCCTGAATCCGCCAAGCCAGCCTCCGCGCTGGCTTTTTTATGCTTCGCGCCCACCCAGAGCTACCGCCATGCACAGTGCCGCCTTTGCCAACACCCCCCAGCCGCCGTACTACGCCGTGATCTTCACCTCGCAGCGTAGCGACACCGAGCACCAGCCCTATGCCGAGATGGCCGATGCCATGGTGGCGCTGGCCGCGCAGCAGCCTGGCTTTCTGGGCGCCGAAAGCACGCGTGGCGGTGACGGCCTGGGCATCACCGTGTCGTACTGGCAAAGTGAAGAAGACATCCGCCGCTGGAAGGCCCACAGCGACCACCTGATTGCCCAGCGCATCGGTGCCGAGCGCTGGTATGCGCATTACCAGGTGCGGGTGGCGAAGGTGGAACGGTCTTATGGCATGCAGCACGCGAGCCCAGCCTGATGTGACAAGCCCTGCGCCATGGGACATGGCACAGGGCTGGCAGTTGGAGGGTGAGGGCCGGGGATTTACAGCCGGATCTCGCGGTGCTCGCCCATGCCTTCGGGCCGCTCTCCGGTGACTGCCGACTTGGCCATCTTGAACAGCTGCACCAGCTTGTTTTCCTTGACATCCCAGTATTCGGCGAAGTCAACGCGGGCAATCAGAATTTGCAGGTTGGGATCGTTGGGGCCATCCGGAAACCAGGCCTTGGCCATCGGGCCGTAGAACTTCTCCTTGATCGCCAGATCATCGCTGACCGACGCTTTGGCCGAAATGGACACATAGCTGTCTTTATCGGGGTCTGCGTAAGAGATATTGATATCGCTGGAATGCTGCAGACAGCGCGACAGATCCGAATCCTTGCCGAGCAGGAAATACAGATGCTTGTCCTCATTCATGCCTTCACGGTTGGCTGTCGTCATGGGGCAGGCATGCAGGCTGCCATCCTCATGGCGGTGGGTAATCATCGCAAAGCGAATGTCCTTGATCAGTTCCCACAATTTTTCACGCGGATTTTCTTGGGCCATGGCGAGACTCCTGTCGATTTGGAAAATTTCACTGTATCGATGGGTCTTGGCCGCCGTTGTAAGGCAAACGCCTCCCCGGGGATCGGCGCTTCCATGATCCGTCTGTGAAGGATTCGCACCCCTCCCCGGCCACCGATGGGGGTGATCGCAGTTACGGCAACACGTGCTGAGCCGCTGCGCCGAAGCTTCGGTACCTCTGCGCAGCGCGCCTGGTGGCCTCCACGCAGGCCCGGGTGGCTTCAGCGCTGCGCCGCTGTCATGGCCGCCACCACCTGCTGCAGTGCTGCCGGGTCTTCCATCGTCGACAGATCGCCGGTGTCCCGTTTCTCGGCCACGGCCTGCAGCGCGCGGCGCAGCAGCTTGCCACTACGGGTCTTGGGCAGGCTGGCCACAAAGTACACCCGCGCCGGCCTGGCGACGGCACCCAGCTGCGTGTCGACATGGTTGCAGACGGATTTCTCCAGCGCATTGCAGGCGGCAAGGTCACCGGCCACCGCATTGCTGCGCGCGACGGCAAACGCCAGTGCGACCTGGCCTTTGAGCGCATCGGCTACACCGACCACGGCGACCTCGGCAATGTCCGGGTGGCCGGAGATGCTTTCCTCGATCTCGCGCGTGCCCAGGCGGTGGCCGGCAACGTTGATCACGTCATCGGTGCGGCCCAGGATGAAGTAGTAGCCGTCCTTGTCGCGCACGCCCCAGTCAAAGGTGCTGTAGACCAGGCGGCCGGGGATGCTCTTCCAGTAGGTGCTGACGAAGCGCTGGTCGTCGCGCCAGATGGTCATCAGGCAGCCAGGCGGCAAGGGGCCTTCGATGGCGATCACACCCTTTTGCATCGGCTCCTGCAGCTCGGCGCCGGTGTCGCCATCGATCAGCTTGACGTGGTAGCCAAACACCGCCTTGCCCGGACTGCCAAAGCGCGATGGCTGGGGCTCGACGCCATTGCACAGCGTGAGGATGGGCCAGCCGGTTTCGGTCTGCCAGTAGTTGTCGATGATGGGGCGCTGGATGGCGCCGCTGATCCAGCTGGCAGTGGGCTCGTCCAGCGGCTCACCGGCCAGCCACAGCGCCTGCAGGCTGCTCAGGTCGTACTTGCGCAGGTACTCTGGATCCTGCTTTTTGAGCACCCGGATAGCGGTGGGCGCCGAGAACATGTGCGTGACCTTGTATTTCTCGACCAGGCTCCACCAGATGCCCGGGTCCGGCCGCACCGGCACGCCTTCATACATGAGCGTGGCCATGCCGCCGATCAGCGGCGCATAGATGATGTAGCTGTGGCCCACCACCCAGCCGATATCGCTGGTGCAGAAAAAGGTCTGGCCGGGCTTGGCATCGAAGATCGCCGGCAGGCTGGCGGCCAGCGCCACCGTGTAGCCGCCGGTGTCGCGCTGCACGCCCTTGGGCTTGCCGGTGGTGCCGCTGGTGTAGAGCGTGTAGCTGGGGTGCGTGGACTCCACCCATTCGCAGGGCACCTGCGCATCGAGGTGCCGGGCACGCAGATCGGCCCAAAGGTGGTCCCTGCCCGCCACCAGCTGCATGGGGGCCAGGCCCCGGTCCACCATCAGCACGGCCTGGGGCGGGTGGCTGGCCAGCGCAATGGCCTCGTCCAGCAAGGGTTTGTAGGGCACGACCTTGCCGGCGCGTGAGCCGGCATCGGCGCTGATGATGACGCTGGGCTGGGCGTCATCAATGCGCGTGGCCAGCGAGCCCGAGGCAAAGCCGCCAAACACCACCGAATGGATGGCGCCGATGCGCACGCTGGCCAGCATCGCGATGGCGGCCTCGGCAATCATCGGCATATAGATCTGCACGCGGTCGCCTTTTTTGACGCCCAGGGCCTGCAATGCGGCGGCCATGCGCTGCACCTCGCGGTGCAGCTCGGCATAGCTGTAGCTGCGCTCGGTATTGGTCTCCGTCGATACCGCAATCAGCGCGGCCTGGTCGCCGCGCTCTGCCACATGGCGGTCGATGGCGTTGTGGCAGAGATTGGTCAGGCCACCGGCAAACCAGCGCGCAAACGGCGGGTTGCTGTAGTCACAGATCTGCTGGGGCGGCACCTGCCAGTCGATGCGCTGCGCCTGCTCGGCCCAGAAGGCATCGCGGTCATTGATCGAGCGGTCGTAGAAGTCGGCAAAACGGCTCATCGAAGTCTGTCTCCATCTTTTGTCGTGGAGCCATTATTTCCCTTTGTCTTGCAAACCGCTGACAAATGCGCGCCCGGCTGTGCGGGCTACCCTGTGGTTTTCCCGCATACATGCGGGCCGCCCAGAGGGGCTTTTGCGGCACCGGGCGCAGTTTCGGCGCCGGCCGGCCCGGGCAGGCTGCGGCATCGCGCACAATCAGCGGCATGGCGCACCACCCCGGTGCTGTGGCGTGCCGGATGACGAAGGGTGTCCCATGCTCAATGGTTTGTGGCTGGGTTTTTTTGTAGTGGCAGCCTTTGCCGCATTCGCGCAGTGGCTGGTGGGCGGCCATGCCCAGATTTTTGGCGACATGGTGCAGGCGCTGTTCGCGATGGCCAAGCTCTCGGTCGAGGTGATGGTGCTGCTGTTTGGCACGCTCACGCTGTGGCTGGGCTTTTTGAAGATTGCCGAAAAAGCCGGCCTGGTCGATATGCTGGCCCGCTGGCTGGCCCCCCTGTTTGCCCGGCTGATGCCCGAGGTGCCGCGCGGCCACCCTGCGCTGGGCCTGATGACCCTGAACTTTGCCGCCAATGCGCTGGGGTTGGACAACGCTGCCACCCCCATCGGGCTCAAGGCCATGCGTGCGCTGCAGGACATCAACCCCTCGCCCACCTCGGCCAGCAATGCACAGATTCTGTTTCTGGTGCTCAATGCCTCGTCGCTGACCTTGCTGCCGGTGACCATCTTCATGTACCGCATGCAGCAAGGCGCGCCCGACCCGACCCTGGTCTTTCTGCCGATCCTGCTGGCCACCTCGGTCTCTACCCTGGTCGGCCTGATCTCAGTGGCCATCGTGCAGCGCCTGCCGCTGTGGCACCCGGTGGTGCTGGCCTATCTGCTGCCGGTAGGCCTGGTGCTGGCTGGCTTCATGGCTTTTTTGGCGACACTGACGTCGACCGCGATGGCGCAGGTTTCATCGCTGCTGGGCAACCTGACCCTGTTTGGCCTGGTGGTGCTGTTTGTGGTGGTGGGGGCGCTGCGCAAGGTCGCTGTGTATGAGAGCTTTATCGAAGGCGCCAAGGAAGGCTTCGACGTGGCCAAAGGGCTGCTGCCCTACCTGGTGGCCATGCTCTGCGCCGTCGGTCTGTTCCGCGCCTCGGGCGCGCTGGGCTATGCGCTCGACGGCATCCGCTGGCTGGTAGACCTGAGCGGCATGGATTCGCGCTTTGTCGATGCGCTGCCTACCGCGCTGGTCAAACCCTTCTCGGGCAGCGCTGCGCGCGCGATGCTGATCGAGACCATGCAAAGCCATGGCGTGGACAGCTTCCCTGCGCTGGCAGCCGCCATCATCCAGGGCAGCACCGAGACCACCTTCTATGTGCTGGCGGTGTACTTTGGCGCCGTCGGCATACAGCGCGCCCGCCATGCGGTGCCCTGCGCGCTGCTGGCCGAGTTCTCGGGCGTGGTGGCCGCGATTGTGGTCTGCTACCAGTTCTTTGGCTGATGCCTGCAGCAGCGGCCTGCACGGGCTGCAGACGCATGCTGCTGAGGGATGTAGCTGCCGTCAGGCATCCGGCATGATCGCGTCGGCCCAGTCATAGAGGGTGCCCAGAATCTCTTCGGCGCGCTCATCAGCGGTTTCCTGCAGCTGGTCGATCTCGGCAAACATCTGCTCGGCCGTGCGCGCGCCGCCCCGGCCTTCCTGCAGGAAGGCGATGCGCAGCTCCAGCCAGCGCTGCTGCTCTTCGGGGTTCAGCGAATCGGGGAAGTTGCGCGCGCGGTAGCGGAACAGCAACTCCTGCAGGCGCGCATCATCAAACCCAGGCTTGGCCACAGCCAGCTCCTGCGGGTGCATGCCGGTCAGCTGGGTCAGGCGGCGGCGGTCAGCCTGGCCGATGAAGCCGCCGTACAGATCCTGGTCCACATCCACGTCCTGCAGCGGCGGGCGCTCGAACACGGCGGCCCAGGTGGCGCTCATATCGGGCAGATCGCGGGCAATCGCGGCATGGCGCAGGGCCTGGTCCATGTCGATCTGCCAGCGCTGGGCCTGCTCGGGGCTCAAGGTGCGCAGGCTGCTGACGACCATCGGCGACTTGTTCAGATGCACGGTCTTGATCGGCAGGCGCGTCATGCCTTCGGGCAGATCGGCCGCTGCGCTGAACATGCGCAGGCGCATCTCGTCGACCGACAGCTCTGCGAGGTGGCTCGGGTCCTGCGACAGGTCCCAGGCGATGATCTCGTTCTTGTTGGTCGGGTGCTGGGCCAGCGGCCAGGCCACCGCAATGCAGCCACGCTCGACCCCGTACATGCCCGATACATGCAGAAAGGGCCGGGCCTGTGCAGCGGTGGCCGGCAGGGCCAGCTCCTGCATGACGCGGTCCTTCTTGTGCAGGCCCAGCGCAAAATCGAACAGGCGCGGCTGCAGGCGCTTGATAAGCCGGGCCAGGCCAATGGTGGCGCGCACGTCGCTGAGCGCATCATGCGCCGATTCATGCAGGATGCCGTTGGCGCGGGCCAGGTCTTCGAGCTTGAAGCTGACCGAGCCATCGTCCTTCCTGGGCCACTGGATGCCTTCGGGGCGCAACGCATGGACCATGCGCACGACATCGAGCAGATCCCAGCGGCCGCAGCCGTTCTGCCATTCGCGGGCATAGGGGTCGCGCAGGTTGCGCCACAGCAGGTAGCGCGTCACCTCGTCATCAAAGCGGATGGTGTTGTAGCCCACACCGATGGTGCCGGGACGGCCCAGCTCGCCCTCCACCACCGCTGCAAACGCGTGCTCGGGCACGCCCTGCTCCAGGCAGTGCTGGGGCGTCAACCCGGTGATCAGGCTGGCTTGGGGGCTGGGCAGGTAGTCGAGCGCTGGCTGGCAGTACAGCATGACCGGCTCGCCA
This sequence comes from Comamonas sediminis, assembly GCF_041107495.1. Taxonomy (NCBI): domain Bacteria; kingdom Pseudomonadati; phylum Pseudomonadota; class Betaproteobacteria; order Burkholderiales; family Comamonadaceae; genus Comamonas; species Comamonas sediminis. The sequence continues at coordinate 483,258 of NZ_JBGBDC010000002.1, forward strand.
ATCTCGTTGAGATCCATGTCCGTGCGGATGCCGGCAAACTGCGCGGGGCGGTCACGGCGCGGCACGGCGCCAAAGGTTTCATAGTCATGCCAGAAAAAGCTGGCGGAGGCGGACGGGGAATTCTGCATGCCCGCTAGTATGCCTGCTCTGGTAGCCAGCGCCGAGCAACCTGGGCGCGCAACTACAAGAGCGGTGAGAACAGCCGCGCAACCGAATCGCCCAGCCGCAGCAAAAAGCGCTGCTTGCGGCGCGTGGCCACCTGCTTGGAACGCATCAGATCGGTGTTGAACTGGTCCTGCAGCCGGGCATTGAGCTCCGGCCCGTAGCCAATCGCGCAGACCTCGTAGTTCAGGCGAAAGCTGCGGTTGTCGAAATTGGCCGTGCCGATGATGGTCAGGTCGTCATCAACCACCAGGGTCTTGGAGTGCAGCATTCGGGCGCTGTATTCGTAGACCTTGGCGCCGGCGCTGATCAGCTCCTCGTAGTAGGAGCGGGCCGCAGCGGTCACAAAGATCGAATCGGATTTCTCCGGCACCAGCAGCCGCACATCGACGCCGCGCAGTGCGGCGCTGGTCAGCGCATACATCGCGGGCTCGGTCGGCACGAAGTATGGCGTGGTCAACCAGACCCGCACGGTCGCCGACTGGATGGCGGCCACATGGGCGCGGTGGATGGGCTCGGTGGGGTTGTCCGGGCCTGAACTGACCAGCTGCATCGCATGACTGCCATCGGGCATGTCGGGCAGCAGCAAGTCCAGGTTGGCCGGCATGTCCTGGGCAGATTTTTCCAGCGCATAGGCCCAGTCTTCCAAAAACGTCGTCTGCAGCCAGGTGACGATGGGGCCGGCCATGCGCAGGTGCACATCATGGTAGGCATAGGTATTGACGCGGCGGTCCTCTTCGTCGGTGATGTTGACGCCACCGGTAAAGCCGATCTGGCCATCGACCACCAGGATCTTGCGGTGGCTGCGGAAGTTGATCACCGGCCGCAGGCGCCTGCCGATCCGCGTGGGGTGGAAGACCGCAAATTCGCCGCCTGCCGCCAGCAACGGGGCGATGAACTTGCGGTTGACCCGCTTGGAGCCCAGCGCATCGACCAGCATGCGCACCTTGATGCCCGCCTTGGCGCGCTCGACCAGTGCATCGCGCAGGCGTGTGCCGGTCTGGTCAGGCTCAAAAATATAGTATTCGAGGTGCACATGGTGGCGGGCCTGGGTGACATCCTCCAGAATGCGGTCAAACGTGGCTGCGCCGCCGCTGAGCAGCTCCACGCTCTCGGCCGAGGTGATCGGGAAACCGCAGGTGGCTTCGACCAGCTTGACCATCTCGCGCAGCTGGACCGGGGGCTGGGGTTGGCCATCGCGGATGCGGCGCGTGGTCTCGCGCACATGGTTCTTGTTGCGGGCGCGCAGGCGTTTGATGCGCTGGCGCTTCATGCGCTGCGGACCGATGAAGTAGTAAACGATCAGCCCCACCACCGGCAGCGAGCCCATGGACAGCAGCCAGCCCAAGGTAGCCACGGGCGCGCGGCGCTGCATCAGTATCCAGATACCCACCACGCCGAGATAGATCGGCCAGATCACGGACAGCAACGCGACAATGTTTTCTTTGGTCAGATACTGAGATAACGACGCCACAGCACCGCGCTCCTGTTGATGGGACCGCTCAGTGTAGCCTGCCCCCGTGACGAACAGACGCAATAAAAAACAGCCGCAAGCGGCTGTTCTCGTTCTTTGCGTGGTGCGGCCTCAATCGGCAGCGAGCTCTTCCTCTGGCTCGGCAGGCTCCTGCTTGGCACGCTCCTTCTTGGGCAGCGGCTGGATGTCCAGCAGCACCTCGGGCTTGTCGGCGTTGCTGTCGTCCCAATCGACGCTCAGGCGTCCGCCTTCGGTCAGGCGTCCAAACAGCAGCTCGTCGGCCAACGATCGGCGGATCGTGTCCTGGATCAGGCGCTGCATCGGGCGTGCACCCATCAGCGGATCGAAACCGGTCTTGGCCAGGTGCTTGCGCAGCTTGTCGCTGAACGTGACCTCGACCTTCTTCTCGGCCAGTTGCTGCTCCAGCTGGAGCAGGAACTTGTCGACCACGCGCAGGATGACCTGCTCGTCCAGCGGCTTGAAGCTGACGATGGCATCCAGCCGGTTGCGGAACTCGGGCGTGAACAGGCGCTTGATGTCGCCCATCTCGTCGCCCGCCGCGCGCGGGTTGGTAAAGCCGATGACGGCCTTGTTCATCGTCTCGGCGCCCGCATTCGTGGTCATGATGATGATCACGTTGCGGAAGTCCGCCTTGCGTCCGTTGTTATCGGTCAAGGTGCCGTGGTCCATGACCTGCAGCAGCACATTGAAGATATCCGGATGCGCCTTCTCGATTTCGTCGAGCAGCAGCACCGCATGGGGCTTCTTCGTCACCGCCTCGGTGAGCAAACCACCCTGGTCAAAACCGACATAGCCGGGAGGCGCACCAATCAGGCGCGAAACCGCATGGCGCTCCATGTACTCGGACATGTCAAAGCGGATCAAGTCGATGCCCAGGATATACGCCAGCTGCTTGGCCGCTTCGGTCTTGCCCACGCCGGTCGGGCCGGAGAACAGGAAGGAGCCGATCGGCTTGTCCACCTTGCCCAGGCCGGAGCGGGACATCTTGACCGCCGACGCCAGCACTTCGAGTGCCTTGTCCTGGCCAAACACCACGCTCTTGAGGTCGCGCTCCAGGGTCTGCAGCTTGCCGCGGTCGTCATTGCTGACGTTGGCCGGCGGAATGCGGGCGATCTTGGCGACGATCTCTTCGATCTCGGTCTTGCCGATGGTTTTCTTGCGCTTCGAAGGCGCCAGAATGCGCTGCGCGGCACCGGCCTCATCGATCACGTCAATCGCCTTGTCGGGCAGATGGCGGTCATTGATGAACTTGGCAGACAGCTCAGCGGCTGCCTGCAAAGCGGCCACCGCGTACTTGACGTTGTGGTGCTCTTCGAAGCGCGACTTCAGGCCCTTCAGGATATCGATGGTTTCGGGCACGGTAGGCTCGACCACATCGACCTTCTGGAAGCGGCGCGACAGCGCTGCATCTTTTTCGAAGATGCCACGGTACTCGGTGAACGTGGTCGCACCAATGCACTTGAGCTGGCCGCTCGAGAGCGCTGGCTTGAGCAGGTTCGACGCATCCAGCGTACCGCCCGAGGCAGCTCCGGCACCGATCAAGGTGTGGATCTCGTCGATGAACAGGATCGCATGCGGCTTGTCCTTCAGTGCCTTGAGCACGCCCTTGAGGCGCTGCTCAAAATCACCACGGTACTTGGTGCCTGCCAGCAGCGCGCCCATGTCCAGCGAGTAGACGGTGGCCTCGGCCAGCACCTCGGGCACATCTTCTTGCGTGATGCGCCATGCCAGGCCCTCGGCAATCGCCGTCTTGCCCACACCCGCCTCACCCACCAGCAGCGGGTTGTTCTTGCGGCGGCGGCACAGGATCTGGATCGTGCGCTCGACCTCGTACTGGCGGCCGATCAGCGGATCGATCTTGCCGTCCTTGGCCTGCTGGTTCAGGTTGACGGTGAACTGCTCCAGCGGCGAGGCCTTTTCAGCGCGCTCGGCGTTGTTGCTGCCGACCTCTTCCGCATCCGAGCTGGACTCGGACTTGGGCAGCTCGGGCGTGTCATTCTTCTTGATGCCATGGGCGATGTAGTTGACCACGTCGAGGCGCGTGACACCCTGCTGGTGCAGGTAGTACACGGCATGCGAGTCCTTTTCGCCAAAAATGGCCACCAGCACATTGGCGCCGGTCACTTCCTTCTTGCCATTGCCGGTGCTCTGCACATGCATGATGGCGCGCTGGATCACGCGCTGGAAACCAAGGGTGGGCTGGGTGTCCACCTCGTCTTCGCCAGCCACCTGCGGGGCATTGTCCTTGATGAAATTGGTCAACGACGCGCGCAGGTCGTCAATATTGGCAGAGCATGCGCGCAACACCTCGGAAGCACTTGGGTTATCCAGCAAGGCCAGTAGCAAGTGCTCCACGGTGATGAATTCGTGGCGCTGCTGCCTGGCTTCTACAAAAGCCATATGCAAGCTGACTTCCAGTTCCTGAGCAATCATTTGAAACTCCTTTATTGCTTGCCAAATACACTCAACTTGCTTCTAGATGAGGACCATATTCCGTTATTCAACAGGCTCCGATACGGCTTGCAGCGGATGGCCTGCTCCGTTGGCGGCATCCATCACCTGTGCCACCTTGGTTTCAGCGATTTCATGCGAGTACACCCCGCAGACGCCTTTCCCATCCAGGTGGATCTTCAGCATGATCTGCGTCGCCGCCTCGCGGCTTTTGCCAAAAAAATGCTGCAGCACCTCAATCACAAACTCCATCGGCGTGAAATCATCATTGAGCATGACCACCTGGTACATCTTCGGTGGCTCCACACGCTGCGCGATGCGCTCCACAACCAGCGCACCCCCACCGTCCTCCGGTGGCTGGGGCGTTGCAGGCAGATTCGGCGAGGGAGGAACAACAGGTTTCGTGGCCATTGAGATCATTCTATAAGGCTAAATTTCCACATGCACAAAGATGGTGATGCTTTTATGAACTTCAATACGGCTGCGCCAGCAACCACTGGCGCAGCCGTATTGTCAGCCCTGGCAAAATCTTCCTAGACAGTGCTTTCGTAAACGATTTTGATGGCTTCGTGGCCTGCTTCCTGGGACCAGGCAGCCATCGCCTGGTCACTGGGGAAAAAGCGCGCCGCATCGCCCAGATTGAGCTCCACACCCGCCCGTGCCTCGCCCTGGCCGCAGACCACGCCCAGGCGGATCTTGAGGCCGTGGCGCAGCACACCCTCGTCGGTGTGCTCCTCGACTGCGGGAAACTCCTGAATCAGCCGCGCAACATCGGGCTGGTGGCGGTCGGTGTTGACCAGCAGGTAGCGGCCAAAACGGGCGCGCGCATCGGCCAGACCCCAGACATGCTGGGCCTTGGCGCGCAGCCCGCCGCTGAAATGGTCCTGGCCGATGCGGGCGCTCAGAATGACGAACTCATCGTCCTTGAGCTGCTCCTTGTGGCGGTTCCAGGTGGCCTCGTCCAGCGATCCTTCGATGACACCGGTTTTGTCGTCGATCTTGAACAGCACCAGCTTGCCGCGCTGGCCGTTGATGACGCGCATGTCGCTGATGATGCCCGCCACCGTCTGGGGCTCGCGGCTGTCCTTGAGCTGGGAGATCGGCGTGCGCACGAACTGGCGCACCTCCAGCTCGACCTCGTCGAACAAATGGCCCGACAGGTAAAAGCCGATGGCGGTCTTCTCCTGCACCAGCCGCTCCTTGATGCCCCAGGGCAGCACATCGGCCAGCGGCGGCTCCTGCGTGCTCGATCCCACGGCGTCATCCCCCATCATGTCAAACAGGCCGCCCTGGTTGGCGTTGGCATGGGTGGTGGCGGCAAATTCGAAGGCCACATCGACCGATTCGATCAGCGCGCGGCGGTTGAGCTGGATGCTGTCAAAGGCGCCGCCCTTGATCAGCGCTTCGACCGTGCGCTTGTTGAGCTTGCTGCGGTCCACGCGCAGGCAGAAGTCGAACAGGCTCTTGAACGGCCCCTTGGTATCGCCCTGGGGGCCCGTGCCCTTGCCTTCGCGCGCCGCCACAATGGCCTCGATGGCGGCCTGGCCGGTGCCCTTGATGGCGCCCAGGCCATAGCGGATCACCTTGTCGGTCACCGGCTCGAAGCGGTGGTGGCCCCGGTTCACGTCGGGCATCTCGAAGGTCATGCCCATCTTCAGCGCGTCTTCGTACAGCACCTTGAGCTTGTCGGTGTTGTCCATTTCCACGGTCATATTGCCGCAGTAGAACTCTGCCGTGTAGTGCACCTTGAGCCAACCGGTGTGGTAGGCCAGCAGCGAGTAGGCAGCGGCGTGCGACTTGTTGAAGCCGTAGCCTGCAAACTTCTCCATCAGGTCGAACACTTCGTCGGCCTTGGCCTCGTCGATGCCGATCTTGGAGGCCCCTTCCCGGAAGGTCGCGCGGTGCTGCACCATCTCCTCGACCTTTTTCTTGCCCATCGCGCGGCGCAGCAAGTCGGCGCCGCCCAGGCTGTAGCCGCCCAGCACCTGGGCCGTCTGCATCACCTGCTCCTGGTAGACCATGATGCCGTAGGTCTCGGACAGCACCTTCTCGACCAGCGGATGCGGGTACTCCACCACTTCCTTGCCGTGCTTGCGCGCCACAAAGCTGGGGATCAGGTCCATCGGACCCGGGCGGTAGAGCGCATTCAGCGCGATCAGGTCTTCCAGGCGGCTGGGCTTGGCCTCCTTCAGCATCTGCTGCATGCCGCGCGATTCAAACTGGAACACCGCTTCGGTCTTGCCGGCCGAAAACAGCTGGTAGGTGCGGGCGTCGTCGAGCGGGATCTCTTCGAACTTGAAGTTTTCCTGCCCCTTGTGGCGCTTGATGATGAACTCGCGCGCGATCTCCAGAATCGTCAACGTCGCCAGGCCCAGGAAGTCGAACTTGACCAGGCCCACGGCCTCGACGTCGTCCTTGTCATACATGGCCACCGCCGAAGTGCTGCCCGGCTGCTGGTAGAGCGGGCAAAAATCGGTCAGCTTGCCCGGGGCGATCACCACACCACCGGCGTGCATGCCGATGTTGCGGGTCATGCCTTCGAGCTTCTGCGCCATCTCGATCAGGGTCTTGACGTCCTCTTCCTTCTCGATGCGCTCGGCCAGGATTGGCTCTTCCTTGATCGCGTAGGTGTACTTGTCGCCGTCCTTCGGAGGATTGGGCGGGTACTTCAAGGTCACATGCAGGCCCGGCTTGTTCGGGATCAGCTTGGAGATGCCATCGCAAAAGCCATAGCTCATGTCCAGCGCCCGGCCCACGTCGCGGATCGCCGCGCGCGCGGCCATCGTGCCGAAGGTGGCAATCTGGCTCACTGCATTGCGGCCGTACAGGTCCTTCACATAGTCGATCACTCGGTCCCGGTTGGCCTGGCAGAAGTCCACGTCAAAGTCGGGCATCGAGACGCGCTCTGGGTTCAGGAAGCGCTCGAACAGCAGGTTGTAGTGAATCGGGTCCAGATCGGTGATCTTCAGCACATAGGCCACCAGCGAACCGGCCCCCGATCCCCGGCCCGGGCCCACCGGGCAGCCATTGTTCTTGGCCCAGTTGATGAAGTCCGCCACGATCAGGAAGTAGCCGGGGAAACCCATCTTCAAGATGATGCCCAGCTCGAACTCCAGCCGCTCGACATACTTGGGCCGTTCGGCCTCGCGCTTGGCCTCGTTCGGGAACAGCAGTTGCAGGCGGTCCTCCAGCCCCTCGAACGAGGCCTGGCGGAAATACGCGTCGATCGGCATGCCATTGGGCGTGGGGAAATCGGGCAGAAAGTACTTGCCCAGCTGCAGGGTGACGCTGCAGCGGCGGGCGATCTCGGCCGTATTGGCGATGGCGCTGGGCAGGTCGGCGAACAAGGCCTCCATCTCGGCAGCAGACTTCAGGTACTGGTCGCGGGTAAAGCGCTTGACGCGCTTCTTGTTGCCCAGGGTCTCGCCCTCGGCAATACAGACACGGGCCTCGTGCGATTCAAAATCGGCAGGCTTGGTGAACTGCACCGGGTGCGTGGCCACGACCGGCAGCTTGAGGTGCGCTGCCAGCGCCACGGCTGCGGCTACATGGCTTTCATCGTCAGCGCGGCCGGCGCGCTGCAGCTCGATGTAGAAACGGTGCGGGAACAGGCCCGCCAGGCGCAATGCCACGCTGCGCGCGGTCTTTTCGTCCCCGCGCATCAGCGCCTGGCCGACGGGGCCGGCCTGGGCGCCCGACAGCAGGATCAGGCCGTCCGACAGCTCTTCCAGCCAGGCCCAGGTGCACTGCGGCTGCGCTTTGATGGTATCGGCCATCCAGATCCGCGCCAGCAGTTCCGACAGGTTCAGGTAGCCCTGCTGGCTCTGGATCAGCACGATGATGCGCGACAGCGGCCCGCCTGCCACCTCGGGCTCGAGGGTCAGCTCGGCGCCCAGAAGGGGTTTGACACCTGCACCCCGGCCCGCTTTGTAAAACTTGATGGCGCCGAACAGGCTGTTCAGGTCGGTCAGCGCCATCGCCGGCTGGCTATCACCCGCAGCAAACTTGATCAGATCGCCTACGCGATTGGTGCTGTCGATGATGGAAAACTCGGAATGGATGCGAAGGTGTACGAACATATCCCTGCATTGTAGGAAAGCCGCAGCACCGTCTGTGCAAACCATGGCATATCGGCGGCCGAATGTTACACAGCCCTACTGCCTGCAAGTCCGGCATGGTGTGCGCAGGCCCCGCGCCGATTACAATGGCCCAGATCAGAGGGCGCGGCACGGGCTGCCCCGCTGCGCGGCAGGCCTTGCGGCTGCTCGCAGTTCTTCAGCTTTCCGTCCATGGATTTCAAGCCAAAAATGCTGTTTGCGTACCCCAAATCGAAGGTTCCCGCTATCGCTTCCGTAGCACTTGCCGCTTTGCTGGCAGGCTGTTCATCGACCGATGTGGATCCCACCGCCGGCTGGAGCCCGAACAAGATTTATTCCGAAGCCCGCGACGAGGCCTCTTCGGGCTCGTTCGACAAGGCCATTCCGCTGTATGAAAAGCTGGAAGGCCGCGCTGCCGGCACCGCGATGGCGCAGCAAGCGCAGCTGGAGAAGGCCTATTCCCAGTACAAGAGCGGCGAGAAGGCCCAGGCCATCGCCACCTTGGACCGCTTCGTCAAGCTCCACCCTGCCAGCGAAGGGGTGGACTATGCGCTCTATCTGAAGGGCCTGGTCAACTTCAACGAGAACCTGGGTCTTTTCTCCTGGGTGTCCAAGCAGGACCTGTCCGAGCGCGACCAGAAGGCCGCCAAGGATTCGTTCGAGTCCTTCCGTGAGCTGACCACGCGCTTCCCCGAGTCCAAGTACACACCCGATGCTGAAAAGCGCATGCGCTACATCGTGAACTCGCTGGCCCAGTACGAAGTGCATGTGGCCCGTTACTACTACGAGCGCGGCGCCTATGTGGCCGCGATCAACCGCGCCCAAAGCGCCATCGCCGACTACAAGGAAGTGCCCGCCCAGGAGGACGCGCTCTATATCCTGATGCTGTCCTACGAGCGCCTGAACATGGCCGACATGGCCGCTGACACCAAGCGCGTACTGGAAGCCAGCTACCCCAACACCCGCCTGCTGGCCAATGGTTTCCGCAAGGAAGACCGCCCCTGGTGGAAGATGTGGTGATGCAGCGCGCCTGATGCGCGTGTGCGTTGACAGCCAAGCGGCTGCTGCAAGATAAAAACTGCGGCAGCCGTTTTCTTATGGGCGGATAGCTTTTTCCGCCAACGCCCGCAAAAACGCAGGCAAAGCCGCGTCGTCCAGGCTGGGCAGCGGCGGCAACGCCGCCAGCAAGGCTGCGCCATAGCTGCGGCTGTGCAGGCGCTCGTCGGCGATCACCACCACACCCTCGTCGCTGGCAGAGCGGATCAGGCGCCCGACGCCCTGGCGCAGTTGCATGGCGGTCTGGGGCAGCACATAGCGCTCAAACGCATCCCGGCCCGCAGCGCGCAGCGCCTGTACCCGCGCCGCATGCAGCACATCATGGCGCGGCGGGAACGGCAGCTTGTCGATCACCAACAGCTGCAGCGCCTGGCCGGGCAGATCGACCCCTTCCCACAGGCCCAAGGTACCTACCAGCACCCGCCCGGTCTTGCTGCCGGGGGCCGTGCGCATGGTCTGCAGCAAGCGGCGCTTGGGCTGCTCGCCCTGCTGCAGCACGCTGATCGCCTGGCCCTGCAGGCCCTGGCGCAAGGCCTGGGCCAGGGCCTGCACGGCAGCCGTCGATGTGCACAGCACCATGCAGCGCCCGCCCAGCGTCTTGAGGTGTGGCAGCAGCCATTGCGCCAGCGCCTGCGCGCGCTCGGTGGCCGGTGCATCCGTGCCGGGCAGGCCCTGGGGCACCACCAGCCGGGCCTGCTGCGCCCAGTCAAAATGGCTGCGCAAACGCAGGCTCGCGAGCAAGGGCGCATCGCCGGCCTGGCTGCTGTCACTGCGCAAGCCCAGGCCCTGCGCAAACCAGGTCAGCGCATCGTCATCGCCCAACGTGGCCGAGGTGAACAGCCAGCGCTGCACCCCCTGGCCCAGCCAGCTGCTGGCCTGCACCTGGGGGCTCAGCGCCTGCAGCGCCTGCCACAGCCACAGCGGCGATTCCCGGAAGCCCTGGCGCCAGGCATAGCGTCCGTAGGTCTGCAGGTCGCCGGCAGGGCCGTCGCGTACCACAGCGGGCGAATCCCACCAGCGCACCAGATCCTTGGCGGCCCCCTGGGCCCACTGGCGCAAGGCCTGCAGCATCCCATCACCCTGGCCGGCCAGCTGGGCCACCACGGCCGCACTGCCGGCCACACCTTGCAACGCAGCGACCAGGGCCGACAGCGCGTTGTGCAAATGGATGAGCGCCTGGCGGCTGGTGACGCGGGCCGCCGCATCCGCGGGCGCCTCTGCCGGCCCCAGTGCCTGCCGCTCGGCATCCATCCACTGCGCCATGGCCTGCTGCACCTGCTGCTGCAGCGCCTGCCACGGCGCAAAGCCGCGCGCATGCACGCGGGTTTCGCGCTCCACCGTCTGGAGGTAGTCGCGCATATCCCCCACATTCAGGCCCTTGGCGAGCACTTTCAGGCCAATGGCCTGCAGCTGGTGGGCCTCGTCCATCACCATGGTCTGCGCCAGTGGCACAAAGCCATGGCCCACCCCCAGCATCTGGCGGTGGCGCAGTTCGCTGAAAAACAGATGGTGGTTGATCACCAGGATGTCGGCCTGCGCGGCGCGGGCGCGGGCCTGGTTGGAGAAACAGCGCTCGAAGTGGCCGCAACGCTGGCCCATGCATTCGTCATGGCTGGCCGTGATATGCGGCACCAGGTGGGGCAGATGGCTGATGTCGTCCAGCTCGGACAGGTCACCGCCCTGGGTGCTTTGCGCCCAGCGCTTCACCTGGGCCAGCGCGCCGGCATGCTGGCCTTGCAGCTTGCTGCGCGCCTGCTCCAGGCCATGCAGGCAGACATAGTTCTCCCGCCCCTTGAGCACTGCGACCTTGCGCTGCTGGCCCTGGTGCGCCAGCAGCGCCGGAATGTCGCGCTCCACCAGCTGGTCCTGCAGCGCCCGGGTTGCCGTGCTGACCACAAAGCGCTCCTGGCGCGCCAAGGCCGCTATCAGATAGGCATAGGTCTTGCCCGTGCCCGTGGGCGCCTCGATCGCCACCCGCTGGCCCTGGCCCCAGGCCGCCTCAATGGCCGCAATCATCTGCTCCTGCTGCGGGCGCAGGCGCAGCGGGGCATCACTGGCAAAGGCGGCGGACAAGGGCATCGATGGATCGGTTTCGCGGGCATGGCAGTCTAGCGCGTTCGGCAGCCATCGCTGCCCGGCGGCCTGCAACGCCCCAGGCGTTGGTATACAAACATCGGTTGGCAGCGTAATCCCGCCCGCTTTGGCGGCCCCCCGGGCAATCTGTTCTATGATTCCCCTTCCCTTCAACGAGCTTGCATACGGCATACCCCTCCTCGCGCATGAGCCATAGCTACCGTCTCTCTGCCGCCACCGGCCTGCACAAAGGCGACCGGCCCTACCAGCAGGACCAGGTCATCATGCTCGCCCACCCGCGCGCCAAGGGTTGTGTACTGGCGGTGGTGGCCGATGGCATGGGTGGCCGCAGCGGCGGGCGTGCCGCGTCGGACCAGGTCATGCTGACGGCCAAGCAGGTGTTCGAGCGCTACTCGCCAGAGACGGACAGCGCCGAAGAAATGCTGGGCAACCTGGTGCGCGAGGCCCATTTGCTGATCCGCCTGGTGGCGATTGCCGCCGAGCAGGAGCCCCATAGCACGATTGCCGCCTTTCTGATCCTGCCCAACAGCGCCTGCGCCTGGGTACATTCCGGTGATTCGCGCATCTACCACTTCCGTGATGGACAGCTGCTCTACCAGACCAGCGACCACTCCTATGTGCAGACCCTGGTCGACCAAGGGCAGCTGACGCTCGAAGAAGCGCGCTACCACCCGCAATCGAATATCTTGTTGCACTGCCTGGGCACTGCCGAAGACCCGCCACTGATCCACCACCGCATTCCGATGCTCAAGCAAGGCGATGTGCTGCTGGCCTGCAGTGACGGCATCTGGCATTATTTCTCGCCCGACGAGCTCTCCTCCATCACGCGCCTGCTCTCGCCCCGTGAGGCCAGCCAGTTCCTGATCGAGCGCGCCCGCATGCGCGCCTCGGGCTCGGGCGACAATATGTCGCTGGCCATTGTCAAGGTCGAGCCCCTGCCGGCAGAAACGTCCCAGGCCGTCGTGCCCGGCAGCAAACGCGCCAAGGCCAAACCACCAGTGCGCAGCTGAAGCGCCGAGCTGGATACACCGCTTAAAAGCAAAAGCCTCGCAGCGGTGACCTGCGAGGCTTTTTGCTGGGGCGTGCTGGGCTTAGAAGCCGGGCATCACTGAACCCTTGAACTGGGTGTCGACAAACTTGCGGATCTCTTCGCTGTGGTAGGCCTTGACCAGCTTGGCCACCCAGGGCTGGTTCTTGTCGGCTTCGCGGATCACCAGAATGTTGACATACGGGTTCTTGGCGCTCTCGAGGACGATCGCATCGGACTTGGGGTTCAAACCCGCCGAGATCGCGAAATTGGTGTTGATCGCAGCAGCATCCAGGTCGTCCAGCGAGCGCGGCAGCTGGGCGGCGTCCAGCTCGACAAAGCGCAGCTTCTTGGGGTTCTCGATCACATCCAGCGGCGTGGCCTTCAAGCCAGCGCTTTCCTTGAGCTTGATCAGACCATTGGCCTGCAGCAGCAGCAGCACGCGGCCGCCATTGGTCGGGTCATTAGGCAGACCGAAACGCGCGCCCTCTTTGAGCTCGTCGATCTTCTTGATCTTCTTGGAGTAGATGCCGATCGGGAAATTGACCGTATCGGCCGCCGCGACAAACTTGTAACCACGGTCCTTGATCTGGGCATCCAGATAAGGCTTGTGCTGGTAGCTGTTGGCATCGAGCTCGCCGGACTGCAGCGCGGCGTTGGGCTGGATATAGTCGCTGAACTCGATGACCTTGATCTTCAGGCCGTCTTTTTCGGCAATCTTCTTGACCTGCTCCATGATCTGGCCGTGGGGGCCGGCGGTCACGCCGATCTTGATTTCCTTGTCTTGTGCGACTGCGGCGCCAGAAACACCGACGGCCAAAGCCAGGGCCAGCACGGATTGCAGCAATGTACGTTTTTGCACGGGAGCGATACCTTTCAAATGCGATACCGAAATGTACGCCCGATTTTGCAACGCAACAAAGAACTTTTTGCCATTTGCTTACAACCTGCCCACCGCTGCCAAACCGCTGTCACTCCGGCCGCAGCGCGACATTGTTGAGCTTGTCCAGGCGCTCGGGCCAGTTGCCATTCCTGGCGTGCTGCTGCAGGATGCGGGTCCAGGCGACCCAGGCATCCCATTGCACGCGCTTGTCCCAGGCATTGCCCCATTGGCTGAAGCACTGCAGCGCGCTGTCGGCAGCGGCCAGCGCATCGGCATCACGCCCGGCGCTGAGGTAAAGCTGGGCCAGCACCATCTGCGGCTCGCCCACCCAGGGATTGAGCTGCACCGCCTGCTCCAGCACGCCGGTGGCCACATCCAGATCGGTCAGCGGCTGGTCCTGCTGGATCACCGACCAGTACAGCGACGCGGCCGCCGCATCGGCCGCCGCGCTCAGGCCCAGCGTGCAGTTGGCAAACACCGGCGGCGTGGGCAGCAGGCCCTGCAAGCCCGGGTGCTGCAAGGCCAGACCCAGGCTGGCAATCTGCGACAGCATGCGCCCGCTAGGCCGCATCGGGCCGGGCCAGAGCGAGGCCATCCAGTGCGCCTTTTGCGGGCGCTGGGGCACCTGCGGAAAGCTGGAGAAAATGTCATCCTGCCAGCTGAACCACTGCTCGATGGTGTCGGCCATGCTGACGATGATGAACGCCGCCACGGTATAGGGTTCGACGCGGCGTGGCGCGCCCTGGTGGTCCAGCAGCACGGCGCCATCGGGCTCGATGGCACCGGCCAGCACCTTCTGTACAAACTGGGCGCGCGAGAGAATACAGAACTCGTAGACCAGCTGCTCGGCCGGCTCGCCCACCAGCGCCGCGAGCTGGCTGCGCTCGCTGCTCGCATCGAACTTGACCAGGTCTACAAAGGCGTTGCCATAGACGCTGTGCAGCAGGCCCAGCAGTTTGACATCCTCGGGCTGCTGCCACAGCTGCAGCGTGCGCGTCACCCCCAGCAGATGGTGGCGAAAGGTGCCGGCCTTGTGCCAGTCCTGACCGACATCACGGGCCAGCACCACCGGCAAGGCGCGCGCCAGCGCCGGGTGGGCATGGATCCAGTTCTCGTCGAGCAAGGGCTTGGCCCGCAGCCATTGCGCCGGGTCCAGCGCCTGCAGCGGCAAGGCATGTGCGGTGGCAGTGGGCAAGGCGGCATTCATGGCGGTCTCCAAAGCGTGGGCAATGCTGCATTGTAGGCAGAGCCCACAGCGTGCAACGCCCTTGGGCGACAGCCGCCGCTGCCGATGAAAAAAGCCCATGCGCAGTGCACATGGGCTGGGGCCACCGTTTGGAGCAGCGGATTACTTGTGGCTCAGGCGGCGCACCGCCCAGTCACCCAGGCTTTGCACCAGCTGCACAAAGACGATCAGGATGACGACCACAGCCAGCATGATGTCCGGCAGGAAGCGCTGGTAACCATAGCGGATACCCAGGTCGCCCAGGCCGCCACCGCCAATGGCCCCGGCCATCGCCGAGTAGCCGGTCAGCGAGACAAAGCTGATCGTCAGGCCTGCGACGATGCCGGGCAGCGCCTCGGGCAGCAGCACCTTCCAGACGATTTGCCAGGAGGTCGCACCCATGGCTTGCGCGGCTTCGACCAGGCCATGGTCCACTTCACGCAGCGAGGTCTCCACCAGGCGGGCGATGAAAGGTGCTGCGGCCAGGGTCAGCGGCACAATGGCTGCGGCCGTGCCGATGGACGAGCCGGTGATGAAGCGGGTGAACGGGATGATCGCCACCAGCAAGATGATGAAGGGCGTGGAGCGCACGGCATTCACAAGCCAGCCGACGATCTTATTGGCGGCGCCGTTTTGCAGGATGCCGCCATGGTCCGTCAGGCGCAGGAACACACCCAGCGGAATGCCGATCAGCGCGCCGGCCACGCCGGATATGCCGACCATGATCAGCGTTTCCCACAACGAGGTGGCAAACAGCTGCAGCATCATTTCAGAAAAATTCTCAAACATCGATGACCTCTTTGCGGGTGTTAGGCGGCCGAGGCCTCGGTATTGACTTCCTGCACCATCACGCCCGAGGCGCGCAGCGCTTCCACTGCGGCGTTGAGCTGGGCCAGATCGCCGCTGGCGTAAACCGCCAGAAAGCCGAAGGTCTGGTCCTGGATCTCATCGACCTGGCCGTTGAGAATGCTCACATCCAGGCCAAAGTCACGGATCAGGCGCGAGAGAATGGGCTGGTAGGCCAGGTTGCCGGCATAGGACAGGCGCAGCAGCTTGCCCTGGCCGCTGGACAGCGCGCCATTGAGGCTGCGCACCCGGTCGATGACGCTGGCGGGCAGCTCCTGGGGCACGATCTCGTCGATCAGGCTCTTGGTGATGGGTTGCTGTGGGCGGGTGAAGACGTCGATGACTGAGCCCATCTCCACCACCTTGCCCGCCTCCATCACCGCCACGCGGTCGGCGATCTGCTTGACCACCTGCATCTGGTGCGTGATCAGCACCACGGTCAGGCCCATGTCCTTGTTGATCTGCTTGAGCAGGGCCAGCACCGAGCGGGTGGTTTCCGGGTCGAGCGCCGAGGTGGCCTCATCGCTCAGCAACACCTTGGGCTCGCTGGTCAAAGCGCGTGCAATACCCACGCGCTGCTTCTGGCCGCCAGACAACTGCGCGGGGTAGCGGTCGCTCAGCGCCGCCAGGCCCACCAGGTCCAGCAACGGGTCCACGCGCTTTTTGATCGCGGCCTTGCCCATGCCCGCCAGCTCCAATGGCAGCGCGGCGTTGTCAAACACCGTGCGGGACGACAGCAGGTTGAAATGCTGGAACACCATGCCGATCTCACGGCGCGCGGCGCGCAGCTGCGCATCGTCCATCGCCGTCAGCTCCTTGCCATTGACGACCACCTGGCCCGTGGTCGGGCGGTTGAGCAGGTTGATATTGCGCACCAGCGAGCTCTTGCCCGCCCCGCTGCGTCCGATGATGCCAAACACTTCACCAGCGGCAATGCTCAGATCGACACCGCGCAGTGCTTGGACCGGACCATTCTTGCCCGGATAGGTTTGGGTGATACCCCGTAGTTCAATCATTGGAATAAAGAAAGCGCCCTGCAGCTTGAAGCGGGCGCTTGAAAAACCGTGAATAGCCGTACTGTAAGCGATGCAACAGACAGCAGCAAAGAACGAAATTTTAGTTCTTTACAACCGCCGGTTATTTCAGCAGGTCATTTTTGATATCAAAAAGCAGATGGCTATACGCCTTTTCCGCGGGATTCGCGCAGAATGCCAGCCACGGCGTCCGCCACTGCCTCACGGATGGTCGTGTCGATCTCCAGCTGCAGCGACGATTGCAGCAACGCCGTCTGCTGCTCCACCACCTTGAGCACCGCAGCCGACAGCCGCGTATCCAGGGTCTCCTGCACACGCCGCGTCACCCGGCGGGTGATGGCGTCTTCCAGCGCCTGGGCCGTTTCGGCAGCCGATTCAACCAGTTGGCTGGCGGCATCGGTCACCCCGGCGCCTTCGGCCCCTTGCGAGCTTTGCACATGGCCGGGTGCCGCCAGGCCCGCGCTGTCATCCACCACCGCCCCGGCCCCGGCCAGCAGCGCGGTGAACGGCGCTGGCGCCAAGGCTGGCACCAGGTCATGCGTGTCTGCACGCTCGCCTTGCACGGGTTCAGGCGCTGCCCAGGCCTGCGCGCCACTGCCCAGCGGCAGCGCCGCATCGGTCTGTTGCGCCCAGCCGCTGTAGGTCGGCAGATCGGCAATATCGTCAGCAGGCACCGGCGCTGCCCATGCGCCAGAGGCCGGTGCATCGGTATCGCGGCGCCTGCGCAACACGTCGACACTGGACGGTGTGCTGTCAGCCGCTGCGGCAGCGGCAGCGGCTGGCCCAGCGGGCACCCCCTGGGCCAGCGCGTCGGCCGCGTCCTGTGCGGCTTCCTCGGTCAGCGTGGGCACAAACTTCGGGGGAATGCGGGACTCGGTCATGGCTCAGTCCTCCGTCTTCATCACCAGATCGCGGCGCTCGATGTCGTACCCCATGGCCGCATAGGCGCGCCAGCGCGCCCGGGCCTGCTGCCGGTCCTGCTCATCGTCGGCGCTGACCACTTCGATCACCCGCTCGAAGCGGGTCACGTCGGCAGGCATCTGCGTGCCCAGGTTGAGCAGCACCCTGGTGTGCGGCAGGCTGCCCGCCAGATCGCTGACCAGCACCGTCGGCGAGCGCTGCAGCACATCCATCTCCGCGTCTCCCCGGCAGTGGGCCAGAAACTGGCTGGCACCGCCAAAGGACCACAGGGCCTCATCGAGCTGGGCTACCATGGCCGGCTCACCAAGGACCACCAGCGGAATGTCCATGCGCTGGAGCTTGCGCGCCAGCTTGCAGGCATAGGCCAGCTTGCTGGGCGCGTTGAAGTGAAACGCTACCGTCGTCGAGGTCGTCATAAGGCAGGCTGTGCTTACTGGGCGTCCGCCTTGTCAGCGCCGTCGATATTGACCGCCGCCTTGCCCGGCTTGTCCAGCACCACAGGCTTGTCTGTCTTGCTGGCCTTGGCAGGCTTGACGGTCTTGGCTTGCTCGGCAGGCGCTGCGCTCTGGGCGCTGCTCAGCAGGTACTGCAGCAGCAAGCCCACGGGGCGGCCCGTGGCGCCCTTCTTGGCGCCGCCGCGCCAGGCGGTGCCGGCAATGTCCAGATGCGCCCAGGCCATGGTGCCGACAAAGCGCTGCAGGAACTTGGCGGCCGTGATGGCCCCCGCCGGGCGGCCACCCACATTGGCCACATCGGCAAAGTTGGTCTTCAGGCCTTCGGCATATTCGTCATCCAGCGGCATGCGCCAGCAGTGGTCCTGCGCCTGGTCGCCGGCAGTCTGCAGCGCCTGGGCCAGTGCGTCGTTGTTCGAAAACAGGCCACTGCGCTGCGCACCCAGCGCGATCACGCAGGCTCCAGTCAAGGTGGCGATATCGACCACGGCGCTGGGCGAGAAGCGCTCGGCATACGTCAGCGCGTCGCAGAGCACGAGGCGGCCTTCGGCATCGGTGTTCAGGATCTCGATGGTCTGGCCGCTCATGCTGGTGACCACATCACCGGGCTTGACCGCCGCGCCATCAGGCATGTTCTCGCAGGCGGGAATCAGGCCGACCACATTGATCTCGGGCTTCAACTCGGCCAGCGCACGGAAGGTGCCCAGCACGCTGGCGGCGCCGCCCATGTCGTACTTCATCTCGTCCATGTCGCCCGCAGGCTTGATCGAGATGCCGCCGGTATCAAAGGTGATGCCCTTGCCGACCAGCACCACCGGCTGGCTGTCCTTGCTGGCGCCGTGGTAGTGCAGCTCGATGAAGCGCAGCGGCTCCTTGGAGCCCTGGGCCACGGCCATGAATGAGCCCATGCCCAGTTTGGCCACGTCCTCAGGCTTGTGGATCTTGCACTTGATGCGTTTGTGATCAGCAGCCAGCGACTCAGCGGCCTCGGCCAGCAGCTTGGGGGTCGCGTAGTTGGCGGGGCGGTTCGCCCATTCGCGGGCAAAGGCCACGCCTTGCGCGGTGGCATTGGCCACTTCAAACGCCTGGCCCAGCGCCGGAGCATTGGGCGCGCCCAGCACCACGGACTGGAGTCCCACCGCCTTGGCCGACGGCTTGGTGGTGCGGTAAAGATAGGTGCTGTCGGCCAGACATTGCACGAGCGCGTGCAAAGCGGCGTCGGCCAACGGCTGGGCACTGACCACGGCAGCGCGCCCGATGCCCTCGCGCGTCAGCGGGCCGGAAACGGCCGCCAGCGCCTGGCGCACGGCCTGGGGCGAACCGTCGCCCACGCCCAACAGCAACAAATGGCGGGCTTCAATGGCGGGCACCGCATACATGGCCAGCAACTTGCCGGTTTTTGCCTCAAAATCACCATTTTTCTGCGCGTGCGCAATCAGGGTGGACAATGCATCACTGGTTTTGGGCTGCTTGTCGGCTACCAGCACGATCAGCAGATCGCCGGACTGCAATGCGGCCGAAGCCAAATCCAGAGTTTTGAGTTCAAAGTTCATAATCGGTGCTTTCCTTCTCGCCAATGTTATTCGATTCCTCGATCCGTAAAGAGCTATCCCGCAGCTTTGGCGCCACCTTGGTGGTGCTCGTGACTGTGGTGATGACGATGATGCTCATCAAAGTGCTGGGCCAGGCCTCGCGCGGCAGCGTCAACCCTTCCGATGTGTTGCTGGTGATGGGTTATACCGTGCTGGGCCAGCTGCCGACCATCTTGAGCCTCTGCCTGTTCATCGCCGTGGTGGCGACCTTATCGCGCATGTACCGCGACAGCGAAATGGCCGTGTGGTTCAGCAGTGGGCAAAGCCTGGTCAGCTTTCTGCGTCCGCTGATGCGCTTTTCCTGGCCGATCATGGTGGTCATCGCCGTGCTGGCCCTGCTGGTATGGCCCTGGGCCAACCAGCAGATTGTGCAGCTTCGCGCCCAGTATGAACAGCGCGGCGACGTCGACCGCATCGCGCCCGGGGAATTTCAGGAATCGTCCGACGGCTCGCGTGTGTTCTTCATCGACCGCGACCGCAACTCGGACCTCGAAGCGAGCAATGTCTTCATCGTGACCAACGAGGAGAAGAAGGACACCGTCACCACCGCCAAGAGCGCACACCTGGAAGTGCAGGAGAATGCGCGCGTCGCCGTGCTCAATGATGGCCAGCGCGTCGAGAAGACCAAGGACAACCCCGGGCTGAAGGTCAGTGACTTCAAGGAATACGGTACCCGCATCGGCAGTGCTGCCACGATCGACCCCAATGACATGGGCGCCGTCAAGAACATCCCCACCCGCCAGCTGATGGCCAGTGAGGAGCCCCGCCTGCTGGGCGAGCTGGGCTACCGCCTGGGTCTGGCGATTGCCGCGATCAACTTTGTCGTGCTGGGCCTGGCCATGGCCAGCGTCAACCCGCGGGCGGGCCGCAGCAGCAGCCTGGTGTTTGCGCTGTTTGCCTTCATCGTCTATTACAACCTCATGACCTTTGCCCAGAACTGGGTGTCTTCGGGCAAAGCCTCGCTGCCGCTCTCATTCGTTCTTATCCACGGCTTGACAGCCCTGCTCGCCTGGACCTTGCTGCTCAGCCGCAACCAGCAGTTCTCGCTCCTGCAATGGGTACGCCGCAAGGGGAGCCGCGCATGAAGACCTTCCGCAAAATGATCTACCGGGACATCGCCGTGACCGTCGGCTTTGTCACCCTCGCGTTCCTGGCGCTGTTCTTTTTCTTCGACCTCGTCGACGAGTTCCGCTGGATCGGCACCGGCACCTATGAGCTCAAGGATGCGCTGTTGAGCGTGGCGCTCAACATCCCCAACCACATCTACGAGCTGCTGCCGATCACGGTGCTGATCGGCACGATCTTTGTGATGGCGCGCATGGCGCAGACCTCGGAGTTCACCATCCTGCGCACCAGCGGCCTGGGCCCCTGGCAGGCACTGGGCAGCCTGCTGAGCATTGGCCTGGCTTTCGTCGTGCTGACCTTTGCGATCGGCGACTATGTGGCGCCCGCCGGCGAGCAGGCGAGCCAGCTGGTGCGTGCCCAGCGCTTTGGCCAGCTGAGCACCGGCCGCACCGGCGCCTGGCTGCGCGAGAAGCGCGAGGACGGCATGGCCGCCATCAATGTGCGCGCCATCTCGCCCGAAGGCGATCTGCAGCGTGTGCGGGTCTACAGCTTCGATGACCAGGGCCGCATCCAGATGCAGCTGACCGCTGCCGGTGGCAAGTTTGGCAATGGCGTCTGGCAGTTGCACCACATCCAGGAGCAGCGTTACTACCTGGGCGACCAGCGCCAGGCGCGTGTCGAAGTCAAGAACCTGGAGACGATGGACTGGCCGACGTCGGTGACCAGCAGCATGGTGGCCGCCGCCGTGCTCAAGCCCGACCAGATGAGTACCTACGACCTTTTCCTCTACGTCAGCCACCTGCAGGCCAACGGCCAAAGTGCGCAACGCTACGAGATCGAGCTGTGGCGCAAGGTGTTCTACCCCATCAGCTGCCTGGTGATGGTCGTGCTCGCCCTGCCCTTTGCCTACCTGCACTTCCGCTCGGGCGGCATCACCGGCTATGTGTTTGGCGGCGTGATGGCCGGCATCAGCTTCTTCCTGCTGAACAACGTGTTCGGCTTTGCCGGCAACCTGCAGAACTGGCACCCGATGCTGACTGCTGCTGCGCCGGGGCTGATCTACTCGCTGCTGTCACTGGGCGCCTTCAGCTGGCTGGTGCTGCGAAGGTAGCGGGGCTTGGGAACCCTCTGCAAACTCCCTGCGTCGGGCGAGGGTTCTGCAGAGGTTTTCCAGCCCCGCGATCATGCCCCAGGGCGGAGTCCCCGTTCTGAAGAGCAAAGCCCTGCAGCATCGCTACTGCAGGGCTTTGCTAATTCTTGGCAATTACTCAAACTTCCGCTCAGGCATCGTCACGCGGCAGCGACAGCGCCGCTGCCATCTCGCGCATCAGATCGGTCTGGGAGATGATGCCCACCAGCTTGCCCTGCTGGGTGACGACCGGCACATGGTGCAGCTTGGCGCGCGAGAAGACCGCAATCAGGTCCACTATGCGGTCGTAGCTGCCTACCTGGGAGACCTCGGCCGTCATCAGGTCGGCCACCAGCTGGCCAGCGTCTTTCTTGCGCAGTACCCAGTGCTTGAGCTTGCTGCTGAGCGCGGCCGGGGTGGCGGTCAGCGCATGGTTGAGCAGATCGGTGGCGGTGATGATACCTACCACCCGCTGCGCAGCATCGACCACCGGCAACGCCTTGACCCGGTGCTGTTGCATCAGCGACCAGGCATCCTTGATGCTGCTCTCCGGCCGCGTCGCATGCACCGGATGGGACATCACATCCTCGCAGCGCACATTGCCCAGGGTGCGCTTGAAGGCCGCCTGGCTAGCGCCCTGCAGCAGCGCTTCCAGATCGGCCCGGCTCACATCCAGCACGCCGTTGAACCGCGCCAGTGCTTCATCCAGATCGCCGCCCTCGATGTGTGCGCTGGACGCGCGCGATGGCTGCACTGCCTGCGGCTTCTGGCTGTGCTGGGGCGCGGGGTAGCGCTTGCCGGTCATCCGGTTGTAGGCGGTGGCCAGCAGCACCAGAACGACCAGGTTCAGCGCCACCGGGTTGAGCAGGATCGACACATCGTGCCAGCCCTGGATGGCCATCCACATGGCCAGCGCAGCGCCCGGCGGGTGCAGGCAACGCAGCACCACCATCAACATGATGGCAAGACCCACCGCCACCGCCGCAGCCAGCAGCGGATCGGGAAACACCAGCACTGCGACCCACCCCGCCAGCGCCGACAGCAGCGAGCCGCCAATCACCGGCCAGGGTTGCGCCATCGGGCTGGATGGCGTGCCTATCAGCAGCAAGGCGCTGGCCCCCATCGCGGCAAACAGCCAGGGGGTGTGGTCATGCTGGCCCCAGGTCTGGCTGGCCAGACCGGTCAGCCACAGCACCACCATCGCGCCCACCACCATGCGCGCCAGCTCCAGCCCGTTGACATGCGCGGCCGATGGCAAAAAGTTGCGCCACCACAGCTGCAGCCGCGCGCGGCGGCTGGTGGTGCCCGGCGAAGATCTGGGTGGCGATGGCGGACGTGCAGAAGACATGGCGCGGCAGAGAGCGAGATGAAGGCGGGAGGTCCGCCATCATAATCAGGCCCCGGACTACAGACCCAGCCGCTGCTGTCACCCCTGCTGGCGGCATCGTCATCGCCACCAGACATTTGGCGACAAATTGTCAGCACATGACCGACAAAAGCTGCATTTCACAACGCAATTTGTCATTCGAACGACACAGTGTCGATAGAATCGGCGGTTTACTGTGACGGCCCTGACCATGCGCGATCGAATTGCTGTTTTGCCCCAATACCTGATGCCCAAGAAATGGATGACCGCGCTGGCCGGCTCATTGGCATCGGCGGAGCTGGGCGGCGCAACCACCAGCTTCATCCGCTGGTTTGTCGGCAAGTACCAGGTCAACATGGATGAGGCAGCGCAGCCCGATATTGCGCAGTACAAGAGCTTCAACGACTTCTTCACCCGGGAGTTGCGCCAAGGTGTGCGGCCGATCGCCCAGGCCGATCTGGTCTGCCCGGTCGACGGCGCCATCAGCCAGTGCGGCGCCATCGCACAGGACCAGATCTTCCAGGCCAAGGGCCACAGCTACAGCACCACGGCCTTGCTCGGCGGCGATGCACAGCTGGCCGCGCAGTTCACCAACGGCCAGTTCGCCACCATTTATCTGAGCCCCCGCGACTACCACCGCATCCATATGCCGTTGCGCGCCAAGCTGCAAAAGATGCTCTATGTCCCGGGTGATCTGTTCTCGGTGAACCCGGTCACCGCGCGTGGCGTGCCCGGCCTGTTTGCACGCAACGAGCGCGTGGTCTGCGTGTTTGAATCGCGCATCGGGCCTGTCGTCATGGTGCTGGTCGGCGCCACCATCGTGGGCAGCATGTACACGACCTGGCATGGCCAGGTGAATCCCCCGCGCTCGCGCAAGGTGCGCAGCTGGGACTATCAGACCCAGCCGATCGTGCTGGAGCAAGGCGATGAGATGGGCCGCTTTCTGCTGGGCTCGACCATCGTGCTGCTGCTGCCCGAAGGCAAGAGCACTTTCAACCCCGACTGGGCAGCGGCCAAGCCCGTGCGGCTGGGCGAGGCCATGGGTACGCTCAGCCGCTGATGCGGATCGATCTGGTCCATACCCCACCAAGCCGCCGCCCAGGCGGCTTTGCTTTTCAGCCCACCAGCGGCAGCAACTGGCGCCGGCTGCGGAACACATGCGCCTGCCCGGTCACCGGATCGGTAAAGCGCAGCTCGCGTGCCAGCAGCTGCAAGGGCCGCGAGAAATCACCCTCTGGCGGATCATTCACCTCGGGGTAGAAGGCATCGTTGCGGATCGGCAGCCCCAAGGCCGCCATGTGCACACGCAGCTGGTGGCGCTTGCCGCTGACGGGCTTGAGACCGTAGCGCGCCCAGGCGCCCTGCTGCTCCAGCAGCTCCATATGGCTGTGGCTGTTGGGCACGCCAGCCACCTCGTGCATCAGAAAAAAGCGCTGGCTCTCTTCCATGCGGCTGCGGTGCTCGCGCGGAAACACCAGGTCTGCCCGCCACGGCGCCACCGCCTCATAGGTCTTGTCCATCGCCCGGTCGCGGAACAAGGCCTGGTACTGGCCACGCGTGGCCGCATCCTTGGACAGCAGCAGCAGCCCGGCAGTATCGCGGTCGATGCGGTGCAGCGGGGAGAGATGGGCATTGCCGGTCGCATTCTTCAGCCGCACCAGCAATGAGTTCTGCACATACTTGCCGGTGGGCAGCACCGGCAGAAAATGCGGTTTGTCCACCAGCAGCAGGCGCTCGTCTTCGTACAGCACATCGGCGTCGAAAGGGATGGGCAGCTCGCGCTCCACCTTGCGCCAGTAGTACACCCGCATGCCAGGCACGAAGGCCTGCGCCGGCCCCAAGGTCCGGCGTGTTCCATCGACCACATCGCCCGCCTGCATGCGCTCGCGCCACTGCGCAGCAGTGACCAGAGGCAGGCGCTGGGCCAGAAAATCCAGCAGCAGCCCGCCGCCGCGCGAAGGCAGCACCACGCAGCTGGGGCTCACGCCCTCGCGCATCCAGGTAGTCGGGTCGGTCTGTATCGTCATCTCGGAGGCGATTGTAGTCAACCCGAGCGAGGGTGGGCGGCCTGCGCGCGCGGCAACCTGGCAGAGATCGTCCATATGCGCCCAGGGTCTTGCAGGCTGGGCACAATAGCGGCACTTCTAGGCGCCCGGGGCCGCCCTGCGCAGCCGCCTCTTTCGCAGCACTCCAAAAAATAACAGACCATGACTGCCAACGCATCGTCCGCCTCCAACCTCGCCCTCCATCCCGTCACTGCGCAAGAGCGTGTTTTCAACGGCTGGCATCTGGCCTCGCTGTGGTTCAGCCTGGGCGTGGGACTGCTGGTGATGCAGGTCGGCGCCTATCTGATGCCCGCGCTGTCCACGCAGCAGGCCCTGATGGCGATCATCGGCGGCTCGGTGGTGGGAGCGGGTCTGCTGGCCTGGGTGGGCAAGATCGGATGCGACACGGGGCTGTCGAGCGCCGCGCTGATCCACCATGTCTATGGCCGCCACTTTGCCAAGCTGCCGGTACTGCTCAATATCGTGCAGCTGCTGGGCTGGGGTGCTTTCGAGCTGGTCGTGATGCGCGAATCCACGGTGGCCATTGGCCGCCAGGCCGGCGGCATGCAGGCGGCGTACTGGCCCTGGCTGGCGACCCTGCTCTGGGGCGGGCTGCTGGTGGCGCTGATGACCGGCTCCATGGTGCGGCTGGTGCGCCAGCTGATCTCGCGCATCGCGCTGCCGCTGGTGGTGCTGTCGCTGCTGTGGCTGAGCTGGCAGTTTGTGGGCATGGCAGTGCAGCAGGGCCTGCCTGCATTGTGGAGCCGCGCCGGCGCCGGCGGCATGGGCGTGATGCCCGCACTCGACCTGGTGGTGGCCATGCCCATTTCCTGGCTGCCGCTGGTGGCCGACTATGCCCGCTACGGGCGCGATGGCCGCAGCGCCCTGGCCGGCACCTGGATCGGTTTTGGCATTGCCAATATCTGGTGCTATGCACTGGGCGTGCTGGTGGCCCTGGTGCTGCCCAGCACCGACCTGGTTGCCGCGTTGCTGCTGGCCCAGGGCGGCTTGATTGCGCTGTCGCTGGTGCTGCTCGATGAGGTGGACAATGCCTATGGCGATGCCTACTCGGGCGCAGTATCGGCCCACAGCCTGCTGCCGCGCTGGGGCGTGCACGGCTGGGGCATTGCGATGGCCGTAGCCAGCACTGCGCTGGCCGTGGTGCTGCCGATGCACAGCCTCGAGCCCTTTTTGCTGATCCTCAGCTCCATCTTTGTGCCGCTGTTTGGCGTGATTCTGGGCCGCCTGTCCTGGGGTGGCTACCAGCCTGGCAATGCGCAGGCTGCCGTGCACCTGCTGCCCCTGGCGCTGTGGCTGGGCGGCATTGCGCTCTACCACGGCCTGGCCGCCTGGGCGCCCCAAGCGGGATCGGCCTTGCCCACCCTGGCACTGACCTTTGTGCTGGCGTTTGCCACCCGCTCCAGGGCCTGAAAGCCTGGTCTGGCTAGGCAGAATCCTCGTCGAACAGCGAGGCCTCGAAGCTCGAGTTGACAAAACCGTCCGTCGACTCCAGCACGGCAGCCACCAGCTGCGCGCTCGCCTTGGCAGCACCCCGGTGCGCCTGCGCAAACTGCAGCGCTGCGCGGCGCATGCGGCTGTGGCTGGCCCTGTCGGTGGCAATGGCCACGGCCTGCTGCAGGCCCTCGTCCATGCCTGGCACGCGCAGCCCGGCACCGGCTTGCACGCTGCTGTCGGCCGCCTGCGCAAAGTTGAAGGTGTGCGGGCCCATCACCACCGGGCAGCCGCAGGCGGCCGCCTCGATCAGGTTCTGGCCGCCCAGAGGCGCAAAGCTGCCGCCCAGCATCGCCACATCGGCCAGGCCGTAGTACAGCTGCATCTCGCCCATGCTGTCGCCCAGCCACACATCGGCAGGCTGCGGCCCCTCCTGCCACTGGCTGCGTCGTGATACCTGCAAACCGGCACGCTGCAGCAGTTGCACAATCTCGTCAAAACGCTGCGGGTGGCGCGGCACCAGCAGCCATTGCACCTTCGCTGCCGCTTCCGGGCCGCTGCTGCGCAGCTGTGCCAGCGCCTGCAGCCACAGGGCCTCCTCGCCCTCCCGGCTGCTGGCCAGCATCACCACCGGCTTGCCTGCCGCCTGGTGCCAGGCCTGGCCCTGGGCCAGTTGCGCCGCATCGGGTTCGACATCGAATTTGAGGTTGCCCAGCACGGCGGTGACCTCGGCCCCTGCGGCGCGCAGGCGTGCGGCATCGGCCTCGGTCTGCGCGATCACCGAGCGCAGGCTTTGGTAGGCCGGGCGCGCCAGCCAGGCCAGGCGCTGGGCACCGCGCAGGGATTTCTCGTTGAGCCGGGCATTGGCCAGCACCAGTGGCACATGCTCGCGCTGGCAGCCAGCAGCCAGGCCCGGCCACATCTCCGTCTCCATCAGAATGCCGATCGAGGGCCGGAAATGGCGCAAAAACGCGTTCACGCTGGCGCGGTCATCCCAGGGCTGCCAGACCTGGATATCGCCAGGCAGCAGCAGCTTTCGCCCCTCCTCACGGCCGGTGGCCGTGCCGTGGGTCAGCAGCAGGCGCAATGCGGGTATCTGCAGCCGCAGCTCGCGCAGCAGGATGGCCGCAGCGCGGGTCTCGCCCAGCGATACCGCATGGATCCAGACCAGCGGCATCTCGGGCACCGCCCGGTAGCGCGGCAGATCGCCGTAATCGCCAAAACGCTGCTCCACCATCTGGGCGTAGCCGCGCTCCTGCACCGCGCGGCGCGCCAGCTTGCGCCGCACGAGCGGGCGGGCAAGCCGTGCCACCCAGCCGTAGAGCATCAGGCTCAGACCCATGGACTTGGCCGCGCTTCAGTGCGAGGCGCTGCCGACCACGGCATCGGGCTTGACCTTGAGCAGCAGCGCTTTCATCTCGTTCTGGATGCGGTGCAACGCTGCCTGCGTGTGGCCTTCAAAGCGCAGCACCAGCACCGGCGTGGTGTTGCTCGCACGGATCAGGCCAAAACCATCGGGCCAGTCCACCCGCAGCCCGTCAATCGTATTGATCTGGGCGGGTTCGCTGAACACATCGGCCGCCATCTCCTGCAGCTGGGCGCTGAGCTTGTGCGGCTCGCCCTCCTGGCACTCCACATTGAGCTCGGGTGTGCTGTAGCTGCTGGGCAGCGCATGCAGCAGTGCGCAAGGATTTTGGGCCTTGCTGAGAATTTCCAGCAGGCGGCAGCCGGCGTAGGTGCCGTCGTCAAAACCGTACCAGCGTTCCTTGAAGAAGATATGGCCGCTCATCTCGCCGCCCAGCGGCGCATTGGTCTCGCGCATGCGCGCCTTGATCAGCGAATGCCCGGTCTTGTACATCACCGGTTTGCCGCCTGCGGCCTCGATCGCCGGCGCCAGGCGCTGCGAGCACTTGACGTCATAGACGATTTCGCCACCAGGCACGCGCGAGAGCACGTCCTGGGCAAACAGCATCATCTGGCGGTCCGGGTAGATGTTCTGGCCGTCCTTGGTCACGATGCCCAGGCGGTCGCCATCCCCGTCAAAGGCCAGGCCGAGCTCGGCATCGCCGGTCTGCAGTGCCTCGATCAGGTCACACAGGTTCTCGGGCTTGCTGGGGTCCGGATGGTGGTTGGGGAAGTTGCCATCCACCTCGGAGAACAGTTCGGTCACCTCGCAGCCCAGCGCGCGGAAGATGCCCGGCGCGGTGGCACCGGCAATGCCGTTGCCGCTGTCCACGACGATCTTCATCGGGCGGGCCAGCTTGATGTCGGAGACAATGCGCTCGACGTAGGCTGCCGTCACATCCTCCTCGCGCAGCTTGCCGCCGCCCTGGAAGCGCCAGCATTCCTTTTCCATGATCTGGCGCAGCTTCTGGATCTCTTCGCCATAGATGGCGCGGCCGGCCAGTACCATCTTGAAGCCGTTGTAGTCCTTGGGGTTGTGGCTGCCGGTCACCTGGATGCCGCTGTGGCACAAGGTGCTGGCGGCAAAGTACAGCATGGGCGTGGTCACACGGCCCACATCGATCACCTCGATACCGGCCTCCACCAGGCCCTGCATCAGCGCGCGGCTCAAGGCATCGCCGGACAGCCGTCCGTCACGCCCCACCGCGACGACCAGCTCGCCAGCGGCAATCGCCTGCTGGCCAAATGCGCGGCCCAGCTTCAGTGCCACGCTCTCGTTGAGCGTGCTCGGCACGACGCCGCGGATGTCATAGGCTTTGAAGATTGTCGAAGAAATCGGCACAGAACTCACCTTGTTGTTGGCGCAGAACAGGCATGAAAAACGGCCTCCTGGAGAAGCCGCGCCATCACTGCGAGACAGCTATTGTAGGCACGCTCCGGGCCAGGGCCAGCCAGTTGCCCATTTGGCGGCCAGGGCGCAGCGCCGCCAGACGCGCCACCAGGCCCGCGCACAGGCGGATGGGCCGCGCCGCTGCGGCCCTTTCACGGCCCTTTGCACGGCACGCATCAATACACCGCAAGAATGTCACCAATGGCCAGCGCGGCGCCCGCTAGCATGCAGTCTGCCCTTGCGAGAACCTATGCGCCCCAACCCTTCCTCAGCGACTGCCTCCGCCCCTGGTCATTCCCACCTGTCGGCGGCGCCCAGCGCCAGCCGCTGGCTGCCCCCTTTTGTGCTGCTGGCGGTGCTGTGGGGCGCGTCCTTTCTTTTCATGCGCCTGGGCGCCTCGCAGTTCGGGGCGGTGCCTACCGCTGGCCTGCGTGTGATTCTGGCCGCGCTGTTCCTGCTGCCCGTGATGCTGATGCGTGGCGAATGGCCTGCGCTGCGCCAGCACTGGAAGCCAGTGTTGTTCTCCGGCATCATCAATTCGGCCATTCCGTTTTCACTGTTTGCCTACGCGGTGGTCTATATGCCCACCGGCATGGCCTCGGTGCTCAATGCCTGTGCTCCGCTGTTTGGGGCCTTGGTGGCCTGGCTCTGGCTGGGTGACCGCATCACCGGCCTGCGCGTCACCGGCCTGCTGATCGGGTTCACCGGCGTGGCCCTGCTCGCGCTGCATGACAAGCCGGCCACCGCAGGCGCTGCCAGCTGGAGCGCCTATGCCGCCATCGCCGCTTGCCTGTGTGCGTCGCTGAGCTATGGCGTGGCGGCCAGCTTTGCCAAGCGCTACCTGGTGGGCGTGCCGCCACTGGCCACGGCCACCGGCAGCATGATCGGTGCCAGCCTGTGCCTGCTGGTCCCCACGGTTGCGATGTGGCCCAGCCAGACGCCGTCCTGGACCTCCTGGCTGGCCGTTGCTGCCTTGGCGCTGCTGTGCACCAGCGTGGCCTACATCCTGTATTTCCAGATCATCCAGACCGCCGGGCCCAGCCGCGCGATTGCGGTCACCTTTCTGGCGCCGGTATTTGCGCTGGTCTATGGCAACTGGTTTCTGGCGGAGCCCATCACCGCCTGGATGCTGGGCTGCGGCGCCGTGGTGATTGGCGGCACCATGCTGTCTACGGGGCTGATTGGCCTCAAACAGCGCTGAGATCAGGCTTTCTTGTGCTCGTGCTTGCAGTCGGCGCAGAGGCCCTGCAGGCGCAACTCGGTCTGCTCCGGTGCCAGCCCCTGCTCCTGCAGCACCTGCAGGTACTGCGCCATCGCCTGGTTGACCTGC
This sequence comes from Comamonas sediminis, assembly GCF_041107495.1. Lineage (NCBI taxonomy): Bacteria > Pseudomonadati > Pseudomonadota > Betaproteobacteria > Burkholderiales > Comamonadaceae > Comamonas > Comamonas sediminis. The sequence goes on from NZ_JBGBDC010000002.1 coordinate 513,774, forward strand.
GCCGTGGCCGCGTCGCCGGCTTGCTCGGCCAGACTTTGTACCGAATGGCAGTCGGTGCATTCATAGCGCACCTGCAGCGGCTCCGGCGCGTCCGCACGCAGCGCATAGCGCGTCAGCCGCTCGGCATCGACGCTTTTGACCAGCTTGCCGGCAGCGGCCAGGCGATCGAGCAAGCGGTAGCTGGTGACCCGGTTGACCTCGACGCCCATCTTCTGCAGCCGCGCCTGCACCTCAGCCACGGACCATTGCACGCCCGGCTGGCCACCGACCAGGGCCAGCAAAGCCTTGGTAGCGCGCGTGGCACGCATGCCGGGCGGCAGGGACTGCACGCTGAGAGCGGCAGTGGCAGGGGATGGGGTACGGGCGGACATCGGTGGCGGGGCGGAATGGCTTTGATGCAATTGTGTTGCATTATGCCCATCGCCCGCGCCCGGCACCCACGCAGTGCTACTTCAACCAGTCTGCAAAACGGGTTTCCAGCTTGTCGACCTTGGGCGCCACCACATAGGTGCAATAGGGTTGGCGTGGGTTGTTGTCGAAATAGTCCTGGTGGTACGCCTCGGCATTCCAGAAGTGCTGCAGCGGCTCCACCTCGGTGACCACCGGCGCACCCATCTGGCCGGAGGCATTGAGCTTGTCGACGAAGGCCTGGGCCTGGGCCAGCTGCTCGGGCGTGGTGGTGTAGATGCCGCTGCGGTACTGCGGGCCCACATCATTGCCCTGGCGGTTCAATGTGGTCGGGTCATGCGTTGCAAAAAAGATGTGCAGCACCTTGTCCAGCGGCAGCACCTGCGGCTCGAAAGTGAGCTCCACACATTCGGCGTGGCCCGTGGTGCCGGTGCAGACCTGTTCGTAGCTGGGGTTGGCGATCTGGCCATTGGCATAGCCGCTGACGACCTTGACGACGCCCCGCACCCGCCCGAAAACCGCCTCGGTGCACCAAAAACAACCACCTCCGAGAACTATGGTTTCAGTCATAATTTTCCCCTTTAAATCAATGAGTTAAAGCTGCATGGAAATTTCACTACACAGCCTCTAGAATGTCACTAATACACCAAATTTCACCACAGATTTCACTATGGCTACTACCTTACCCAGAGGCATACAGCGAGTCCGCAAGCCAACAACTATCTACTAGAGAGCGAAGGTTTGCCGGAAAGATTTCAAATGCGACAAGTATTTATTTCAAATGCGACAAGTATTTTAAAGATATCAATGAAGCCAAGGCATTTCTTGCATTGACAAAAGCAAAAAAGGGGGCAAGAACTTATCTACTCTGTTGAGTCTGAAAGAAAGAAATCTCCTTAAACAACAAAAACTATCAATTTGGCTATTTTGTAGATTTGTATACACAAGACTACATCAAAAAGCCGACAACCGAACTTCAAAGAAACAAAAACAACAAGCTATCTTTTTTGAAATCAATAAAGAACAGAAGCATTATTGATAGAAACATAACACTGGAAAAGAAATTAGAGTTTGCCTTAGACCCAGATGAGCCAGTCTACAAATTTCTTAAAGGATTTGATGTTAGGGAAATTAGGGCCATTAACATAAACCACTAAATCCATCAAGACAAGACTAAAAACCATTAAGCCCATTTCAGTCAACAGAGAAATTACTTTTATTTCTAATGTGTATAGAAAACTTCAATACTTCAATGAAAGTTTAGCTGACCTCTCCAACCCCACAAAGAACTACGACAAAGAACTACTTGGACACTACACAATGTCAAAATGATAAGTTATTTGTCACAGAAACAAGAAGAACTCATCCATAGGAAGCTGATTGAGAAAAGCAATAGAGATTTGTACAACATCCCAAGACTTTCGTTGCTGACAGCAATGAGAAGAAGTGAAATTATTTACCTCACACAAGAATAAGTTAAAAGCACATACATACAACTCACACACACAAAGAGCAACAAGCCTAGAAAAGTCTATCTGACCAAAGATGCAAGAGACTTCATAGCCACCCATAAACTAAATACGGAAAATGGTAAGTTCTTTTCTTATTCAATCGGTGAATTTGAAAAGATCTGGACTGATTTTCTCAAGTCAGCAGAGCTTCACAAAAAGCTAAGATTTCACGACTTAAGAAAAACCAATATTTCAAGATTGCTTTCAAAATAGGCCAAGGAAATTCAGTACTTGCAACTAAAATCTTAGGACTGCAATCTATAAGGAAATTTGAAGAGCTACATAGTTCAATAGTTGCACCCGAAGATGTGACTGCACAACAACAAGCAATGAAGTCTATTGGGCATGCGACAGGATAACAAACTAAGCACTACTATAATATTACAGAAGAAAGTTTAAAAATCCTGGACAAGTGAAAACAACAACAATAAAATAGAGACCTCTTAAACAGCCACATAAGGGCTTTAAAATGTTTGCCAATCAAAGTTTTTTGACTTCTGCAAAAATCAAAGCCCAGATGGAAGCCCTGCAAGCTCAGCTTGCACAGGCAGAAGAAATTGAGAAATCTAGCAAGAAAATCATTGAAGAAATCAAAAAGAGCAAGATTGACCCAAGGAACTCACTGCCCTTCTTGTTGCTGAAAAGCTAATTATTCTTCCCGCAGGTAGCCAACCTACTGACAAAGAACCTATCTTCGCTACTGCTGTCAAAACAAAAGAAGGTCGGCAAAGCCAGTTCAAAGTCTGGAAAGACCGCGAAGTCTGGAAGCTCACTGCTGATGCTCTCAAGTACTGGCAGTCTATTAAGCAGCTCGGCAACGATAGTTTTGTTGAGAAGTCCACTGCCGAAGGGAAGGCTTGGTTTGAGACAGAAGCCGGCAAAACTTGGCTTGCCAAGGTTTTTGCTTAAACAGTACCCCCCACACAAGCACTCTAAGGAGTGCTTTTTTTGAAGGCTAGAAATGGTTGCAAGATACAAAAAAAGCATTGACCAGTTTACGATGATGCTGCACATCATCAAGACAAAAAAAGATTTGCATGCAGGGGCAATTGTAGATTTTCAATTATTACTTTTAACGAAAGTGAAGGAAGCAGAGAAAGCAATCCTTCGCACAAAAGCAATAATTCAAAAGCTACGACTTGAAAAATCAAATGATAGACCAACAAAAGAACGGTCAAAGGAAATAACAAAACTTATTCCCAAGTTTGAAGAAAAACTTGAGGACTACAAGTACATTATTTATATATGGAAAATGTACGGAGAAAGCATTGCATTTATCTTCTGCGACAAATATGCAATCAAACACTTTCTTTATGATAAAAATTACAACATCAAGGAAACAGCCGGTTTTATTTCAGGGAAAGAAGGACTGAAGGCAGAACTAATGTTCTTAAAAGAGGCTGGCAAGAATAATGTTCCTGCTGTGCTTTGCGATCTAACCAACACATTGAGGCATGGCGATGTATGTCTTTTAGGTCGCAGTGATCCCTTTCCTATTGAGATAAAAACAACAAAATCTGATGCCTACAAACCGGATAAGCGAGCAGAAAAACAATTTAGAAGCATTGGAGAGCTCAATAGTTTTTTCAAAAATGATGCGGCAGAAAATTTTAGAGGTGGCGGCCCAGTAGTACGAAATGAACTTTCATTTAAAGAAAAGTACCATTTTCAGGCAATAAATCAATGTATAGAAAAGGCATACATTGAAGAGATGAGCCATGTAAGTCCTGAAAGTGGCATTCACTACATAGCAGCACTTAAATTCAAACCAGAAGTTTATAAACAAATTTCCGCAAAGTATGTACACCAAATTAATCTAAATACTTTTAAGCGAGAATTAAATTGGCACCCTTACACACCTTTTCATCTTTCGTTGGCACCTGAGCATTTATACAAATTCATTATCGGGAATCTGAGCATTATTGTTATTCTTGATTTGCAGATTATAAAAAGAAGATTTAAACAAAATGGAATGCATCTTACCTATCTACAAGACGGTCCCTGGTATGCTCAGATTTCAGCAACGGGGAACATCTTAGAAGGTGGCCTTAGGATTTCAATGCAATCATTCCTACGGCTTGCATTTGAATTCCAAAGCCTGAGCTGGGCAATAAAGCAATACAAGGAACACTTAAAAAGCTTCATGGAAGAAAAAGACAGACCAGGCAGGGCAATGGAAATCCCCCCTGATTGGTTCACAGCAAAAGACTGTATACCGGCATGAACAAAGCCACCCAAAGTGAACTGACCCTAAGAAGTTGGACACTTGGAAGCTAGGGACTGAAGGCCTGAATCCGGTATTGCACCAGACTCAGGCCTTTTAGTTTTAGATTGATGCGTTGGTGATTGTAGTAATGGATGTAGTCGTGAAGACCTTCTTGAAGCTGCGTCACGCTGCTGAACTTGTTGAGGTGTAAGAACTCTGGGCTTCCCTCAGTTTACCCAACGCCGCACTGTCGCTTGGTCCCATGCTGCCCCTGCACGTATCCCTGGACAACTTCCAGCTTGTAACTCTCGTCGTACTTCGCCATGAGAAACATCCCAAAGGTTGGATGGGATGTCCAACTTTTGGGGTGCAGTTCAGTGTAGGGCTTTTTAAATTTACCTATTATTAACTAATCTCGCATAAATGTTGCTTTAGTATGAGCATCTGCATCATTTTGACCTTGGCAACTATCACAGTAAGCCCCATCATTTTGATAATACTCTACAAGCCTGTCATCAGGAAGTGTAGAGGAGCACTCTTGATGCACCTCCTCTAATTCGTGAGTGTATCCAGAACACTGCACATCTTCAATCAATGGCCTAATAGTTTCATCAAAATGAAATTTCTGATTTGGTGACAATTTTTCGTAGCCATTTGCCACAGCAAATTTGGCAACACCTTTAATCATCGCCTCATTAACATTATTATCATTAGAGGCTTGCTCTAATATTTCTTCACAATTCTTATTAATGTAATCTAATGCTTGAAGGTTCATGTCTACTCCTATAAAACTTTTACAGAAACATTCTGCCGCACTTTTAAAAGCTACAGCTATCTTTTAAAAGCTTTTTTAAAACTGCATGGACCGGGGTCCCCAGGCCAGGGAATCATTCATTCGGACAGGTCCAAACAAGCGACAACCAAAAATAATAGCAAAGCAAATCAGTAGATATTTTTGAGTGAGTTAAGGAGTTGTGAAAGCAACAGAACTTCACAAATTTCCACTTTTAAAATTTCACAAAACATTGATTTTATTGTGCTTTTTACTGAAAAGTAGACCTTTTTTACGAAAAACAACTACCGGCAAGATGGATTTTTCCACGGGGGACTGGGCTTCATTTGATATCACGACCCCGGCAACAAAAGGGCCAAACATTCAGGCGCAAGCGCGCACAAACAGCGGCTTGCCGGCTCCATTTTTAACAGAGAAAAAGACAGCCATATGCCAATGCGTTCTCTATTTGTTTCAGCGCGTTTTGCTTGACTTGTCGCGGGCGGCCGCCTACATTACTAACCCATTGGTCATTAACTGTTTGATTGCGCTGCCCACCGTGTCCACCCCGCCCTCTCCACCTGCTTTGGCCACGCCTGCGCCCCGCCGCAGCCGCCGCAAGGAGGCCCGGCCTGGCGAGCTGCTGGATGCGGCGCTGGACCTGTTTGTCAGCAAAGGCTATGCAGCCACCAAGGTCGAAGAAGTGGCCCGCCAGGCCGGTGTCTCCAAGGGCACGCTGTTTCTTTATTTCCCGAGCAAACAAGAGCTGTTCCAGGCCGTGGTGCGCCATGTGCTCAGCAGCCGCTTTGCCGAGTGGGATCTGGAGCTGGACACCTACCAGCACGACACGGCCACCTTGATCCATTACTGCTACGAGGTCTGGTGGCAGCGCATCGGCTCGACCAAGGCCTGCGGCCTGCCGCACCTGGTTATGGCCGAGGCCCACAACTTTCCCGAGATCGCGGCCTTCTACCGCCAGGAAGTGGTACTGCCCGGCAACCGCCTGATCGAGCGCGTGCTGCGCCGGGGCATGGAGCGCGGTGAGTTGGCCCCCATCGATCTGGACTATGGCGTGACCCTGGTGCTGGCCCCGCTGATCTTCTGTGCCAGCGTCAAAAGCACCGGCGGTATCTGCTTGCCCGATCCCGATTTTGATATCCCCCGCTTCTTGCAGATGCAGGCCGATGCGCTGATGCATGGCATGGGGCACCCGTCCAAGGGCAGTGCCCCATGAAGCGCATCCTGCCATGGCTGGCTGCCGCCGTGGTCGTCGCGCTGCTTGCCAGCGGGCTGTGGCGTGGCGTCAAAACCCAGCAGCAGCGCCAGCAAGCGCTGGCCCAGGCCGAACAGGCCAAGGCGCAGGCCGTCTACCAACTGGCCGCGAGCGACGCGATCACCGTGGCGCCGCAGACCCTGGTGCTGAGCCTGCCCATCAGCGGCACGGTGCAGGCGGTGCACTCCGCCACCATCAAGGCCCGCATCGCCGGTGAGCTGCAGCAGCTGCAGCTGCGCGAAGGCGACCCGGTGCGGGCCGGCGAGGTCATCGCACGCGTAGACAGCACCGAGAGCCAGGCCCGACTGGCGCAGGCCCAGCAGCAGGCCGATGCCGCCCGTGCGCAGCAAGATATCCAGCAGCGCCAGTACGACAACAACCGGGCGTTGGCCAACCAGGGATTCATCTCGGCCACGGCGCTGGAATCGTCGCAGTCGCAGCTGCAGGCCGCGCAGGCCAACTACCAGGCAGCGCGCTCGGCGGCCGATGTGCTGCGCAAAAACCTGAGCGATACCGTGCTGCGCAGCCCCATCCAGGGCCAGGTGGCCCGCAAATGGGTCAGCAATGGTGAGAAGGTGGGTCCCGACGCCAGTGTGCTGGAGGTCGTCGACCTGCGTGAGCTGGAGCTGCAGGCCCAGATACCCGCCGCCGATTCGCTGCAACTGCGCCTGGGTCAGACGGCGCAGCTGCAGGTCGATGGCAGCGGCCAGACCATCAGCGCCCAGGTGGTGCGCATCAACCCCCAGGCCGATGCCAACAGCCGCAGCGTGACGGTGTACCTGCGCATTGCGCCGCCAGCCGCGCCCGCAGGCGCTGCAACGCCAGCGCTGCGCCAGGGCCTGTACCTGCAAGGCCAACTGGCCACCGGCCAGGTGCAGACCCTTGCCGTGCCGCTGGCCGCCGTGCGCACGGACAAGCCCGAGCCCTATGTGCAGCTGCTCAGCCCCCAAGGCGAATCGGGCGAATCGCTGCGGGTGCAGCACCAGCCCGTGCTGCTGGGCACGCGCAGCCAGCGTGATGGCATGACCTGGGTGGCCATCAGCCAAGGCCTGAAGGCCGGCCAGCGCATTCTGGGCGGCCAGGTCGGCCAGCTGCGCGAGGCCACGCCGGTGCGGCTGGCGCCCGAAGCCGTACCCGCCACACCCGCGTCGCCCGCGTCCTGATCCATGTGGTTCACCCGCCTCAGCCTGAACAACCCGGTGCTGGCCACGATGATGATGGCCGCACTGGTGGTGCTCGGCCTGTTTTCGCTGCAGCGCCTCAAGGTCGACCAGTTTCCCAACATCGATTTTCCGGTGGTTGTCATCACGGTGGACTATCCCGGCGCCGCGCCCGAGATCGTCGAGAGCGAAGTCACCAGGAAGATCGAGGAAGCCGTCAACGCGGTGGCCGGCATCAGCGCGCTCACCTCGCGCAGCTACGAAGGCACGGCCGTCATCATCATGGAGTTCCAGATCTATGTGGACGGGCGCCGGGCCGCCGAGGATGTGCGCGAGAAGATCGCCGCCGTGCGCCCCTTGCTGCGCGACGAGGTCAAAGACCCGCGCGTGATCCGCTTTGACCCGGCCGATGCCGCCGTCTGGTCAGTGGCGCTGCTGCCTGACCCCAGCCGGGGCACGCCGCCCAGCGCGATCGCGATGACCTCCTGGGCCGACCAGGTGCTCAAGAAGCGGCTGGAGAATGTGCGCGGCGTGGGTGCCGTGAGCCTGGTGGGCGGCACACCGCGCGAGATCAATGTCTACCTGAACCCGCAGCAGATGGAGGCGTTGTCCATCTCGGCCAGCGAAGTGGCCGACGCCGTGCGCCGCGAGAACCAGGACCTGCCGCTGGGCTCGGTGCGCTCGCGCGAGCAGGACCGGCTGGTGCAGATCGATTCGCGCATGAAGCGGCCCGAGGACTTCAACCAGATCATTGTGGCCCGCCGCAACGGCGCGCCCATCTACCTGCACCAGGTCGCCCGGGTGCAGGATGGCGCGCAGGAGCTCAAAAACCTGGCCTTGTACAACGGCACCCGCACCTTGCTGCTGTCGATCCAGAAATCGCAGGAGGAAAACACCATCGAGGTGGTGGACGGCCTGCGCCGCGCGGTGGCCGAAATCACGCCCGAGCTTCCGCCGGGTCTGCGGCTGGAGCCCATTGCCGATGCCTCCCGCCCGATCCGCGTGGCCGTGGACAACGTGCGCCAGACCCTGGTTGAAGGCGCCGTGCTCACCGTGCTGATCGTGTTTCTGTTCCTGCACTCCTGGCGCTCCACCGTCATCACCGGCCTGACCTTGCCGATCTCCATCATCGGCACCTTCTTCTTCATGTATGCCTTTGGCTTCACGATCAATATGGTGACCCTGATGGCCTTGTCGCTGTGCGTGGGCCTGCTGATCGATGACGCCATCGTCGTGCGGGAAAACATCGTGCGCCATCTGCAGATGGGCAAGTCCGCCTACCGTGCGGCGCTGGAGGGCACACAGGAGATCGGCCTGGCCGTCCTGGCCACCACCTTGTCGATCGTCGCCGTGTTTCTGCCCATCGGCTTCATGGGCGGCATCATCGGCAAGTTCTTCCATGAGTTTGGCCTGACCATCGTGGTCGCCGTCTTGCTGTCGATGTTTGTCAGCTTCACGCTGGATCCGATGCTCTCCAGCGTCTGGCATGACCCCAGCGTGCACCCAGGCGGCAAGCCAGCGCGCAACCGGTTCGCACGCGCGCTGGGCCGGGCATTGGCCGGCTTCGAGGCGGCGACCGAGCAGCTGAGCGCTGGCTACCAGCGCCTGCTGGCCTGGGCGCTGCGCCACCGCCTGGCCAGCCTGCTGGTGGCGCTGGCCATCTTCATCCTCAGCCTGCTGTTGCTGCCGCTGCTGGGTACCGAGTTTGTGCCGCGCGCCGATTTCTCCGAAACCCAGATCCGCTTCAACGTACCGGTGGGCGCCTCGGTAGAGGCCACCGAAGCCCGCGCCCGCCAAGTCGAGGACGTGGTGCGCCGCAACCCGGCCGTGCGCTACACCCTGACGACGATCAACACCGGCAATGCCAATGGCAAGAACTACGCCAGCATGTATGTGCGCCTGGTGGACCGCAGCCAGCGCAGCCAGGATGTACAGCAAATATCGGCCAGCCTGCGCGCCGAACTCAACCAGATTGCCGGCATCCAGGTCACGCATGTGGGCCTGCTGGAGGCCGTGGGCGGCCAAAAGCAGGTGGAGTTCTCGCTGCAAGGCCCCGATCTGCGGGAGCTCGAGCGCCTGGCGCGCCAGGTGAGCGAGCGCCTGCAGCACATCCCTGGCCTGGTGGACCTGGACAGCAGCGTGCTCGAGCGCGAGCCCATCGTGCAGTTGCAGTTCAACCGCGATGCCGCATCCGACCTGGGCCTGCCGATGGGCCAGGTAGCCACCGCGCTGCGTACCCTGGTGGAAGGCGACACCGTCGGCAACTGGCGCGCCGGCGACAACCAGACCTATGACGTTAGGGTGCGCCTGGCGCCCGAGGCGCGCGAGAACCCGCACATGCTTGCCCAGTTGCCGCTGACGGCGATCGGCGCCAATGGCCAGCCCCATACCGTGCGCCTGAGCCAGCTGGCGACCTTGACCGAAACCACCGGCCCCAACCGCATCAACCGCCGGGCGATGAACCGCGAAGTCGCCTTCAATGCCAACGCCAACCAGCGCAGCGCTGGCGAGGTGGCGGCCGATATCCGCGCGGTGCTGGAGCAGACCACCTTCCCGCCCGGCTACCGCTACGAGTTTGCCGGCAGCACCAAGAACATGCAGGAATCGTTTGGCTATGCGCTGTCGGCGCTGGCCCTGGCGGTGATCTTTATCTACATGATTCTGGCCAGCCAATTCCGCAGCTTTTTGCAGCCGCTGGCGCTGATGACCTCGCTGCCGCTGACCCTCATTGGCGTGGTGCTCACGTTGATGATGTTCGGCACGACCTTGTCGATGTTCTCGATCATCGGCGTCATCTTGCTGATGGGCCTGGTCACGAAAAATGCAATTTTGCTGGTGGACTTTGCGATACGGGCCCGCCAGCCGCAGTTGGCAGAGGACGGCCAGACCGTGCCGGGTTTGCCGCGCGAGCAGGCGCTGCTGCTGGCCGCCCAGGTGCGGCTACGCCCGATCTTGATGACCACCCTGGCCATGGTGTTTGGCATGGTGCCACTGGCCTTTGCGATGAGCGAAGGCGCCGAGCAGCGCGCGCCACTGGGCCAGGCGGTCATCGGCGGGGTGATCACCTCGTCGCTGTTGACCCTGGTGGTGGTGCCGGTGGTCTACTGCTACCTCGATGATTTTGCGAAATGGGCTGCCCAAAAGTGGCGGCACCCCGCTATGGAACGCTAAGCGGCCTAAAATAGGGGGTTTTTTCTTGCCCCACCCCAACAAGCCAACCGGAGTCTGCAATGAGTTTGCCACTGAACATGTCCCCCAGCACGGATGATAAGTACCGCGCAGCACGCTACAACATGGTCGAGCAGCAGGTGCGCCCCTGGAGCCTGGGCGACGAACAGGTGCTGGAGCTGATCGGCACCTTGCGCCGCGAAGAGTTTGTACCCGATGGCCTGCAGGACATGGCGTTCATGGATATCCAGCTGCCCTTGCTGGGTGATGATGGTGAAGAAGCCATCGCCAACGGCCACTGCATGCTGCCCCCCCGCGTCGAAGCACGCGTGCTGCAGGACCTGAAGCTGCAAGCCCATGAAAACGTGCTGGAAATCGGCACCGGCTCGGGCTACATGGCAGCGCTGATGTCGCGCCTGGCCAAGCAGGTCACCTCGCTGGAGATCGAGCCTGCGCTGGTCGAGCTGGCCCGCGCCAACCTGCACCGCGCCCAGATCAAGAATGTCGATGTGGTGCTGGAAGACGGCTCCAACGCCCAGGCCATCGGCGGCAGCTATGACGTGATCGTGCTGAGCGGCTCGGTCTACGAAGTGCCGGCAGCGCTGCTCGACAAGCTCAAGGAAGGCGGCCGCCTGATCGCCTTCGTGGGCACCGAACCCATGATGCGCACCACCGTCTACACACGCACGCAAGGCAGGCTGACGATCAGCCAGCCCTGGGACACCGTGGTGGCCCGCCTCAAGGGCTTTGCCGAAGCACCCCGCTTCAAGTTCTGATGCCCCCCGCAGCGCAGCCGGCCCTCCGGGCCGCCGCGCTGCAGAAAGTGATGTATGGAGCAAATCCGCCCTGCGCAACTCGATGAATGGCTGGCCCAACACGCGGACCAGAACCCCCTGGTGCTCGATGTGCGCGAGCCCTGGGAGCTGCAGACCGCCTCGGTCAAGCCTGAAGGTTTCGAGCTGCTGAACATCCCGATGCAGCAGATTCCGGCGTCGCTGAACCTGCTCGATGAAGACCGCGCCATCGCCTGCCTCTGCCACCACGGCATGCGCAGCATGCAGGTTGCCGTGTTCCTGGAGCGCCAGGGCTACAGCCAGGTCAGCAACCTGACCGGCGGCATCGACCTCTGGACAGCCGAGCGCGACCCTTCGGTGCCCCGCTACTGACCACCGGTCATCGTCGTCTGCGGCACGGGGTGGGCAACCGCCCTTCACGTGCCAACCTTCTTACCACCACCTTCTGCACCATGCGCCAAGCCCCCGCCCTGCCCCGTCCGAGATCAATCTGCGCCGCAGCCGCTGCGGTGCTGCTGGGGCTGGCCCAGTTGCCCGTTCAGGCCCAGAGCCTTTTGCAGATGGTGGAGCAGGCCAGTGGCTATGACGCCCAATGGCAATCGGCCCGCGCCAACCTGGATGCAGCCATCTCCCGGGGCGAGCAGGCACGCGCCGGCCTGCTTCCGCAGGTGGGGCTGCAGGCGCAGTCCCAGTACAGCCACACGGCCATCAGCAACCCCGAGCTGCGCCTGAACGGCCCCAACCACCAGATCGGCATTACTGCCAGCCAGCCGCTCTACCGCCCGGCCAACCGCATTGCGCTGGAGCAGGGCCGGCTGGGCGGCGATATCGCGCGGCTGCAGCTCGATGCCGCCAGCCAGGACCTGCTGGTGCGGGTGGCCCAGGCCTACTTTGACGTGCTGGCCGCGCAGGACAGCATGGTGTTCGTGCAGGCGCAAAAAGCCGCGGTCAAGGAGCAGCTGGCCGCCGCCAAGCGCAACTTCGATGTGGGCACGGCCACCATCACCGATTCGCGCGAAGCGGAGGCCCGCTATGATCTGGTGCGCGCCCAGGAAATCGCCGCTGAGAACGACCTCACCGTCAAACGCCTGGCGCTGGACAATGCGGTGGGCACGCCCGGCAACCAGCCCTGGGCGCTGAAGCAGCCGGTGCTGCTGCCGGTCACCATGCCCGACAATGTGCTGATGTGGGTGGACCAGGCCCAGAGCGAACAGCCGCAGATCCGCATTGCCCAGCTGGCCACCAACAACGCCAGGCTGGACACGAAGAAGGCCGAAACCGGCCACCTGCCCACCGTCGACCTGCAAGCCACCGTGGGCCGCCAGCTCTACCCCAAGGGCAGCGTCACCATGCCCACCCATGGCTACAACGCCAACCAGGCCACCGTCGGTGTGGTGCTCAACGTGCCGTTGTTTGCCGGTTTTTCGGTGCAAAACCGGGTCAAGGAAACCCTGGCGCTGGAGACCAAGGCTGAGGCCGATCTGGACAACGCCCGCCGCACCGTGGCACAAAACGTGCGCAGTGCCTTCTTTGGCCTGCAGTCGAACGCCACCCAGGTCAAGGCGCTGGAAGCAGCCGAGGCATCGAGCCAGCTTGCACTCGATGCCAACCTGACCGGCTACCAGGTGGGCGTGCGCATCAATATCGATGTGCTCAACGCCCAAAGCCAGCTCTACCAGACCAAGCGTGATCTGGCACTGGCCCGCTACAACACCTTGCTCGGCCAGCTCAAGCTCAAGCAGGCCGCAGGCACGCTGACGCTGAACGACATCGAGGTACTGGACCGCAGCATGCTGACCAGCGCAGCCCCCACTGCGGCGGCTACACCGGCCCTGCCGCTGCTGCCAGCACCCCAGCCCGCAAGCCCACGCTAAAGCGCCAACCCGCCTTCGGCATCGGTCTGCGAACTGCTGCCATCAAGGCGCCGTGCCAAACAAGGCCGGCCGCGCGGCATCCGAGGGCAGCACACAGGCCACATCATGGGCGCAGCCCGGCACGGTGTAGAGAGGCTGCGGGCGCGGCGGTTGCAGCACCTGGTTGACATAGGCGGCATAGCCGTCACCCCGCTGGCGGCGAAACGGCCCTTGCAGCATGGCGGCACAGGATTTATCGAGTGCACCGTAGCTGGTGCCCTTGCCGGCGTGGTTGTCGAGTGCCCCTTCCAGGTAATGGATATCTGCCTGGCGGTAGCGCTCTCGGGCTTGGACGGCGTTCGAGCCCAGGTAGGACGGCAGCGCTTGGGTGCCGTACTTCCAGTGGTCATAGCCCGGGCAGGATTGCGCTTCAGGCACCTGCATGCGGTAGCTGCAACCTGCATCGCTGCAAGCGGCCCAGTCCACATCCCTGCCCGCGCGCTGGGGCTGCGGGCGCAGCGGATCAAAATACAGCCAGGTGCCAGGGTCGGCCACCACATAGCGCAGCGATACCCCGGCGGGCGGTTGCTGTGCAAAGCCGATGCTGCGCTGGAGCATTTGCCCACCAGCGGAAAAACCCACCAACGTGATCTGGCGCACGCTGGGCCAGCGTTGATGGATATGGGCGATCAAGGCGTCCAGCGCGGCAATCGCGTTGATCGGGGTGTTGCCAGCACCGGGCTGGGAGTTTTGCGCGGCCAGCCAGCTGCCACAGGTCCACAACGCATCTCCCGGCTCCGGCGCGGGAGTGCCCGGGGTGCGGCAGCGCTGGGCCTTGTCGCCGGTCACCTGGTAGAGCGGCGCAATGACCAGGGTGGTGTCCAGGCGCCCTGCGCTGCGTGCAGCGTCCAGCGCAGCGTTGAAGCTGCGGTTGGCATCCCTCGGAAAGCCATGCATGATCAGCAGCGCCATTGCCGGCCCGCCGAATCCATCCGCCTTTTCGCCTTGCGGCGCCAGTGACGCATAGAAATGCATGCGCCCGGCCTGGCCTGGCAACGCAAAGCCGTGGTAACAGGCGTCTGATGCCTGTTCGGTACAAGTCTGCGGGGCGGATGGCGGGCTGGATGGCGGCCCAGAGGCCGCCCAGCCACTGCAGGCCAGAAAGGCGGCCAGGCCAACACCAGAAGCGAGCGTGCGAGCAGTCATGTCGGTACCGTTGAATGCCAAGACCTGCCATCGTAGGCCTTTGCAGCCCAGCGCTGCAGCATTGGGGCGGGATTTACCTGGCAGCGACAGGCCGGAGACCTGCACGACATGGTGGACGGCGACGCAGCGCACAGAAAACAAAAAGCCCCTTGAACATCACATTCAAGAGGCTTGTTGATTGGTGGGTGATACATGGATCGAACATGTGACCCCTGCCGTGTGAAGGCAGTGCTCTACCGCTGAGCTAATCACCCTGAGTACGCCCCAAAAGGGCCTACCGAAACTAAATGGTGGTGGGTGATACATGGATCGAACATGTGACCCCTGCCGTGTGAAGGCAGTGCTCTACCGCTGAGCTAATCACCCCAAGCATGCCCCAAGGGACATACCGCAACGACGATCAATGGTGGGTGATACATGGATCGAACATGTGACCCCTGCCGTGTGAAGGCAGTGCTCTACCGCTGAGCTAATCACCCGAAATCTCTCGCCGTCAAGCCCTCTATTATGACAGCAAATATTTGCTGGCCGTAAAAATTAGGCCAATTTTCTCCAAATAGTTTTACCGCCACTCGATTTGTCCAACTGCGCGAGCACGTCCTCATGGGCTGCCAGCTCCGCATCGGAAGGCAGGATCACCGGCAGATCGAACTGCGCAAAGTCCACCTTCTTGATGACCACCGCCGAGCCGGATTTGTTGTTGGACGCCATGCTGTCAGATGACAGCAGTTGCTCCTGCCCGCGCGTCATGTTGATGTAGACGTCGGCCAGCAGCTCGGCATCGAGCAAAGCGCCATGCAGGTCGCGGCCGGAATTGTCCACTTCGAGGCGATCGCACAAGGCATCGAGCGAATTGCGCTTACCCGGGAACAGATCGCGCGCCATCAACAGCGAGTCGAGCACACCGCTGACCATGCTCGATAGCGCAGGCATGCCCACCCGCTCGAACTCCTTGTTCAGGAAGCCCATGTCGAATGGTGCATTGTGGATGATCAGCTCGGCGCCTTCCAGGTAGGCCCGGATCTCTTCGGCCTTCTCGTGAAAGCGTGGTTTGTCAGCGAGAAACGCGCTGGTGATGCCGTGCACACGCAGCGCGTCTTCATGGCTTTCCCGGTCGGGGTTGAAGTACAGGTGCAGATTGTTGCCGGTGAGCTTGCGGTTGAGCAGCTCGACGCAGCCCAGCTCAATGACACGGTCACCATCGACGACAGACAGACCCGTGGTTTCCGTATCCAGAACAATTTGGCGCGACATCTACAACTTCCTCGACTCAAAACAGCGATTGTAAAAGCCGGGCGCTTCGATACGCCCGGCCCGGCAGATGCTCAGTGGTTTTCCTTGGCGTGGTTGATCGAGTACTTGGGAATCTCCACGGTCACATCCTCGCGCGCCAGAATGGCCTGGCAGGACAGGCGGGACTGCGGCTCCAGGCCCCAGGCACGGTCGAGCAAATCGTCTTCTTCCTCCTCGGAGGGCTCCATGGAATCGAAACCCTGGCGCACGATCACATGGCAAGTCGTGCAGGCACGGCTCATGTCGCAGGCGTGCTCGATGTTGATGCCATTGTCCAGCAGCGCCTCGCAGATCGATGTACCGGTAGGCGCCTTGATCTCGGCGCCTTGGGGACAGTATTCGGCATGGGGCAGGATTTTGATGATAGGCATGGGAGTGTGGTTCTTCTTGCTGTAGTCGGTTAAATGGATTGCACGTTCTTGCCGGCCAGGGCCTGGCGGATGCCACGGTTCATGCGCTCGGCGGCAAAGGCCTCCGTGCCTTTGGCCAGCGCGTCGGTGCTGGCCTCGATCTCGGCGGCGCTTTCGCTGTTGGCCAGCGCATGGCGCAGCTGGTCCATCAGCGCATCGACCTGGCTGCGCTCGGCGTCGGCCAGCAGGTCGCCATCGGCGTCCAGCGCGCTTTGGGTGGCGATCAGCAGGCGGTCGCCATCGACCCGCGCCTCGACCAGCGCGCGTGCCTGCATATCGGCCTGGGCGGTGCTGAAGCTGTCGCGCAGCATGTTCGCGATCTGCTCGTCCGAGAGGCCATACGAGGGCTTGACATCGATATGCGCCTCTACACCACTCACCAGTTCTTGCGCGCCCACGCTCAGCAGCCCATCGGCGTCGATGGTGAAGGACACGCGGATACGTGCCGCGCCCGCGGCCATCGGCGGGATGCCGCGCAGCTCAAAGCGCGCCAGGCTGCGGCAGTCGGCCACCAGATCGCGTTCGCCCTGCACCACATGGATGGCCAGGGCCGTCTGGCCGTCCTTGTAGGTCGTGAAGTCCTGGCCGCGTGCGGTCGGAATGGTTTCGTTGCGGCTGACAATGCGCTCGACCAGCCCTCCCATGGTCTCGATGCCCAGCGACAGCGGGATCACATCAAGCAGCAGCAAATCGCCATTGGTGTCATTGCCGGCCAGTTGGTTGGCCTGGATGGCGGCACCCAGGGCCACCACCTCGTCAGGGTTCAGGTTGGTCAGCGGCGGCTTGCCAAAGAAGTTGCCGACCGCCGTCTGCACCTGGGGCATGCGCGTAGAGCCGCCCACCATCACAACGCCTTGTACCTCGTCCTTGGCGAGCTGGGCATCGGCCAGCGCACGGCGCACGGCCGTCAGGGTCCGGGCGGTCAAGGCCTGGGTGGCCGCATCAAAATCGGCACGGCTCAGGGGCAGCGAGATGGTCTGGCCCGACAGTTGCGCCGAGAAGATGACCTGCTCGGCCTCGGTCAGTGCCTCTTTGGCGGCCTTGGCGGCCAGGCGCAGTACCGCCTTGTCCTGCGCGGTCTGCACCGCGCCGCCGGTTTTCTCCAGCACCCATTGGCCCAGCGCCGCGTCATAGTCGTCCCCGCCGAGCGCCGAGTCACCGCCGGTGGCAATGACCTCGAACACGCCGCGCGTCAGGCGCAGCACAGAGATGTCGAACGTGCCGCCGCCCAGGTCATAGACGGCGTAGATGCCTTCAGAGGCATTGTCCAGGCCATAGGCAATGGCCGCAGCCGTGGGTTCGTTGATCAGGCGCAGCAGCTTGATACCGGCAAGCTGGGCCGCATCCTTGGTGGCCTGGCGCTGTGCATCGTCAAAATAGGCCGGCACGGTGATCACCGCGCCATACAGGTCATTGTCGAAAGTGTCTTCTGCGCGGTAGCGCAAGGTGGCCAGGATCTCGGCGCTGATCTCCACCGGGGTCTTGCGGCCGGCCACCGTCTCGATGGCCACCATGCCGCTGCCCTCGGGTTGCACCAGCGCATAGGCCAGTTGCTCGGGCGCATGGATATCGGCGAGGTTGCGGCCCATCAGGCGCTTGGCCGAGGCAATGGTGTTGGCGGCATCCACACCGGGATGGGCGAGCGCCGCATGACCGATGTCGCGCTTGCCATTGGCGTGGTAGTGCACCACCGATGGCAGCAGCACCCGGCCTTCATCATCCGGCAGGCATTCGGCCACGCCGTTGCGCACGGCAGCGACCAGGGAATGCGTGGTGCCCAGATCAATGCCCACGGCGATGCGGCGCTGGTGGGGATCGGGAGATTGGCCAGGTTCAGAAATTTGGAGCAATGCCATGGATGCGATCTATCTTGTGTTCTCTTGCCTGCGGCCCGCAGGGGATGCGGGCGCAGCGGTCTCAACGGGGGGCGCCAAGGCATGCTGTGCGGCCTGGTGGGCCACCCTGCCTTGGTCAAAAGCCTATTGTCCCAGTTGCTCGCGGCGGCGGTCGATGTCGCCGCTAAATCGCGCAACAAACATGAGGGCTCTCACCTGCTGGGCCGCCTGTGCGTAGTCACGCTCCACATCCAGCAGTCGCTGGCAGCGCTCCAGCATCGCGCGGCGGGCACTGGCCACCTGGTCGTCCAGCGCGTCCACATCGGCTTGGGACTGCGCCTCTTCCAGCGCCTCGCGCCACTCCATCTGCTCCATCAGAAAAGCGGTGGGCATGGCGGTGTTGTCTTCGGCACGGATGGGTGCGTCGTGCAGCTCGCACAGATAGGCGGCGCGCTTGAGCGGGTCCTTAAGGCGCTGGTAGGCCTCATTGATGCGCACCGACCACTGCATCGCTACGCGCTGGGCAGCAGCACCTTGCGACGCAAAGCGGTCCGGATGGGCCTGCTTTTGCAAGGCCTTCCAGCGCTCGGCCAATTGCTGGGCGTCTTGCGCAAACTGCATCGGCACGGCGAACAGTTCGAAATCGTTGGATTGCAGATTCATCATGAAAAAACCGCCTGGCAAAAGCGCAGGCGGTTTGCAGTTTTGGCATCAGCGATGCCGACAAACAAGGCCAGACCGGCCAGGGATGGCCAACCGGGCGCCTGAACCTGAGGCCTCAGATTCTGAAGCTCTCGCCACAACCGCAGCGATCGCGCTCATTGGGATTGTGGAACTTGAAGCCCTCGTTGAGGCCCTCACGCACAAAGTCCAGCTCAGTGCCGTCGATATAGGCCATGCTCTTGGGATCGACCAGCACCTTGACGCCGTGGTCCTCGAACACCACATCTTCGGGCGCTGCCTCGTCCACATACTCGAGCTTGTAGGCCAGGCC
The DNA here is from genome assembly GCF_041107495.1 of Comamonas sediminis. Classification (NCBI taxonomy): domain Bacteria; kingdom Pseudomonadati; phylum Pseudomonadota; class Betaproteobacteria; order Burkholderiales; family Comamonadaceae; genus Comamonas; species Comamonas sediminis. The sequence goes on from NZ_JBGBDC010000002.1 coordinate 532,657, forward strand.
CGAGCAGCCGGTGGTCTTCACGCCCAGACGCACACCCACGCCGTGGCCACGGCGTGACAGGTAGCGGTTGATATGGCGCGCAGCCGATTCAGAAAGCGTGACAGCCATGGCGCCTTAAGCCTCCGCCTTGGCGGTGTGCTTGGCCTTGTAGTCGTTGACTGCAGCCTTGATCGCGTCTTCCGCCAGGATCGAGCAGTGGATCTTCACCGGTGGCAGCGCCAGCTCTTCGGCGATCTGGGCGTTCTTCAGCGCAGCGGCTTCATCGAGCGTCTTGCCCTTGACCCATTCGGTCACCAGCGACGACGATGCAATCGCCGAGCCGCAACCGTAGGTTTTGAAGCGAGCATCCTCGATCACGCCGGTGTCGGCATTGACCTTGATCTGCAGCTTCATCACGTCGCCGCAGGCCGGAGCGCCGACCATGCCGGTGCCCACGGATTCATCACCCTTGTCAAAAGAGCCCACGTTACGGGGGTTCTCGTAATGATCAATCACTTTGTCGGAATATGCCATCTTGGTACCTCTTAACAGTTATCGGCTGCGCCGGCTTTAGTGGGCAGCCCACTGGATGGTGCTCAGATCAACACCGTCTTTGTACATTTCCCACAGGGGGCTCAACTCGCGCAGCTTGGCCACGTTCTCACGGATCGATGCCACGGCGTAGTCGATGTCTTCATTCGTCGTGAAGCGGCCAAACGTCATGCGCAGGCTGCTGTGCGCCAGCTCATCGCTGCGGCCCAGGGCGCGCAGCACGTAGCTGGGCTCCAGGCTGGCGGAGGTGCAAGCAGAACCCGAGGACACGGCCAGGCCCTTGATACCCATGATCAGCGATTCGCCTTCGACGAAGTTGAAGCTGATGTTCAGGTTGTGGGGCACGCGGTGGGTCAGGTCGCCGTTGACGAACACCTGCTCGATGTCCAGCAGGCCGTCGAGCATGCGCTGCTGCAGCGCCTTGGCATGGGCGTAGTCCTTGGCCATGTCTTCCTTGGCGATGCGGAAAGCCTCGCCCATACCAACGATCTGGTGCGTAGCGAGGGTGCCCGAACGCATGCCGCGCTCATGGCCACCGCCGTGCATCTGTGCTTCAATGCGCACGCGTGGCTTGCGGCGCACGTACAGCGCACCAATGCCCTTGGGACCATAGGTCTTGTGCGAGGCCAGACTCATCAGGTCCACCTTCAGCGCGGTGACATCGATCTCGACCTTGCCGGTGGCTTGCGCCGCATCCACGTGGAAAATGATGCCCTTTTCGCGGCAGATGTTCCCGATGGTGTCGATGTCCTGGATCACCCCGGTTTCGTTGTTCACGAACATGACGCTGACCAGAATCGTGTCGGGACGAATGGCCGCCTTGAACACGTCCAGGTCCAGCAGACCATCTTCCTTGACGTCCAGATAAGTGACCTCAAAGCCTTCGCGCTCCAGTGCACGCATCGTGTCGAGCACCGCCTTGTGCTCGGTCTTGACGGTGATCAGGTGCTTGCCCTTGCCCTTGTAGAACTGGGCAGCGCCTTTGAGCGCCAGATTGTCCGACTCGGTGGCACCGCTGGTCCAGACGATCTCGCGCGGATCGGCGTTGATCAGTGCGGCGACTTGCGCGCGGGCCTTTTCAACCGCCTCTTCCGCCGTCCAGCCCCAGGCATGGCTGCGCGATGCAGGGTTGCCGTAGTTCTCGGACAACCAGGGAATCATCGCTTCAACCACGCGTGGGTCCACCGGCGTGGTGGCACCGTAATCAAGGTAAATAGGGAAATGTGGGGTCGTGTCCATATCTGGCTCTACTGGCGCGTGCTGGTGGCACCCGCAAAAACTCAAAACGCAATCATCGAATGACTTGCACACCCTCTGGAAGGCGCAACAAGACCTCCCGGCACCGTGAAAGGCACCGGGGATGCGGCGACATGCGCCGCATCAAGAATCAGGATTTGGCAAACACATTGCCCAGCGCAAACACCGAGTTCGGTGCCGTCACGCGAATGGGCTTGACCACCGGCGTGGTAGAGATGGCGCGGCGCACGATCGGCTTGTCTTCGATCTGGATGCCCTTGGCCAACTGGTCGTCCACCAGCTTTTGCAAGGTGACGGAATCCAGAAATTCAACCATGCGCTGGTTCAGCGATGCCCACAGCTCGTGCGTCATGCAACGGCCGGCTTCACCCATACAGTTTTCCTTGCCACCACACTGCGTGGCGTCAATAGGTTCATCTACCGACACAATGATGTCGGCAACTGTGATCTCGGCGGCCTTGCGAGCCAGGGTGTAGCCGCCACCGGGGCCACGGGTGGATTCCACCAGCTCATGGCGGCGCAGCTTGCCAAACAGCTGCTCCAGATACGACAGCGAGATCTGCTGACGCTGGCTGATGGCAGCCAAAGTTACCGGGCCATTGTTCTGGCGCAAAGCCAGATCAATCATTGCAGTGACTGCAAATCGGCCTTTGGTAGTGAGACGCATAATCGTTCCTTAGAGGTCAGGCTTGATAACCATAGACGCCCAATGCAAGCAAGCCACCCGCAATGACATCGTCGTAGCCTGTCGCTCCACCCTGCGTGCAGGGTAGGTCCCATTCATCGATAGGCTTTTTTCTTGTTGTTGAGTAATTTGTGTCAGTATAGCACAATGCCCCCTGAATTCGCTCGGGTAAGCAAAGATTACTTACAAAAACTGACAACGCTAGAGGCTGCGGGTATTCCCTGCCCCTGGAGACGCGCCACCAAAAGCCCTTTGTTTCAAAATGGTTAATTGGTCGCGGGCCTGGGCTGCTGCCTCGAACTCGAGATTGCGCGCCGCCTCCAGCATCTGCTTTTCCAGGCGCTTGATTTCCTTGGCAATCTCCTTTTCGGACATGTCCTCGACCTGGGCGCGGCTGATCGCCACCTGCTGGGCACGGTCCATGTCATCGCTGGCCTTGGTGCTGTAGACGCCATCGATCAAATCACGCACTTGCTTGACGATGCTGCGCGGCACGATGCCATGCTCCGCATTGAAGGCCATCTGCTTTTCCCGGCGGCGGCTGGTTTCGTCCATGGCCTTGCGCATCGAGTCCGTGATGCGGTCCGCATAGAGGATCGCCTTGCCGTTCATGTTCCGCGCTGCACGGCCAATGGTCTGGATCAGGCTGCGCTCCGCACGCAGAAAACCTTCCTTGTCCGCATCCAGAATCGCGACCAGCGATACCTCGGGAATGTCCAGGCCCTCGCGCAGCAAATTGATGCCGACCAGCACATCGAACGTGCCCAGACGCAGATCGCGAATGATCTCGACCCGCTCGACGGTGTCGACATCGGAGTGCAGGTAGCGCACTTTCACGCCGTTGTCGGTCAGGTACTCGGTCAGCTGCTCGGCCATGCGCTTGGTCAAGGTGGTGATCAGCACCCGCTCCTGCACCTTGACCCGCGCGTGGATCTCCTGCAGCACGTCGTCCACCTGGTGGGTGGCGGGGCGCACCTCCACTTCAGGATCGACCAGGCCGGTGGGACGCACCACCTGCTCGACGATCTTGCCGGCATGCGTCTTCTCGTAGTCGGCTGGCGTGGCCGAAACGAACACCACCTGGCGCATGCGCTGCTCGAATTCGCCAAATTTCAGCGGCCGGTTGTCCAGCGCGCTGGGCAGGCGAAAGCCATACTCCACCAACGTGGTCTTGCGTGCCTTGTCGCCGTTGTACATGGCATTGAGCTGGCCAATCATCTGGTGGCTCTCATCGAGAAACATCAGCGCATCCTTGGGCATGTAGTCCGTCATCGTCGGCGGCGGGTCGCCGGGCGCGGCGCCCGAGAGGTGGCGGCTGTAGTTCTCAATGCCCTTGCAGTGCCCCACTTCGGTCAGCATCTCCAGATCGAACCGGGTGCGCTGCTCCAGGCGCTGCGCTTCGACCAGCTTGCCCTCCCCCACCAATTGCTTGAGGCGCTGGGCGAGCTCTTCCTTGATGGTTTCCACCGCAACCAGCACCTGGTCGCGCGGCGTCACATAGTGGCTGCTCGGGTAGATGGTGAAACGCGGCACCTTCTGGCGCACACGCCCGGTCAACGGATCGAACAGCTGCAGACTCTCGACCTCGTCATCGAACAGCTCGATGCGCACTGCCATTTCACTGTGCTCGGACGGAAACACATCGATGGTGTCGCCGCGCACGCGGAAGGTGCCGCGCGAGAAATCTGCATCGTTGCGCTTGTACTGCATGCGCACCAGTTGCGCGATCGCGTCGCGCTGGCTCAACTCGTCGCCCACCCGCAAGATGAAGCGCATCTTGGTATAGGACTCGGGCGAGCCGATACCGTAGATCGCCGACACGGTCGCCACGACGATGGTGTCGCGGCGCTCGAGCACACTCTTGGTGGCCGACAGGCGCATCTGCTCGATGTGCTCATTGATGGCACTGTCCTTTTCGATGAACAGGTCGCGCTGGGGCACATAAGCCTCGGGCTGGTAGTAGTCGTAGTAGCTGACGAAGTACTCCACCGCGTTCTTCGGAAAGAACTCGCGGAACTCGCTGTACAGCTGTGCGGCCAGCGTTTTGTTGGGCGCAAACACGATGGCCGGGCGCCCTGTGCGCGCAATCACATTGGCCATCGTGAAGGTCTTGCCCGAGCCGGTGACGCCCAGCAAGGTCTGAAAGGCCTCACCGTCATCAATGCCTTCCACAAGCCCGTCGATGGCCGCCGGCTGGTCACCAGCGGGCGGATATGGCTGGAACAGCGTGAATGGAGAGCCGGGATATTGGATGAATTCCCCCTCGCGGGGTGCCTCTGGAGTGACTTCGTGCATAGGTCGGGTATGCCACGCGCGAGCGGGCGTCGCTAGAATACGGGGTTAACCCCAAAGCGTACTGCAAAATTGCGGTAGAGGCGATGGCCTCTTGTTTGGCATTTGGGGGTGCAAAGCCAGATTTCTACCTACCAAGGACTACACATGTCTCTTTTCTCTTCCGTCGAAATGGCCCCACGCGACCCGATCCTGGGTCTCAACGAGCAGTACACCGCCGATACCAACCCCAACAAGGTGAACCTGGGCGTGGGTGTGTATTTCGACGACAACGGCAAGCTGCCGCTGCTGCAATGCGTGCAGGCCGCAGAGAAAGCCATGATGGACAAGCCCACCCCCCGTGGCTACCTGCCTATCGACGGTATCGCTGCCTACGACAACGCAGTCAAGGCGCTGGTGTTCGGCGCTGACTCGCAAGTCGTCACCTCCGGCCGCGTGGCGACCGTGCAAGCCGTCGGCGGCACCGGCGGCCTGAAGATCGGTGCGGACTTTCTCAAGCGCCTCAACCCCCAGGCCAAGGTGCTGATCTCCGACCCGAGCTGGGAGAACCACCGTGCGATCTTCCAGAACGCCGGTTTTGAAGTTGCCAGCTACCGCTATTACGACGCGGCCAACCGCGCCATCGATTTCGACGGCATGATCGCCGACCTGAACGCCGCCGCCGCCGGCACCGTGGTGGTGCTGCACGCCTGCTGCCACAACCCGACCGGCTATGACATCACCGCTGCCCAGTGGGACAAGGTCATCGAGGTGGTCAAGGCCAAGAACCTCGTCGCCTTCCTGGACATGGCCTACCAGGGCTTTGGCCACGGCATTGCCGAAGACGGCGCCGTGATCGGCAAGTTCATCGCTGCCGGCCTGAACATTTTCGTGTCGACCTCGTTCTCCAAGAGCTTCTCGCTGTACGGCGAACGCGTGGGCGCACTGTCCGTGGTTGCCACCGACAAGGAAGAAGCCAGCCGCGTGCTGAGCCAGCTCAAGGTCGTCATCCGCACCAACTACTCCAACCCGCCCACCCACGGCGGTGCCGTCGTTGCTGCAGTGCTGAACAACCCCGAGCTGCGCGCACTGTGGGAAAAGGAACTGGGTGAAATGCGCGTGCGCATCAAGGAAATGCGCCAGAAGCTGGTCGACGGCCTCAAAGCCGCCGGTGTGAAGCAGGACATGAGCTTCATCACCACGCAGATCGGCATGTTCTCGTACTCCGGCCTGAGCAAGGACCAGATGGTGCGTCTGCGCTCCGAGTTTGGCGTGTACGGTACGGACACGGGCCGCATGTGCGTGGCTGCGCTGAACAGCAAGAATATCGAGCACGTCTGCGCATCGATTGCCAAGGTCGTCGCCTGATTCCCTGCCCCCCTTGGTCTGCGGCTGCCAAGGCCCAGACCTGCGAAAGCAGCCCGCGCCCCAGCAGCGCCGGCTGCTTTTTTCATGCGCGTGACAGTGCCAGTTCACCGTTGTTTATCACGTAAAGCCGCTGGATTCAGACCCTTCTCCTACAAACAGCCTTACAGTGCCTTGGTACGCTTCAGGGCGTATTGGCCAGGCCCACCTTGCGCAGGCGCTGGCGTTCACAGCTCAACGGAGAACTACGCATGTCCATCATTGGAACCATTTTCATCGGCCTGATCGTGGGCCTCATTGCACGCGCCATCAAGCCCGGAGACGACAAGATGGGCTGGATCATGACCATCTTGCTGGGCATTGCCGGCTCGCTGCTGGCGACCTACGCGGGTGTCGCCATGGGGTGGTACCAGGAAGGCCAGGCCGCCGGCTGGATCGCCTCGGTGGTCGGCGCCATCATCTTGCTGGTACTCTACGGCCTGATCCGCAAGCGCTAAGCGCAAAGCAGCCTGCGCCAGGCGGGAGTGCCCGCGGACGCAGGCATTTTTTTTCAGCTGTTTACTTCACCCCGACACCCATGAAACTTGGACGCAAGCCCCGCCCCCTGTCCGCACTGCAACTGGCCGCGCAAACCGGCAACCCTGCGCTGCTGGAGGCGGTTGAGCAGTCCCAAAAGCTGCTGCACCGCAAAGCCCTGATGGCCGCGCTGGCCAGCGCGACGCCGGTGCCCGGGCTCGATATGGCCGTGGACGCCGCGTTGCTGTCGCGCCTGATCCCGCAAATCAGCAACTACTTTGGCTTGAGTGATGAGCAGATTGCGCGCCTGACGCCCGCCAAGCGCGCGAAAGTACAGAACACCGTCAATATGCTGGGCGGTGTGCTGGTGGGCAAGCTGATCACCAAGGATGTGATCATGCGCGGCGCCAAGGCGCTGGGCATGCGCCTGACCGTGCAGCAGGCCAGCAAATATGTGCCGATCGCCGGCCAGGCCGTGTCGGCCGCCCTGGGGTACGCCACCTTGCGCTACCTGGGCGAGCAGCATTTGCGCGACTGCGTGCGGGTAGCACACGAAGCGGGCATTGTGCTGCCGGTCGTCTATGCGCCTGCTCTGGACCAGGACCAGCGCTGAATCCCGCCCGGCCTGCCAGGCCTGCCGCTGTTGGATGGCTTTTGCACCCTTCGTCAGTCCCTGCGCGATGCCGCAGCAGCGGCCGGGCGCCGTCACAGGTAAAATGCCGCATGCTTTTAGATTTTGAAGAATCCCAGCTGGTGCTGGTCGACTACCAGGAAAAACTGATGCCCGCCATTTTTGATGGCGCGCAGGTGCTGAAAAATGCCACCCTGCTGGCAAAGGTAGCCCAACAACTGCAGGTACCCGTGTTCGGTACTGAGCAAAATCCCAGCAAGCTCGGCCCCAATGCCGCAGAGCTGCGCGGGCTGTGCAACAAGACTTTGGCCAAGATGTTCTTCAGTGCTGTGCCAGAGGGCCTGAACGAATGGTTGCGCCCTCCGGCCAAGCCCCAGGGCGGCAATGCCCGCAGCCTCCCCAAGCACCTGCAAAAGCCGCAACAAGCCGCACCTGAACGCAACAGCATCATCATTGCCGGCTGCGAAGCCCATGTCTGCCTGCTGCAGACCGCGCTAGAGCTGCTCGAAGACGAGTTCGATGTCTGCGTGGTCACCGATGCCTGCAGCAGCCGCACCGAGCGCAACCGCGATGCCGCCTTCGACCGCCTGGCCGGTGCCGGCGCCGAGCTGGTCACCACCGAGATGGTCATCTTCGAATGGCTGCGCAGCTGCGAGCACGAAGACTTCCGCGATATCCTGCAGATGATCAAGTAAGACCTGGCTGGAGCCTCTCCAGCATGTCACCCGCCCAGGCTGCTCCACAGGCAGCCTTTTTTACGCCTCTGCTTCTGGCGCGCCCCGCTACTTATATATGAAGGGGTGCGTGACGCCCCCCCTCTCCTTACGGTTGAGCCCAGCGAACCAATGCCGCGCAGACAACAAAAAAGCTTCCCGAAGGAAGCTTGGTTCGCTTTCGCGCGCTGCAGAGCGCAAGGCGCTCAGTTCACACGCATATTGGCTTTGGACATCACCCGGCCAATCAGATCCTGCGCCTCCGCACCATCGAGGTTGACCTGCTGCATCAGCTTGGTGCGCGCCTCTTCACTCAACTCCACGCGGCGCGCGCCATCGAAGCGCTTTTCCCAGTAGGCGATATCCATGCTCTCGACCCGAACAGTCTTGCCGGTGCGGGGAGAATGGATGAACTTGCCGTCCCCCATGTAGATCCCCACATGGCTGAAAGCCCGGCGCATGGTGTTGAAGAACACCAGATCCCCGGGCTTGAGTTCGGCTTTTTCAATCTTGTCGGTCGCGGCGGCCTGCTCTTCGGCGCGGCGCGGCAAAATCTTGCCCCAGCTCTCGGCATAGACAGCACGAACAAGGCCACTGCAATCAAACCCCGTCTCAGCGCTGTTACCACCACGGCGGTAAGGCACGCCGATAAGCCCGAGGGCATTGCTGATCAGCACATTGGCCTGGTCCTTGACCTGGTGATGCACCGAATCGAGCTTGGAAAGACTGCTTTGGCCAATGCCCAGCAGCAGATCCAAATCGGATGGCTTGTGTTCGCTCTCGGGGGCGGCATGTGCGCTGACAGACGCGGCGACGATGAGGGTGCAAATCCATTTCGGTGACATAGCGGGCGACTTTAGCACGGTTTATTTTGAAGACAATTCATAAATATGTAACAAAACCCAAACCCCTCATGTCACAAAATACCGGGGTTTACCCTTTGAATTTTGCCCCACTAGCTATCCAATCAACTGCATCTATTCCGCAACTTGTTGTTTTTATTTAATTCCCTCCAGGCTTCGCACTTTCACACCCAACTCTTGGTTGTTTCTATATGCAACCATAGTTACTGCAACCAAGACTGTAAAGATATTCCTACGGGGGTGTCAGACCAGGACGAACATGGTGTTGTTGACAGTTAAGCAAGGGTCATGCCATTTGCCTGCCGTGTGCCATCGGTATTCCTCCCCGTCGCGTTCCTTGGCAGCGCCTCCTCAATACGATAAAAAGGCAGACCGTATTGCTTGCCCCGCGAACAACAACCACCTGGAGGCCCCTGCCATGCTCATCCACGGCGCATGCCACTGCGAAGCGGTTCGCTTTACCGCGCTGATCGAGCCCGCGCAGGTCAGCGTATGCCATTGCAGCGACTGCCAGGTGCTGTCGGGCGCGCCGATGCGGGCCATTGTCAAAGCCGCGATCGCCGACTTCTCGCTGCAGGGCACCGTGCAGACCTATACCAAGACCGCGCCAAGCGGCCAGCGCCGCGACCAGGTCTTCTGTCCCGTCTGCGGAACGCCGCTGTACGGCTGCGCCGCACTGAACCCGGAGTTTGTCGTGATCCGCCTGGGCTGCGTGGAAGAACGCGCGCAGCTGCCGCCACATCGGCAGATCTGGACCGCCTCAGCGATGCCCTGGCTCGGTGACTGCGTAGCGCCATCCGGGGCCGCATGACCAGCGCAGATGTGGTGCAGGCCCTCACCTCGGTCTGCGACAATCACGGGATGGCTAACCAGTTTGAATTTGCTGACTCCGAAATCAGCCGCATCCACCGCACCGCAGAAGGCTGCAGCATCGAGTTTTCAGCCGCACTGGTCACTGAGCGCCAGGGAAGCGACACCCAGCAAGGCTACAGCAATGGCCTGCGCCTGCTGCTCAACCCCTGCCCGCCCGCAATCGCTGACCAGGCGCAAGCCTTTGGCTTGCTGACCAGCGGATGGCTGCAACGGGGCCTGCAAAGGCTCAGCGTGCTGCCAGTGCCCAGCGATTACCAGGCTGAGGCGCTCAGCCTGCATCTGCAATTTGCCAACGGGCTGCAAATGCAACTGAGCGGCAGCAGCCTGCGCTGCGAGGCCAGCGAACAGGCCCGGCAGGTGGAGGTGCTGGCATGCTGAAGTCTGCGCCTCCCAAGGTCCTGGTCAGCGGCTGCCTGCTTGGCCAGCCCGTGCGCTATGACGGCAGCCACAAAGGGGCCCAGCACGCGGTGCTTGACCGCTGGCTGGCAGGGCAGCAGGTGGTGAGCCTCTGCCCCGAGACGGCCGCAGGTCTGCCCACTCCCCGGCTGCCTGCTGAAATCGTCGGCGGCACCAGCATGGCGGTGCTGCGCCATGCCGCCCAGGTGCGCGACAGCGCTGGCAACGACGTGACTGCCGCCTTTGTGCTGGGCGCCCAGTTGGCACTGCAGCTGGTGCAGCGCCATGGCATCCGGGTGGCGGTGCTCAAGGAGTTCAGCCCGACCTGCGGATCCAGCCAGATCTATGACGGGCAGTTTGCCGGCCACACCGTGCCGGGCGAAGGCCTGGCCTGCAGCCTGCTGCGCCAGGCCGGGGTAGCGGTATTCAGCGAGACCCAATGGGAAGCCGCCGCGGCGCAGCTGGAGGCCTATGCTTCTTGAAGGCACCCTGCAATCCTGGAACGATGAGCGCGGCTTTGGCTTCATCGCCCCCGATGGCGGTGGCCCGCAAGTTTTTGTGCACATCTCCGCCTTTCAGAACACCGCCGCCCGGCCCCAAGCCGGCCAGCGCCTGAGCTATGTGCTGGACAAGCCCGCAGGCGACAGACCCCGGGCCAGCCGCGCCCGCGTGCTGGGCGCAGCGGTACCGCCATCAACGCATCCTGCACGCCCACGGGCCGCAACCACGCGCGCCCGGCGCCAGGCCACCCGTGCTGCCCGATCGGGCGCATCCGGTGGCGCCGCCCTGTTGTTCATCCCCGCGCTGGCGGCGTTGCTGCTGGTGCTGGGCCTGAGCTTTGGCCCCACCTGGCGGGCTGCAGGCTGGTATCTGCTGGCCTCGCTTGTCACCTTTGCCTGGTATGCCTGGGACAAGGCTGCCGCGCAGCAAGGGCATTGGCGCACCCCCGAGAAGCACTTGTGGCTGCTGGGTTTGCTCGGCGGCTGGCCGGGCGCCTTGCTCGCCCAGCGCTGGCTGCGCCACAAATCCAGCAAGCAGGAATTTCTGCAGGTGTTCTGGCTGACCGTGGTGCTCAACCTGGTGGGCCTGTGCCTGCTGTTCTCTCCACTGGGGCAGCAGCTGGGGCTGCCTGTCTTCTAACGGCCCTTCAGGAGCGCCCCGCCTGCTGCATCACCTGCGCCGCCAGCGCAGCGATGCACGCGTCCGCCAAGTCATCTGCCTCCAGGGTCCGGCGCTCGGCCCAGCGGGCAAAATTGCGCGCCTGGCTGCGCTCGTAGTGCGGGTCGTAGTGCAAGGCCATCAGTTCGGCAAACAGTGGCGCGAGCTCGCCCTGCGCTGCCCAACCCTGCCAGCGGCCGACGACCTCCTTGCCTTGCAGTTCCTTCAGGTAGCCCAGTTTGGTGGCCAGCAGTCCCGCGTCGGCGCCCAGGTAGGCGTAGTCGCGCAGCAAATAGGCCAGGCGCGCCTGCGCCGAGGCCTTGACCTCGATAACCGGTGCCTGGCGCATATGCTCGACCAGCGCCATCGGCACCGAGATGCGCCCGATCTTGGCGCTTTCACCTTCGATAAACACCGGGCGCTCCAGATCGAACTGGCCGATCTGCGTCGCGAGCAAGGTCTCGAAGTGCTTCTGGCTGGGCTGCTCCACACCAGGCAGGTTGCCCAGCAGCGAGCCTTTGTGGCTGGCGTAGCCCTCCAGGTCAATCACCTGCGCGCCCTGCGCTGCCAGCGCATGCAGCACCCGGGTTTTGGCACTGCCGGTGGCACCGCACAGCACCTGCAAGCGCAGGCGCGGCACCAGCGACTCCAGCCGCTCGATCACATGGCCGCGAAAACCCTTGTAGCCGCCTGCCAGTTGCTGTGCATCCCAGCCGACCAGGCGCAGCCAGGTCACCATCGAGCCGCTGCGCAGACCGCCGCGCCAGCAGTAGACCAGCGGCTTCCAGTGGGCGGGCCGGTCATGGAAGGTGTCGTGCAGATGGCGCGCCAGGTTGGCGCTCACATAGGCAGCGCCCAGGCGCTTGGCCTCGAAGGGGCTGACCTGCTTGTAGATGGTGCCGATCTGGGCCCGTTCCTCGTTGCTCAGCACCGGGCAGTTGATGGCCCCGGGAATGTGGTCCAGCGCGAACTCGGCGGGTGAGCGGGCGTCGATGATGGTGTCGAATTTGTCGATATCGCTGATGCGAACAGGCTGTCGATGGGACATAAGGCACAAGCTGGCTACACAGGCCAGTCTCAAGATCAGGGGCAAGCGCCGGCGCCAGCGATGAACGCCGGCACAGCAACTGCGCAGAGTGATCGAGCCTCGATACAGCCATCGCAGGCCACCTGGGCCCGCGCTGCGCGAAAAAGCGGATTATCCCATGCGTGCACTGCAGGGCAGCCGGACTCAACCGTCCACCGGGTGGGCCGGGGTTTGCAACAGCAATTGGTAAAAGGCCAGGTCCAGCCAGCGGCCAAACTTGAAACCCACCTGCGGCAGCAGCCCCACCGATTGGAAACCCAGCCGCTGATGCAAGGCGATCGAGCCGGCATTGGCCGCGTCAATGGCGCCGACCAGCGCATGCACATCGTTCAAACGCGCCTCCTCGATGATGGCCTCCATCAGCTGCAGGCCCAGTCCCTGGCCGCGCTGGTCAGCACGCACATAGACCGAGTGCTCCATCGTGTACTTGTAGGCAGGGTAGGCGCGAAAGGCCCCATAGCTGGCAAAGCCCAGCAACTCGCCTGCCGCATCCTCGATGCCGATCACCGGGTAGCCGCCCTGGCGCTTGGCATCGAACCAGCTGCGCATATTGTCGGCATTGCGGGGCTGGTAGTCATACAGCGCCGTGCTGTTGACGATGGCGTCGTTCAGAATCGCCAAAATGGCCGGCGCATGCCGGTCGTGGGTGCAGCGCACCGCATGTCTCTCAGTCATCCATCTCTCCAGGAAAAACCACAGGCAACGGCGGGAGGCTGCTGCCTGGCGCGGCCAGCACCAGCAGATAGCGGGCGGGCTCGCGGCCGGGATTGCTAAATACCAGGGTTTGGTCGAGCACCATCGCCAGGCAGTCGCCCGCCCGCAAGTGCCAGCTCAAGGTGCCCAGCGTCAGCTGCAACTCGCCTTGCAGCAGCCACAGTTGCTGGTGCAAGGCCTGGCTGCGCAGGCCGTTGTCAAACGCCACACGCTGGCCGGGCGGAAACACCACCTCCAGCATCTCGAACGGCGCTGGAAAGCCCACCGGGCTCAGTTGCCGGCGCTCATAGCCGGTCGCAGGGTCGCGCCAGCATGGCTGGGCGTCGGCACGGGCCAACGGCTGCGGAGCGCGGGTCTGGCGCTCATCGGCAAACAGCGCTGCCAGCGGCACCTGCAAGGCCTGCGCCAGCTTGCCCAACACGGCCGCGGTGGCGCTGGTCTGGCCACGCTCGATCAGCGAAATCATCGACCGGCTGACACCGCTGCGCTGCGCCAGCACCTCCAACGTGTAGCCACGCTGCTTGCGCAGCGCGCGCACGCGGGTGGAGAGCAACTCATCAATGGTCATGCCTCCAATTTAACAGAATTTATTCCTGTATATTGGAATTGTGATGTTGGCGCCTGCAGCTGCGGTCTCAATGGCGCTGGCAGCCACGGCGAAGAACAAGCTTGCGAATCGCCTGCAAAGCGTCCCACCGGAGGGACGCGGCTCCGCCCGAGTCCGCGCTCCGGCCCGTGCGGGAAAGTGCTGCAGAGGGCGCTTAGCGCAGTTGGCGGCGCAGCGCCTCAAAGAACAACGTCGATTGCAGCCGCTCGCCATTGGCCTGCTCCGCCACGGTAGCCGCCAAGGCTGGCTCGCAAGGCGCCAGCGGCACACCGGTGGATTGCGCCAGCACCTGGGCCTGGCAGGCGCGCTCCAGGTAATACAGGTCGTCAAACGCATAGTCCATGCGTTCTCCGCACACGATGATGCCGTGGTTGCCTAAAAAACTGATGTCCGCGCCCTGCATCGCGTGGGCGATACGCTCGCCCTCGCGGTCATCGAGCGCAAAGCCGTTGTACTGCGCATCAATGGCCAGCCGGCCATGAAAACGCATCGCGTTCTGGCTCAACGTGGTGTCCAGTGCGCGCTGCGTCGTCAAGGTCAACGCGGTGGCATACGGCATATGGGTGTGCAGCACACAGGTTTTGCGGGCAATGCGGTGCACGGCCGCATGGATGAACATCGCCGTGGGCTCGACGACATGGCCGCCCGCCACCACGGCACCCTGTGCGTCCACCATCACCACATCGTCCGCCTGGATCTCGCCCCACATCAGGCCGCGCGGGTTCAGCAAGAAATGCTGGCCATCGGGCAGCGCCATGCTGAAATGGTTGCACACGCCCTCCCCCAGACCAAAGTGCGCCGCCGCACGCAGCGCCAGCGCCATGTCTTCACGCATGCGCAGTACATCGGGCCGGGTAAACAGCGGATGGGAAAGGTCGGCAGGGGCAAACGGAGCGTTCATAGTGGGTGGGTCGATAAAGATATCCACTGAGTATGTCCTCTGCTCCCCTCTCCGGCAATGGGGAAAGCGACAGCTGCCACCCGCCATGCAAAAAGCCCGCCATCGATCGATGCGCGGGCTCATGGCTACAGCGCCAACCGGTAGCGGCTGGGCAGCGGTGCTTACTGGATCAGGCTGACGCCGGTCTTGGACTGCACGTCGTCAAAGCTCACCTCGGGGGCCAGCTCCACCACCTTCAGGCCTTCGGGCACCACATCGAACACACCCAGGTCGGTGATGATGCGGTCCACCACGCCCACACCCGTCAGCGGCAAGGTGCAGTCCTTGAGGATCTTCAGGTCGGTCGTCCCGTCCTTCTTCCTGGCCACATGCTCCATCAGCACGATCACGCGCTTGACGCCAGCCACCAGGTCCATCGCGCCGCCCATGCCCTTGACCATCTTGCCCGGAATCATCCAGTTGGCCAGGTCACCCTTTTCGGACACCTGCATCGCGCCCAGGATGGACAGGTTGATCTTGCCGCCACGGATCATCGCAAAGGACTGGTCCGAGCTGAAGATGGACGAGCCGGCAATCGTGGTCACCGTCTGCTTGCCCGCATTGATCAGGTCGGCGTCAATGGCATCCTCGGTCGGGAACGGGCCGATGCCCAGCATGCCGTTTTCCGATTGCAGCCACACTTCCTTGTCACCGGTGTGGTTGGCCACCAAGGTAGGAATGCCGATACCGAGGTTCACATAGAAGCCGTCTTCCAGCTCTTGCGCCGCACGTGCGGCCATTTGGTCTTGGGTCCAAGGCATGACAGGCTCCTTACTGCTTCTCGGTGATGGTGCGCTTTTCGATGCGCTTCTCGGGGGTGGCATTGAGCACCAGGCGGTGCACATAGATGCCGGGCAGATGGATCTCGTCGGGCTTGAGCGCGCCGACTTCGACAATCTCCTCCACCTCCACAATGCAGACCTTGCCGCAGGTGGCCGCTGCCGGGTTGAAGTTGCGCGCCGTCAGGCGGAATTGCAGGTTGCCACTCTTGTCGGCGCGCCAGGCTTTGACCAGCGACACATCCGCAACGATGGAGCGCTCCATCACATAGGTTTCGCCGTCAAACTCGCGCAGCTCCTTGCCTTCGGCCACTTGCGTGCCCACACCGGTCTTCGTGAAGAAGGCGGGGATGCCGGCGCCGCCAGCACGCATCTTCTCGGCCAGGGTGCCCTGGGGGGTGAACTCCAGCTCCAGCTCGCCCGCCAGGTACTGGCGCTCGAACTCCTTGTTCTCGCCCACATAGGACGCAATCATCTTCTTGATCTGGCGCGTCTCCAGCAGCTTGCCCAGGCCAAAACCGTCGACACCGGCATTGTTCGATGCCACCGTCAGATCCTTGACGCCGCTGTCGCGCAGCGCTTCGATCAAGGCCTCGGGAATCCCGCAAAGGCCAAAGCCGCCCACGGCCATTAACTGCTTGTCTGCCACCACGCCTTTGAGCGCGTCCGCAGCACTGGGGTAGATCTTATTCACACTTGTCTCCTGATAAGAAGGGCTTGTTTCGCTAATCAAGCATACTACGTATTAGGATACGTAGTATTTCGTAAAGGGGACAATTTTTGCCATGGCAGTGACACCACTCGACTACCGACAAGCCTTCGAAATGGCGCCTGTGGGCCTGGTGGTGTCCCACCGGCGGGTCATGATCGACTGCAACGAGCAGGTCTGCGACATGTTCCGCACCTCGCGCGAGCTGATGATGGGCCAGTCCTTCCAGATCCTCTACCCCAGTGCCGACGAGTTCGAGCGCCTGGGCCGCCGCATCGCCCCGATCATGGGCGCGCAGGGCCTGTATTCGGACAACCGCATCATGAAGCGCGCCAATGGCGAGATGTTCTGGTGCCATGTGATGGGCCGCGCGTTCAACCGCGACGACCCGCATGAAGGCGGTGTCTGGAGCTTTGAGGACCTGAGCGCGCTGCGCCCGGTGCGCGCCGAGCTCACCGCCCGCGAGCGCGAGGTCGCGGCCCATCTGCTCGAAGGCATGACCAGCAAGGAGATTGGCCGGGGCCTGGGCATCAGCCACCGCACGGTCGAGATCTACCGCACCCGGCTGATGCGCAAATACGGCGCCGACTCCTCTGCAGAGCTGGTGCAAAAGCTGCTGGCCGGTGGCAGCTCGCTCGATATCGTCCTCGGGCCGGACGACATCTGAACCCGAGGCTTGACGCTGCCTGGGCCTGCCAAGCAGTGTCGCGTCAGTGCAGCTTCATCCGGCCCGACACGCGTTGCTGCAGCAAACGGGCCAGTGCCAGCACCGCTGTCTTGCCGGTGCCCAGAATGGCACGGTGGTGCATCAGGTGCAGGGACATATACATCCACTTGGCGATGAGGCCCTGCACAAAGAAGTTCTTGCCCGACAGGCCGCCCATCAGATTGCCCACGCCCTTGTTGTCACCCAGCGAGACCAGCGAGCCAAAGTCCTGGTAGACAAACACCTCGTTGAACGAGCGCTCCTTGAGCGCGGCAAACAGCAGCTTGCACAAATAGCTGCCCTGCTGGTGCGCAGCCTGCGCGCGCGCGGGTACCGTCTTGCCTTCGGTCCAGGTGGCGGCGGCGCAATCGCCCATTGCATAGATGCGGCTGGCACTGGTGCGCAGGTGGTCGTCCACGACAAATTGGTTGATGCGGTTGACCTCCAGCCCCAGACGGGCATTGCTGTCCGCTGCCTTGATGCCGGCAGCCCAGACGATCAGATCGGCCGGCACCTCGCCATTGGAGGTGATCACCTGGCCCTGCGCCAGCGACTGCACACGTGTACCGGTCATCACCCGCACGCCCTTGCGCTCCAGTGCGACGCGGGCCTGCTCCGAGATGCGCGGCGGCAGCCCACCCAGAATGCGCTCACCGCCTTCGATCAGGCTGATATCGAGCCGGAAGCGCTGGCTGTCCGACAGGCTCTCCAGCAGCATCTGGTGCGCCTCGATCAGCTCGGCCGACAGCTCCACGCCGGTGGCTCCGGCACCGACGATGGCGACCGCCAGCGAACGCGGCTCGGCATACGACGCATGGGCACAGGCACCGAGCCAGTCGGCGTGAAAGCGCTGCGCATCGCGCACGCTCTCCAGCAGATAGGCATGCTCGATCCCCGGGGTGCCAAAAGAATTGGAGCCGCTGCCCATCGCCAGCACCAGATGCTGGTAGCTGATGACACGCTCGGGCACCACCTGCTTGCCGGCATCGTTGATCACCGGCGCCAGCACAATGCTCTGCTTGGCGGCATCCAGACCCATGCATTCGCCCATCGCAAAACTGAAATGGTTGCGGCGCGCCAGCACGGTGTAAGACAGGCCCTCCTGGTGCGCATCCAGCGTGCCGGCCGCTACTTCATGCAAGGTCGGCTTCCAGATGTGGAAGGGCATCTTGTCCACCAGCAATACCCGCTCGCGCCCTTCGCGCGCGCCCAGTCTGCGCCCCAGTTGTGCGGCCAGTTCCAGTCCACCTGCACCGCCGCCCACAATCACCACGTCATAGTGCATGTACGATTCCTCAAAAGATGGCTGCCATTGTTGACCATTGCCAGCTTTTCTGCACCTGCGAGCCTGGATTCACAATGAAAATCCAAGGCATTCCCTCCATTGCAACCAGGCCGACCATGCTTGACCCTATCGCCAACGACCTCTGGAGCGCTACCCAACAGATCAGCGTGCACGGCCTGCCGGTGCGCACCCGCATGACGGTCGTGCGCCTGGCGGGCGGCGCGCTGTGGCTGCACTCGCCCATCGCACCAGCAGCTGCGTTGCGTGCGGCGCTGGATACGCTGGGCGATGTGCGCTGGATCGTGGCGCCCAACCGCATGCACCATCTGTTTGCCGGTGCATGGCAGGCGCATTACCCGCAGGCAGCACTGTGGGGCGCGCCAGGGCTGGGCGCCAAGCGCCCTGACCTGCCCCAGTTGCACAGCCTGGACCAGGCACTGCCTGCGGCCTGGCAACCCAGCCTGCAGATGCAGCCGTTTGCAGGTTTGCCGATACTGAATGAATGCGTCTGGCTGCACCAGCCCAGCGCCAGCCTGATCGTCACCGATGTGCTGCAGTACTACCCGCAGGATTTGTCGCTGTCGGCACGGCTGTTCAACAGCCTCAACGGCACGCGCAGCCGCCTGGCGATGCCGCGCGCGCTGCGCTTTGCGATCCGGGACCGCACCGCTGCGAGCGCGGCCGCCGCCCGCATCTGTGCCTGGCCGGTGCAGCGCCTGGTGCTGGCCCATGATGCGCTCATCACCGAGCAGGCCCCCCAGCAACTGCAGCAGGCGCTGGCGTTTTTGCTGGCTGACCAGGCCTGAACACAGCCCTTTGAACACAGCCCGGTGTCATCCCAACGCGAAGGTGTAGCAATCGCCGATACGCGCTCAGGACACCCGAAAACTCTCCAGGTGGATGCTGGTCTCGCTGTTGCTGATGCCCTTGATCAGCCGAATGCGCTCCAGCACCTGGGACAGCGCCTCCAGGCTGGCCACCTGCAGCTCGGCCAGCAGATCCCAGCGGCCATTGGTGCTGTGCAGCGCCGCCACGCCCGGCTCCCCGAGCAGCGACGCCATCACGCGCCGCGTGTCATTGCCGGTGATCTCGATGCTCATCCAGGCGCGCAGCACGTCAGGCTGCACATCGGGGCGCAGGCGCACGCTGTAGCCGACGATCAGGCCCTCGCGCTCCAGGCGCTCCATGCGGTTGGTGACAGTGCCGCGCGACACGCCCAGCCTGCCCGCCAATGTGGCCACGCTCTCGCGCGCATTCTGGCGCAACAGGCTGATCAAGGCTTGGTCAATATTATCGATATGCACAATGCGGCCTGACTAATTGCTCTGAATACTGTCATTTTCTACCATTTTTTGCACTTTGCTTTATGGCGGCTTGGCGAGACACTGGTTGCAGCCGCTGCGGCAGCGCCTCTTTGGCGTGCGCAGCGGGCAGCCATAACGAAAAACCAGGAGCCATCGCCATGACATACCACCCAGGCCAAGTCGACTTTCTCAGCACCGATGCCGCCGCCACGCTGGTGCAGCGTGTGGGCCTGACCGAGCTGCTGCGCGGCTTGGTCAGCGCACTGGAACAGGACTTTTCCCGCTGGCACGACTTTGACAAGAGCGCGCGCCTGGCCCAGCACACCCCCGACGGCGTGATGGAGCTGATGCCAGTGGCCGATGCCAGCCATTTCGCGTTCAAATACGTCAACGGCCATCCCAAGAATCCCCAACTGGGCATTCCGTCGATCATGGCCTTCGGTGCACTGATGCGGGCCGACACCGGCGCGCCCATCCTGCTGAGCGAGCTCACCTTGACGACCGCGCTGCGCACCGCCGCCACCTCGGTGATGGCGGCCAAGCTGCTCGCCCGGCGCAGCAGCCGCACCATGGCGTTGATTGGCAACGGCTCGCAAAGCGAATTCCAGGCCCTGGCCTTTGTCGGCCTGCTGGGCATCCAGTGTCTGCGCTTGTTTGATATCGACCCCGCCGCCACCGACAAGCTTGTCCACAACCTGCACACCCAGATGCCCGGCCTGCAGATACAGCGCTGCCGCAGCGCCGCCGAAGCCGTGCAAGGCGCCGACATCGTCACCACGGTCACGGCGGACAAGACCAGTGCCACCATCCTGCGCCGCGACATGGTCGCGCCCGGCATGCACCTGAATGCGGTGGGCGGCGACTGCCCAGGCAAGACCGAGCTCGATGCCGCGATCCTGCCGGATGCCAGGGTATTCGTTGAATTTGCGCCCCAAAGCCGCATCGAGGGCGAGATCCAGCACATGCCTGAGGACTTTGCCGTGACCGAGCTGTGGCAGGTATTGCGCGGCGAGCAGGCAGGCCGCCAGCGAGATGATGAGATCACGGTGTTCGACTCCGTCGGCTTTGCGCTGGAGGACTACACCGCCTTGCGCTATATGCATGCGCTGGCCCGGCAGCACCAGCTGTTGCAGCCGCTCGCCCTGCTGCCACAATTGAGCAATCCTAAAAACCTGTTCGAGCTGCTGTTGCCGCCCGCAATCCACGACGAACCAGCTCCCGCCGAAGCCGACCGCCATGCCATTCCAGCCTGACCTGACCTCCGCCCCCGTGCACGCGCCCACCACGCCCATCAGCCTGATCGGCGTACCCACTGATATCGGTGCCGGGCGCCTGGGCGCCGCGATGGGGCCGGATGCCTTGCGCGTCGCCCAACTGGGGCCGGCGCTCAGCGAGCTGGGTTGCGACGTGCACGACCTGGGCAACCTGGCCGGGCCCGCCAACCAGCGCAAGCCGCGTGACCCCGCGCATGGCGATCTGCGCAACTTTGGTGAGGCCGTTGTCTGGAACCAGGCGGTGCATGACGCTGTGCACGGGCAGTTGGCCGCAGGCCGCATGCCGTTGATGCTGGGGGGAGACCACAGCCTGGCCGTCGGCTCCATCAGCGCCGTGGCGCGCCATTGCCGCGACACCGGCAAGCGCCTCTATGTGCTTTGGCTCGATGCGCATGCCGACTTCAACACGCCTGACACCTCCCCATCGGGCAATGTCCATGGCATTCCGGTGGCCTGCCTCTCGGGTCTGGGCCCGCGCGAGCTCACGCACCTGGCCGGCTTTGCGCCCGCACTGGGGCCGCAGTCGCTGTGCCAGATCGGTTTGCGCAGTGTCGATGCGCAGGAAAAGCACCTGATCAAGACCCACAACATCGATGTGTTCGACATGCGTGCCATTGACGAGCTGGGCATGCGCGAAACCATGCTGCGCGCGCTGGCGCCATTGGCCGGCTGTGACCCGAGCCAGACCCATCTGCACCTGAGCTTTGATGTGGATTTTCTCGACCCCGAGATTGCGCCGGGCACGGGCACCACAGTGCGGGGCGGCCCCAACTACCGTGAAGCGCAGCTGTGCATGGAGATGATTGCCGATACCGGCCTGCTCGGCTCAGTGGACATCGTCGAGCTCAACCCTGCGCTCGACCTGCGCAACCAGACCGCCGAGTTGGTGGTGGATCTGGTGCAAAGCCTGTTTGGCAAGAGCACGCTCGTCAAGGACCTGCGCCGCTGACCGGTGCCTGGGCCGTTGCGCCCCTGCACGCTGCCCTCCCCAACGCCACGCTTGTAGTCATTGTCTGACAGCACCGGTTTGCCAACCGGTGCTGTAATGGCGCGTGCCTGTCTTCGCCATGGCTCTTTTTCAACCATGGTTTGGCGGATCCAGGGCTGTCTAAGGTATTTATTAATCATCGTGTTGCGGATATTCAATCGGCAAACGCGGCTGGGGACAGGCACTGGCATTCATAATCAAAAAACATGGAAACCGCCTCTTCCATCGGCGTTTTCTTATCACTATGCCGCCAGCTGTCTGGCGTCCTGTCAGCTTGAACCGGAGAACCCCATGACCACAGAAGCCAAATGCCCCTTTCACGCCGCAGCTGCACGCAACAGCGAAACGGCTGCCCAAGGCAACGGAACGACCAGCCAGAGCTGGTGGCCCAACCAGCTGCGCGTGGACCTGCTCAGCCAGCACCATCCTGCCAACAACCCGCTGGGCGCAGACTTCAATTACCCCGACGAATTCAAGAAGCTCGATTACGAGGCCGTCAAGCGCGACCTGCGTGCGCTGATGACCGACTCGCAGGACTGGTGGCCGGCAGACTTTGGTCACTATGGCCCACAGTTCATCCGCATGGCCTGGCATGCCGCAGGCACCTACCGCGTGCAGGATGGCCGTGGCGGCGCAGGCCGCGCGCAGCAGCGCTTTGCCCCCCTCAACAGCTGGCCGGACAACGTCAATATCGACAAGTCGCGCCGCCTGCTCTGGCCCATCAAGCAAAAGTATGGCAACCAACTGTCCTGGGGCGATCTGATGATCCTCTGCGGCAACGTCGCGCTGGAAACCATGGGCTTTCGCACCTTTGGCTTTGCCGGTGGCCGGGTCGATACCTGGATGCCTGACCAGGATGTGTACTGGGGGGCAGAGAAGGAATGGCTGGCGACCAGCGACAAGGCCAACAGCCGCTACAGCGGCGACCGCGACCTGGAAAACCCGCTGGCCGCCGTGCAGATGGGCCTGATCTATGTGAACCCCGAGGGCCCGGACGGCAATGGCGACCCGATCTCGGCGGCACGAGACATCCGTGAAACCTTTGCCCGCATGGCGATGGACGACGAAGAGACCGTGGCCCTGATCGCCGGTGGCCACACCTTTGGCAAGACCCATGGCGCCGGCGCAGCCAGCCATGTGGGTGCCGAGCCCGAGGCCGATGGCATCGAAGCCCAGGGCCTGGGCTGGACCAGCAGTTTTGGCTCCGGCTCCGGGCGCGATGCGATCACCTCCGGCCTGGAAGTGACCTGGACCCAGACCCCCGCGCAGTGGAGCAATTTCTTCTTCGAGAACCTGTTCAAGTACGAATGGGTGCAGGAGAAAAGCCCCGCAGGTGCGATCCAGTGGGTGGCCAAGGATGCGCCCGATGTCATCCCCGATGCGCATGGCGGCCCCAACAAGAAGCCCACCATGCTGACCACCGACCTGTCACTGCGCCAGGACCCGGCCTACGAAAAGATCTCGCGCCGCTTTCTGGAAAATCCGCAGGCCTTTGCCGAAGCCTTTGCCCGCGCCTGGTTCAAGCTGACCCACCGCGACATGGGCCCGCGCAGCCGCTACCTGGGCCCGGAAGTGCCGAAGGAAGAGCTGGTCTGGCAAGATCCCATTCCTGCGGTGACGCATCCACTGGTCGATGCCGATGATGTGGCCAGCCTCAAGGCGCAGGTGCTGGCATCAGGCCTGACGGTACAGGAGCTGGTGGGCACGGCCTGGGCTTCGGCCTCGACCTACCGGGGTTCCGATATGCGCGGCGGCGCCAACGGTGCCCGCATCCGCCTGGCCCCGCAAAAGGACTGGGAAGTGAACCAGCCCGCGCAGCTGGCCAAGGTGCTCGGCGTGCTCGAAGGCATCCAGCGCGCGTTCAACAAGGCGGCTGACGGTGACAAGCGCATTTCGCTGGCCGACCTGATCGTGCTGGCGGGCAATGCCGGTGTCGAGAAGGCCGCCACCGATGCAGGCGTCCCCACCACCGTGCCCTTCCACCCAGGCCGCAGCGATGCCACGGCCGAGCAGACCGATGCCGCATCCTTCCAGTACCTGGAGCCCAAGGCCGACGGTTTCCGCAACCACCTGCAAGGCCGCTTTGCGGTGGCCGCCGAGGCCCTGCTGATCGACAAGGCCCAGCTGCTGACGTTGACCGCGCCCGAGCTGACCGTGCTGGTCGGTGGGCTGCGTGCCATCAACATCAACACTGCGGGCAACCAGCAGGGTGTGCTGACAGCCGCGCCCGGCAAGCTGAGCAATGACTTCTTCGTCAACCTGCTGGACATGGGCACGCAATGGAAGGCGCAGGAAGACGGCAGCTTTGTCGGCGTGAACCGCAAGAGCGGTGCCCAGCGCTGGACGGCCAGCCGCGTCGACCTGGTCTTTGGCTCCAACGCCATCCTGCGCGCCGTCGCCGAGGTCTATGCCCAGGCCGGTGCCAAGGAAAAAATGGTCAAGGACTTTGTCGCCGCCTGGACCAAGGTGATGGAACTGGACCGCTTCGACCTGAAGTAAGCCCCCTCCCCAACCCACCAAGGCGCCCGCCCGTCCCTGCTCCAGGGTCAGGCGGGCATTTTTTATGCCTGCGGAGCACTGGCCGATGCCGCAGCCAGCCATTGGCCGCTGGGCCAGCCGCCCGATGCCACGGCCGCCTCCAGAATCTGGCGCAGCACCGCCAAGGTGGCACGCACCGGCCGGGTCAGGCTGCGGTTGGCGGCATAGCCCAGCGCGATCACCCGCTTGAGCTCGGGCTCGGTCAGCGGCGCGCCCTCCAGCCTGCCGGCAGCCAGATCGCTCACCACCGCGATGGGCGGCAAGATGGTGTAGCCCAGGCCATCGATCACCACGCTGCGCTGCACTGGCAGCGCGTCGGTCTCCACGCAGATATTGAGTTGCAGGTTCTCCAGCGCGCAGGCATGCTCCACCAGCAGGCGAATGCCATGCGGGTTGCTGGGCAGCACCAGCGCGCGGCGCGCCATATCGGCCATCGGCACGGCCTTGGCGCCGGCGATGCCGCAGCCCTTGGGCCCCAGGCCCCACAGCGCTTCTTCGATCAGCGGCTCCAGCACCAGGTCGGGCTGCTTATCGGCCGCATACAGCAAGGCCACATCGACCTGGCCGCTGGCCAACCAGGGCCGCAGCGTGCCCGCATAGGCCACCGTCAGGCGCAGCTTGATGCCTGGGTAGCGGCTGGCCATCGCCGCCACCAGCGCGCTCGATACGACATCGCAGGTGCTGGGTAGCAGGCCGATGGTGACCAGGCCCGTCACCTCGGCTTGCGTGCCGGCCAGCTGCAGCCGCGCTTTCTCCAGCTCGCCAAAAGCGCGGCGCGCATAGCTGGCCAGCTCCTGGCCCTGCTCGGTCAGCACCATGCCATGGCGCTCGCGCTCAAACAGCGCGCAGCCCAGGTCTTCCTCCAGCAGCTTCAACTGGCGCGACACCGCTGGCTGCACCACATGCAGCAGCTCCGATGCGCGGGTCACGCTGCCGGTGTCGGCGACGGTCAAGAAGGCCTTGAGTTGCTTGAAATCCATGCTGCAGCCTCGATCAGATTGCGTGATAGTGGTATCAAAAATGGTGATTATTAAAATCACATCATCACATTTTATGATGCCTTCACTGGTTCACACAATGGAAAGCAGATGAACGCCAACCCCAACCCACCCCCCTGGCAAAAAGACATTTTTCAGGCCATCAAGCATGCCGGCGTGCAGCAAGTGGCCTATGTGCCCGATGCAGGGCATGCCTATGTCATCCAGAGCGCGATCGCCGATCCCGGGATCACCGATGTGGCGCTCACCACCGAAGAAGAAGGCGTGGCCGTGGCGGCCGGCGCCTGGCTGGGCGGCCAGCGCGCGGTGTTGCTGATGCAAAGCAGCGGTGTCGGCAACTGCATCAACATGTTCTCGCTGCTCAGCGCCGCTGACATCCCCTTTGTCACCATCGTCACGATGCGCGGCGAGTACGCGGAGTTCAACCCCTGGCAGGCGCCAATGGGCCGCGCCACCCAGGCCGCGATGGAACTAATGGGCATCCATGTGATGCGCGTGCGCCGCGCCGAAGATGCGCAAGAGGTCGTCAGCGCGGCGCTGGACGGCGCCTTCATGGCCGGCGCCCGCATTGCCGTGCTGATTGGCCAGGACGTGATCGGCCGCAAGAAATGGGAGAGAAAGTAATGCAGACCCGCGAAAATTCCGCCGCCATGGACCGCCGCCTGTTTGTGGCGCGCCTGCTGGCCAAGACCCCCGATGCGCTGGTCGTCACTGGCCTGGGCTCCGCCTCCTACGATGTGTTTGCCGCTGGCGACCGCGACCACAACTACTACCTCTGGGGCGCAATGGGCGGTGCCTCATCGGTGGCCCTGGGTATAGCGCTGGCCCAGCCCACGCGCCCGGTGGTCGTCATCACCGGGGATGGCGAGCAGATGATGGGCATTGGCAGCCTGGCCACGATCGCCGCCAAGTCGCCTGCCAACCTCAGCATCGTGGTGCTGGATAACGGCCACTACGGCGAGACCGGCATGCAAAAAAGCCATAGCAGCCTGGGCACCGACCTGGTGGCCGTGGCGCGCGGCTTTGGCATTGCCCAGGTGCAGCAGCTGCAGACCGTGGACCAGGCCGATGCACTGGCTGAGCACATCAATGCCCGCAAGGCCACCACGTTTGTGCAGGCCCTCGTGCAGGCTGATGAACCACCGCGCGCACTGCCGCCGCGCGACGGACCCTTCATCAAGAACCGCTTCCGCAGCGCGCTGGGCCTGCAGCCGTTCTAGCCTTTGGCAGGGGATGCCGGCCGGCATCCCTTCTCAGAGCTATCCAGCCCTCTCCAGCACTGGCCAGCACCAGCCGAGCTGCCCGCACCCCGAATGCCCTTTGCCATGAAACGCTACTCCCTTCAGATTGCCGGCCAGGCGCAGCCTCCTGCCAACGGCCAATGGATCGCCAGCCTCAACCCCTACACGGCAGAGGCCTGGGCCGAAATACCCGACGGCAGCGCCGCCGATGTGGACGCGGCCGTGCAAGCCGCGCACACCGCATTCAGCAGCGGTGCCTGGCCACAGCTGAGCGCGACCGAGCGCGGCGCCTTGCTGCGCAAACTGGCCGGCTTGATCGAACGCGATGCCGACAAGCTCGCCCGCACCGAAGTGATGGACAACGGCAAGCTGTTCGCCGAGATGCGCGGCCAGCTGCAGTACATACCACAGTGGTTCCACTACTACGGCGGCCTGGCCGACAAGGTGCAAGGGGCCACCTTGCCGCTGGACAAGAAAGGCTATTTCGCCTTTACCCGGCATGAGCCGCTGGGGGTCGTCGCTGCGATCACACCCTGGAACTCGCCGCTGTTCCTGCTGGCCTGGAAGATTGCACCCGCACTGGCAGCGGGTTGCACCGTGGTAGTCAAACCCTCGGAGTTCACCTCGGCCTCGACCCTGGAATTTGCCGAGCTGTTCAACGAGGCGGGCTTCCCCCCCGGTGTGTTCAATGTGGTCACCGGCTATGGCGCGCAGGTGGGCAGCGCGCTGGTGGCGCACCCGCTGGTGGCCAAGGTCAGCTTCACCGGCTCCGATGTGACGGGCCGCGCCATCAACCAGGCCGCAGCGGCCCAGCTCAAGCACAGTTCGATGGAGCTGGGCGGCAAGTCCCCCAACATCGTGTTTGCCGATGCCGATCTGGAGCAGGCCATGTATGGCGCAATCTCGGGCATCTTTGCTGCAACGGGCCAGACCTGTATCGCCGGATCACGGCTTTTGGTTCAGCGCAGCATCCACGATGCCTTTGTCGAGCGTCTGGTGGCCTTTGCCGCCACTGCCCGCATGGGCGACCCGATGAGCCTGGAGACCCAGGTGGGCCCGGTCACCACCCTGCCCCAGTACGAGAAAGTGCTGTCGTACATCGAGATCGCCAAGGCCGAAGGGGCCCAGGTGGTGCTGGGCGGCACCAAGGCCACGCGCGCCGAATGCGGCAAGGGTTGGTTCATCGAGCCCACCATCCTCACCCAGGTGCACAACGGCATGCGCATTGCACAGGAAGAGGTGTTTGGCCCGGTGCTCTCGGTCATCCCCTTTGACGACGAGGCCGATGCGCTGCGCATCGCCAACGATGTGCGCTTTGGCCTGGCCGCCGCCGTCTGGACCAGCGACATCGGCTGCGCGCTGCGCATGTCCGAGCGCCTGCAGGCGGGCACGGTCTGGGTCAACACCTACCGGGCCGTCAGCTTTATGGCGCCCTTTGGCGGCTACAAGGATTCGGGCCTGGGCCGTGAAAACGGCCAGAGCGCGATCTATGAATACCTGCAGACCAAGTCGGTCTGGATCAACAGCGGAGCGACCACCAGCAACCCCTTTGTACTGCGTTAGTTCCCGCGCCTAGCAGGTGACACAGAGCACCGCAGGCCCTTCGTCCAACAGCTCTAGGAGACAAAACCATGAGAAAAGCACAAGGACCCCTGACCGCCGCCGCCCTGGCCGTGGCCGCCCTGCTCGCCAGCGGCGCCCAGGCCGCACCCGACAAGGTCAAGATCGCCTTCATCACCGACATGTCGGGCCTGTACTCGGACTTTGACGGGCCCGGTGGACTGGACGCCATCCGCATGGCAGTGGCCGATTTTGGCGGTGAGGTGCTGGGGCGCAAGATCGAGATCATCTCGGCTGACCACCAAAACAAGGCCGACATCGCCGCATCCAAGGCGCGCCAATGGTGGGACAACGACCATGTGGATCTGATCATCGGTGGCTCGAACTCGGCCGTGTCGCTGGCGATCAGCAATCTGTCCAAGGACAAGAAGAAGGTCTTCATCAGCGCCGGTGCCGGTGCCGACTCGCTGACTGAAGAGGCCTGCCAGCCCTATATGGTGCGCTACACCTATTCCACCTCGGCCCAGGCACGCGGCACCGCCGCTGCACTGGTGGGCCAGGGCTACAAGGACTGGTACTTCCTCACCTCGGACTATGCCTTCGGCCATTCGATGGAGCAGGCCGCGATCAATGTGGTCAAGCAAACCGGCGGCAATGTGGTGGGCGCGATCCGCCATCCGCTCAGCACTTCCGATTTCTCGTCCTATGTGATGAAGGCGCAGAGCTCGGGCGCCAAGGTGATGGGACTGGCCAATGGCGGTGGCGATACTATCAACGCCATCAAGACCGCCAAGGAGTTTGGCATCGACAAGAAGATGAACGTGGCCGCGCTGATGGCCTTCATCACCGACATCCACAGCCTGGGCCTGGGCACCACCGGCGGCATGTACCTGACCGAGGGCTGGTACTGGGACATGAGCGATGCCTCGCGGGCCTTCTCACAGCGCTTCTACGACAAGAACAAGAAGATGCCCACCACCTTCCAGGCGGGCGACTACTCGGCCACCACCACCTACCTGAAGGCGGTGCAAAAGGCCGGCAGCACCGATCCCGACCAGGTGATGGCCGCGCTCAAGTCGCTGCCCATCGACGACATGTTTGCCAAAGGCTACATCCGTGCCGACGGCGCCATGGTGCATGACATGTACCTGATGCAGGTGAAAAAGCCGGCCGAATCGACCAAACCCTGGGACTACTACAAGGTGGTCAGCACCATCCCCGGTGACAAGGCCTATGCACCGTCCAAGGAAGGTGCCTGCCCGCTGCTCAAGCCAGCAGCCTGAAGCCCGGCCCCCCGCTTGCCGACTGCCAGCGCTGCGCGCCCATCAGCTGCGCAGCGCCACCTATCCCCTTGAGAGTGAGACATGAACGAGAACCTGATCAATGGCCAGTGGCTGGCGGGCGCCAGCACCATCCAGAGCTGGAACCCCTCCGACACCCGCGAGCTGGTGGGCGAGTATGCGGCGGCCGACGCCGCGCAGATGCAGCAGGCCGTGGCCGCTGCGCGCGCCGCCTTTGAGCGCTGGCAGCACACCACCACGCAGATGCGCTCGGACTTTCTGCAGCGCGTGGCCAACCAGATGATGGCGCAAAAGGACAGCCTGGGCCTGCTGGTCTCGCGCGAAGCGGGCAAGACCCTGGCCGAGGGCCTAGGCGAGGTGGTGCGCGCGGCGCAGATTTTCCAGTTCTTTGCTGGAGAATGCCTGCGCTATGGCGGCGAGAGCCTGCCGTCGGTGCGGCCGGACATCGGTGTGCAGATCAGCCGCCATGCGCTGGGCGTCGTGAGCCTGATCACACCCTGGAACTTTCCGATCGCCATCCCCGCCTGGAAGATTGCGCCGGCGCTGGCCTTTGGCAACACCGTGGTGCTCAAGCCCTCGGAATACACGCCCGGCGTGGCCCATGCGCTGTTCCGCATTCTGGATGCGCAAGGCCTGCTGCCCGGCGTGGCCAACCTGGTCAATGGCAGCGGCAAGCATGCGGCGCAGGGGTTGCTGAGCGGCGTCGATGCGGTGTCCTTC
The DNA here is from genome assembly GCF_041107495.1 of Comamonas sediminis. Classification (NCBI taxonomy): domain Bacteria; kingdom Pseudomonadati; phylum Pseudomonadota; class Betaproteobacteria; order Burkholderiales; family Comamonadaceae; genus Comamonas; species Comamonas sediminis. Next base: position 562,667 of record NZ_JBGBDC010000002.1, read on the forward strand.
ACCGGCAGCGTGCATGTGGGCCAGAGCATTGCGCAGACCGCCATCGGCGAGATGATCCGCCTGCAGCTGGAGATGGGCGGCAAGAACCCGCTGGTGGTGCTGGACGATGCCGACGTGGATGTGGCCGTCGAATGCGCGCTCAACGGCGCCTTCTTCTCGGCCGGCCAGCGCTGCACCGCGTCCAGCCGGCTCATCGTCACCGAGCAGATCCATGACCGTTTTGTCGATGCGCTGACCGCGCGCATGCGAGCCATGGTCGTCGGCAACAGCCTGGACAAGGCCACGCAGATCGGCCCGGTCATCAACCAGTCGCAGTTCGACAAGATCCAGCACTACCTGGACCTGGGCAAGCGCGAAGGTGCTGAGCTGGTCGAAGGCGGCACGCCGGTGCAGGCGGACACGCCGGGCTACTTTGTGCGGCCGGCCCTGTTCACCAGCAGCAATAACGCGATGCGCATCAACCAGGAAGAGATCTTTGGCCCGGTCGCCAGCGTCATCAAGGTCGCTGATTACGACGAGGCACTGGCGACGGCCAATGACACGCGCTTTGGCCTCTCGGCCGGCATCTGCACAACCTCGCTGCGCGCAGCCAACCACTTCCGCCTGCATGTGCGCAGCGGGCTGGCCATGGTCAACCTGCCCACCGCCGGGCTGGACTACCACGTGCCCTTTGGCGGCACGCGCGCCTCCAGCTACGGGCCGCGCGAGCAAGGGCGCTATGCGGTCGATTTCTACACCAGCACCAAGACGGCCTACATCGCGTACTGAGCCCTCTTTCCATTCCTCGTCCAACTTAGAACTCTTCGCAGGAGAACCACACCATGACAGACAGCATCGGTTTTATCGGCCTGGGACGCATGGGCCGCTCCATGGCCGCCAATCTGCAGAAAAAAGGCTTCAGCCTGTTGGTGGCCGACCTCAACCCCGAGGCCGTGCAGGCCTTGGTGGCACTGGGCGCAGAGGCCGCCACGGTGCCGGAGATGGCACGCCGCTGCTCGGTGGTCATCACCATGCTGCCATCCTCGGTCGAGGTCGAGCAGATCGCCCAGGGCGCCGATGGCATCCTTGCCAATGCACTGCCCGGCACCATCCTGCTGGACATGAGCACCATCGACCCACTCGCCACCGACCGGCTCAGCAAAGCAGCCGCCGGCCGCCAGATGACCGTGGTGGACGCACCCGTAGGCCGCCTGGCCGAGCATGCCGACCGGGGCGAGAGCCTGTTCATGGTGGGCGCGAGCGACGCCGATTTCGCCAAGGTCAAGCCCCTGCTCGATGCCATGGGCACCACCACCTACCACTGCGGCCCGGTCGGCTCCGGCGGCCGCACCAAGCTGGTCAACAACTATGTGGCCATCACCTTGTGCCAGGTCAATGCCGAGGCGCTGGCGCTGTCGCAGCGCTTTGGGCTCGACATCACCAAAACCCTGCAGGTGCTCTTGGGCACCTCGGCCAACAATGGCCAGCTGCGCATGAACTTTCCCAACAAGGTGCTGGCCGGCGATACCTCGCCGGGCTTCACCATCGATCTGGCGCACAAGGATTTGTCGCTGGTCGTGGGCGCCGCGCATGCCGCCCGGGTGCCGATGCCGGTGGCTGCCGCCGTGCATGAATCCTTCAGCCTGGCGCGGGCCAGCCAGTTTGGCGGCATTGATTTCTCGGGCATCGCCGATGTGGTCTGTGAGCTGGCCAAGATCGAGCGGCCGCGCGTGCCCGAGGGTTGGAAGCCCAGCTGACCAACGAGCTGCTGCAATCTGCCCAAGAAAAAACGCCCTCCAGAGGGCGTTATCTGCATCCAGCCCTTGGCTCAGAACATCGATGCGCGGTGCGCGGCCACCCCGGCCATCGCACCATCCGCCACCGACAGCGCAATGCTGCCCGCTGCACGCGCAGCATCACCGCAGGCGAACACGTTGGCCACGCTGGTCTGCTGCATCGCATCCACCTGCACATAGGGGCCCATCGGGCCATCGGCCAGCACGCAACCGAGCTGCTGCGCCAGCGGGCTGGCGGGCGAGGTGCGTGGCTGGGTAAACAAGCCTTGCATGCGGATGCTGCGGCCATCGGCCAGCACCACATCCGCAAAACCATCGATGCGCTGCACCGGCGTCGCCTCGATCTGGGTGCCGCGCCGGGCGAAATCGGCCAGATCCGCCTCCGTCGGCGCGTAGACGCCATTGAGAAACAAGGTGGTCGGGCCCCAATCGGGCAGCATCATCGCATGGTGGTGGGCCATCGGTGATGCGGCAATCACCCCGATGGCGCCGCCACCCACCTCGTAGCCATGGCAATACGGGCAATGGAACACACTGTGGCCCCAGCGCTCGGCCAGGCCGGGCACGGCAGGCAGTTCATCGCGCACCCCAGTGGCCAGCACCAGGCGGCGCGCTACCAGCAACTGGCCGCCTACCTGTAGCGACAGTTCGCCGCTGGGCAGCACCCGGGCCTGCTCGGCCTGGCCGCCGATCCAGCGCACGCTGGGGTACTGCAGCAATTGCGTGCGTGCCTGCGTCCACAGCTCGGCAGGCGCCACGCCGTCGCGCGACAAAAAGCCGTGCGAGGTGCTGCCTGCCTCGTCGACAAAGCGGTTGCGGCGCAGGCCGGCATCGATGACGGTGACCTGGCGGCGCGCCCGCGCCAGCTGCAACGCCGCCGACATGCCGGCGTAGCTGCCGCCGACGATGGCGAAATCAGTGTGAATGTCCATGGTGGTCCTCTATACGGTGGGAAGTGGATGTTTTGGCCAGCCGGTGCGCGCGCAGCGAAGCGCCGATCTGGGCAGACAGCTGCGCCAAGGTGATGCCGCCCAGCTTAGCCAGCAACGAGGCCTCGGCCTCCTGCATGGCGCTGCGCAGCGACTGGTTGACCACCTGTGAGACCAGGCATTCGGGGTGGTCCTCGCGAAAGCCCAGCGACACCAGCGCCGGCGCGCCCAGCGCCTGGTGGATGTCGCGCAATGTCGTCTCGCCCCAACCGGGCGCAATCAGCCAGCCGCCCCCATGGCCCTTGCCGGACGAGACCATGCCCGCATCGCGCAAGCCGGCCATCAGGCGCCGCAGCACCACCGGGTTGGTGTCCATGGTCAGCGCCAGGACCTCGGAGGTCAGCGGCGTCTGCGCCTCGGCCAGGTGCAGCAGCACATGCAAAACATCGGAAAACTGGCTGTTGTGTTTCATGCAACTATTGTAGTTACATGAAATGAATCCGCGCCAGCGGCTTCGCCAAGAACCATTACCCAGGCTAAGGTCAAGCGCTGGCCGACGGCCGCCAGCGCCCCGCTGCACCATGCCACCATCGCGCAGCCCACCACCGCCCCCCAAAGCAAAGGAATCGCCTTGTTCAAGAAGCTGGAGTCTGTCGTGCTGTTTGTCGCCGATATCGATGCGGCGGCCGCCTGGTATGCGCAGCTTTTGGGCACGGAGGTGCAACACGAGAACGCGCACTATGCCTTTGTGCAAGGCCCGGGACTTTTGATCGGCTTCCACCCCACCGATGGCAAATGCCCGGGCGGCGTGGGCGGCACGACAGTGTACTGGGAGGGGGCCGCCCTGGGCGCGGCCATTGAGCGCCTGCAGGCGCAGGGCGCCCGGCTGTACCGGGGGCCGATGACGACCAGCTTGGGGGCTACAGCCGCGATGCTGCTGGACCCCTTTGGTTGCAGCCTGGGCTTGCTTTGCCCAGCGGGCTAGTCGTGCGTAGCTAGTCGCGGACGGCCAGTCGCGGACGGCCAGTCGCGGGCGGCCAGTCGCGGGCGGCCAGCCTTTACTGCAACGCCTGGTCCGGGTTCTGCACCACTTGCAGATGCAGGATGCTGAAGTACAGCGTGATATCGCCTTGCTGGTCGATAAAGGTGCCGATCGCGCGCTGCAGGCGGGCGGCAATGCAGAGGCACTCCGTTGCTTCCGGCCGGCCACCGGGGATGCGCGCGGTGGTCAGCAAGGCCAGCTGATGCTCGCGGCCAAAGTCGTGCACGACCTCCAGGGCCTGGCCATGCTGGGCGGGGATATTGGCATTGGCCCAGCTCCACACAAAGCTGCCTTCGCTCTCGCTGCTGGTGCCCACCAGGCAGACGGTGCCCTGCACCTCATGCAAGGGCGCCTGCATCACCAGGCTGGCGCTTTCCAGATCCCAGTGGTATTGCGGCGCATTCTGCAGGCCGAACTGGCGTGGCCATTCGGTGTTGCGGGCCATCATCGTCTCGACGGCCTCGCGGCTCCAGGCGGCCCAGTCGGTCTCGCCCCCATCGGGGCTGGTGGTGGTGTCGTTCATAGCGCTAGCGGTTCAAATTGCAGCCGCCATTGTCGGCCAATCCAAGAGCCTGTTCTAAAAGCCTGATGGTCGACAACTGCGTCAGCCATAAAAAAAACCGCCCCTTGCACAGCACAGGGACGGTTCATCGTTCAGCGCCTGCGGGCGCTATCAGTTCAGGCCGAGCATGCCGCGCAGCTTGGACAGGTCTTCGGCCAGCGTGTTGACGCGGCCTGCCAGGATCTTGCGGTCGCCCTCACCCAGCTTGGTGTACAGCTCAAAGCTGCCATTGGGCTTGCGGTACTTGGCCAGGATGTCGAACACGGTCTTGAAGTTGGCCGCAGTCTTTTCGACAAAGGCCTTGTCCTTCTTCTCGACCAGGGGGCGCAGCAGTTCGAAAATCTTGTCCGCACCTTCGAAGTTGGCCTGGAAGTCGTCCAGGTCGGTGTGGCTGTAGCGCTCTTCTTCACCCGAGATCTTGGTGGCAGCCACCTCTTCCATCAGCACCGCAGCGCCGCCCACGACCTTTTCAGGCGGGAAGGTCAAACCGCTCACGCGCTTTTGCAGTTCCTTGGCATCGGCCAGCAGCTTGTCGGCAAAAGGGGTCAGGCCCTTGGTGCTCTTTTCGACCCAAAGGCCGTACTCGATGCGGTGGAAGCCGGTGAAGCCCGGGTCCTTCTCGGCCTTTTCATGGTCGTCGGCACGCGAATCCATGCTCTTGTCCAGATCGGCAAACAGCTCGGCAATCGGCTCGATGCGCTCGTAGGGGCGGCGCACGGCAGCGTACATCTTCTTGGCCTCTTCGATCTTGCCGGCCTTGACCGCATCGGTGAAGGCCTGCACGCCCTTGACCAGCTCGCGCAGGTTGTTGTTGACGTACAGCTTGTACTCCGCCAGCGGCTTGACCAGCTCCAGCGCAGACACGCCTTCTGCTGCCCAGCTGGACAGGGGGATGACGCTGGCACTGCCGGCCAGCAGCAGGCCTTGCAAGAATTGGCGACGCATCAACATACGAGAACTCCTAGACTGTTAGATTGATAATTTTTGGCTTCCGGTATCCCCATGCCAAATCCCGGCTGACATGCTTCATGAAGAAGAACGCGCCCAGGCCTTGCAGTACAGACACCGGTGGCTGGTTAGGAAACGAGGTCAGGCCTTGTTGGCGGCAGCGGCCAGCAGGCCACGGCCCAGCCAGTCATTGGCATCGGCCACACCGGGCAGCACATAGAAAAAGCCGCCGCCAATGGGCTTGATGTATTCTTCGAGCGGCTCGCCGTCGAGGCGCTTTTGCACGGTGACAAAGCCCTTTTCCAGATCGGCCTGGTAGCAGATGAACAGCAGGCCCATCTCCAGCTGGCCGGACTTGGTCACACCATTCGAATAGTTGAAGGGCCGGCGCAGGATCAGGTTCGCTTCGCTGCCATGGTTGCGCGGGTTGGCCAGCCGGATATGGGCGTCCATCGGCGTCTTCTGGCCTTCGGGATCGGCCGCATAGTCCGGCGTGTCGTGCTCGGTCTTCTTGCGCGCATCCAGCGGCGCACCGCTGTCCTTGTCGCGGCCCATGATGGCCTCCTGCTCGCCCAGCGGCGTGCGGTCCCAGCGCTCGACAAAGTTGCGGATGATGCGCACGGCCTGGTAGCTGCCGCCCGCGGCCCAGGCGGGCTCGTCGGATTCAGGCTGCACCCAGACAATGCGGCGCATCATGGCCTCATCGTCCGATGGTGGGTTGGCCGAGCCATCGCGGAAGCCTAGAAAATTGCGCGCGCTCTCAGCGGGCTGGCCCACGGCAGCGGGGATCGGCGGCACCGAGCCCTCCTGCTTCCAGCGCACCATCAGCAGATCGGGCAGGTTCTTGATGATGTCGCGCAGCGCATGGATATTGGTGTCGGGCGTGTTGGCGCAGAACTGGATCGACAGATCGCCATGGCAGAGCGCGGCCTGCAGCGCATCGTTGGGGTGCTGCTGCATGGGGGTCAGGCGCTTGGGCCGCTGGTCCTTCAGGCCAAAGCGGTCATCAAACAGGCTGTGGCCCACGGCCACGGTGACCGTCAGTGCATCGGGCTGTACCACCGGGCCCAGAATGCCAGAGCCCGCCGGCGGCAGCTTGGGGTCGAGCACCGGCTGGGCACCGCCCTGGGTCAGAAAGTGGATGCGCTCGGTCAAGGTCTTGAACAGGCGCTCCAACTCTGCCGGGTTGCTGGCCAGCACATCAAAGCTGACCACCATGCCGGCCAGCGGCCGGGGCGTGACGATGCCGGCCTGGTGCCTGCCGTAGAACGGCACGCGCTGCGCAGACACGCTGCTGTGCGGCGCATCGGCCACCTGGGTGTTGCCTGGCGAGGCATCGTCGGCAGCCAGCGCCTGGCGCACTGGCATGCCGGCCAGCACGCCGGCGCCCATGGCGCCAGCGGCCTCGCCCAGCCAGCGGCGGCGCGACGGGTCGGTGCCCTCGCGGACGATGGATTGAGACTCGTTCCTGTTCTTGAACCAAGACATGTGGTGCTTTCTGTATGTTATTTGTAGAAATAGAAGGCGGAAACTTTAGGGCTGCAAGCCCAGCGCTGCATTGACCTTGGCCATGCTTTGCGAACTCTGGTAGAGCGCCTGGGCCAGGTTCTGGCACTGCACCGGGTTCAGTGCCTGGCCGGCCATGTCGGCCACCTGGCTGTCATCGGCGGGCACGCCCAGCTCTTCGATGCGCTGGCGCAGCTTGGCCAGGCTGTCCTGCAACTGCTGGTTCAAGGCCGGGTTGGCATTGCCAAGTACCGGGGACAGCACTTGCTGGGCCTTGTTGGCCGCCGCCCAGCTGCCATAGACAAACTGCAGCACCGCCCGGCCCTGTTCGGGCGTGGTCGCCTCACCGGGAATCAGCGTGGAGGCACGCTCCAGCGCCTTGGCCGCTGCGGCGGCAATCGACTGCGGCTGCAAGGCCGCATCGCCCAGGCGCTGGGCCAGTTGCTGCACATCCTGCTGCAGGCTGGTGGCCAGCGGCAGCAGCTGCTCGGCCGGCTCGCCCGCTTGCAGACCGGCGGCAATGCGCTGCAGGCCCACAAAGGCCGGGTCCTTGTCACGCAGCGCAAAGTCTGCGGCGCGCGCATCGATGCGGGCATTCAAATCGCCGTACTGCACCGCCAACGGGGCCAGCTTTTGGTACTGGCCGCGCGCCAGCGCAGCCAGTTGCAGGGCATCGGCGGGGTAGCCATCGGGCGAGGTGGCGCCGGCTTCCAGTGGATGGGCCAGGCGCTGCTGCAGCGCATCGACCATCTCCTGCAGGCTGGCCGTCTCGGTCAGCATGTAGACCTGGTACTCGGCCAGTGCGCCCAGGAAGGCGGTCACCGGCGGCTTGGCAGCTTCGGCCTTGAAGGCGTCCGACGTCGTCACCGTCAGGCTGCCGCGCGCGGCGTTGAGCAGGCCGCAGGTCATCTCATAGTTGCCGGGTACCAGGCGTGCGCTCAGCTGCTGCGTCATGCCGGGCAGAATGTTCTCGCGCTCTTCGAGCACCATCACGCCGTCCAGAATTTCCCATTCCAGCGCCCGCTGCGACTGGTTGACGATGCGGAAAATCACCTTGCCCGCTGGCACGGTCACCGCATTGGGGGTGCAGGTGCCCTGGTTGATCTCGATGGTCACCACCGGCACGCCATCGACCGATGTACTGCTGCCTGCAACCTCGCTGGCACGCGGCACCGTCGATGCCTGCCAGAAAGCAGCAGCACCGAGCAGAAACACGACGACGCTACCCAGGACAACCGGGCCAAGACGCGGAGCAGGCTCATCAGCGGCCACTTCGGCCGCTGCGGCTGCGGGGGTGGGCGTGGCAGGAGCGCCCGCCACGGCAGGCGCCGCCTTGACCGGCCAGAAGAACATCACCAAGGTCACGGCCAGGTACAGCGCCCAGGCCAGCACTTCGCCGGCGACGGGTGCATGCATGTAGCCCAGCAGGCCGCCCAGAATGACACCCAGCGGGCTGTCTTCGGGCAGCACGGCGCTGCTGTCGAACACCACTTGCTGCAGCTGGTTCCAGACCCCGGCCTCATGCAGGCGGCGCACGGCACCGGCCAGCAGGCCAGCTGCAACGACCAGGATAAAGATACCGGTGTAGCGGAAGAACTGGCGCAGATTGATGCGCACGCCGCCTTTGTAGAGGCCCACGCCCAGCAGCACCGACAGCGCCACGCCGAGGAAGGCGCCCGCTGCGGCACTCCAGCCCGAGCTTTGCTGGAAGATGGCCAGCAAGAAGAAGACGGATTCGACGCCTTCGCGCGCCACCGCCAAAAAGACCATGCCGATCAGTGCCCAGCTGGCACTGCCCGAGGTGCTGAGCGCCTTGTCGACCGAGGCCTGCAGCTCCCCTTTGATCGAGCGCGAGGCCTTGCGCATCCAGAACACCATGCCGGTCAGCATGCCCACGGCGATAAAGCCGACCAGCGCTTCAAACAGCTCCTGCTGCTTTTGCGGAAACTCGGCGGCCATCCACTGCAGACCCGCGCCGACAAACAGCGACAGACCCAGCGCCAGGAACACCCCCGCCCAGACAGCGGGCATCAGCCTGGCACGGCCCGTGTGGCGGAGGAAACTCGCAATGATGCCCACGATCAGCGCGGCCTCGATGCCCTCGCGCAACATAATCAAAAAAGGAACCAGCATGTAATGTGTTGCTCAAGCCGGGGTCGCACGTCAAGGCTGCGCCGCCTGCTGATCTTTCTCAGTTCTGTCGATGAATCCCAAACCCTGCAGGATGGCCAACGGTCGGCCGCAGGCAGCCCATGCGGCAATGCAACAAAGGCAGGTGCAGCATGTTAAGACCAAACTGGCGACCCTGGCGGTCCAGCGTGCAGTCTTCGACAAGCAGCTACCATCTTTACAAGCGAAAACGTATATCTTAGCACCGCTCATGGGGCTTTCAAGCTATCAATTAGATAGCAACCCTGCAGAACCCAACACCCCTGCCGCCAACATGGCGTAAGCCGGGCTTCAGAATGGCCCGGGCCGCCTGGTGCCGCCCGTTTCGCGCCAGGCCACTACACACCCAGCTTTTCGGTCAACCGCACCAGATCGGCCAGCGAGCTCAGCTGCAGCTTGCGCATCGCATTGCCGCGGCGCACCTTCACGGTCACTTCGCTGAGTTGCAACTGGTGTGCAATCTGCTTGTTCAACAGGCCCTTGACCACCAGTTGCACCACCTCGCGCTCGCCGTCACTCAAGGTCTGCCAGCGTCCGCCGATCTCGGCACGGTCGGCATCCGCCAGGCGCCGGGCGCGGTCTTGCGCAATGCCTTGGTGGATCGCGTCCAGCAGGTCCTGGTCGCGAAACGGCTTGGCCAGAAAGTCGATGGCGCCGCTTTTCATGGCTTTGACGCCCATCGCAATATCGCCATGGCCGGTGATGAACACCACCGGCAGTTGCAATCCCAGGGTCTGCATCTGGCGCTGGAACTCCATGCCGCTCAGCCCCGGCATGCGCACATCCAGCACCAGGCAGGCGGGCACATCGGCCAGCGGCTGTGCCAGGAATTGGGCCGCCGAGGCAAAGGCGCGCACCGGCAGACCGACCGATGCGAGCAAATCCTCCAGCGCGGCGCGCACCGAGTTGTCGTCATCGATCACATAGACCATCGCTGCGTCCGTCATGCCTCGCCCTCCGCGGGTGCCACCGGTACGCTGAATGTGAACACCGCCCCGCCCGGTGCATGGGGTTCGGCCCAGATATGGCCGCCATTGGCCTCGACAATGCTGCGGCTGATGCTCAGCCCGACGCCAATGCCCTCGTGCTTGGTGGTCCAGAAGGGTTCGAATACCTGTTCCTGCGCGCCGGCGGGCAAGCCGGGGCCGCCGTCCGAAATGCGGAACACCAGCTTGTCGGCCTGCTGCAGCGATTCGACAAGGATGGTGCGGCGCGCTATATCGACCAAGGCCGTGGCCTCCATCGCATTGAGCACCAGGTTGGCGATCACCTGTTGGACCTGCACCGGATCGGCCAGCGCCAGCGGCAATCCGGGCGCCAGATCGGCACGCATCGCGATGTCCAGCCGCTGCATCTCGGCATGCGACAGGGCCAGCACTTCACGCACGGCGGCGTTGAAGACGAAGGGCCTGGTGCTGGCCGGCTCGCCTTTGCTGAGCTTTCGCACCCGCGCAATGATGCCGCTGGCCCGGTCCGCATCACCAAGGATGCGCTGCAGGGCCTGACGGGCCTTGTCCAGCTGGGGCGGGTCCTGCTCCATCCAGCGCTGGCAGGCGTGGCCGCTGGTGACGATGGCCGCCAGCGGCTGGTTCAGCTCATGCGCAATCGACGTGGTCAGTCCCTCCAGGCTGTGAATGCGCGAGATGCGCAGCAGCCTGGCCTGTGCCTCGTGCGCCGCCGCGCGCGCCAGTTCCGCCGTGCAGGCCAGGTAGCCGGTGATGACAATCGCCACCGTGCTGATCAGCATGTTGACCAGCCCGGCGCGCTGGTCACCATAGCTGGTGATGAGAAAGCTCAGCCAGGTCAACGCAACGCAGCTGCCTGACAGCACGATGAGCCCACGCCATGTCAGCGCATGGGCCATCGCCAGAATGATCACGGTGTAGAAGACCGACACGGCCACTTCATAGCGGGTGGCCGTGTCTATCAAAAACAGCAGCGCCAGGGCCAGCACCATGGCGGTCAGATGCAGGCCCCGGCGGCGCCGGGGCGGGGTTGGCAGGGACGGTGTCTTCATCAGCAACAGAGCGTCTGTGGGTTACAGGGATTGCCAAAGGCTACCACGCCGATCCCAGCGGTGCAGCGAAGTCCCTGCGCCTCAGAAACGGGTGTTCAGCCCGAAAGCCACCTGGCTGACCGAGGGTTGGCTGGCATCCAGAGCCCCATCCATCGCATAGGCCCGGCCATGGGCGGCAAAGGCGTACAGGGAGGTGCGCAGCGACAGCGGGTAGATGTAGCCCAGCGACATCACCTGGCTGGTCTTGGCGCGTGCGCCGCTGTCCTGCCAATCCCAGTTGGGCCGTGCCTGGGACCACTGCATCTGGAACTCGCCACGGCCCGTCGGAATCGATGCCGCCAGATAGACCGCGTCCAGCCGGCCTCCATCGATGAACTCGGCAGGCCCCAGGCCCTGGAGCCCGGCCGCCTGCCACTGCGCCGGGCCATCACCGCCATTGCGCCCGACAAAGCCATTGCGCTGGCGGCTCCAGCCCGCTGCCAGGCGCGCCACACCAAAGTTATAGCTGGCACCCAACTGCGCGGCGCTGGGACGCCGCCCTCCCAGGGCATCCAAGCGCAGTGCACTGGCTTGCTCCCAGCTGGCGGCCAGCAGCCAAGGGCCTTGCTCATAGCGCAACGCCAGGCTGTAGAGCTTGTAGGCAGAGCCGCCGGCCGCATCAGCGGCTGCTGCATCACCTGCATCAAAGCTGTAGCTGGCGCCCAGCTGCACACCGCTCCACGGCGGGCTGCGCCAGCTGATCTGTCTGGACACCTGGTAGTTGTCGGAGGCCCGCAGCAAGGCACCCACGCCAAAATCGCGCCAGGCCCCCACTTCGATCGCGCTGACAAAGGCCTGGCCGACGGTGTACTGGCGCCCCAGGCGCAACTCGCCCAGGCTGGCGCTCCCCACCCCCACCCAGGACTGGTAGTTGAACGGCCGTGCCGGGTCATCGGGCGCACCATGGGCAACATCCAGCCCGCCCTCCAGCGCGAAGGCGGCGTAGCTGCCGCCGCCCAGCGCCTCACGGCCCTGCAGGCCCCAGAGCGAGTCCGACTGGCCCCCGCTCAAAAGGCCGTTTTCGGTGGGCCCGCCGCTCACCCGGGTTGAACTGACCGCCGCATCGACGGTGCCATACAGGCGTACATGGGTTTGCGCCTGGGCGGGCATGGCCACCACGGCGGCCAGCACAGCGGCAGCGCTGCACCAAGCCCAGCGGATACGTGTCTGCTCGGGCGCCAACGGGCGCGCAGCAATCCATACAAAAAACAACGGTGACATAGGTGGCTCGGTAAAAGTGGGGCCGGGGCGCTGCTGCAACGCGCGACGGGCGCAGCGGCCCGGCTGCAGAAAACAGGAAGATAACCAGCACCAAGGGCTGCGCAGGCCATGGCACCAGCCTCCCCCGTGCGATCGTGCGGCGCCAGCAAGACGGTTTCGTGTCATCGCAGCGTACCCGATTGCTTGACCATCCAGACGGGTACCGCGGTGAGTACCAGCACGGCAAGCAGCTGCGTCCACAGCGAACCCTCCCAGGACAGTTCGGGCATCACGCGGAAGTTCTGGCCATACCAGTTGATCAGGGCCGTGCCGGGGATGAACGCCGCCCAGAGCACGCTGAACACCTTGGTGACATTCAGGTCGCTCATCGCCACGGTTTCCTCAGCCGAGCGGCGGTGGAAGCGCTGGCGCTCCAGCATGAAGCGACTGCGCCGCTGCACCCCGTCGATCTCGGCCAACAGCGCATCGACATGCTGACGCCCGAGCTGCGAGCCCTGCAATACGCTGCGGCGCAGTTGCTTGGCAGCCTGTTCCAGATCATCCAGCGTCTGCATCACGACCGACAGCGGTCGGCTGAGCATGGACAGATGGCTGTCCACATCGATCAGGTCCTCGGCGCCCCGGGAGTCCGGCGTACCCACCGCAAGCTGGAAGCTCCGCAGCGAGCGCATCGAGCGCGTCAGCCCCTCATCCATGCGATCGAGCACCAGCCCGGTCTGGCCCAGCAACTGGTGCAGCAGCACCAGCGCCACGGCATGCGCGCTGCCCGCAGGCAAACCCTGCGCCCTGAAGCGCTGCTGCGCCTGACCGGGCCGGAGCATGCGGTGCCCCGTCTCGACCGTGTAGAGGGTCTGCGCATCTGCAGTCTGGTGCCACAGCAGATCGGCCACCAACACGCGCCCGTCCTGCACACGGGCGCAGCGGATGCGTATCGCCGCCCCGGCATCCGGTCGCTGCGCCGCGCTGGCCGGCGCCAGGTCCATGCCATGGTGCCTGCCCAGGTCATCAAGCGCCTGGGGGCTGGCGGCGTGCAGGCGGGCCCATAAAGGCAAGGTCTGGTCCCAGGTCATCGCATCCACCCCTTGCGTTTGATGTAGGCCAGCGGCACCAGCGCGAACAGGCCCGTGAGCCCCATGACCATCCACTCTCCCCACGGCAACGCCAGCTCGGGCATGTAGGCAAAGTTCTGCCCATAGAACGCAGCGACCAGCGTGGGCGGCGTGAACACGGCAGTCACTACGGTGAACACCTTGATGACCTGGTTTTGCTTGATGTCCAACGTGGTCATCAGCGACTGCTGCAGGTTGCGGATCTTCTCATGCTGAAACCGGGCATAACGGCGCAGGCTGTGGATGTCCGCCAGCAGGACCGTCAGGCGCGGGCCCAAGCGGGCATCCCCTGCAGCACGCCGCAGCCAACGTCCCGCACGGGCCAGCATCAGTTGGCCTTCCACCGCTTTGGCAACCAGTTCCTCGGCTTCTGCCAATGCCATTGCCGTGCCGGCAATGTCGGCCACCCCGGCCTGGCGCTGGGCGGTGTCGAAGCCGCCGCTGGCCGCCGCCACGGCATCACTGCGCTCGTCCAGGCGCTCGGCGATGGCGCGCAAGCTCGCATGGGCGGCATCGTTGAGCGCTTCGAGCAGGTAGAGCATCATCGTGCCGGGCCCGAGCGCGCCACCATCGGCCAAGCGGGTCAACAGCTGTTCGCTGGCCCGGTCCAGCGCATGCAACGCGGGGCCTTGTTCAACACTGATCAGCTGCTCCTTGCCCAGTGCCAGGACGAGGACGGTTTCTCGGAACTCCCCCTGCTGGCAGACGACCAGCTCCATCGGGATGACAATGAACTCCCCCTCCTGCGTCGCGGCTCTGCCTCGGATCGGGGAAAGATCCAGTCCATGCAGGCGTTGTTCAGCCGCCAGCGGCTCGGCTTGCTGCGTATGCAGCCGCTGCCAGCCAGCCTGGGCCAGGCGCGCCGCCATCAGGCCGCCTGCCGCATGGGGGTTGGTGCGGTCTTCGGTCATTGCTGCACCTCGGGGGTGGCAGTGCCTGCCGGCGCGGCGGTTGCATCGGCTTGCGCGGCCTGGCTCTGTTGCTCCAGCACATGGCCGCCATAGAGGTGCAGCGCGGCGAAGCTGCCCAGAATCAGCGCATAGAGCACGATCACTGCGATCATGATCTCGCGCTCGATCTGTGCGGTGCGCGGACGGCTCGCGCGCGCCTCGTTGATGGCCTGGCGGCGCTGCGATGCGGCCTCGCCCGCATCCTGCAGGCTCAGGTCGGCATTCCAGACCAAACCCTCCAGTTGGCGGTTCAGCGTGGTGTAGGTATAGCGGCTCTTGTCAGTCGTTGGCGGCATGGAAATAACTCCTGGAGGGGGGAAATCGCAGACAGCACACCGGTCTTTGACAAAAGCCCGAGCGCAGTCTTTGCAGTGGCAGGTCTGGGCTCAGCGCAGCCAGCCACGGTGCTTGACATAGAGCAGCGGCAGCAACGCCAGCCCTGCCGTCAGCGCGATGGTGATGGGCTCGCCGTAGTGCCACTCCAGAATGGGCATGCGGGCGACGTTCATGCTGTAGTAGGTGGAAATCAGCATGGCAGGTAAAAACACGGCTGTGACGACCGAGAAGACCTTGACAATCTGGTTCTGCTTGACGTTCAGCGCCATGTTGTTAGTTGCTTGCAGCAGCCGCACGCGGTCATGCACAAAGCTGACATGGTCCTCCACGGCTTCAATGTCTTCGATCAAGGTCGCATAGAGCGCTTGAAGGGCGGTGTCGGCCTGCGGCATGCGCGCCTGTGCATGGCGCGCTGCCAGCGCCAGCTGCAACTGGCTCTCCAGGCAGTCGGACAGCAGCTCTTCGACTTCGCCCAGATCCAGCTGCGCAGAGACCACATCGCTCACGCCAAAATCGCGGTCCCGCGCTTCCAAGCTATTCAACACCGAGTTGGTTTGCACCAGCACCCGGCCCAGATCGCTGTTGAGCGAATCCAGCAGCTCGTCCGTCGCATCGTTGATGGCCTGGAGCACCATGGCAAAGTTCTCAAATGCCGGCAGGGCTTGCCCTTGGCGCTCCAGCCTGGATTGCGCCGTCTCCAGCGCCTGCGGCGCGGTGCCGGGTTCCAGCGATACCAACATGCGTGGGCCCAGCACAAAGATGACGCGGCTGGCTTTTCTCAGGCCCTGCTCAACGCCCAGAAAAGTGATAGCAAAGTAGCTGAATTCGCCATCCTGGCTCAGATTGCGCTGCAGGCCATGGGCAATGTCCACGCCCAGGCTCTGCTGGATGCCGGTCAGCCTGCCGGGTTCATCGGCGCGGATGCGCAGCCACTGGGGCAAGGCTTCCCGCGCGGCACCGGCAGAGGGCTGCAAAAGATCAGATCGGTGTTGCATGTTCATCGGGAAGACTCCTGCGCAGGGCTATCGGATTTGAGAGACCTCGCACTTTCGTAGAAAACGGCGTGCGAGCCCGAGGTGGACGAGGTTTTGGTATCCAGGTGGTAGTTGCCAAAATGCAGAGCCGCCACGGCGAGCACCAAGATGCCCCAGGTGACGCCCAGCATCGAAAAAGAGAGGCGCTCATAGCGCGACCAGGGCCGAGGCGGCTGCAGCGGCAGCGCATAGGGGCGGCGTGCAGACCGGCTCCAGACAAGGCTGTGTAGGTTCAGCCCGGTATGGGCGGCCGGTGGCGGTCCACCGGACGAGAAATGTTGAAAGTACGGCATCGCGCATCCTCGGTTGGCGCAGTTCCGCGCTGGCGGTGGCACACGCAATGCGTGCCAAGGCCTGGCGGATTGACAAGTGGGGGAAAGTTCGGCTGCAGGCTTTGCGTGTGGCAAAGCGCAGCGCAAGGTTAGCGGCGGGCGCTTGCAGCCGTCACGGATACAGGCAGACCTGCCCGATGGCCAAATATCCAGCACAGCGCGCGCGAGCGGGCCCTGGGCCGATAAGCCGCCAACCGGGCGGGCCTATCGAGGCTCTGCAAGCGGCGTCGGGCGAGCCGGCTCAAATGGGGTAGTACCCGTGCACGCTCGGGGCTAGGCAGCTTCGACAGCGCATCGGCAATGACCGGGCCAGACAGGCCGGACAGCGCCTGGGCAAAGGGCTTGTCGCCCTGCGATGCCAGAAAGGCAGACAGCACGGACGGGGCGTCAGATGCTACAGCGGCTCGAATGACGCGCTGCAGCAGCGCGCTGGATGGGGAGTGAAAGAACAGCATGAGATGCTCCTTGGGGCCAGGTGCCGCCAAGGCCTCTCATGCATTTAGATGCGTGACAGCCTCGGGGCGTTGGCCCGATGGGGATGGGTGGTAATGCAGTGCAAAGGGAGGTGGCGCTGGCAGCAGCGCATTTCAGGCTCAGGATCGGGGTCCATGCTTTTCTCCGGTTGAACAGTTCTAGAGATGCCCATGTGTTGCCTTCAACAACTGAAGTGCGCATCGGCGGCAATCGCCGAGCTGGTACATGGCCACAGGGCGAAGCGTCATCGCAGTAACAAGACACAGGGCTTTCGCGACGACAGACAGGATTTTCGCAGGCCAAGCGCGGGATCGCCAGTGGCCTTTGGGGTGCATGCCACTGCCATTGGCATGGGGCTGATATACCTTGGTATATCAGCCGACTTCAGGCATGCGCTACGTCTCAGCCCTGGGCAATGGAATGACCAAGGTCGCGCAAAGCCTTGGCCCAGCGGCGAATCTTGGCACGCAGCGATTTTTGCGCCCTGTCATCCAATGGCATATCAGCTACCAAGGCTAGCAATGCGGTTGGCAAAACATAGCCATGCAGCAGAAGCGCCATGCAAAACTCGCGGTACTTCTCACGCCCAGCAACCGCCTTTGCCAAGAAGAGATCACGCAGATCCAGGCAGTAGCCAATGCGATCTTGGGTATTGCTGTTCTGCACGCGTTGCAGCCTACCCTCCCAACCAGCCGGCAGCACCGCCGTTTCGGGGCCAACCCCCTGAGCGTAGTAGCCGTAGGTTTGCTGGAACTGCGAACCCTCGCCAATAGCACCGTCAATCCTGTCAGCCAGATGCGGCGCAAGCAGCGGATAGATGTCGGCTTCCATGGACACGACGAACACTTCTTCAGGATAAGGAACCGTGCCCAGCATGGATTGGCTGCCAATGATGACGAATTCATACTGGTCGGTAATATCCGCACTGGCGCGAATGATGTGCTCCAGTTCCTCCCGAGTCATGGCGTCTCCTCGGCAACGGGTAACCGGGAGGCATCGCCCAGCACCACGCCTTGTTTGAGAATTGCGGCCTGCGCCAGGATGCGCTGGCGCACTTCTGCCGGCAACGCAGTAACCAGGGGCGAAGCCTGTCGCAATTGCTGCGCATGCCTGGTCTTGCCCAGCACTTTGCGCCATGACCTGTTTTTCAAGATCTCCGCCCATTCGCGCCACAGCGGTGCGGAGCGCGCATCCTCCTTAAGCAGCCACTGTTCCAGCGTCTCTTGCGCCTGCTCCAGCACCTCGGGCCGCGTCTTGGCCCAGCGAACCGCCTCATCATGCAAGGCAAGGCTTTGCAGATCCTGCAACTGGTGCCTCGTGGTCTCTGCCGAGATGCGTACTTCTACCACAGGCGCAGCTCGAACTGAGCGGGCACCTGCAGAGCCGGCCGGTGCAAACTGCAAACTATCACCGGCAAGCAAAGCCAGGTCTCCACTCACGCCTAACACCGACATGACCCGCAAGTAGCTTCCCATCGTTGGTGCAGGGTCGCCTGTTTCGATCGCCCGCAAGGTATTGCGCGTCATACCTGCACGTTCAGCCAGCTCTACCGTTCCCAGCCCCTGTGATTTACGCAAGCGCCGTAGCCGATCCCCCAACTGCAGCAGCAATTGGCGTTCGAGAAGTGGACTGGTGATTTGGCTGGTCATTTGGTGAACGTTTTAACCAAAATTCAATCTTTTGATTAATTTGAAGATCAATTTAACGAGGCTTACAAGGATCCGGTGTGCAGTGCTTCGCTATATTTAGGTGTAGGCATTGGAGGCTTAACCGGAGCTGTCCGGCAAGCACTGATGACCTCAATAGCCACGAAAAAAAACCGGCAGCCCACAAGGGACTGCCGGTTCTACTTGGAGGATCGCAACCCGGGCAGCATCAGCCAGCCCAGGCCAGGGCCTTATCAGCCCAGTGCAGCCACCGCTGCGTTGAAGGTGCTGCTGGGGCGCATCACAGCATCCAGCTTGGCAGTGTCCGGCTGGTAGTAGCCGCCGATGTCGGCAGGCTTGCCTTGCACGTCCTTGAACTCGCCAACGATCTTGGCCTCGTTGTCGCTCAGGCTCTTGGCCAGTGGCGCAAACTTGGCGGCCAGTTCGGCATCGGTGGTTTGGGCGGCCAGCGCCTGGGCCCAGTACAGGGCGATGTAGAACTGCGAGCCACGGTTGTCCAGCTCACCGGTGCGGCGCGATGGCGACTTGTTCTCGTCCAACAGCTTGCCGGTGGCCTGGTCCAGGGTCTGGGCCAGCAGCTTGGCGCGCTCGTTGTTGTTCTTGATGCCCAGCTCTTCGAAGGACACGGCCAGCGCCAGGAACTCGCCCAGCGAATCCCAGCGCAGGTGGTTTTCTTCCACCAGCTGCTCGACATGCTTGGGGGCAGAGCCGCCGGCGCCGGTTTCGTACAGACCACCGCCTTGCATCAAAGGCACGATCGACAGCATCTTGGCCGAGGTGCCCAGCTCCAGGATCGGGAACAGGTCGGTCAGGTAGTCACGCAGGATGTTGCCGGTCACCGAGATCGTGTCCAGGCCACGGGCTGCGCGCTCCAAGGTGAAGCGCATCGCGCGCACCTGTGACAGGATGTGGATGTCCAGGCCGCTGGTGTCGTGGTCCTTCAGGTAGGTTTGCACCTTCTTGATCAGCTCGGCTTCGTGCGGACGGTAGGGGTCCAGCCAGAACACGGCAGGCATGCCGGAGTTGCGGGCGCGGGTGACGGCCAGCTTGACCCAGTCGCGGATCGGTGCGTCCTTAACCTGGCACATGCGCCAGATGTCGCCCTGCTCCACGTTCTGGCTCATCAGCACTTCGCCGGTGGCGATGTCGACGATGTTGGCCACGCCGTCTTCGCTGATCTCGAAGGTCTTGTCGTGCGAGCCGTACTCCTCGGCCTTTTGCGCCATCAGGCCCACGTTGGGCACGGTGCCCATGGTCTTGGGGTCGAAGTTGCCATGCCACTTGCAGAAGTTGATCACTTCCTGGTAGATGCGGGCAAAGGTCGACTCAGGCATCACGGCCTTGCAATCGTAAGGCTTGCCATCGGCGCCCCACATCTTGCCGCCAGCGCGGATCATCGCAGGCATCGATGCATCCACGATCACGTCATTGGGCGAATGGAAGTTGGTGATGCCCTTGGCAGAGTCCACCATGGCCAGCGCGGGGCGGCCTTCCTGGCACTTGTGCAGGTCGCGGATGATTTCTTCGCGCTGCGATGCGGGCAGGGTTTCAATCTTTTCGTACAGATTGGCCATGCCGTTGTTCACGTTCACGCCCAGCTGCTCGAACAGCTTGCCATGCTTCTCGAACGCTTCCTTGTAGAAAATGCGCACGCAGTGGCCGAACACGATGGGGTGGGACACCTTCATCATCGTGGCCTTGACGTGCAGCGAGAACAGGATGCCCGACTGCTTGCAGTCTTCGATTTCCTTTTCGTAGAAAGCCAGCAGCGCCTTCTTGCTCATGAACATCGAGTCAACCACTTCTGCGTCCTGCAGCTTGACCTTGTCCTTGAGCACCACGGTCTTGCCGGACTTGGTCTCCAGCACCATCTTGACTTCGCGGGCCTTGTCCAGGGTCATGGACTTTTCGCCGTGGTAGAAGTCGCCCTCTTCCATGTGCGACACATGGGTTTGCGACCACTGTTTCCACTCGCCCATCGAATGGGGGTGCTTCTTGGCGTAGTTCTTCACGGCCAGGGGCGCACGGCGGTCGGAGTTGCCTTCGCGCAGCACGGGGTTCACGGCCGAGCCGATGCACTTGCTGTAGCGGGCCTTGATGTCTTTTTCTGCGTCGTTGGCAGGGCTGTCTGGGTAGTCAGGCAGCTTGTAGCCGTGGTCTTGCAGTTCCTTGATCGCTTCTTGCAGCTGGCCCACCGATGCGGAGATGTTGGGCAGCTTGATGATGTTGGCATCCGGCGTCAGGGTCAGCTTGCCCAGGTCGGCCAGGTTGTTGGGCACGCGCTGTGCTTCGGTCAGAAACTCGGGGAATTCACCCAGAATGCGGGCTGCCAGCGAAATATCACTCTCGGCCACATTGATGCCGGCGGCGCTCGCAAAGCTGCGAACAACGGGCAGGAACGCTGCGGTCGCCAGACGAGGGGCTTCGTCGGTCAGGGTGTAGATGATGGTGGGTTGCTGGGTAGTCATCTGGTCTTTCAAGTGGCAAAAGTTCTGATGTGCGTCGCGCCTTGGCTGGTCTCCACGGCTCAGGGCGCGCCCGCGTAAACTCCCTCATGATGTACTGCTCGACCACCGTTGGGAAGCCTGTCCCTCAAATGCTGCAATGCAATATCACAATACGGAATTCAACGCCAAGGATTGTCGCCGCTTTTTAAGTCTTATACAAGAGTTGGCCCAGCGATTTGTTGAGGCTTCCCGGACAGCTGCCGCAAAATACAGGTTATGCCAGCGCTGCACGACAGCGCTGTGAAACCCCCACCCCGCCTTTCCCTGCCGCTTTACCGCGATACGCCTCCCGAGATGACCACGCCCTCGCCCTCCGCCCTCACCCTGCATGAAGCCGATGTGCAGTGGACGGCCATTCGCGCCCAGGGGCCCGGCGGGCAGAACGTGAACAAGGTCAGCTGTGCCATCCACCTGCGCTTTGATGTGCGTGCATCGCGCCTGCCCGAGCCTGTGCAGACCCGTCTGCTGGCCCTGGCCGATTCGCGCATCACCCAGGAAGGCGTGGTGGTCATCAAGGCGCAGAGCTACCGCACCCAGGAGCAAAACCTGTGGGATGCGCTGGAGCGCCTCAACGCACTGGTGGCCAGCGTGGCGGTGGAGCCGCGCAAGCGCCGCGCCACCAAACCGACCTGGGGATCGCAGCAGCGCCGCCTGCAAAGCAAGAGCCTGCGCGCCAATGTCAAAGCCCAGCGCGGCAAGGTGCGGGATTGACCATGCACCGCACCCACTGGCAGATGGCCGGTGATAATAAGAAGTAATCTCATTTGCCAATGCCCGAATTTCCATGAATGTGCGACGCAGCATCCTGATCGTCGATGACCACCAAAGCATCCGCGACCCTCTTGCCACTTTCATGCGCCGCTATGACTTCGATGTCGACACTGCCTGCGATGGGCTGGCGATGCGGCAGTTGCTGAAGGACCGCAGCTATGACCTGATCATCCTGGACGTCATGCTGCCCGGGGAGGACGGTCTGTCGCTGTGCGGCTTTGTGGCCGAGCACATCGGCACCCCCGTCATCCTGCTGACCGCGATGACCGACCAGGCCGACCGGGTGGCGGGCCTGGAAATTGGCGCCGATGACTATGTGCTCAAGCCCTTTGACCCGCGCGAGCTGGTGGCCCGGGTCCGCAGCGTGCTGCGGCGCGGCGCCCGCCGGCGGGCAGACGATGCGGCCCAGGCGGCGCCCACCGCCGACGTATCGGCAGAAAGGCGCTACACCTTTGAAGGCTGGTGCTTTGACCTGACCACCCGCGAGCTGCAGGACCCCAACCTCAGCCCTGTGCCGCTGACCACGGCAGAGTTCCACCTGCTGCGCGCGCTGCTGGAGAACCCCAACCGCGTGCTGAGCCGCCAGCAGCTGATGGACCTGACCCAGCGCGAAGGCGACGCATTCTTTGACCGCAGCATCGACACGCAGATCAGCCGCCTGCGCAAAAAGCTCGAATCCGATCCGCGCCAGCCGCGCATGCTCAAGACCGTGCGCGGCGACGGCTACCTGCTGGCTGCCAGAAACATCAGCCTCGCCCCATGAAACTGCTGCCGCGCACCTTAGCCGGCCAGTTGCTGGCCCTGCTGCTGCTGGCGCTGATCGTCGCCCACCTGGTCGCCGTGCTGCTGCTGACCTGGCTGCGCCAGGACAGCGATGTCGTGCACCCGCTGTCGGCCCACACCATCGAGACCCGGGTGGCCGCCGCCTACCGCGCGCTGGAGGGCAGCCCCGAATCCGCCCAGCGCCTGGTGCACAGCATCAGCCTGCCCGATTCGCAGTTCCGCATTCGCCCACGCCCTTTTGACGACGGCCAAGCTGTCACCGAGCAGGAAGCCAAACTCACCGCCAGGCTGCAAGAACGCCTGGGGCTGGATGCCGGTGCCAACGCTGCACACCCGCCAGTGCGCATCCATCTGCGCATGCGCTCTCCTGCAGCCGCCAGCGAGGCTGGCGATGTGGACCAGGACATCCTGGGCAAGCTCAGCCCGGCATTTGATGACGATGGCAGCTGGATGCTGCATGTGGATGTGCGCCTGCCCGATGGCCAGTGGCTCAGCAGCTGGCACCTGCCCACCATGCTGCTCAGCCACTGGAGCCGGGTGCTGAGTTTCTCCATCCCCGTGGGCATGCTGCCCATCATCGTCATTGCGGTGCTGTTTGGCCGGCGCATCATGCAGCCCTTGCGCATGCTCACCGACGCGGCCCAGCGCATCAGCCGGGGCGAGCGCTCCGCGCACCTGCCGCTGTCCGGCCCCGAAGGGGTGCGCGAAATCATCGAGGCCTTCAACGAGATGCAGGACCGCCTGCTCGGCGTCGTGAACGACCGCACCCGCATGGTCGCCGCCATCGGCCACGACCTGCGTACCCCCCTCACCTCGCTGCGCATCCGCGCCGAGCTGGTGGACGACGACGAACTGCGCCAGGCTATGGTGAACACCATCAACGAGATGCACAGCATGGTCGAAGAGATCCTGCACTTTGCCCAGGACGACGCGATGCGCGAAACCACCCAGCCTGTCGATCTGGACGCGCTGGTGGGCGACGTGGTCGAGCAGCAGCGCACCCTGGGCCGCCAGGTGGACTGGAGCCCGCCAGACAGCATCAGCTACCGCTGCCGCCCGGCCCACCTCAAGCGCGCCCTCGCCAACCTGATCGACAATGCCGCGCGCTACGGCAGGGTCCACGTGCGGCTGGCCGGCCCGGATGCCGCAGCCCCGGGCACTGCCGCCACCGTGCGCATGGAAATCGAAGACGAAGGCCCCGGCATTGCGCCGCAGGACATCGAGCAGGCGTTTCGGCCCTTCAGCCGGCTGGAGGTCGCCCGCAATGGAGAGACTGGTGGCTTTGGGTTGGGGCTGGCGATTGCGCGCTCATGTGTGCGGGCGCATGGCGGCGAGTTGAAGCTGCATAACCGCAGCGAGGGTGGGTTAAGGGCGGTGATTGAGTTGCCGGCTTGAGTGACTTCTATCGGTTGGCATTCCAACGTCTGGAATGGCAAATTCGCGGCCGAGTTCTTTGGAGCGGTTACACCCTGCGCACTACGACCGCGCGGCGCGTCAGACGCGGCTCGTTGCACGAGTTTTCCCCTCGGAACATCGCGACGCAACACTCGCGTGGTACCGGCGCGCGCAATCCCAGCCGAACCGCTAGTGCCAAACCATCGCGCACCCGCAGCCAATAGACTTATTTGGTGACTAAACTTACAATATGCGACTGACAGAAACAATGTTTCGCGGTGACGATTCACGCATCGTATAAGCCCAGTACCACTGACGATACGTTAAGCCTGTGCCTTTTTCAGTCCAGTCGCCCATGCGTAGGCATCCGACAGAAAGTCTTATCGTGAAGTTCATTACCTCTACAAACATGCCTCGGACAAAGGGCTTCAGCGCCACCGTGGCTCCGGCAGCGACAGGTCTGTTCATTGCATTGGCGGGACTGCTGTCGTCTTTTGGCGCACAGGCGCAAGCGGCGCTGCCCACGGTGTCGTGCAACTCGCCATCGGCGGCATTCAGCACGGGACATAACGCAGCAACCGGAGGTGCCCTGCCCCAAAACGCGGTGGAACCATCTTGGCAATTCGCATTTGCAGGCAGGCCAGTCACCAACCCCGCCGTCGCCTTGAGCGCCATACCCCCCGCTGCTTGGACACCCCTCACGGTTTACTGGACTGCGCCTTGGAGCGAGTCACCTTATGCCAACGCCAATTGGGTTTCGCCGTTGGGCTTTGACAGAGCCAATTCCCAACGCTGGGGCTATTACCGGTACCAGTTCAACTTGGACCCTGCCGTCGATCCGGCAGATCTGGCGGTCCAGCTGTCGTACCTGGTGGACGACAGCGCCACAGAGATCTACGTCAACGGCGTGGCCCAAAGTGCTTACGCGCCCATCGTGAACCCCGGATCGGCATTTTCCACGCCGCCCGTCTCTCGCACGTTGACGCAGGACTGGAAACCCGGTTTGAACGAAATCGTTTTTCAGGTGCTGGACTATGGCTGGGTCACGGGGCTGCTCGTGCAGGCTGAGCCTACGGCCGTTTGCAAACCCACCTCAGTCGACATCACCAAAAACGCCAGCGCAAGCCAGGTCAATGCGGGTGGAACCTTCAGCTATGACATTGTGCTGACCAACCAAGGCTCGCAGCAGGCCACGGTGTCGCAACTGACGGACACCCCGCCGGCCGGTATCACGCTGAATGCTTGGGCCTGCACAGCTGCCAATGGCGCCAGCTGCCCGGTTCCCAGCAGCGGCACCGGCGCTCTCAATCTGGCCAACCTGGCCTTGCCACCGGCTGCCGCAGCCGGAGATCCTGGCGGACAACTGAGGTTTACCCTCCAAGCCAGCGTGGAGGCCAATGCAACGCCCGGCTTGCTGACCAACACAGCCCAAGCCACGCCGGACGCCACAACCACACAGTGTTCGGCCACTTCGGGCGGCGCGAGTGCCACCCAGTGCACGGCATCGGCCAGCATTGAGGTGATCAAACCCGTCACGCCGCCGGTGACGACACCGACGCCGGTACCTGCCGATGCGCCATGGGCCTTATTGGTGCTGAGTGGCTTGCTGGTAGGCCTCAGCGCCCGGCAAGTGAAATCTCGCGATTCTGTATAACGTCAACGCTTAGCCGAGTGCGCCTCCTCAGCTCAGGCTGTCGGGGCGCTTTTTTTCGTCACCACAGCCCCCACTGCTGCCTTCACGGCGAACAGCAAGCAGCGAACCAAGTCACAAACTGACACAAACAGGCAAACACCCGCCACATGCGTCGCAAATGATTCTGATTGCGAATCAACTTGCATCCCCAGCCAACGTGACCGGACCCGCGCCGCGTCCACGCCAGCCAGCTCCGCTCTGCATACCTTTGGCCCGTCCGGCTTTGCCCGGGGCTGCGCCGCCTGCAGGCCGTCTTATTGCCATTGTTTGTTGTCATGTCCCATCCCGCTGCTTCATTCCCCCTTCTTCCCATTGCGTTGGCCGCAGGCCTGTGCCTGGCGCCGGCCGCTTCTGCGCAAGACCGTGCCGATCTCGGCACCACGCTGGACACGATCACTGTGACGGCAGCGGCTACGGCCACAGCCGTCAAGGACGCACCGGCCAGCTTGACGGTGCTGACCGCCGAAGACATCGCGCGCGTGCCGGCCACCGATTTGAACGAGGTGCTGCGCCGCGTTCCCGGCCTCACGCAAGCCACCACGCCCGATGGCGGCACCAGCATCCAGATTCGCGGTCTGCCGCAGCAGTACACCTTGATCCTCGTCGATGGCGTGCGCGTGGGCAGCTCCAGCGAGACCTTTGACCGCTACACCCGCAACGAGCTCAACTGGATTGCGCCTGAAGCGATCGAGCGCATTGAAGTGGTGCGCGGCCCCATGTCCTCGCTCTACGGCTCGGATGCAATGGGTGGCGTGATCAACATCATCACCAAGAAAGGCGGCGACACATGGGGCGGCCAGGTCTCTGCCGGTGCCGAGATCAATCCAGAATCCATCCGTGGCAACGACTACAGCGGTGGCTTCAACATCAGCGGCCCGCTGGGCAAGGGCTTCAAGCTGCAGCTGAACGGCCAGCAAACCTACCGCCAGGCAGACAGCGGCCTGGAAGACGGCACCACTGCTTTCCGCTGGGGCGGCGGGCGTGAAGGCGCCAAACGCCAATCGCTGGGCGCACGCCTGGATTGGGACATCAACGACCAGCACAAGCTGAGCCTGGATGTGCAGCGCGCCGAGTGGAAGACCCTGGGCGGCCCCTCGCCCTCCACCAGCAACCCGGGCGGCTTTGCGGCTGCGGCCACCACGCGCGGCCCCTCCAATATGGAGCGCGAAAGCACCAGCCTGACCCACCAGGGCAAGTACAGCTTTGGTACATCCAAGCTCTCGCTCAGCCACAGCAAGTACAGCAACGAGACGACTGCGCCTCGGATCGAGAACGGCCAGTTTGTGCCGGTGCCCGGTGGCACCGCTACCCAGACCTACAACACCCATTCGGTATCGGAAGACCTGATCCTCGACGGATCGGTGACCATGCCCTTTAAATGGGGCTTTGACCAGATGCTGACCGTGGGTGCGCAGTGGCAGCGCCAGGAGCTGGACAACCCGAACTCGGTGGGCTCGGTCGCCAATGAGGCAGGCGTGATCGGCCTCAGCTACAAGCAGGCCAAGTCGCAGGCCCTGTTTGTCGAAGACCAGATCTTTCTGCGCGACAACCTGACCCTGACCCTGGGCCTGCGCGGTGACCGCCATGACGACTACGGCTCGCACATCAGCCCGCGCGCCTACCTGGTCTACCATCCCACCGCTGCCTGGACCTTGCGTGGCGGCTACTCGGAAGGCTTCCGCGCGCCCAACCTGCGCCAGTCCAACGAGAACTTTGTGAGCCAGTCGCAAGGCGCGGGCTGCGGCTTTGCCGGCTACACCGGTGGCGGTTGCAGCATCCGGGGCAATTCCGACCTCAAGCCCGAGACCTCGCAGAACTGGGAGCTGGGCGCCGCCTGGGAGCATGAGGGCTGGCAAGCGGGCCTGACCTTCTTCAACACCGACTTCAAGGACAAGATCGATTCGCAAGGCATTGGCTACCTGCCGGGCGGCAGCAACTACTGGGCCCAGTATGTGAATATCGACGCGGCCATCACGCGCGGGCTGGAAGCCAATCTGCGCGTGCCGCTGAGCCGCAGCATCACCTGGAACAACAGCCTGACCCATATGCTCAAGGCCGAGAACAAGACCACCGGCGTGGCGCTGACCACCGTCTCCAAGTGGAGCGGCTCCTCGGTGCTGGATTGGCAGGTCAACGCTGCCCTGGGCCTGAGCCTGGGCGCCGAGCTGGTGGGCAAGCAGATGGGCCTGGCCCAGCGCCTGGCCGACAACTCCAACTTTGGCGAGCAGCGCATCCAGAACAGCTATGTGCTGTACGACCTGGCGGCCAACTACCGCATCAACAAGGCGCTGCGCATCAACGCCGGCGTGAAGAACCTGTTTGACCGCAATGCCAGCGGCAACCGCGATGTGGGCAACAATTTCTACCTGCCCGGCCGCCGCTTCTTTGCCACCTTGACGGCCAGCTTCTAAGCGGATTTAACGCCCTGAAGGCAAAGGCGCTGAGATCCTGTCTCAGCGCCTTTGTCTACGCCTGCGTTGTCAGGGCCGGGCCGCTGCAAAGCCATGGCGCTTGGCCATCAGCACGACCGCCAGGCTCAGCAGCATCAGCAGCAGCACCACTGGCGAGAAAGCCGCCACGCCCCACTGCGCCAGCAATACACCGCCAGCCATGCCGCCACCAGCAATGGCCAGGTTCCAAGAGGTCACCAGCATCGACTGCGCCACATCGGCCGCCGGCCCCGCGCTCTTGGCCAAGGCCGTTTGCAGCAACGGCGGCAGCCCGCCAAAACCCAGGCCCCAAACGGCCACAGCCAGATAGACGGCAGCGGGCAGCTGCATCGCCAGCGCCAGCAACACGGCACCAAGTAGGAAAAGTCCCGTGCTCGCCAGGCTCAGCGCACGCAGATGGCGGTCGATCAGCAGGCCAGTGATCCAGATGCTGAGCACCGACATCAGCCCGAACACCAGCAGCACGCGGTCGATCTGCGCGCCCAGATCGGCAGGCGCCAGCAGAGGCGCTATATAGGTGTAGAGCAGGTTGTGCGCCAGCACATAAGCCAGCACCACCAGCAGCACCGGCCGCACCCCAGGCAGGCGGAAGACTTGGCCCAGTGCAAAGGCCTGGCCAGCGGGCTGGCCGGCAAAATCGGGCAGGCGCAGCTGCACCCAGGCCATCAGCAGCAGCGCCAGCACGCTCATGCTGGCAAAGCACAGGCGCCAGCCCAGGTGCTGGCCCATCCAGGTGCCCAGCGGCAGGCCCAGCGAAAGCGCCAGCGGCGCACCCAGCATCGCAATCGCAATGGCGCGTCCGCTTTGGTGCGGCGCCACCATGCGCGTGGCATAGCCCGCCAGCAACGCCCACAGCAGGCCTGCCGCCACCCCGGCCACAAAGCGCGCCAGCAAGGTGAGCGCATAGCTGCCCGACACCGTGGTGATGCTGTTGGCCAGCACAAAACCCGCCAATGCCGCCAGCAGCAAGGGCTTGCGGCGCATGCGCTGGGTGGCCGCCGTCAGCGGAATCGCTGCCACCAAGGAGCCGATCGCATACAGGCTGACCAGCTGGCCGGCCATGGCCTGCGACACCCCCAGACCGGCGCTGATCTGCGGCAGCAATCCGGCCGGCAAGGCTTCCGTCAGGATGGTGGCAAAGCCCGCCAGCGCCAGCGCCAGCAGCGATGCCAGCGGCAGGCCACCGCTTTGGGGGGTGCAGCTGGGTTCAAGAGAGGGGGATGGGTGGGAGGAAAGCGAAGAAGAATCTGCCATGGCGCTAAGCGAAAGTCCTGTACAAACCCGCGCAGGCCAGGGGCCGCTGGCGGGTGAAAAGCATCAGCCGCCATGGTGCAGCGACTGCGGCCTTAAGACAATCAGGCCGATATTCTGAACATATCGGACGAAAATGTCCGCAATCCGGCAGCCTCCAGCAGCTACCGCGGACATGCAGGCGGCTGATGTATGCCGCTCCCTCCGTCCCCGCTGGCTATACTGCCCGCTGCGCCCCCAAACCACAGCTTGAAAGGCCAACCATGGGCCCCCACGAACAGCTCCAGCACGACGGCTATCTGCTGCTGCGCCAGGCCATCCCGGCTGACTGGCTGCCCGGTCTGCGCGAGGCCTTTGATGCAGGCATCACCAGCCACTGGCCGGTGCCCCGGGGCTGGGATTGGCGCCATGCGCTGGTAGATGACAACGCCCAGATGCTGGCGGTGTGCCGGCTGCCGCAACTGCTGGCCGCTGCGGGCGTGCTGATCGGTGAGCGCTTTTTTCTGTCGCAAGTGGAAGGGCGCGAGCCCGTGGGCGGCGGTGGCTACCAGCGCCTGCACCGTGACCTGTCCAAACAGCGGCCCGGCGATACCGTCGGCGCACTGGCGTTTTTGGATGACTTTGGACCTGAGAACGGCGCCACGCGCCTGGTCCCCGCCAGCCACCGTCCCAGTGCACAAGAAGCTGCGCGCATCGAGCATGATGAATCGCTGGCCATTCAGATCTCTGGCCAGGCCGGCGACATTCTGGTGTTTGATGTCGACTTGCTGCATGCCGCAAGCCTCAACCCCAGCGGCGCACGCCGCCGCAGCCTGCTGATCAACTATGCCGCCGAGGTGCTGTATGACGCGCACCAGCAAACGGCAGCGCTGCGCCAGGTGCGCATGGATACCAGCGCTCGCTTTGAGCCCGGGGATTTTGTTCTGGCAACTGCCTGATGCCAGCTTGATGCCCGCTGGATGCCCGGCTGAACCCAGGCAGCGCCAACAGCGTTACAGTGGCGCGCCGCCTGTGCTGCCCGGCTCGCCTTCCGCATCTTTCGCATCTTTCGCATCTTTGGCAATGTGCGGCGCATGCCAGCCCATCTTTTGCGAGATCGCCGCACTGGCGGTTTTCAGCAAGCTGCGGTAGTAGTGCGGCGTGTCGGCGCCGCAGCGCATGATCGGGAAGGACACCGACAGCGCGGCAATCACGTGGCCAAAGCGGTCAAACACAGGCACCGCGATACAGCGCAGACCGGGTTCGGCCTCTTCATTGTCCTCGGCCACCTCCTGGGCACGCACGCGGGGCAGGATGTCCATCACGGCATCGACAGAGCTCAAGGTACGGGGCGTGAACAGCTTGAGCGGCTGCGACGACAGCAGGCTGTGCGCCCGCTCGGCAGGCATGAAGGCCAGCAGCACCTTGCCAATGGCGGTGCTGTGCAAGGGTTTGCGCCGGCCAATGCGCGACTGCATGCGCAGCCCAAAATCCGATTCGATCTTGTGGATGTAGATGATCGCGTCTTCATCGAGCGCGCCCAGGTGGATGGTCTCGCGGGTCAGCGCGCCCAGGCGGCGCATTTCCTCGTCGGCCTCGCGCACGAGGTCGGTGTTCTCCAGCGCCTTGCCGCCCAGCTCAAACAGCCGCAAGGTGGCGCGGTACAGCTCCGATTCGCCATCCTGCGCCACATAGCCCAGGGCCTTGAGGGTTTGCAGCAGGCGGTGCACCGATGACTTGGACAGCGACAGCTGCTGGGCCAGCGCGGTCACGCTGACATCACGCTGGTTGCCCAGGCATTCCAGAATGGCAAAGGCTTTTTCCACCGCGGCGACGGTGTCGGTCTTGTCCAGGGCTGCGGGGCTCTCGCTCATCGGTCCGTCCTTTTGTTTTGGGCTGTGGTGGATGGGCTCGATTATCGGGCCAGCCAGCCGCCATCGACAGCCAAGGTATGGCCATGCACATAATCGGCCGCGCTGGAGGCCAGAAACACCGCCGCGCCGCCCAGGTCTGCCGGCTGCCCCCAGCGCCCGGCGGGGATGCGCTGCAGGATCTCGCCCGCGCGGCCTGCGTCCTGGCGCAGCGCCTCGGTGTTGTTGGTCTCGATATAGCCGGGCGCAATCGCATTCACATTGATGCCCTTGGCGGCCCATTCATTGGCCATCAGGCGCGTAAGGCCCAGCACGCCGCTCTTGGCTGCCGTATAGGAAGGCACCCGCACCCCTCCCTGGAACGACAGCAGCGATGCGATATGGATGATCTTGCCGCCGCGCCACTGCGCGCCCTGCTGCGCGGCGCAGTCCAGCATATGGCGCGCCACGGCCTGCGACAGAAAGAACAGGCTCTTGAGGTTGGTGTTCATCACCGCATCCCAGTCCTCTTCGCTGAAGTCCAGCGCATCTGCACGGCGAATGATGCCGGCATTGTTCACCAGGATATCGACCTGGCCAGCCGCTGCCAGCACCTGGGCCAGGACATCGGCCATCGCCTCCGTGCGCGACAGGTCGGCCTGTATCGGCACAAACCGGCGCCCCAGCGCCTGCACCTGCGCGGCCGTCTGGCTGGCATCGCTGCGGTTGAGCCCGACGATATCGGCCCCCGCCTGCGCCAGCGCCACCGCAATGCCCGCGCCAATGCCGGTATTGCAGCCGGTCACCAGCGCCACCCTTCCCTGCAGATCAAACGGATGACGGGGGCTGGACGGGGCCTGGGCAGGCGCATGGGAGATGGAGGAATGGGACATGGACTGTGGGAGGGGCGGGATCAAAAACAGCCAGCGCTAGGACCGGCCAGCCAAGAGATATGGCAACTATTGGAACACACTCTTCATTTTTCAGAACGATGTTCCGTAAATTTTTATTAACGGAATTGGACAAAGGGTTTACCAGCTATTTTCCAGTTTTAAATTTATGGAACACTGTCCCGGTTGCTTCGGTAGTCATCGGACAACACCTCTACAAGCGATAACAAATTCACCACCAAAGTGTGAGGAGCGAGACATGGAAATCCAGAAAACCATTGAGCGTGTGCCCGGCGGGCTCATGCTGATTCCGCTGCTGCTGGGCGCCTGCGTGCACACCTTTGCACCAGATGCCGGCAAGTACTTCGGCTCGTTCACGAACGGGCTGATGACCGGCACCGTGCCCATTCTGGCGGTCTGGTTCTTTTGCATGGGGGCGACGATCAACCTCAAGGCGACAGGCGTGGTGCTGAAAAAATCCGGCACCCTGGTCGTCACGAAGATCCTGGTGGCCTGGGTCGTGGCCATGGTGGCAACACGCTTCTTGCCGCCAGGCGGCATCCAGACGGGGCTGTTCACCGGCCTGTCGGTGCTGGCCCTGGTCACCGCGATGGACATGACCAATGGCGGCCTGTATGCCGCACTGATGCAGCAGTACGGCACGCAAGAGGAGGCAGGCGCCTTTGTGCTCACCTCCATCGAGTCGGGCCCGCTGGTCAGCATGCTGATCCTGGGCGCCACCGGCGTGGCGGTGTTTGAGCCGCGCTTGTTTGCCGGCGCCGTGCTGCCGTTTCTGATCGGCTTTGCACTGGGCAACCTGGATGCCAACCTGCGCGAGTTCTTTGGCCGCTGCGTGCACCCGCTGATCCCCTTCTTCGGCTTTGCGCTGGGCTGCTCGATCGACCTGGGCGTCATCGCCAAGAGCGGCTTTACCGGCGTCTTTGTGGGGGTGGCGGTCATCATCGTCACTGGCATTCCGCTGATCCTGGCGGACAAGTTCATCGGCGGCGGCAATGGCACGGCCGGACTGGCTGCCTCATCCACGGCCGGTGCGGCTGTCGCCAATCCGCAAATCATCGGCACCATGGTGCCCGAGCTCAAGTCCATGGCCGATTCGGCCACGGCGATCACCGCCACCGCCTGCCTGCTGACCGCGATCCTGGTGCCCATCCTCACGGCCATGTGGGCGCGCAAGCATGGCCGCCGCCAACAGGTATCCGCTACCGCACCTAGCCCGGTAGCCAGCGCGGCTGGCAGCCCGCCCAAGCTGGCCCAGGACGGCCACTTCTAAACCCGCAGCGCTTTCATCCCCTGCCCGGCTGCGCTGACCTGCGGCGCAGCCGGGCCTTTTGATAGTTTTGACAGGACTGACTCCATGACCCATTCTTCCGTCTCCCCCGGTCGCCTGGCAGGCAAGGTGGCCCTGGTGACCGCAGCGGCGCAAGGCATTGGCCGCGCCAGCGCCGAACGGCTGGCAGCCGAAGGCGCCCGCGTGATTGCCACCGACTTGCACATCGGCCCGCTCGCAGGCTCTGGCCTGGATGCGCGCCAGCTCGACGTGCGCGACAGCGCCCAGATCCAGACCCTGGCCGAGGTGCTCGGGCCCATCGACATCCTCTTCAACTGCGCAGGCTTTGTGCATGCCGGCAGCGTGCTCGAATGCAGCGAGGACGACTGGGACTTCGCGTTTGACCTCAATGTCAAAGCCATGTACCGCAGCATCCGCGCCTTTTTGCCGGGCATGCTGCAGCGGGGCCAGGGCAGCATCATCAATATGTCGTCGGCCGCCTCCAGCATCAAGGGCGTGCCCAACCGCTTTGCCTACAGTGCCTCCAAGGCAGCGGTCATCGGCATGACCAAGTCCATCGCCGCCGATTACTGCACCCGGGGCGTGCGCTGCAATGCCATCTGTCCGGGCACGGTCGATTCGCCGTCGCTGGCCCAGCGCATTGCCACCCAGGCCACGCACGATGGGCTTTCCGTCGACGCCGTGCGCGCCGCCTTTGTGGCCCGCCAACCGATGGGCCGCGTCGGCAAGCCCGAGGAGATTGCGGCACTGGTCGCCTATCTGGCCTCGGACGAGGCTGCGTTCACCACCGGCCAGGCCCATGTGATTGATGGCGGCTGGTCCAACTGACTCCGCCACCCCACCTCGATTTTTCGCTGCGCGACAGCCCCCTGGCTGGCAGGCACCTAGACTGGCGCCTGCTCGCTATTGATTCTTTGGAGATGACATGAAATTACTGCGTTATGGCCCGGTGGGCCAGGAAAAGCCCGGCCTGCTCGACAGCAGCAACACCTTGCGCGACCTCTCTGGCGTGCTCAGCGATATCGAAGGCGCGCAGCTGGGCGATGCCGCCCTGGCACGCCTGCGCGCGATCGACCCCAGCACCCTGCCAGCCGTGCTTGGCCAGCCCCGCATCGGCCCTTGCGTGGCGCGCGTGGGCAAGTTCATCTGCATCGGCCTCAACTATGCCGACCATGCCGCTGAATCGGGCGCCGCCATCCCGACCGAGCCGGTGATCTTCAACAAATGGACCAGCGCCATCTGCGGCCCCAACGATGCGGTTGAAATCCCCCGTGGATCCACCAAGACCGACTGGGAGGTCGAGCTGGGCGTCGTCATCGGCAAAGCGGCCAAGTACATCACCGAAGCCCAGGCGCTGGAGCATGTGGCCGGCTACTGCGTGGTCAATGATGTGTCCGAGCGCGAATGGCAGATCGAACGCGGTGGTACTTGGGACAAGGGCAAGGGCTTTGACACCTTTGGCCCCATCGGCCCCTGGCTGGTGACGCGCGACGAAGTGCCGGACCCGCAAAACCTGTCGATGTGGCTGGAGGTGGATGGCAAGCGCTTTCAGAACGGCAACACCAAGACGATGATCTTCACCGTCGCACAGATCGTCGCCTATGTCAGCCAGTGCATGAGCCTGCAGCCGGGAGACATCATCTCGACCGGCACGCCCCCCGGCGTGGGGCTGGGCATCAAGCCCCACCCCATCTATCTGAAGGCTGGGCAGACGATGCGCCTGGGTATTGAGGGCTTGGGTGAGCAGCAGCAAACCACCGTCAACGCCTGATGACGCATAGCACCCGGCGCCAGCGCGGCAACGGGTGCTTACAGATGAAAAAATGGTAGCAGCCATCGCCATAGATTTCCACCATCAAAACAGCCGCAACAGCTGATGTACAAAGCAACCATTGCTCATCTTTTGATACAGGATTTTCCGCTAAGCTGCCAGCATCGTTCACCCTCCCAACCCCTGCCATGAACCGTTTGTTGACCCCTTTGCTCACTGCGTTGGCGCTCTCGTGCCTGGCGGATGCCAGCTGGGCCCATGGCGGCGGCCACCGCCACCACCACCGCAAGGAACACAAGGAACAGTTCTGGGACGGCAACTGCCAGGTGGAGCGCAAGTGGAAGCGCAATGGCGAATACAAGGAAAAGCGCCGCTGCCACGACCGCCCGGCCGCCTACTACGCGCCGCAGCCGGCCTACGCTGCCCCGGTGCTGGTGGCGCCCCGCACCCCCGATGCGATTGTCATCAGCCCGCAGATCGTCATCCGCCCCTGATCCGCACGCTATTTTTTTATCCGGCATTGCGGGCTGTCAGACACCTGTTTGACAGCCCGCTGCCTTTGCAGCCCCTGCCACCGGCTCAGTGGGCTGCGGCTTGCCCCACAATCGGGCCATGTCCTCCTGCCCCCTCCCCATGGCTCCGGCCGGCTCCATCACCTTGGTGCAAGGCATCGAAGTGGGCCACTTCACAGACACGCGCCGCCCCACCGGCTGCACAGCCATCCTGGCCAAAGCCGGGGCGGTGGGCGGTGTCGATGTGCGCGGTGCCGCACCCGGCACGCGCGAAACCGACTTGCTCCACCCCACCAACCTGGTCGAGCGCGTGCACGCCATCATGCTGGCGGGCGGTAGCGCCTGGGGCCTGGATGCGGCCAGTGGCGCGATGCGCTGGCTGGAAGAGCAAGGCGTAGGCCTCGATATCTCCGTGGGCCGCATTCCGCTGGTGCCCGCCGCCGTGCTGTTTGATGTGCTGGTAGGCGATATGCGCATCCGCCCCGATGCCCAGGCGGGCTATGCCGCCTGCCAGGCCGCCAGCAGCGGCATGCCCGCACAAGGCAATGTAGGTGCGGGGGCCGGCGCAGCGGTGGGCAAGATCTTTGGCATCCACCGGGCAATGAAGGGCGGCATCGGCACCG
This sequence comes from Comamonas sediminis, assembly GCF_041107495.1. Classification (NCBI taxonomy): domain Bacteria; kingdom Pseudomonadati; phylum Pseudomonadota; class Betaproteobacteria; order Burkholderiales; family Comamonadaceae; genus Comamonas; species Comamonas sediminis. Next base: position 598,561 of record NZ_JBGBDC010000002.1, read on the forward strand.
CGTCGGTCACCGTAGATGGCGTCACTGTGGGCGCCATCATTGCCTGCAATGCACTGGGCGATGTGCTGCACCCGGACACCGCCCAGGTGGTAGCCGGCGCGCGCACCAGCGATGGCTTGGGGCTCATCGACACGCGCCGCGCCCTGCTGCGCGGCGAGCCGCCGCAGCCGCTGCTGGCGGGCACCAACACCACCATCGGCGTGGTCGCCACCGATGCGACCATCACCAAGGCCCAGGCCAACCGCCTGGCGACCGTGGGCCACGACGGCCTGGCCCGCGCCATCAACCCGGTGCACACCATGTCGGACGGCGACACCTTGTTTTGCCTGGGCACGGGAGCCGCCGGGCGCAGCCCCGGCATGATGGTGCTGGCCACGATGGCCGCCGAGGCCGTCGCCCAGGCCACCCTGCAGGCGGTGCTGCATGCCAATCGTTTACAAATCGATGCCGGAGAAAACCACAAGGCCTTGCACCTGCCCAGCGCGGCTGATTTACAGTAGGCGCCATTCCAACAGCGCTGCGCCGGCAGCCCGCCAACCACCATGGGTGACCGCTCCACGTCCATGCGCCAAAAAGCCTACGGGCTGCGCCAAACCCTGATCACCCTGGTGCTCAACATCCGCGATGCGCTGGTCTCCGGCGGCCCGCTGGTGATCCTGGCCGTGGCCTTGATCGTCGCCGCCTACTGGTGGCTCAAGCCCAACCCGCCCTCGCAGGTCAAGCTGGCCACCGGCCCGGCCCAAAGCGCCTACGCCAGTTTTGGCGAGCAGTACCGCACGCCGCTGGCCAGGAACAAGATCCGCGTCGACCTGGTCGGCAGCGAAGGCTCCTTCGACAACCTGCAGCTGCTGCGCGAGGGCAAGGTCGATCTGGCCTTTGTGCAAGGCGGCACTGCCGAGCTGACCGAGGACGACCTGGACAGCCTCACCTCGCTGGGCGCGCTGTTTGTCGAGCCCGTCTGGCTGTTCTACCGCACCGACTCGGCCCAGCGCCTGACCAAGCGCCCCCACCTGAACAGCCTCACCCAGCTCGCCGGTTGGCGCATCAATGTCGGCACTGCTGGCAGCGGCGTGCCCAATCTGTTCAACCAATTGCTGGAAGCCAACCACCTGAGCCTGGCCCAGCTGCGCGTATCGCACCTGGCCGAAACGCCGGCGACCGTGGAGTTTCTGGCCGGCAAGATCGATGCGCTGGTCCTGGTCTCCGCGCCCGAATCGCCGATGGTGCAAATGCTGCTGAAAACACCCGGTGTGCAGCTGATGGATTTTCCGCAGAACGAGGCCTATGGCCGCAAGTTCAAGTTCCTGAGCCCCGTCACCCTGCCGCGCGGCATTGTCGACCTCGCCGCCAATGTGCCGCCGCAAAATGTGCACCTGCTGGCCTCCACCACCTCGCTGCTGGCCCGCGATGACACCCACCCCGCCATCAAGCAGCTCTTTGCCCAGGCCTCGCAGGGCATCCACAGCCAGGCGGGTTGGTTCAACCGCGCGCGTGACTTTCCCAACACCCGCAGCAGCGAACTGGCCGTCGCCCCCGAAGGCGTACGCGCCATCAACGAGCCCGCCCCCTTGCTGCAGCGCTACCTGCCCTTCTGGCTCGCCAACCTGGTCGAGCGCATGTGGCTGGTGCTGGGCGTTTTGCTGGCCTTCATGCTGCCGCTATCGCGGGTCGTACCGCCCCTCTACCAGTTCCGCGTGCGCTCACGCGTCTTCAAGTGGTACGGCCAGTTGCGCGCGATCGAGCACGAAATGGAGCAACCCAACCCTGACCGCGCGAGCATCCAGGCCGAATTGCTGGAGCTGAGCCGCAAGGTCGAGAAGATTACCGTGCCGCTGTCGTATGCGGATGAGTTGTATGCGCTGCGTAGCCATATTCATTGGGTGTTGCAGAAGCTGGAGCAACAAGAGCACGGAGTTGGCGCAGCACACCCAAACAATGCAGGAAACACCGGTCACCAGGCAAATTCACATGCATAGAACTACCGCCGCCATTGCCCTTAGCCTTGCCCTGCTCGCCGCCCATCCTGCTGCCAATGCATCTACCCCCTTCGCCCCAACGGAAAGCCAATGCGCTGCAATTTTTAAAGCAACCGGAGACAAATACGCAGGCATGTGGCTGGGCGAAGATGGCAAATTGGTGATAGGCCTGACATCACCGGTAGAGCTGGATCCAGAGATTCAGCAAATGCTGCATATCACATACGTCCGATACAGCATGGCGGAGCTGCAGAGGTTTCACAAGCAAGTGGTTATTAAAAACTTTAACAACAATCAGTACATCGCCGGTTCGCAGATTGACTACAAAATAAACCGCATTGTTATTACAGCCCAAAAAGAGAATTTATCTAAAGCAAAAGAGCTCTTCGAGAGCCAAGGCATCGATACAAGATTCGTTCGTATTGAAGCTCAACATACCACTGTTACTTTTATGCCCCTTATTGATGATGGCAGCTGCAAAGGTCCGCTGTAGCCAGTCTTGGGAGGACGACGATTTCTCATGCCGTGCATGCTCTGCACGGCGCCAACACAGCTGGAAAAAATCAATTGAGCTTACGAATGATGTTTTTAAAAATACTCATCATTTATAGACAACAAGAATTCCTGAATATCTGAAATTGGCAGAACCCACTATGATACTTGGCTGTATTCTTCGAAAGTACCTTCCATTCTATCGGGCATATGTCTCTCTACCATGCACGGAGAGAGGAGAAATCCTAGATAATTTTCTCGGGCAAATATTTGTTGAAAATAAACAAAGTCACCCTCTCTGAATAAGGCCCAATAGGTAATTCCATAGCTAACAGATTCAGGCTGAATACATGTGATAAGAGCGCATCGACTCGAACGGGATGCCACAAGAAATTCAAGCGCCTCCACCCATTGCCTTTTATAGGCTTCAGGTGACCATCTGGTGGTCATGATAGGGACTACCTCCCGATGCGCGCCGATGTCTATTTCGTATACAAATCCATTTTCACACCGTGTGTCCTTTGATATTTCGATGTTGAATGTCATTCGAGTACTTTGCCCCTATCGATTTTTGAAATAATCAAGCCACTCACGAAACGATGGTCCCACCGGCCATTTAAGCCATGCAGATCATTCGACGAGCATATGGCGATCATACCATTTGATGGTTTGGAATTGAATGCTCACTCATTTCTGGAGATTTCAGCCGCAATTTCTCCAGAATATCACGCACTGCATCATCCTCCTTGTCATATCCAACTACGCAGCGCACATTTGCTTCACCAGGAATCGCTGCATTCAGCAATAACGATGCTACGTCTTCGGCAGACTCATCGTTGTGAACAGCAGTAAGTGTACCCAAATAACCTAGATCGCAATCATCAATGGCATAGTCTAAAGCGTCATGCACATCCTCCGCTGCATCACCTAAGATCATAAAGTATTGACATCCTGCGGGGATAAGGTTTCGCACCAAACCTTTGAAATCCATGGCTGGAGATATAGCGTCAAGGACCAGCAAACACACGCTAGGGTGCGGGGCCAACACCATCGATTCGATTGATTGCAAATTGATTATTTGCAAATTGGGTGCCTCCATCATATTTCCGTGCCAATCTATAAATTACCATATCAAAAGCTGTCAGCTCTTTGCACACCGTTAAATAGGTACTTCTGACCTGCACCGTCTTGCGCATGCGCTGCGGCTTCTTCTTAAATGTGGTAAACAGACTCCATCCGCTCATGCATTTATCACTTCATAAAGCAGTCCGAGCCCAATGATAGTTATATATTATAACGGCACGTGTATATAATGGCACATATAATACTCAGGCAAAAAATCACCATGATAGAACGGTGCCGCAACCTCAATTTGATAAATGTTTGCAGAGCAAACGATGGTGAATGTCTCACCTGAGTTATTGCTGATCTGAAGCCCACTTTCCGCCGTGAAATCTTCGTCCACCACCAGCATTTTTTCGATAACCGTTATATCTCTCCAGGCTAGCGGCAACGGCAACATTTCAGGCGCATTTTTATCTTTCTCGACAAGTCGAAAAACAAGATTACCGACCTCATCCCAACCCACCGTATCGTGCATCGTCGTATATATTTTCAGTATGGAATCATTAGCAAGGAAAAGCCAGATAGTTGATACACCGCGCGGAGTAGGCGTGTCAGTGGCATAGCCAACTATTCCTTGGCGAAGCAGACCCTGAATAGAACACAGGTCTGCAGTGTCAAATTCAAGCATTAGCACAACTAGGCACATCCTTTGTTAGCAGCAATGCATCTCAAGACCAACAGAACTTCCGCCGATAGGGAGTCAATTATTGGCCTGCTCACGGGCCTCATTCAGTAGCGGTCCCAATCCATCCAAGTCAAAAATATCAAATAATTGATTGAATAGCTTCAACGCAAAATATATCAGCGACACAAATTCTCTGCAGAATTTTTTAGCTGTGTAATGAAGTCAGACAGCGGTATTCGCACACCCAACATTCCATCATGTTGCGGCAATGTTATGCAGACGCAGTCACGCCCTTGCTCATGGTCTAAAAGCAATAAAAGTTGGCCATCATAACCAACTTCCACAACTAAATTTTGGTAGTTCACATCACTTAAGATGAGCGTCTTCCATTTATCATCAGTCATGAAAACCTCTCCTTGCACGGCAGAGCTAAAATTTTTTGGCAATAAATTCCCACCCCCAATATACCCAGTAATTTAATTAGCGATTGGATAAAATCTATAAAAACAAACGCATAGAGCGATAATATCTGCAGCCGACTACAATATCCTGATTGATGCTATCGAATCCGGCCATGCATACACAATCAACCGATCATCCAACTGCTCAAGCTCGAAAGCAGAACCAACCAGACCACCTCTCCAACCAATTGCGCACGAACCCCAGGTGCAAGCAACACCTCTTCCGCCCAAGGCTCCAGTACCAACAACACAGCACTGGGTGAAGAATTTGTATAAACAAAACTACAAACGTATTTCATTTTGCGAAGTCATTTGATTTTTGAATGCAATAAATATAATTTAATGCAGTTATATCGTTTAATTTGAAGCTTCAAATCAAAGCAATTCAGCACACTTTTCCGAACTTCCGTGATTCATACGCCTTTAAGAAATTCGCTGCTTGATTGGCTTATTGCTTCATAAATTATCGAGTAAGGATTTGACATCCATCGACATGACAGCCCCTAGGCAATCGATTAAATAAAGAGATCTAGAACCAATAGACTTCTTTTCGTTCAAATAAATAGCAATTGCCGTTTGCAATGCCAAGCCATATTCAGTAACATCAACTGATCCTGAACTGTTCAATAAGCGGCCGTATGATCGTCCGGCATGCGACAGCTAGTCTTGGCGGCAACCATCCTCGTAGTGATGGTGTGCCATCGACGCAGTCGTAAATTGGCCGATAAACGCCGCATCAAGTTTTTTCGCGGGTTTCGGTTTGAATTTTCCACTGGCAATTGCCCAGTCGAAAACGCCTGTTCCGATTGGATACTCGGTCAATAAGCCCGTAAGTCCATGTTTGACTATCCAATTTTCGGCATCTGCAACCGATCCAAATACACCGGACGGGAACGCCGCCTTGGTTGCGACAAAAATCCAAACAGTTGCTTCCATTTCCATCTCATTCATTGTGTTTAAGCCAGCGTCCAATTTTGTTTATGGAACTCCGAATCTTCGATTTGTTCTCGTCAACAACTGTTTGCTGTGTAGACGAAAGTTCGCGTTCTCCCGCAATAGGTTTTCCATTGGGTCCAATTTTTACCGTTTTACCCCCACCAACAACGTGGGCGTGGGCTGGCGGGTGATCGCCACCTTTGTAGTTGTGCTCGACTGTTACTCCATTGCCCTTAGCAATTTGCTTCGCAGGAAGCGTTGGCGACGTGGTCGCCCCACCCTTAAGCGACTCTACACCGGCCGCCCCCACAGCTGACAGTGCAGGCCCCCAATCGCCAAGCGCGACTCCGGCCGCTCCGATATTCGCATTAATAGGCATGCGTTCCGCAGGGTCTACGCCTGCTGCACGTAGCTCATTGCGCACTTGTATCATCACCGCCAGGGATGACGCAATGCAACCCTCATTGCCGCCACAACTGTGGAAGCCCTGGATTGCTCCATTCACTTGATTCATTTGAGCAATCGACAGCGGACTACGCCCATCCGGGTCAACGAACTTATACGGGTTGTTGTTGGCATATGCATAACGATTAAAGCTATGCAAATTATCAGCATCAAACCCCACAGGATCGATACCCATAAACCGCCCTAATGCAGGATTGTAGTACCGAGCCCCCATGTACGACAAACCCGTATCACTGTCATGCGGCTTACCGGTAAACCACAGGGCATTGCCGCCATCACCTATGTCATTAAGGCGCTCACCGTAGGGCAAATAGCTTTCGTTCCAGAGCAGGTTGCCGCTGGCGTCGGTGGCCAGCATGGGGGAGCCGGAGACATCGTTGTGGAAAAAGGTGATGGTCTCCGTGATGGTTGCGGCGACTACAGGCACCGCGATGTTGGTGCTTTGAGCACCGAACCAAGCTGTATCGCCACGGAGCATCTTCCATTGGAAGTTATAGGTGCCTGGCGTTGCGGGCGCTGTGACCTGGAAGCTAAAGCTGTATTCCCCGCCAGGGACTACGTCGGTCTCCAAGGGCACCCGACCGGTAGCGGTCCATGTGGTATTGACAGGGTCCTGCGGATTCTGCGCACCCAGGTAGTACGTGTCGCCGGCGGACCAAGTAGAGGTGCCGGTATTTTTCATCGTGACGGATGCCGTGTAGCTTTGCCCAGCGGTCATCGTGGTTACTGGCAGGCTTTGCGACACGAAGGCTGCGTCATCTGCTCCTGTTGACTCAGAGACGGTCACTACGGCGTTGGTAGAAGTGGCTCCAAACCACTGCGTACCCTTCGCCATTCGCCATTGGAAGTTATAGCTTCCAGGTTCATCAGGGGCAGTGATGGGGAAGGAGAAGGTGTAATCCATCCCCGCTGGTACCGTGCCATTGAGCGCAATTGGACCAGCACCCCAAGTGTTGTTGTCCGACGGGTTCTGCGCCTTTAACTGGTAGCCGTTGCCGCTCGTCCATGTGGTGGAACCTGCGTTGCGCATGGTCACCAACGCTTGGTGTGTATCACCTGCAATCATGCGGGCGGGGATATTTTGAGCCACAAAGATGGCGCTGTCGCTGCCCGCAGGGGCAGATACCACTATCTTTCTGTTGTCAGATTTATCTCCAAACCAAGCCCCATCACCCTGCACCATTTGCCATTGAAAGTCGTAAGCATCAGGCGTTGCGGGTGCGGTGATCTGAAAATTGAACGTGTACTGCTCCCCCGGGTTAACAGAATTGCCAAGATTTACCCTTGATGCTCCCCAGGTATTTTCGGGCGAGCCAAGAGAGCCGAGGCTAAAGCCGCCCACCTCTGTCCAGGCTACAGTACCGGTGTTTTTCATCGTTACCGAAGCGCTGTACTGCTGCCCTGCAACCATATTAGCCGGCACGCTTTGCGATACATATGTGGCACTATGGGGAACAGGATCAAGTAGCGGTATTTTTAGTTCATCGGACGGGCTACCGAACCATTGAACTCCATCTTGTACCATTTGCCACTGGAAGGAGAAAGTTCCGGAAGGCAGAGGTGCAGTGATAGGAATGCTGAATGTGTATTGCTCCCCAGACTGCACTGGCTTGGAAATAAACACTCTGGATGGCCCCCAGTGAGCATTATCCTGAGGCGCCTGCGATCCTAATCTATAAGCTGCATCTTCTGACCAAGTGGCAGTACCCGTATTTAACATCGTCACAGCGGCAATGTAAGCCTGGCCTGCCACCATATTTTCGGGCACCGTTTGGGATACAAACTGTGCATCATTGGGCACTGGATCGCTTACCTCGATAGCAAGACTGGTAGATTTTGAACCAAACCATTCCACACCGTCTTGCACCATCTGCCACTGGAAATTGTAAGTACCCAGCGCATTGGGCGCGGTGATGGGAAAGTTGAATGTATACGTCTGCCCCGGAGCTACGGGTTCAGTCAGCTGAACTCGACCTAGGCCCCAACTGGCGTTATCTTGAGGATTTTGAGAACCAAGTCGATAGTGCGCACCCTCAGACCAGGTTTGCGTACCCGTATTCTTCATCGTTACCGATGCCTTGTATTGCCTGCCCCTAACCACATTTATAGGCAAGCTTTGCGCTACAAACGATGCACTGTTCGGCTCTGGTGGTGAAACGTCGATATCGAGGATAAAAGATGAGCTGCCAAACCACTCGACACCCGTCTGCAGCATCTGCCAGATTAGTTTATGAGTCCCTGGTGCGGAGGGAGCGGTGATGTCAAATGTAAAGGTATGAAGTTGATCCGGGGCTACGGAGCCTTTTACAGGCACACGATTTATACCCCAGAGAGCGGGATTCGCCGGATTTCTTAAACCTAGTTGGTACTGACCAGTTTCACTCCAAGTAGCGGTACCCGTATTCTTCATCGTCACGGAGACTGTATAAGTCTGCCCACCAACCATATGCAGGGGTACGTCCTGGGAGTGAAAGCTCGCTCGATTAGGGATACGTGGCCTTCTTACAATCTGGATAAATGTACCAGTCGAGTAATTATCCTTCTCCCAAAATGCAGTCGAGCCAAACCATCCACCACGCCCCTTTCTCATTTGCCAATCAAGGCGGGTGTTACAGCATGGCGGCGCAGTTACGGTAACGTAGGTACTGAACTCCCCGCCGGGAGGAATAGGTTCACTTGGCTTAATGGAGATAGGCCCTGCATTCCAATTGTTTTGAGGGGATGCTAAGACATAGCCTTGGCCGGCTGACCAAGTGGTAGTACCCGTGTTTCTGTATCCTATCTGGAATCGATAGATATCCCCCTCAATCATGCTTGGCTGCACAGCAGTCATGAACAGCTGGGAGTCATCCTGAGCACGTGCAAAATTACCAAGACTTAAAAGTAGTGCGATGAAAAATGCAAATTTATAAAAAAATGAGACACAGTTTTTTAGCTTTGAGCGTGTATTTTTATTCATGATTCCCTCCACCCTATTTTTGCGATTGGAAAACACGCTGCGCTATACGCTTGCCACCCAAATATATATATTCAGTGGCCTTGTGCAACTCTGAGGGTGAATAGTCAACCAATAAATCATGGCTGGAGTTATAAAACTCGTAGCTCTTGACACCTGCTTTGACGATAATCGACCTGTTGTTTTGAGCATCGTAGGCATACTCGACTTTAGAAGCAGCGTTGTCGCAGTCCACACATATCAAGTTGGAGGCATTGTCATAGGTATACTTCTTACCATCTCCGATGACAATATTCCCATATGCGTCGTAGCTATAGTAGTTAGCCACGCCTCCTTTTTGCGTGCTGGCCAGCTTGTTATTGCGATCATAGTTATAGCTGAGCGTATTGCTGCCGAATTTTTGACTGGTGATATTTCCATTACCACCGTAACCCACCACCCCTGAACCCCAAGGCCCATTAGAAGAAATCAATCTATTTATTTTGTCATAGCTTAGCGTTCGATTGTTATCAGCATCTACAGAATCTCGAATCGAAGTCAGATTACCTACGTCATCGTAGTTATAAGAGTTATTGTTGTAATTTACCCCGCCGCCTTTGCGCGTTGTGAACGTACTTGGCCATAAACGAGCATTTTGCTGATATTCAGTGATTGTGCCATTCGAATAGTTAATTTGCCTCAGTTGACCAGACGGCCAATAGGTAATATTTCGAACATAGCCTGAAACTTGCGTTGGCCGCCCTAGCGCATTGGGCGAATAGCTCACCGTTTTTCCGGATGGATAAGTGATGGAGGCGAGTTGGTCGAGGCCGTTGTATGTATACGAGGCTTTAAAAGTCTGCCCGTCCACCTGAAGCGTTTCGCTGGTCATGTTTCCATTGGCATCGTAGCTGTAGCTACGGTTGCCAGTTGAGGACCTCGCCGTCAAAAGCCTATGCGTCTTGCTGTAGGTATTGCTGACATTTGGAGTTCCAGTGGGGTAGGTAATAGAGGTCAGCCTGTTTTGTGCATCATAGGCATAGCGGGTGGTTGCTGAAGCGCCCACTGCGCTGGAGGTCATGTTGCCTGCGACATCGCGTCCATATTTTGTGATGCCAGTCTCTGGATTAGTCACTGACTCCAAATGATAATTGCTGTTGTATTTATAGCTGCGAGTTAATCCCGCCTGGGTGGCAGAAGTGATAAGGCCTTTGCTATTTCGCGCAATGGTTACGCTTGCAGATGCTTCTGGCGCTGAAATACCCATTAGCAGCTGCTGATCCGGATCACCATAGGATCTATAGCTGTAGGTTGTCACATTGCCACGCTCATCCGTCACCCTCTTGGTGCCGGCTCCGTAGACCACATTGCTTGAGGTATTGTCTGCATTAGAGATCCGCGTGATTCGATCCAATATATCGAACTGGTAGCTCGTACCGGCATTGGAATCTGGGTCTGACTCGAATGTGCGGCGACCAAGCACATCCACCGTAAATTTTCGGGCGATACCACCCAAAGTCACCCCTGTAGCTTGGCCAAAGCTGTTGTACACCGTGCGTTCCACCAATGCGCCGCGAGTGGCTGTTTTCGTAGTAGCGGTGTAGGCGACCGAAACGGAGGTACCAGCAGGATAATCAATGGATGTGATTCTGTTCATACTGTCATATCTCAACCTGGTTGTATGCCCATCTCCATTGGTTTCCGATATGACATTGCCAGCATCATCCACTTGCCTTCTGATCGAAATGCTCTCAGGTTGTGTTTCGGACTGGGGTATGCCTCGCTTGAAATTGGAATAGTTGTGTACCTGAGATCGAGGCAAAGTTTTTGCAACCATATTGCCTTGCGCATCATACCGATAAGTGGTAGTGACTCCATCCTCAGTAAAAGAGGTCAGGTTTCCATTCCCATCGAAGGCGCGGCTTATCGAGCTGCCAGTGAAGCTTTCATTTTGGGACTTATTGATGATCCATTTAGCAGCATTCGTGTAGTAGCTAATGGTGGTAGTCTTGCTTCCACCTGACGGACCAGACTCAACAACGGTTCTTGGATTTCCATAACTGTCAAATTGGCTGTTGGTGATGGTATAGGTTGCACCATCGCGCACCGTGGTCTTCTTGGTCAGAATGGGAGCGTTGGTTTGCCCTGAGTCCACCTTAGTGACAAAGGCACCTGGCCTGAAATAGTTTTCGTTGGATATTTTTTGTTTGTCCCAGGTGTAGGTTTCGGTTTGTGTATTACCTGTTTTCTTAGACATCAGCAACCCCACCATCCAGACCGTGCCCGAGCTGGAATAATTGGGGCCTACGTGTTGATAGGTGATCGTGCCGGTGGGGGTGGTGACGGTGGTGGTGTCATATGTATTGCGGCTACCAGGTGCGTAGCGAAAGCTCCAGTTACCACCGTTATTGCTTCTTTTGCCTTTAACGACGGTCGTTCGGCTCAATGGATTGGCTTGACCGTCAAAATATACAAAGTCGTAGGTATAGCTGATAACACCGCCTTGCGGATAGGTGACATCTTTCATCACATGGCTGCCGGGCAAGGTATTGAGATTACCGTTGTATTGGTATTTCCAAGATGTGCCATCGGGCCGTGTCACCGATGTCAAAAAGTAGCTGTACAGCACATTCGGCACAGCTTGGTAGGCATAATTCCAGGTCTGTCCCGCACTGCTGATTCGGCTTATTCGGGGAGTCCTGGCACCACTGTCTGCATAAGTAAATGTTATGTTGCGGCCATCACTGGTCACAATATTGGATATTTCTGAAGATGCACTCGCTTTGTAATTGATAACGGCATTGTTTCCGTTTCTATCAATGATTTTGGTAGTGAACCATGCAAATATAGGGTTGACGCCGCCGGTCATGTTCACCAGATGGGTCATTTCATACTGCATGCCATCCGGGGAGAAGACCCTTAACCCCCCACTGTTGATACAGTCTGCTCTCCACCGCTGGGTCGTCAGCATCAAAGGCGATGTGTTGCCAGTAAATGCGAGTAACTGGCGACTACCATCTGGCAGTTCCAGTACCGGGTTATCAGCTACCGTTTGAGCATTTTTATTCAAGCAAATGGTTCGTTCTTTGTTTTTCAGAACGCGACCGAAGTGGATGCTCCACCCTACCCCCGCACCAGAGGAGGAGTCGTAAGCCGCAGGGTTCAGCGGCTCCACAGAAGAACTGTTGTAAGACCTTATCACTTTAAGATCAAATCCTCCATTTCCAGGAAGATGGAGGTCTACGTATTGCCTTTGCAGCGAACCAGTGAATGGATCAATATTTTCACTAACATTCTGATTTATATAATCTCGATTGGGATAAATACCTGGATCTTTGTACAAATCAGGTATGACTTCTTGAGAAAAGCTGTGGTGCGCGCACGCCGCAATTAATACAGCGACACTATAACGATATAGTTTCCCAATCATGAAATCTCCCTTGTATTCAATTGCGTTTATTTGAGCAACGCTCGCCTCATCCTGCGCTCATTCGTGCAGCAACCGTGAGTGCGACGTTCCAAGCACCACTAGTTGTTTACGTTACCTCGCGACAAGAACTCCCCAAAGTTTTGCCTCGATCAAGCTTTCGCTAAATTTAATATTATTTTCAATCGCAGTCAAATATTTAGTAGCCATTAATCATTATGATTAAATGATTACCAAATAGAATACCGACCTATAACTTACAATTGATTTTTAAAAATATTTAATATATAATTTCACTCAAAAGACTGATTAGATAACGTCTTTTCGAAAGCATGGCAATTCTTTCTCCTAACGAATAGTTAGCTACCGAAGGCAGGAACGTTTATATACATACGCGTACATAGCGTTTTTCAGAAATGAATGTTTACTTATCCACGTCTTTACTGACACCACAGCCCACACCCTAAATCCATATAAACGCTTTCCAAACGTGGTATGTACCTGGCTTCGGTCAGCAAATTGGGTGACATTCCTGCTGATACTTTTACGTTGCCAGCTGAACCTCATCAGTGATTAGCGGGGCACTCGTATCAAGCGGTGACGAAACTTGTTCTCTAACGGGGAAAGTGCCGCTGGAGTACGCGCCTGTTGAGCCGTTCGCCAGTGTTATGAACGCAAGGCCATTTGGCTCACCTGCCAGAAGTACTTCGTTAAGAGTTGCGCATGGACCTCGGTTCATCCAGTCGCCCCAAAACAACGCCCCATCTCCCCATCCCACCCCCTAGGGAGAACCCGCGCTGTTCTTGACTTACAGCAAGCTCTGTTCACACTCTAGGCAACACAATCGGCTCAAGCGTTTGGCAAAGCGGGCTCAAAACGCCAGGCAGCAGCCAGAACCGAAGGCTCTGGGGTTTACGGCAATTTCTGCATTCACTATGTTTTCAGGGCGTTGAATGCTCTGAATTTCGTAGCAACTGACGCCTAAGCACGGCCCGTCAAGTCCAGCGCCTTCGATCAACGTAGTTCCTATCAGGTATTCGATAAATTGAATTAATGAGTATCTTGGATATACAATACTTTCAAGAATTTCTGAAAACTGAAAAACTCATCCATGCCATCCACCCGCGCTACCCCCTCCACCAGCAGCCCTGCTGTGGCAATGCGCCCCTCTGCAAAGGGAGCGTGGTGGCAGGTGCTTGCGGCTTTACTGTGGCTGCCGCAAGCGGCGGTCATTGCCTGGGGGATTGAGGCAATTCACCAGCAAGCGGCCTGGTCGGCATTGGCCAAGGCTTGCGCCCTGTTCCTGGCACTGGGCCTGCTGCGGGCGCTGGTCGATGGCTATGGCCTGCGCCGGGCGTTTGCAGCGGCGCGCGCGCATACGCAGCAGCTGCGGCTGCAGGCGCTGCAGGCATTGGCGCTGCATTCGCCGTTGCACCCACAGCGCCCATCGGCCGGGCTGGCGGCCAGTGTGCTCAACGAGCAGGCTGACCACATCACGCCCTACTTTGCCCGTTACACCACGGCGCGCACCAAGGTCATGGTCGTGCCGCTGGTCATCCTGGTCTGTGTCTTCAGTCTGTCCTGGGTGGCGGGGCTGGTGCTGCTGGTGGCAGCGCCGTTGATTCCGATCTTTATGGCGCTTGTGGGCTGGCGGGCCGAGGCGGCCAGCAAAAAGCATTTGCAGGATGTTGGAAACCTGAACCAGTTCTTGCTCGATCGCCTGCAAGGTCTCGCTAGCATTCGCGGGCTGGGTGCCGTGGCCCAGGTGGCCCAGCAGCTGACCGGTGCGGCAGAGCAGCTGCGTGCCAACACCATGGCGGTGCTCAAGATTGCGTTCCTGTCTTCTGCGGTGCTGGAGCTGTTCTCTGCGTTGGGCGTGGCCCTGGTCGCTGTCTATGTCGGCTTTCATTTGCTGGGCCAGATCCCGTTTGGCAGCTGGGGCGGTACCTTGGGCCTCGCCCAGGCCATGTTCGTGCTGCTGCTGGCCCCCGCGTTTTTTGAGCCGCTGCGCGAGCTGTCTGCGGTATGGCATGACAAGGCCGCCGGTGTCGCTGCGCTGGACGCGCTGCAAGCGCTGCAGCAGCCTGGCCCGCAGCTGGTGGGTACTGGCAATGCGCACCCAGACAGCGCTGCCAGCGCCCCCAAGACAACCGCTGCCGCGCTGACAATCCAGGACCTCAGCTTTCAATACAGCGCCCAGAGCCCGCTGGTGGTCCATGCCTTCAGCGCAGAGATTGCCGCGGGGGAGCGCGTGGCGCTGTGGGGAGAAAGCGGCAGCGGAAAATCCACCGTGATGGCGCTGATCGCGGGCCTGGCTGCCCCCAGCGCCGGCAGTATCCATATCGATGGCGCCCCCTTGGATGCAGCCCATGCCGACCGGCTGCGCAGCGGCATCGCCTGGGTCGCGCAAAAGCCCCATGTGCTGGCTGCCAGCCTGATGGACAACATTCGCCTGGGCCGCGATATCGACGACGCCGCGCTGCAGCAAGCGGTGCAGCGCGCGGCGCTCGGCCCCGTGCTGGCCTTGCGCGGCAATGCGGTGGTGGGCGATGGCGGCCTGGGCCTGTCGGGTGGCGAGGCCTTGCGCCTGACCCTGGCACGCGCGGCTGCCACGCCTGGCTGCCGCCTGGTGCTGGCCGATGAACCGACGGCCCACCTGGATGCCGAGACCGCGCAGTTTGTGCGCCAGGGACTGCTGGCGTTGGCTGCACGCGGCGCGACTCTGGTCGTGGCCACCCATGATCCGCTGCTGGCCGCCTGCATGGACCGGGTGCTGTCGCTCGATGGCAGCCAGCCGCCCATTGCCACCGGCCTGCCCGCCGCCACGAGGAGCATCGCATGATGGCCTGGAACGCGCTGCGCCCCATTGTTCAACTGTTTGCGCAATCGCCCTACCGCCGGCGCATGCTGCTGGGCAGTCTGCTCGCTGCCATCACCGTGTGCGCCGGCATGGCGTTGCTGGGTCTGTCGGGCTGGTTCCTCACGGCTGCCTATGTGGCGGGTCTTTCCGCCGCCACGGCCGTGGTGTTTGATGTATTCGCACCCGGCGCCGGTGTGCGCTTTTTCTCGATGCTGCGCACCGGCGCGCGCTACAGCGAGCGGGTAGTGACCCACGATGCCACCTTGCGCGTGCTGGCCGCCCTGCGGGTGCAGCTGTTCTCGCGCCTGGCCGCCGCTGATACCGCATTGGCGTTGCGCCAGCGCCCCGCCCGCCTGCTGCACCGCCTTACCGCCGACATCGATGCGCTCGACGCAGTCTACCTGCGTCTGCTGACCCCGGCCGTCGCGCTGCTGGTCAGTGCCTGCGTCACCGCGCTGGCGTTGACGGTCTTTTTGAACTGGCAAAGCGGCCTGCTCGTGGGCGCCATGGTGCTGGCCGGCGGCCTGGCCTGCGTGGCCTGGTGCGTGCGCTACGGTTTTATGACCGCGCTACGCCGCAGCTTTGCCGGCGAACAGCTGCGGGCCCAGGTGATTGATGCCGTCGGCGCGCAGACCGAGCTGGTGATGGCCGGCACCCTGGCTGGCCAAATGGCCCGCATTGCGGCGGCGGAGCGCCAGCAGTTTGCTGCCGATATCCGTCTGAACCGGCTGGAATCGGGGGTCGCCGTCGCGATGGCCATGCTGGGCCATCTGGCCACCGCAGCCGCCTTGCTCTGCGCCGCCTGGCTGGCCCAGAAGGGTGAAATTGGCGCGCCCATTGCCGCGCTGGCCACCTTGCTGCTGCTGGCAGCGCTGGAGCCCCTCGTCCATATCCGCCGTGGCGCGATGGAAGCGGGCCGCACCCTGCTCGCTGCGCGCCGCATTGCTCCGCTGCTCGATGACGCTGCAGGCACCCGCGCCGGCGAAGCCCAAGCACCTGCTACCGGCCTGGCCGTGGACCTGCAAGCAGTCCGCCTGCAGCACCCGGGCAGCGCCAGCGCCTTGCTGCAGCAGGTCGATCTGCAGGTGGCCGATGGCGAATGGCTGGTGCTGGCCGGGCCCAGCGGCGCCGGTAAATCCAGCCTGATGGCGCTGATAGCGGGCGACCTGGCGCCCAGCGCCGGCCAGGTGCTGCGGGCGCACTGCGCCAGCCTGCCCCAACGCACAGAGCTATTCCAGGCCAGCGTGGCCGCCAACCTGCGCCTGGGCCGCGCTGATGCCAGCGATGCGCAGCTGTGGGACGCACTGCAAACGGCAGGGCTGGCCGACGTCATCCGCGCACTGCCCCAACAACTGAATACGCCCTTGGGCAGCCAGGGCGCAGGCCTGTCGGGGGGCGAATCACGCCGCCTGGCCCTCGCCCGCCTGCTGCTGCACCCCGCACCCTTGCGCTTGCTGGACGAACCCACCGAAGGCCTGGACCGCCAGACCGCTGCCCAGGTGATGAGCGCGTTGGCGCAATGGCATGCCCAGCGCGCAGCTGGCGGCCGCAGCGCCATCGTGATGGCCAGCCATTTGCAGCGCGAGGCGCGCCACGCCGACCGCATTGTTTGGATAGCCCCCTTGCAAGGAGGATTGGCGCAAGCGCGCAAGGGCACGGCGGAGTTTGAAGCACTGCTGCAGCGATTGCGGCCTGGCTAGCCCCGCAGCCTGCGCAAGCCACGGATTTGTCAGTTTGGAACCCACGTAGTTTTTCTACCAGATCGAGCACTTACAACACGGAAGGACCAGTTCATGGATCTCGACATCGTCGGGCTATCAAGATTGCAGTTTGCACTCACAGCCCTGTACCACTTTCTCTTCGTACCCCTGACCCTGGGGCTGTCCATGCTGATCGCCATCATGGAGACGGTCTATGTGATGACGCGGCGCGTCATCTGGCGCCAGATGACCAAGTTCTGGGGTGTGCTCTTTGGCATCAACTTCGCCATCGGCGTGGCCACCGGCCTGGTGATGGAGTTTCAGTTCGGCATGAATTGGAGCTACTACAGCCACTATGTGGGCGACATCTTTGGCGCCCCGCTGGCCATCGAAGGGCTGATGGCCTTCTTCCTGGAGGCGACCTTTGTCGGTCTGTTCTTCTTCGGCTGGGACAAGCTCTCGCCGGTCAAGCACTTGATCGTCACCTGGCTCACCGCCCTGGGCACCAACCTGTCGGCGCTGTGGATTCTGATCGCCAACGGCTGGATGCAGAACCCCGTGGGTGCCGTCTTCAACCCGCAGACCATGCGCATGGAAGTCAATGACTTCGCGGCCGTGCTCACCAACCCGGTGGCGCAGGCCAAGTTTGTGCACACCGTCTCTGCCGGTTATGTCTGCGCGGCCATCTTTGTGCTGGGCGTGTCGGCCTGGTACCTGCTCAAGGGCCGCCATGTGGCATTGGCCAAGCGGTCGATGACTGTGGCTGCCGCCTTTGGCCTGGCCGGTTCGCTGTCGGTGGTGGTGCTCGGGGACGAGTCCGGCTACCTGTCGGGCGAACACCAGAAGATGAAGCTCGCCGCGATCGAAGCGATGTGGGAGACCGAGCCTGCACCGGCCGCCTTCACCGCCATCGGCTTCCCCGACCAGGAAGCGCGCGAGACCCATTACGCCATCCACATCCCATGGGCCATGGGTCTGATCGGCACCCGCTCGCTGGATACCGAGCTGCAGGGCATCAACGACCTGGTCAAGCATGCCGAGGTGCTGATCCGCGACGGTATCAAGGCCTATGACGCACTGGAGAAGATCCGCGCAGCGGGCTCCACGACGACGATCTCGCCCGAGCTCAAGGAGCAATTCGAGGCCAATGGCAAGTCGCTGGGCTATGCGCTGCTGCTCAAGCGCTATGTCGATGACCCACGCCAGGCCAGCGACGCGCAGATCGCCAAGGCGGCTTGGGACACGGTTCCGCAGGTGGCTCCGCTGTTCTGGACCTTCCGCATCATGGTCGCGCTGGGCATGTTCTTCATCGTGCTGACCGCCGTGTTCTTCTACCTCGCGTCGCGCCACCAGCTGGAAAACCGCCGCTGGCTGCTGTGGGTGGCCGTCTGGTCGATCCCGCTGCCCTGGGTCGCCATTGAGTGCGGCTGGTTTGTGGCCGAGTTCGGCCGCCAGCCCTGGATCATCGAAGGCGTGCTGCCCACCGCTGTGGCCGCATCCAACCTGGGCGTGACCACCCTGCTGATCACCATTTTGGGCTTTGTGGCGCTGTACACGGTGCTGCTGATCATCGAGATGAAGCTGATGCTCAAGGCCATCCAGAAGGGCCCCGAGCTGGAGCCCGAGCAGCGTGATCCGCAGCCGCTGAGCTATGCCTCGATCGCCACGGCACAACCTACCTATTCGGGAAAGTAACACCATGATCTTGCATACACTTTTGAACTACGACACCCTGCGTGTCATCTGGTGGGTCCTGCTGGGCGTGCTGCTGATCGGCTTTGCCGTGATGGACGGCTTTGACCTGGGCACCGGCATGCTGCTGCCCTTCCTGGGCAAGAACGATCTGGAGCGCCGCGTCATCATCAACGCAGTGGGCCCCACCTGGGAAGGCAACCAGGTTTGGCTGGTGCTGGGCGGTGGCGCCATCTTTGCCGCCTGGCCACAGCTGTATGCGGTGTCCTTCTCGGGCTTTTACCTGGCCATGTTCGTGATCCTGATCGGTCTGATCCTGCGCCCGGTCGCCTTCAAGTACCGCAGCAAGAACGAGTCTCCCGCCTGGCGCAGCCGCTGGGACTGGGCACTGTTTGCCGGCAGCTTCATCCCCGCGCTGATCTGCGGCGTGGCCATGGGCAATGTGCTGCAGGGCGTACCCTTCCGCCTCACGCCTGAGCTCTATATCCACTACGACGGCAGCTTCTTCGGCCTGCTCAACCCCTTCGCGATCCTGGCTGGCCTGATCTCGGTCACCATGCTGCTGATGCATGGCGCCGCCTGGCTGTGCATCAAGACCGAAGGTGCGATTGCCGCCCGGGCCCGCACCGTGGGCAGCATCTCGGCCGTCGTCACCGCCGTGCTGTTCGTGCTCGCAGGCATCGTGCTGTGGAAGTTTGTCGACGGCTACAGCATCACCTCGGTGCTGAACACCACCGGCCCGTCGAACCCGCTGTTCAAGACCGCAGCCCACGCCCCCGGCGCCTGGATGCAAAACTACCAGCAGCACCCCTGGACGATGGCTGCGCCCATTCTCGGCGTACTGGGTTGCCTGCTGGCGGCCGTGCTGATCCGCGCCCGCAAGGATGGTCTGGCGATGATCACCAGCGGCCTGGGCATTGCCGGCATCATCCTGACCGTGGGCGCCTCGATGTTCCCGATGATCCTGCCCTCGTCCGTGGATCCGCGTTTCAGCCTGACGGTCTGGGATTCCTCGTCCAGCCACATGACCTTGTTCATCATGCTGGTCTGTACGCTCATC
The DNA here is from genome assembly GCF_041107495.1 of Comamonas sediminis. Taxonomy (NCBI): domain Bacteria; kingdom Pseudomonadati; phylum Pseudomonadota; class Betaproteobacteria; order Burkholderiales; family Comamonadaceae; genus Comamonas; species Comamonas sediminis. Next base: position 618,315 of record NZ_JBGBDC010000002.1, read on the forward strand.
TTCATGCCGCTGATCCTCGCCTATACCAGCTGGGTCTACTCCGTCCTCTGGGGCAAGGTCAATGCCAAGGACATCAACGACGGCAACGGCCACGCTTACTGAGCGCCGCCGCACACAGAAAGGATTCAACTATGTGGTATTTCTCTTGGATTCTCGGCCTGCCACTGGCCGCCGCCTTTGCGGTGCTCAACGCCATGTGGTTTGAGATGACCGAAGACCAGAAGCTGCGCCAGCAGCTGCTGGATGACCCGGACTCGCAGCACTAAGCCGCTGCACAAAGCACAAAGGCCCAAACCTCGGTTTGGGCCTTTTGCTATGGGCTGACAACGGTCAGCTCTGGTTTTGCAGGTCTTCAGAGAACAAGCGCCAGTCCTTGCCCACCTTGCGCCAGTACTGGCGCAGCGACAAGGGCTGGGCCTGTTCGCGGCTCTTGAGCTTCAAGTTGGCAACACGGATCTCGCCCTTGTCGTCCTTCCAGCCGTAGGTGGAGATGTCCTGCAGCTCCACGTTGCGGCCCTTGAACAGCGCGGCCATGCGGTTCTGCCAGGCCTGGCCTTCGGGCGAGGCCGTCCATTGCGGCGAGGCCAGCTGCAAAGCGGCCTGGGGACCGTCCTGCATCCAGGCCTGGTGCCACTGCTGGAGCACGGCGTGGAAGGCCTCCGTATTCTGGCGGTGGGAGGCATCGCTTGGCGCCACCCACTGGAGCTGATCGCGGATCAGGACCGGCGTGAGCTTGTCCACCGTGCGCATCAGTGCGATCAAGTCGGGGTTGGCCAACACCACGCAGCCATCGCTGGCCTGGGGCAGGCGCGCAAACTGGTCCGGCGGCGCGCCGTGCAGCCAGATGCCGCTGCCCGAGCGGCCCATGGCCTTGTCCCAGTCATTGGGGTAGTTCAGCGTGAGGGCGCCCTTGCCATAAAACTCGGGCAGGCGCTGTCCTGCGATCTGCCGGCCGATAAAGTAAATGCCTTCAGGCGTGCGCTGGTCGCCCTCTTCGAGCTTGCCCACGCCGAGCTTGCCAACGGAGACATAGAAGCTGTCCACCAGCTGCAACTGCCCCTTGTCGTGGCGCAGCAAATAAAGGCGCGACTGGCTCGCATCGATCGCAATGACCTGCCGCACCGAGGGCGACAGCGACAGAAACTCCGCAGGCACTTGGCCAGCAGCGGGCAGCGACCGGGCGCCAAGCATGCGGCGGCGGATTTCGTCCTGCAGGCCCTGGAGCTGCTCCAGACTCTGCGCGCCCTGAACGCTGGCGGCGGGGATGGGCAACGGCGCTGCCCCGGCTTGCGGCAGCGGGACATGTTTGACCGGCAGCATCGCAGCCCGCTCGGCCACCGCAGCCGGTGTCAACGCGCCGGGCTGGCCGGAGCGAAAACGCAGCAGATCGGCATACACCAGCTGCGCCGCCTGAAAATGCGGCACATCGGCCGTCAAGCTGGCTGCCGCCTTGAGGGCCTGGTCCAGCTGCTGGTTCTGCACCAGCGCAATGATCTGCACCAGGCGCTCTTCGGCATCGGGTTGGCGGATGTTGGCAGTAGCGGCGCCGGCCTGTGCTGCAGCGCGCGGCGTGGCCGGGGTGCCTGCGGCCAGCGCCGCGCCTGCGGCGGCCACCATGGCTGCGCCAATCCCCGTGCGCCAAAACTGCTTGCAAAAAGGCATAGCCTGCGATTCCTTCTACTGACTTCCGTGCGGACCAGCGCCGATCATAGCTGCCCGATCAGCCGCCGGTGGTCTCGCGCATGATGCGCCAATGGCCTTTTTCCAGGCGCATCACCAAGGTCTTGCGGGTGGTCGTCTTGAGGGAACCGGCCGCATAGTACTGGCGGAACTTGGCCGTCGCCTGGTCGCCGTCGACGCTGACCTGCAGATTGCGCACATTCACCACAATCGCCTGCTTGCCGACGATGCGTTGGCGCCGCTCTTCCTTCCAGGCCGCCAGGCTGCCGCCACCGGCGGGGCTGAACTGGTCGCTGTAGGCGGCCAGATAACCGCCCATGTCCTTCTTCTCCCAGGCGGAGGCCCAGGCGTTGACGGCGCGCTCCACATCCAGCTTGGCGGTATCGCGCGCTGGCTTGGGCTTGGTCTCGGCCACAGGTGCTGCCGGTTTGGCGGCTGGCGCGGCGGCCACGGCGTGGGCGGGCTCGGCAGGTGCCGGAGCCGCCTTGGGCGCGGGCGCCGGAGCAGGCGTAGGGGCCGGCGCTGGAGCGGGCGCCGCTGCCGCCTTGGCGGGAGCGGGAGCAGGCGCAGGAGCCGCTTGGGCCACTACAGCCGGCGCAGGCGGCTTGGGCGCGGCCACGGGAGCCGGTGCTGGCACCGGTGCGGGTGCTGGCACGGGCACGGGCACGGGCACGGGTGCGGGGGCCGGCGCAGGCGGTGGGACCACCGGTTTGGGCGGCGCATCGGCGCGCGCCTGCACCAAGGCATTCTTGCCATTGGCAAGCGATGCCGGAACAATCTGCGTGATCAACGCCAGTTGCGGCCCCGTTTGCTGGGGCCCGCCTTCCAGTTGCAGCGCCTTCGCATAGGCGTCGCTGGCCATGCGCGCATAGAGGTCGCCCAGGTTCTGATGCGCCGTCGTGTAGCTCGGATGGGTGCGCATCGATTGCTCCAGCGCCTGCGCCGCCTTGCGATCCTGCCCATCGGCTGCATACAGCACAGCCAGGTTGTTGTAAGGCTCGGGCATGCCGGGGTAATCGCGGGTCAGCTCCTGGAAGATCCTGATCGCCTGCGCATTCTGCTTTTGCTCGGCCGCAATCACGCCACGCAAAAAGCGCATCTCCACATCGGCGGGTTGCTTGCGCAGGTAGGCGTCGGCCTCTTTGGCAGCCTGGGCCGCCTTGCCCTGCTGCAGCAGCTGGCTCACTTCTGCCACCGCTGGCGATGGCGGCGCTGCCTGCCCCTGCAGCGCTGTCCCCCCCAGCAGCACACCCACACAGACCGCCGCCCAGTGCTGGCGACATAGGACGGGCACCAGAGATCGCAGGGAGGGGCGCGCTGGAGAAGCACTTTGCATGGGGGATTTGTCTCGTTGCAGTGGACCAAAGCCGCAGAAAACAGCCAGAAATCTTGCTTGCCGGTTACGCGCCCCTGAAGGCGGCGAAGGCGGCGAAGGCGGCGCCGGGAGCGCGCGCAAAGCGGGCTGATTATACAGACCGCTGCAGCGGCCAAGCATAGGGCTGCGCGGGCCAGGCGCTCTTGGAACACCGGCCAAACGTTACGTAACAACCGGGGAACACAGCGAGAGCGGCGTGGGCCTTCAGAAGCGGGCTCGCACTACCCGGCATAAAAATATCCAAATAAAACAACGTCTTTGCGATTGCAGACATTCTTCCGGAAAGCATGGGCACGCTGGCACGGCAGTTGCTCAGCTCCTCGCAGGCCAGACATTTTTCCACCCAGCCAGCCCTTCACCCGGACCGGAGACCTGCACATGACCCAAAACGCTCCCTTGCTCAGCCCGGAGGTCTGCGATACCTTGTTCGATGCAGCCCAGGAACGCCATCTGTCCATGGAGATCCACAGCGCCCCGGGCCTGAGCCACCAGCTCCAACTGGCTGCACGCTTTGTCGCCCAGCAGGCGGCCGAGCTGCCCAAGCCCTACGATGGCTGCCTGATGTTCTTCACGGTGACCGCACAGCACCTGCCCATCACCAGCTTCTGCACCCACCAGCCCAGCATTGATGAAGCCTGGGCCGAAGGTGCAGCGCGGATCCGGCAGTGGGCCTGGGCATTCAACATCACCAGCATGGAGCTGCGTGTCGACTGGGTGACGGCGGTGCTTCCGCTGGCGGGCGATGAGCCGCAGGATGCGCTGGCTGACCTGCGCCAGTCCTGGAGCCTGGCCGACCATGCGCCGTACCGCGGCGAAATGCTCGCCGCGCTGAGCCAGCAGACAACGCGGGCGCTCTCGCGCCTGCAGCAGTTGAGCGATGCGGTGCCACCCAACACCCAGGCCCGCTGGCATCTGGTGCTGGAAGGCCTGCACCTCTGCCCGCTTGGAGAAATGCGCACCCTGCCCCACTACCCGCCAGCCGCACCACGGCAGAACCGGGGCGACGCGGCACCGGCGATCTACCAGGCTACCCAGCAGCTGCTGGCCCTGAGCCAGAGCGAAGACGGCAGTTGGCCCGAGGCCAGCACCTTGATCGACCACCTTGGCATCACCTACGCACTGCTGCTGACGCAGCGTCAAAGCGGAACCACAGCGGCGTCCTCCATGACCGTGCACCGCGCCATCGCCTACCAGGTCGCGCAAATGCAGCGCTGGAGCCTGCATGAATGCGGCAGCGACCTGCTCAAGGCGATGGGGCTGATCGTGCTCGTGCAGTATGTCCACCTCTACCCGGGCGCCGGCAGTGCCCCAGCGCTGCGGGACCTGATTGGCCTGCTGTCACAGCAGTTGCATGGCAAGACCGGCAACGCCGCCGGTGCCTCTGCACCCTGGGCCCAGTTGGCGCTGCAAAGCCTGCAACTGAGCGGGCAGCAGGCTGGGGATGCAGCCGGCGGCGGCGAGGCTGCATCCGCCACGGACTGCCAATGGCTGCACGCAGCCTGGCAACAGATGCACGCCCTGGCACAAGACCAGGAGCACAGCAAGCTGCATCCCGAGCCCTGGGTGGCGACTGCGTTGATGGAATGCTCGCTGCAGCACGGCCAACCCGCGTTCTCCAGCCCGGCGCAGCGCAGCCAGTTTTTCTCGGGCATGCAGTCGCTGTTCAAGACCTGCTACCAGCGCATGGTCTGGCCCAAAGCGGGGCATCCACTGGCCGGCCGCCAGCGCCCTGCCAGCGGTGGCAGCCGCGCGCCGTTGACCGACTGCCGCGTGGCCAGTCAGTTGCTGATCACGATCAGCGCGGCGGTGAATTTCTCCAACCTTGCACGCAACTGAACGCTGGGAGCGCGAAAGGCGCGCGGGGTGCGGCGGTCAGCGCCAGCAGTCCGGCCCGCCGCGTTGAGCGCCCCACCCCAGCCAGGCGCCTGTCCGTTCCCGGCAGGCGCCTTTCCTGTCGCGCTGGCTCAGCGCCCGACGGTCTCGCTCACAATGCGCCATTGGCCCTGCTCCGGCTGCAGCACCAAGGTCTTGCGCGTGTTGCTCTTGAGTGCCCCGGAGGCGTAGGCCTGCAGAAACCGCGCGCTGGCACGCTCGCCCTCCACCACCACTTGCACATCGCTGAGCACTACGCTGATCTCGCGCTTGCCCCCAATGCGTTGGCGGCGCGACTGCTTCCAGGCCGCCAGGCTGCTGCCATCGGCGGGTGTGAAGCTGGGGCTGTAGGCAGCCAGGTAGGCGTCCATGTCCTGCTGTGCCCAGGCCTTTGCCCAGGCCTGTACAGCCGCCTGGACGGCGGAAGGGGAAGCATCGGCCTTCGGCGTAGCGGTTTGCGCAGGCGCCGCATCTCCCGCCGGATCGGGGCGGGCAGAAGATAGGGCCGCCTGCGCGCCGGCCAGGGGCCGGGGCGACGCCGATGGGGTGCGTCCGGCGGTAGACGGCGCCGCCGCAGGCTCGGTGGTGCCCAGCGAAGCAGCGGACTGCACAGGCGTCAAGTCTGGCGCTGGCGCGGCCTTGGCTGCAGACACGGGCGCGTCCGCGGCCACCGCAGCCACTGGCAACGCAGCGGCCGGCGCGACAGACCCTGCCTTTGCCGGCGCAATCTGGGCGATCAGCGCCTGCTTGGGAGCAATGCCCTGGCGGCCGCTGTCCAGCTCCAGCGCCTTGGCGTAGGACTGGCTGGCCATGCGTGCATACAGATCACCGAGGTTTTCGTAGGCAGTGGCATAGCCGGGCTGGGCGCGGATGGCCTGGTCCAGCGCATCGACAGCTTTGCGCTCCTGCCCCTGAGCGGCATAGAGCACCGCCAGATTGTTATGGGGCTCGGGCATGGCCGGGTAATCGCGGGCCAATGCCGAAAAGATCTGAATGGCCTGCGGCAGCTGCTTTTGCTCCGTAGCGATCACACCGCGCAAAAAGCGCATCTCTGCATCGGCGGGGTTCAGTTGCAGGAACTGGTCGGCCTGCTGGGCGGCTTGCTCGGTCTGCCCCTGCTCGAGCAGCTGCGCGACGGCATCCACCTCTCGCGCCGCATGGACCGGCAGCGCCAGCAACGCGGCGGCGCTGCCTGTCCAAAGTGCGGCGGCCACTCGGGGCAGCCGCGTCTGCAATAACCGGATCGAACGAGAAACAGGGCGAGACGCAATGCGCATAAATGGCTTTTTCAAAGTCATGGGTCAGAAAACGCAGCCGAATGTCCGGCCCGACAGGCACCGGATCAGCGATTTGGAAAAACAGACGAGAAGCAGACGACAGCGGAAATGGTATGCGAGCACGGCACCTGATTCATTATGTAAATTTTTATGACTTATCCCGCCCCATGATGCAAATACTATGAACCAACAAAAGTATCAAATATTTACAGATTTGCTCCGCCATAACTCGGGAACGTTACGTAACACCCCACGGAACAACATTGGACATAGCTTGACCACCCTTCCGAATCATAGTTTTTTAAATAGCGGATTTTCCATTGATTAATAAATTACCCCATATTTTTCAATCACTTATGAAAAACCAAAAGACGCCAGATAAAAAACAAATCTATGGCACACATGTTGCACAGGCTCCACCCAGATAAGCCTCGCGAGGCGAGTCGGAGCCCTTGCGTTTGATATTCCATCTCCAACAGGACAGAGAACATGACCACCTCTACCGCCCTCCCTTCCAATACCGCAGCTGCCGCACTGGCAACCCACGGCATGGCGTCCCAAACCGGCAGTGGAGCGGCGATGGCCGCATCGGCCAAAGGCACGCCTGCCACGCTGTCCCAGGCCACTGCTGGCGTACAGATCGTGCGCGACGGCCAGACCATGGCAGCGCCGGCAGGCACAGCCTTGCAGGTGGGTGACAAGATCATCGTCCCGGCCGATGGCAGTGCGCAGGCCCAGTTCACCGGCGCTGGTGGCCAGAAGCTGGTCGGTACCTTTGCCGGTGGCACCGAGGCGACGTTGGGCTACCAGGCAGGGTCTGACGGGGCCGGTGCCATGGCGCTGGATCTGGCCTCCGGCAAAGTCGATGTAGCCCCTGCCGGCGATGACACCGACGCGCTGGGCCTGGTGGTAACCCAGGAAACGGCCGAGGCAGGTGGCTCCACATTGGGCGATTTTCTGTTGGCGGGTCTCGTCGGCATTGGCGGTGGCGCGCTGATTGCGGCCGCATTGGACAGTGGGGACGATGACGACGACCGCACGCCTCCGGTCAACCCCACCAATCCAACGAATCCCACCAACCCTACCAACCCCACGGATCCGACCAATCCGACGAACCCCACCAATCCTACGGATCCGACCAACCCCACGGACCCCACCAGTCCAACCAACCCAACGAACCCGACCAACCCGACGGATCCTACGAACCCGACCAATCCAACCAACCCCACGAATCCGACGAACCCGACCAATCCAACGAACCCTACGAATCCGACCAACCCCACCAATCCAACGAACCCGACTAACCCCACGAATCCGACCAACCCGACGGATCCTACGAATCCGACCAATCCAACCAACCCTACGAACCCGACTAACCCAACCAATCCTACGGATCCCACGAATCCCACGAATCCGACCAACCCGACGAACCCCACCAATCCGACCAACCCGACGGATCCTACAAACCCGACCAATCCAACCAACCCCACGGATCCAACCAATCCGACCAACCCCACCAACCCTACGAATCCGACGGACCCTACCAATCCGACGAATCCCACGAACCCGACCAACCCTACGGATCCCACCAATCCGACGAATCCTACGAATCCGACCAACCCAACCAACCCTACGGATCCAACAAATCCGACGAACCCGACCAATCCTACGGATCCAACCAATCCAACCAACCCTACGAACCCCACCAATCCGACCAACCCCACGGACCCTACCAATCCGACCAACCCTACCAATCCAACTAACCCCACGGACCCCACCAATCCGACGAACCCCACCAACCCCACGGATCCAACCAATCCGACCAACCCGACCAACCCAACGGATCCGACGACCCCTACCGATCCGACGGATGGGCATGGTCTGATCACCTCGGTGGAGGACGTACTGGGCGCGCTGGGCGGTGGCACCTTGGTGGCACCCGTCACGGACCTGGTCAATTCGCTGATCAACCCATCGACGGGAACCCTGGCAGTGGTGACCGGCGTGCTGGAGCAGCTGACCAATACCAATGGCGGTCCTCTGGGCGTGCTGACTGAGCTGGTCGATGGACTGGTCAATATCCAGGACCAGGGGCTGGAGCCACTGGTGGCGACGCTCAACCAACTGATCGCCGGTCTGGGCGACCCGACCGCTACCGAAGGCATTCCCGGCGTGGTCAACCAGGTGCTGGGCGGATTGCTGGGTGAGAACAGCCCGCTCGGTGAGCTGCTGGCAGGCGTTGGCGGCCTGCTGGGCGGTTTGTTGGGCGGCGGCTCCGGTACGCCTCCCGGTGGTACGGATGGCCCCGGCATCGTGACCACGGTGCAAGAGGTGGTGGATGGGCTGCTGGGCGGCACCGTGGCCGAGCCCGTGGGCCAATTGATCGACAGTCTGCTCAACCCCAGCGATGGCACACTCGCCACCGTCACCGGTTTGCTCGAAGGCCTGACCAGCGTGGAAGGCGGCCCGCTGGGGGTGCTGACCGAGTTGGTCCATGGCCTCACCCAAGTGGACGGCCAGGCGCTGCAGCCGCTGATCGGCACCTTGAACGAGCTGATTGCCGGTTTGGGCAGCATTGGCGAAGGCGGTATCAGCGGTGGCCTCATTGGCTCGATCGTCGGCAGCATCCTGGGTGGTCTGGTGCCAGGCGGTGGCGCCACTGACGGCGGCGTGGTCACCAGCGTGCAAGACGTGGTGGATGGCCTGCTGGGCGGCACTGTGGCCGAGCCTGTGGGTCAATTGCTCGACAGCCTGCTCAACCCTGGCAGCGGCACGCTTGCCACAGTGACGTCGGTGCTCGAAGGCCTGACCTCGGTCAATGGTGGCCCGCTGGGCGTGCTGACCGAGCTGGTCAATGGCCTGACCCAGGTCGAAGGCCAGGCGCTGCAACCTGTCATCGGCACGTTGAACGAGCTGATTGCCGGCTTGGGCAACGTGGGTGAAGGTGGCCTGGGAGGTGGCGTGATTGGCACCATCGTTGGCGGCGTGCTCGGTGGCCTGGTGCCCGGTGGCGGCGCCACCGACGGCGGCTTGGTCACGACGGTACAGAATGTTGTCGATGGTCTGCTGGGCGGCACGGTGGCCGAGCCTGTAGGCCAACTGCTCGACAGCCTGCTCAACCCTGGCAGCGGCACGCTTGCCACGGTGACCTCGGTGCTCGAAGGCCTGACCTCGGTCGAAGGCGGTCCGCTGGGTGTGCTGACCGAGCTGGTCAGCGGCCTGACCCAGGTCGAAGGCCAGGCGCTGCAACCGGTCATTGGCACCTTGAACGAACTGATTGCCGGTCTGGGCACCATTGGCGAAGGCGGTTTGGGCGGCGGCCTGGGCGGCGGTCTGATCGGAACCATCGTCGGCGGTGTGCTGGGCGGTCTGGTCCCGGGCGGCGGTGCCACCGACGGTGGCTTGATCACCACAGCCCAGGATGTCGTCGACAACCTGCTGGGCGGCACCGTTGCTGAACCGGTAGGCCAATTGCTCGACAGCCTGCTCAACCCTGGTAGCGGCACCCTGGCGACGGTCACCAACGTGCTCGAAGGCCTGACCTCGGTCGAAGGCGGCCCACTGGGCGTACTGACCGAGCTGGTCAGCGGTCTGACCCAGGTTGAAGGCCAGGGCCTGCAGCCTGTGATCGGTACGCTGAACGAACTGATTGCCGGCCTGGGCAGTATCGGCGACGGCGGTGGCGGCGGCCTCGGTGGCGGCCTGATTGGCACCGTGGTTGGCGGCGTGCTGGGCGGTTTGACGGGCGGCAATGGCGGCTTGCTCGGCGGCCTGACCGGTGAAGGCGGCCTGCTGGGCGGCCTCACCGGGGAAGGTGGCCTGCTGGGTGGCCTCACCGGAGAAGGCGGTCTGCTGGGCGGCCTGACAGGCGAAGGCGGTCTGCTGGGTGGCGTCGTCGGCGGCAACGGTGGCTTGCTGGGCGGTCTGACCGGTGACGGCGGCTTGCTTGGCGGGCTGCTGGGTTCGGGCTCGGGCGGTGCCGACGGCAGCGGTGTCGTGACCACGGCACAAAACCTGATCGGAGACCTGGTCGGCGGCACGGCCGCAGCCCCTGTCAACGTGGTGGCGGATACCTTGCTGGATCCACAAAGCGGGGTGTTGGCCCCTGTGACCAGCGTCGTTGAAAGCCTGACCAACACCGGCAGCGGCCCGCTTGGCGTCGTCACCTCGGCCGTCAATGGCCTGACCCAGGTGCCTGGCCAGGCGCTGGAGCCGGTGGTCTCTGCGGTGCACGAGGTTGTCGCAGGGCTGAGCGGAGGCACGTCAGGCAGCGCAGTAGGCGGCCTGCTCGGTGGCCTCACTGGAGAAGGTGGTCTGCTGGGAGGTCTGACTGGTGAAGGCGGCCTGTTGGGTGGCTTGACCGGTGACGGCGGCCTGCTCGGCGGCGTCGTCGGCGGCAATGGCGGCCTGCTCGGGGGCCTCACCGGTGAAGGCGGTCTGTTGGGTGGCTTGACCGGTGACGGCGGTCTGCTCGGCGGCGTCGTCGGTGGTAATGGTGGCCTGCTCGGCGGCCTGACCGGTGAAGGCGGCCTGCTGGGTGGCTTGACCGGTGAAGGCGGCCTGCTCGGCGGATTACTGGGCAACGGCTCCGGCGGTGCCGATGGCAGCGGCGTGGTCACCTCGGCACAAAACCTGGTCGGCGATCTCGTCGGCGGAACGGTGGCAGCGCCCATCAACGCGGTGGTCGATACCCTGCTGGATCCGCAAAGCGGCGTCCTGGCGCCGGTGACCAGCATCGTTGAAGGCCTGACAAACACCGGCAACGGCCCACTGGGCCTCGTGACCTCGGCGGTCGACGGCCTCACGCAAGTGCCTGGCCAGGCGCTGGAGCCGGTCGTCTCTGCGGTGCACGATGTGGTGGCGGGTCTGAGCGGCGGCGCATCGGGTGGCGCGGCCGGTGGCTTGCTGGGCGGTTTGACCGGCGAAGGCGGTTTGCTTGGCGGCGTGCTGGGTGGCGACGGCGGCCTGCTCTCCGGCGTCACTGGTGAAGGCGGCCTGCTGGGCGGCTTGACCGGCAATGGCGGTCTGCTCGGCGGCCTGACCGGTGACGGTGGCCTGTTGGGCGGTGTGCTGGGCTCCGGCTCGGGCGGCGCCGATGGCAGCGGTCTGGTGACTACCGCGCAAAACGTGGTGGGCGACCTGGTCGGCGGCACGGTGGCAGCACCGGTCAACGCAGTGGTTGATACCTTGCTGGATCCGCAAAGCGGCGTCTTGGCACCGGTCACCAGTGTCGCCGAGGACCTGACCAGCACCAGCGGTGGCCCGCTTGGCGTGGTGACCTCGGTCGCCGATGGCCTGACCCAGGTGCCAGGCCAGGCGCTCGAGCCGGTGCTCTCTACCGTGCACGAAGTCGTGGCAGGGCTGGGCGGTGCCACCTCGGGTGGTGGCGCGGCAGACCTGGGCGGTGTTGTTGACGGTCTGCTCGGCGGTGTGCTTGGCTCGGCCGATGGCACCACGGGCGGCGTGCTGGCGGGCCTGACCGGCGACGGCAGCCTCGTCAGCGGCCTGCTGGGCGACAACGGCGTCGTCGGCGGCCTGCTGGGTGGCAACACCGGCCTGTTGTCCGGCATCACCGGTGAACAAGGCATCGTCGGCGGTCTGCTCGGCGGACAAGGCCTGCTGGGCGGCTTGCTGGGGGGCACGGCAGCGCCGCACTTCGTGGCCAGCAGCGCAGGCAGTGCGCTGCAGCCGGTGGCTACGGCCATCAGCAGCGTGTCCAGTGGCGATGCACACAGCGTGCTGCCGCAGGACCTTCTGCACCACCAGGCGGCCTGATGCACAGCGCTCCCCGCGCTGAGCAGTGACCCGCTTGTGCCCCATGGGTTCGCAGCGCTTGCCTGGCAACAGGCAAGCGCCGGGCCGGATCAAGGATTGCCATGTTCAAACATTTACCTCTCTCCGTTGCCGCCGCACTGGCCTTGAGCCTCACCGCCTGCGGCACCAGTTCCACCACCGCCAAACGCGAGGAACACATTTACGCGCTGCCCAAACCGGCGCAAGCACCTGCCCAATCGGGCGTGGCGCCGGTCGTGGCCACCGCACAGCCCGGCAAAAAAGGCCCGGCCGATACCGCCCATATCGTCTATTTCGACTTTGACTCCTACACGGTGCGTCCCGCCGATCGCCCGGTTCTGGAAAGCCATGCCCGCTGGATGCGCAGCAACCCCGGCCAATCGCTGACGTTGCAAGGCCACACCGATGCACGCGGTGGCATTGAATACAACCTGGCGCTGGGCCAAAAACGGGCCGAGTCGGTGCGCAGCAGCTTGCAGACCTTGGGGATCGATCCCGCGCGCGTCGAAGCCGTCAGCTACGGCAAGGAGCGGCTGGCCGATACCGGCACCAGCGAAGAGGCCCACCAGCGCAACCGCCGCGTGGAGTTCGAGTACCGCTAAGCGCCGCACGGCATGGCGCGCAACCGCGCGATGCCGATTCTCTTGTCTCAGCCCCCTGGAGGCCCCGTGTTGGCGCACCAAGCACCCCACCGCTGGAGCACACAGCCCAGCCTGGTCCAGCAACTGGGCCTGGGCCTGGACTACCTGAAAACCCGCACCAGCCCGCTGCCCGAGCCCTTCGGTGATTGCATCCTGCTGCTGAGCGTGGCCACGCCGGGTGAGCCCGTGGCCACCTTCTATGTGCGCCGCGCCACCTTGGATGCCGCGTGGCGCGCAGGCTCGACCCAGGTGCGGCAATGGGCCTGGAGCCGCAGCCTTGACTGCCTGGAGTTGCGCATCGACTGGCCCTTGCAAATCAGCGCGTTGGAAGCCGCCGCCTCCGTTCTACCGGGCCCGCAACCCGCCATATCGGCCTGGGCGCTGGCCGATGAGAGCCTGGAGCAGGTCCAGCTGCTACCACCGCAGCACTGGCCTGCAACGGCATCAGCGCCCCGCAGCTGGCTGGCGGGGGGCGCCCAACAGCCAGACAGCCTGCCCCGCGCGCACTGGTTGCTGCATCTGCAAGGCCTGTTGGTCAACAGCGAGGGCAGCCTGACACCGTTGCCACGCGCGGGAGGCGGTCCGTCGCGCAGCAGCGGGCCGCTGGAAGCCGCAGCAGCCACTGCCGGCCCCCCGCCGGGAGATCCCAGTCTGGCGATACTGCAAGCACTGGCCGCGCCCGAGCCCGCCCCAGACAGCTGGAGCAGCGAGCGCCTGGACGCCTTTTGCGCACGGCTTTATGCGCTGCTGCTGGTACAGCACCACTACCAGCAGCAGGCGGGCGACGGCCCGGCAATGCCGCAGCGTGGACTGTCCCAACTGCTGGGTCGCGCCGCGCTGCAGCTGTGCGAACACATCAGGGACGAACAGGCGGAGCGCGCGCAGCGCCTGAACCATGCGCTGTGCCTGCTGGTACTGGCCCGCTATGCGCAGGCCGATTCCGACGCGCTGGACAGCGTGATGCCCGCAATGGCGCAGTTGGCCCGGCGCATAGCAGCCCATCAGCCGCTGCCCGAAAGCGACTTGCAACCCCCGTTGCCCACGCCCAAACCGGCCGCACTGGCACCCGCCTGGCGCTTGGTGGCACTGACCGCCTATGCAGGCTGCCTGGGCGCCGCTGGGCCACTAGCTGCGGCAGGCACTGCCGTACCGGCGAGCAACACCGGCCTGCACAGTGACGCCAGCCCCGCCCGCATGGTGGCGCCCGAGATGGCGGCGCTGGAAGCACTGACCCGGCACTGGCTGCAGTGGCATCTGCTCGCCCATGGCGGTGCTTCTGCACCACAACCCGATTGGTCCGTGATTGCCGTGGCCGAGCTGGCCTTGCAACCGGCGATGGCCACCGCACGCCGCCATTTGCAAAGCTGCAGTTGGCTCGCAGCGCTGCGCCAGCCGTTGCGCGCCAACCTGCCGCAACGCATTTACCCGGAAACAGCGATGTTTCTACCGCCCGACACCCGCGAGTACACCGCGTTTATCGACCCCTTTGCGCATGCCGATCCGTCCCAGGCCAGCAGCTGGCGCAGCTACCAGTGGATTCACCATATCGCTGTCCCGCAATTAATCAATTTTTGATTAGCAAGCACTATTAATTTGTTGAACATTTACATAGAAAAAAACTTCAACCACTCCGTTCCGCCAATATTTAATCAAACCCTATATTAAGTATCTGGGCGGGTGACATTTGCCATAAAAAAATACAATTTCTTACCACCTACCATCCGGGATATGTTTGATAAAAATCAAAGTAAATTAGAGCAATTGCTGAACCAAACAGCGGTTGGTTCTACGACTTAATAACAAAAACAAATAAATAGATAAGAGTATTTGTGCAGTGCAGCAGTGGATAGCTGAGAGGAATTGGGAGAGACCTACATGATCGAGTACCTGCTACCCCGCGCCTTGGTGTCACGCACCGAAGCCACGGCGCAGGCCCAGGAGGCCGAAGCGGCGACCGCCAGCCCGTTTGCCTCTGCGATGGCGACCTCCTTCGCCCATGCCAAAGGCCATTTGCACCAGGCCGTCTGGCTGTCCCTGCCCATCAGTCTGCTCGGCCTTCTGCCCTCCATCTTCCTGCTGCAGGTCTACAACCGGGTGATTTCACGCGGCGGCACTGCCACACTGACGGCCATGGTCGCCGGTGTGCTGTGCATGCTGGCGCTGGAGCTGTACCTGCGCCGCAAACGCGCCCGTGCGCTGCGGGAAGCCGGCGCCACGATCGACCGCGAAGTCTCGCAAAGCCTGATGCGCTCGATGCTGGGCCACCCCTTGTTGACCTTGGAGCAGCGCTCAGCCACCCAATGGCTGCAGCTGTTCCGCGATGTCGGCGCGATGCGCTCGTGCATCTCGGGCGGCGTGGCCTCGTCGGTGCTGGATTTGCCGATGGCCCTGCTCGCACTGATCGTGATCGGCATCATCGCCTGGCCGGTGCTGCCGGTGATCGTCGTGGCCATGGTCATCCTGGCGGTGCTGGCCTGGTGGTGGGCTGATGAGGTGCGCAGCGGCCGGGTCGAAGAAGTCGAGCAGGCGCGCCAGCTGGACAGGGGCACGGCCGAGATCTGCAATGCACGTGGCACGCTCAAGGTGCTGGGCTATGACGCAGCGGCCCAGCAGGCCTGGCAGTCCGGCTATGACCGCTGGCTGGCCGAGAGCTTCGAGAAAAACGGCGAGATGGAAAACGCCAAGGAAACCAGCCATGTGCTGCTGACCTTGTTCTCGGTCGCCGTCATCACTGTGGGTGCCTTGGCCATCAATGCGCAGTGGATGAGCATCGGCAGCCTGATGGCCGTGAACCTGTTGTCGGGCAAGGCCTTGGGCCCGATTGCACAGCTGGCCAGCAACTGGCGTTCGCTGGCCCGCGCCAACGAGGCCACTGCACGCCTGCAGGATGCGCTGGAGGAGCCGCTGGAGCCCGATAGCCAACGCATCGCGCTGCCCCGGCCACGCGGTGTGTTCCGCCTGGAACAGGCCAGCTTCCAGTACCCATCGGGCCATCTGGCGCTGGACAACGTGTCGCTGCAGATCGGCCCCGGCGGCATCCATGCAATCCTGGGCCGCAATGGCGCCGGCAAATCCACGCTGGCCAAGCTGCTCGCCGGTCTTTACCAGCCCACGCAGGGCACCATCTCGATCGACGAATATGACATGGCGCAGTTCCCGCGCAATGACCTGGGCCGCTGGGTCGGCTGCCTCGCGCAGCAGACCTACTGGTTCAGTGGTCCCATCGTCGATATCCTGCGCATGGTCAGCCCCGATGCCGATGACGGCCAGATTCTGGCGGCCTGCCAGCTGTCCGGTGCGCACGGTTTCATCAGCCGGTTGCCCCAGGGCTACCAGACGGTGCTCGGCGAAGGCGGCGCGGGCCTGTCCGCCGGCGAGCTGCGCAAGCTCGGTCTGGCCCAGCTCTTTCTGCGCAACCCTTCGGTGCTGATCCTCGACGAGCCCAGCAATGACCTCGATTTCGAGAGCGAAACCGCGCTGCTGCAGACGCTGCGCCAGATCGCGACCAAACACACCGTCATCGTCGTCACCCATTCGCTGCGTGTAGCATCGCTTGCCCAGCATATCTACCATGTGCGCGGCGATGGCCAGGTCGACCAGGGCCAGCCCGAGCAGATGCTGCCGCTGCTCTTTGGCGTCAGCCACAAGCCAGCGGCTGCTGCCAATGAGGCCACCGCATCGCGCA
The DNA here is from genome assembly GCF_041107495.1 of Comamonas sediminis. Classification (NCBI taxonomy): domain Bacteria; kingdom Pseudomonadati; phylum Pseudomonadota; class Betaproteobacteria; order Burkholderiales; family Comamonadaceae; genus Comamonas; species Comamonas sediminis. The sequence continues at coordinate 634,638 of NZ_JBGBDC010000002.1, forward strand.
GCGCTGCTGCTGCCGCCAAGCCATCACCGGCATCCGGCCCGGCCCAGGCCCAGGAGTTGGCATCATGACGGCCCGCTCCCTCCACGACCTGCCCCAGGTGCTGCAAAACCTGGAGCGCGCACCCGATCCCGGTACACCCGCACCCGGCCGCAACCAACGCCGTATCGCATTGGCGGCCTTGGCCGTGCTGGTGATGGTGGGCCTGTTCTACCCCGTGGAGAACGTCGTGGTCGCCACCGGCCAGGTGATTCCGTCGGACCGCGTGCAGACCGTGCAGCACCTGGAGGGCGGCATTGTCACCACCGTGCATGTGAAAGAAGGCCAGGAAGTGCACAAGGGCGAGCCGCTGCTGGAGATTGACCTGGGCGGCAGCAGCCTGAACCTGGAGCAGCTGACGGCCCGCAGTGCCACTGCGCAGGCCAGCCGCACGCGCTTGACGGCCGAGAGCCAGGGCCTGGCGCTCAAGGCCTCGGACTTCCCCAAGGAGCTGGAGAACAAGATCGTGCGTGCCGAGCTGGGCGCGTTCTCGTCGCGCGCGCTGGAATACCAGGGCAGTCTCGCGTCCAGCCAGGCCATGCTGCTGCAGGCCAGAGGCGATGTGGCCCAAAGCCAGGCCCGTATTGACGGTCTGCGCAGCAGCCTGGCGCTGCATGAGCAAGAGGCCGCCATCGCCCAGCAGCTGGCGGCCGAGCAACTGATCGGCCAGCTTGAAGTGCTGGACAAGCAACGCGCGCTGACCTTGGTGCGCACCGATCTGGCGGCCGCCACGCAAAGCCTGGTCAGCAACCGTGCCAAGGTCGAGCAGGCGCAGGCTAAGATTCTCGAAACCCAGGGCGCGTTCCGGCGCCGTGCCTCCGAAGAGCTGGCGCAGACCGAGCGCGAACTGCTCAGCCTGAGCGAGGACCTGTCCCGGGCGCGCAACCAGCGCAGCCGCACCGTGGTGCTGGCCCCGACCGACGGCGTCGTCAAAGGGCTGCGCAGCTCGGGTGCGGGCTGGGTGGTCAAGCCTGGCGAGGCGATCCTCGAAGTCGTGCCCGACAAGGACGAGGTCATCGTCGAAGCGCGCCTGAACCCGGCCGACCGGGGCTATGTGCGTGCCGGCCAGGCCACCAAGGCCAAGGTCAGTGCCTATGATTACCTGCGCTATGGCTTTGTGCCCGGCAAGGTCACGCTGGTATCGGCCGATGCCGACCACGACCCGAACGTGCCCGATGCGCCTTCGTATTTCCGGATCCAGGCCAGCCTGGCCCAGCCCTGGGTCGGCCGCAAGGACAACCGCATCACCACCGGCATGCAGGCCGAGCTGGATCTGCTGCTGGGCCGCGAGCCCTTTATCTGGTACCTGCTGCGCCCCGTGCTGCATATCCAGAGCGAAGCTTTCCGGGAGCCTTGAGCCATGCGCCTCTTTGCCCCCCTTCTCCCCAGCTGTCAGCCGGCCCACTACCTGGCGGCGCAGCCCCGGCTGGCTTGCCCGGCACGTGCCGAGCCCCAGGGCTCTGCCGTGTGGGGAATCGTCTGTGCGCTCACGATGGCCTTGGCGGGCAGTGATCTGCAGGCCCAGGGCTTCTCCGATGGCACCGTGCCCGCGCAGGACAGCAGCCTGCACGATGCCCCGCCGGTGCTGGAGATGCCGCTGCGCGTGCAAAGGGCTGAGCCTGCGCTTGAAAGCCCAGTTTCCGCGCCTGAGGTGGCCAGCCATGCTGCGCCAACCGCCCCTGCAGCACGGCCTGCTCCAACGGCAAACGCCCCCGTTTCCCCCGCCAGCTCCAGCCCGGCTGCCGCATTGCAGATGGCCCCCAAGCTGATGCCCGGCACGCTGGCGGGCAACGCATCCCAACAACAACTGCTGGCCGCGCTCTACGCCATGCTGAGCGACCACCCCGATGTGCGCAAGGCGCGCGCAGCGGTGGAATCGGCGGGCTACGACACCCATACCGCAGAGGGCGCACGCTGGCCCACGTTCAAGCTCGGCACCTCGGCCGGCAATGCGGCACTGCCCCAGGGTGGGCGCCGCAGCTCCTACACGGCAGTGAATGCCGAGGTGCGCATGAACCTGCTCGACGGCGGCGCCATCAGCGCCGGCATCGAATCGGCGCAGGCGATGGAAGCGGCCCAAGGCAGCGCCCTCTACACCACGCGCCAGAATGTGCTGCTCGACGCATTGTCTGCGTTGCTGGAGCTGCACCGCTTCCAGACCAAGGCCCGCATTGCCGCCGAATCGGCCGAGATCATCGGCCAGCTGGCGCGGGTGGAGGAGCGCCGCGCCGAGTTGGGTGCCGTCGGCCGCAATGACCTGCGCCAGGCCGCATCGCGCCGCGCCAGCGCCCTGGCCCAGCAAAATGCCCTCGAAGCCCAGCGCATCGATGCGCAGGCCCGCTTTACCCGTTACTTCAACTACATCCCCAGTCTGTCCTGGCTGCCCGAGCCCCAGGTGCCCAGCTTCTGGGTGCCGACCAATGAGCAAGCCGCGCTGCTGGCCGCCGAAAACCAAAGCGCCGAGCTGCGCGAGATCGCTCACCTGATCGCGCGCGCCCAGGCCGAGGTGGACCGCAGCAAGGCCCAGCGCTGGCCCACGGTGGCAGCGGTGGTCTCGCACACCCGCGACCCCAAGAGCGTGCTCTACACCGAAGGCACCCGCTATGGCGTGGAGCTGAACTGGAACTTTGGCAATGGCTTTGAGCTGCGCGACCGCATCCTCAAGGCCATCAGCGAGCTGCAGGCCCAGCAGGCCCAGCAGGAGGCCGTGCGCCGCCAGGTGCATGAGGCTGCCTCATCGGCCTGGGGCCGCTGGCAAGCGGGCCGCGCGCGCGAAACCCAGCTGCGCGATGCCGTGCGCGAAGCCAGCGCCGCCTTTGACGGCTACCGCCGCCTCTTGGAAGTGGGCCGGGGCAACCTGTCGCAGGTGCTCGATGCCCAGCTCGATGTGCAGCGCCTCATGCTGGACGCCGCCGACGCCATGTATGACCAGCGCATCAATGAACTGCGCCTGACCCGCACCACCGGCCAGTTGCTGCCCCGCGACTTGCCCGAGCACTGGCTGGACCAGCTCTTTGCCCAGCGCTCTGCGAATGCCCCCGCGCCTGCCGCTGCGCAGCGCCCCTTTGCCGGCCCTGGCCCCGCGCCCCTGGCCAGCAGCCGCGCAGCCCCTGCCCGGCCCGGCACACCCTCTACCTCCCCCCCTGTTTTGACGGCACAGCACCTGCCGCTGCGCCTGGACCACCGATGGGACACGCAGTTGCTCAGCCAGCCGCAAGGCCCCGGTGCAGCACGCGCTCTGCGCTGGTAAGAGGTACGGGTTTCCACAGCGACAGGCGCTTGCCCACGCCTGCCACTGTTTTTCAGCTGGGCTATGTAAATGGAGAGCATCATGACCAACATCATCAAGAACTTCTGGAACGATGAAGAAGGCGCGACCGCCATTGAGTATGGGTTGATTGCGGGGCTGATTGCTGTGGCGCTGATTACAGTACTGGGCCAAGTGGGAGAGGGCTTGGGTGGCCTATTTGAACGGATTCGCGCCGCAATAACTGGCGCGGGCACTGGTACAAGCAGCGGCACTTAATCTCGAGCAACAGGCCGTGGATAACACTGTCGTCACCTGGATCCTGCTGCTATGGCTTGTCGCCATAGCCGTCATGGACCTGCGCAGCCGCAAGGTGCGCAACTGGATGGTGCTGCTGGGCCTGGCGACCGGCCTGGCAGCACTGTTCGGAGGTGTGCAACCGTTCGATCTGTTGCCCTGGCAAGGCCTGGCGGGGATGGCGGTGGCCTTTGCCGCCTTGCTGCCGCTCTATGCCATCCGCTGGATGGGTGCAGGCGATGTCAAGTTTGCGGCGGTCGCCGGTCTGTGGTTTGGTCTGTCTGCGCACCTGCTGGCGATCTGGCTCGGAGCCAGCTTGATGGCCGGCCTGCACGGCATGGCGGTACTCGCATGGCGCAGCCTGGTACGCAGTCCCCAAGGGGCCATGCTGCAGGCCAAGCTGCCTGTGCGTTGGGCACCGCTGCTGCAACCCGCTACGACAACTGGTACCGACGCCGCTGCATCCAACCGCCCATCAGGCCCCGCACGCAGCATCCCCTATGCAGGCTATATGGCCCTGGTGGCCATCGTGCTGCTGATGCGCAATGCAGGTCCCATCACCGGATAAAGGCAAGCAGATATGGCCATCACACCTTATCCATTTTCCATGTGCTTTGCTGTCGCCCGCTGGGCCGCATGCGCTGCCGCGACAGCAAAGCATATGCCGTGTTCAACCTCCAGGAGCCTCCGACCATGAACCTCACCAAGATACTTGCCGGCCTGCTGCTGGTACTGGCCTTGGCCCTGGGCCTGGGCGCCTTGCTGCTGGGCCGCCAGACGGCCAACCGTCCCGTGGCACCCGTAACCGAGGCCAGCGGCACCTCTGCCAGCCAACCTGCCCCTACCCACGCAGTCGTGGTAGCAGCTAAACCCATTGCCGCAGGTCAGCGCCTGGTAGCCGACGATATCAAGATTGCGCAGTTGCCAGTGGCGGTAGCGTCCAGTTTCTCGACGACCGATGCACTGCTGGGCCGCACCACCACGATGGCTCTGGTGCCCGATGCACCGCTGTTTGAACAGCAGCTGATCAGCGGTTTGGCATTGCAGGTCGAACCCGGCCAACGCGCAGTGTCCGTCGGCATCCGCGAGGCCATGGCCGCCGGCCACCATGTGCGGCCCGGCGATTTTGTCGATGTGTTCTTTACCTTGGATGGAAAGACGGACGCCGCGGAGGTGGACAGCCAGACCCGGCTGCTGCTGGCGCGCACCCGTGTGCTGGCCTATGGCGCAGCCAGTGTGGAAAACCCACCGCTCACCCTGGCCCAGCGCCAGCAGGAGGAGCAAGAGGCCGCCAAGACCGGCAGCAGCGCCAATGCGGCCCGGCGCAATACGCAAGATGCGCAGGCGGCCCGCAACGCAGCTACCGCCGTGCTGGCGGTGCCTTTGCAGGATGTGGAGCGCCTGACCCTTGCCGAGAAATACGGCCAGCTGAGCCTGGCGCTGCGCCACCCTGATGACAGCCGTGTGCCCGACCCGGCGCTGTTTGCCGCGCTGCCTACCGTGCTGCAGCCGGTAGCGGGCAAGCTGGCCAAGGGCGAGCAATTGCAGGACATGGACCGCTCCTTTGCCGGCCTGCGCTTCAAGGACCTGGCAACGGGCGCCGACAGCAAACCGGTGCGCCGCCCGCCCGCCGTCACGCAGGCCAAGGTGCCTGCGGCACCTGCTGCCCCGTCCGTACCGCTGCGCACGGTAGAGGTCTACCAGGGCGCCAGCGCCCAGACCGTACGTTATTGAGGGCGACCGGGGTTGTCAGCCCCGTTTGACCGCGCCAGCACAGGCGCACACGGGCCCGCAAGGCCCGGAACCAGAACGAGACAGACGAGGGAAACGACTATGAGAACCACTGCACTCGCATCCGCCGCCTGGCTGCCCCTGTTGGCCGGCACCTTGGCCGTGCAGGCCCAGCCGGTGGCCCCCGCTGCCATGAACGTGCAGCCCCTGGCACTGGTGCAAGGCCAGCAGCAGCTGTTCAAACCCGGTATCGCCATTGCACGCATCGCCATTGGCGACCCTGCGGTGCTGGATGTGCAGGTGCTGGGCGAACTGCCCCAGACCGGCAAGCCTGCCGCCGGCAAGGCAGCGGGCCAGCGCCCCACCCGCCATGCCGAGCTGCTGCTGACCCCCAAGTCTGCTGGCAGCACGACCTTGATGGTCTGGCCTACGCAGGGCGAACCGCAGACCTGGAGCATCGTGGTCAGCGGCCCGCGCCTTTTGCTGGAGCGCCGCCTGCAGTCCCTCCCCGAGCATGCGCGTGCCGCGTCGGAACTGGCCGCCCTGGCCCCCAAAGGCACGCCATTGGCCGACCTGTCCAAGGTGGACGTGCGCAGCAATACCGTGCAGGTGGATGTGCAGGTGGTGGAGTTCAAGAAATCGGCCATGCGGCGTGCGGGCGTGCAGCTCAACAGCGGTGGCGCCAATGACCATGGCTTCCAGTTCGGGGTCTACACTCCTGGCAGCAATGGCAGCAGCAGTGGCTCGTCCAACGGCAGCAGTGGTGGTGGCAACGGCGGCGACAACGGCACCTCGGCCATTGCCAGTGCGATGAACCTGGTGCTCGGCTTTGGCCGCGCGTTCAGCGGCCGGGGCATTACCGCGCAATTGGGCTTTCTGGAAGGCAATGGCCTGGCGCGCGTGCTGGCCAAGCCCACCTTGGTGGCCCATAGCGGCCAGACCGCGAGCTTTCTGGCGGGTGGCGAAATCCCCATTCCCGTTCCCAGCGGCGGCAGCAACAGCATTTCCATCCAGTACAAGGAGTTTGGCGTCAAGCTGCAGCTGACACCGACCATTCTGTCGAATGAGCGCATCGCCCTGAAGGTGGCGCCCGAGGCCAGCGATCTGGACTACACCCAGGGCGTGACCATCAACGATATCTCGGTACCCGCGCTGCGCACCCGCCGGGCCGACACCTTTGTCGAGCTGGCCGACGGCGAGAGCTTTGTCATTGGCGGGCTGGTCAGCCGCTCGACCCTGTCCAACGTCAAAAAGGTGCCGCTGCTCGGTGACCTGCCCATCCTGGGCACCTTCTTCAAGAATCTGGATTACTCCCAGGAAGAGACCGAGCTGGTGATCATCGTCACGCCACGTCTGGTGCAGCCCTTGCCCGCGGGCACCAACCTGGAGGCCCTGCTGCCTGGTGCCCAGCAGGAACTGCCCAATGCTGGCCGCGTGTGGGCGCCCTATGCCGTGGGTGTGCCCTATGCCGACTCGCCCCTGCCCGGCTTTTCGTACTGATGCCATGAACAAGGATTCTCTCGCCCCCCACAGCGCAGGCCCCGCGCCCGAGAGCCCGTCGCTGGCCGACCTGCTGACGCCACGGCCCGTCCAGGCACGGCCTGCGCCGGCAGATGCCAGCGAGCGCCCCGCGTTGCGCGCCGTTCCTCCCTCGCTGACACAGGTACCCGCGCATGCCGACCACACGGCCGACAGCGCCGCCACGGTGCCACTGCTGCTGGTGCAAGCGCCCGCGCCGCAAGGCGCACTGGCGCTGGTCTGGATGCAGCGACTGCTGGGCGGCGCCCAGCCCCATGTTGCCCCAAGCCTGTACACGGTAGCCGAGCAAGTGCGGCAGCTGCAGCCCCATGCCGTGCTGGTGCAGTTTGATGGCGCCAATGTCGATGCCGCTACGGCGCTGGTGGCGCAACTGCAGCAGGCATTCCCGCATATCCCTCGCCTGGCAATCGGGCATGCGCAGGAGGCCCCATGCCTGCTGGCCGCGCTGCGCGCGGGCGTACAGGATTTTCTGGATCTGGATGCGCCGCTGGAGCCGGCCCAGCGCGTGGTCAGCCAGTTGCTGGCACGCCCCGCTGCCGTTGACCACCGCCGCGCGGACACCGCCCCGATCACCGCGCTGCTCTCGGCCCGCGCCGGCCTGGGCTGCAGCCTGCTCGCATCGCACCTGGCCTGGCAACTGCAAGAAGGCCTGAGCCCGGCCCATGGGGCCAAAGCCACAGCGCCCGCCAGCCATGCGGCCGATGCGCAAAGCTTGCACACCTTGTTGCTGGACATGGGGAGCTCGGGCGGGGACTGCGCCATCTACCTGAACACCCCGGGCGAGTTCAGCCTGGCCGATGCGCTCAGCCAGCAGCGCCGCCTGGACAAGCGCATGGCGGCCAGTGCGCTGTCGCGCCACCCCAGCGGCCTGCGGCTGCTGACGATGCCCCGCCATGCCGCGTTGCCAGCGCCCGGAGAGATTGACGCGCTGGTCCAGCGCCTGGGCCAGTACTTTGAGCACCTGGTGCTGGACCTGGGCGCCGACACTCCGGTGCCGGTAATGGCCGAGGTCCTGCCGCAGGCCAGCGAGGTGTGGCTGGTTTGCGACCAAAGTGTGGCCAGTGTGGTCTGGACGGCCGAGCTGCTGCAGCAGCTGCAGGCCATGGGCGTTGCAGCCGATCGCATCGAACTGCTTGTGAACCGCCATGACAGCCGCCTGGAGCTGGCGGCTACCCATATGGCGGCGCAGTTGCAATTGCCACTGCTGGGCCGCATTCCGGAGCGCCGCCGACCGCTGATGCAGGAGGTCAACCGTGGCCAGCTGCTGCAGGCGCAGCGCCGCAGCGAGCCCTATGTGAAGGCCGTCGCCCAGCTGGCTGATCAGCTGCTGGCCGAGCACCACCCACAGCGCCCGGGCCACCGCAGCAGTGCGGCAGGCCCCTTGCAAACCCTTCTCCAGCGCCTGCGCGGCCACTGAACACGACCATGACCACCCCGGACTACACCAACGCCGCCACCGCTACCAGCGACAGCTTGCAGCATGCCCAGCTGCTCGCCGATCTGAAGAACCATGCCTACGAGCATTTGCTCAGCCGCATCGAGGAACTGGGGGCGGAGTTTGGCCGCTGGTCACAGGCGGCAATTGCGCAGTTTGTGAAGCTCGAACTCGACAGCTTTATCCGCCTGCATGCGGTGCCGGTCAACGAACAGGAGGCCCGCCAGGTGGGCGAGGCGCTCAGCCGCGAACTGACCGGCCTGGGCCCGCTGCAGCCGCTCCTCGAAGACCCGAGGGTCGAGGACATCCTCATCAATGGTTACCGGGATCTCTATGTCTCGCGCGGCGGCATGCTCGAGCGCGAGGCCTCGCATTTCAAGGACGACGAGCATGTGCTGCGCATCGTGCGGCGCATTCTGGCGCCGCTGGGCCGGCGGCTGGATGAATCCAGCCCCATGGTCGATGCCCGCCTGCCCGATGGTGGCCGTATCAATGTGATCATCGGCCCGCTGGCCATTGACGGCCCCACGGTCTCGATCCGCAAGTTCCGCAAGGATCCGCTGACGCCCAAGGACCTGGTGCAGTTGGGGAGCTTTAGCGAAGACATCTGCCGCATTCTGGAGATGGCGGTGAAGGCCCGCTGCAACATTCTGGTGAGCGGCGGCACCAGCTCGGGCAAGACCTCCTTGCTCAATGCGTTGGCCAGCTTTATCCCCAGCAACGAGCGCATCGTGACCATTGAGGACACCGCCGAGCTGGCCCTCAACCACAGCCATGTGGTGCGGCTGGAGAGCCGCCCGGGCAGCTTTGATGGCTCGGGCCATGTGAGCATCCGCGACCTGCTGGTCAACAGCCTGCGCATGCGGCCCGACCGCATCATCGTCGGCGAAGTGCGCAGTGGCGAAGTGCTGGAGCTGCTCCAGGCGATGAACACCGGCCACGATGGCTCCATGGGTACCATCCATGCCAGCTCGCCCCGCGAATGCCTCTACCGCGCCGAGATGCTGGCCGGCTTTGCAGGCTTTCAGGGCAGCGAAGTGAGCCTGCGCCGCCAGATTGCCAATGCGGTGGACTTCATCGTGCAGATCGGCCGCCTCTCCAATGGCCGCCGGCGCCTGTTGTCGCTGACCGAGGTGACCGGTATGACGGACAACATGATCTCCACCCAGGAACTCTACCGCTACGAGGCCCAGATCGGGCCCGATGGCCAGGAGCAAGACCAATGGGTGTCCATGGGCATCTCCCCCCATTCCCCCAAATTGCTGGCCTGGTGGCGTGCCCAGCAGCAGCCCGGCAGCAGCGGAGGGCCACGATGAACATCCACCCCGCCGTCCTGGTCATCGCCGCCCTCGCCTGCGCGCTGCTGGCCCTGGCGCTGTGGCTGTTCTCCCGTGCGCGCCAGCAGCAGGCGCGGCAATCGATTACCGGCCACCTGCAGCGCAGCCGCGATATCCAGCGCGATCTGATGGCCAGCGTTGCGGCAGCACCGGTGCCTGGCATGGTGGCCGATCCGCGCGCCTCCACAGCCTTGGCGGGCGCACCCGGCAGCTCGGCGTCAGCACGGCAGTGGCTGTATGACCACCTGGGCTATGGCGCCTGGGGCATCAGCCCGCGTGGCCTGGTGATGATCGCCGGGCTGGGCCTGGTACTCGCATTTGTGGTTGCACTGCAAGCAGGCGCCTTGCTGGGAATGATGGTGCTGGGGGTCTATGCTTTGCTGACCTGGTTTGGCATCTGGCACCGGGTGAGCAAGCGCCGCGCCAAGATGCTCTCGCTGCTGCCCGGCTTTCTGGACAATATGGTGCGCCTGATCTCGATCGGCAACTCGCCCCACGCGGCCTTCCAGTTTGCCAGCGGCAATGTGCCCGAGCCGCTGGGCAGCGCCTTGCAGCATGTCAATGCCTCGCTCAGCGTCTCGCCCGACCTGGGCCAGGCGATGACGCAGCTGGAGCGCACCTGGAAACTGCCCGAATTTGGCCTGCTCGCCGCCGTGTTCCGCATGAGCACGCGCTATGGCGGCCGGGTGGACCAGGTGCTGGAACGCGTATCGGCCTATATCCGCGACCGCCAATCGGCGGAGCGCGAACTGCATGCGCTGTCGGCCGAGGTGCGTCTGTCCGCCTGGGTGCTGGCTTTGCTACCCATCATTGTCGGCACCTTGATCCTGTTGCTCAACCAAGGCTACTTCATGCGCATGTGGAACGACGGCACCGGTCAGAAGATGATTTTTGCCGCAGCCGGCCTGGAGGTATTTGGTTCTTTCCTGCTGTACCGGCTGGCACGCCTGAAGTAAGGAAGGCCCAAGATGTTCCGATCCATTTGCCATCTAGACCGCCACGACGCATCTCGGTCTGCGCACATGTCCAGCGCAAGGAAGTGCCTATGAACGCCGACCAACTGTGGATCGCCAGCCTGGCGCTCGCTGCACTGGGTCTGCTGATACTTGCCGGCAGGCTGCTGCTGCGCCAGCACCGCGCCGAACGCACCGGACAGCGGGTGGCACAGTTGCTGCAGCAGCGCGAGGCCATGGCGGCGGCGGTAGTACAGCCGTTCCCGATGCCGGGGCTGCAGCCGCTGGTTACCTCGGCAGTTCAGACTGAGCAAGAAGCAGCCCAGCAGGTGCTCGAACGCCTCCAACCACCGGCGTGGCTGGAGACAGGACTGGCCAAGGCGCTGTTCGCCCAAGAGGACCGCAAACTCATGGAGCAGGCGGGCATCGACATTGGCCGAGGTGGTCTCATTTTTGTGGGCTGCCGCACCGTGCTCTGCCTGTTGCTGCCCGCGCTGGTGCTTCTGCTTTTGCAACCGCAAGGTATGAAGGCCGTGTTCTATGGCTTTGCAGCGTTCAGCCTGGGCCTGATGCTGCCCAAATGGATTCTGCGCTCCAAGGCCAATAACCGGCGCAAGCAGGTGGTCGAGGAGCTGCCGCTGTTTGTGGACCTGCTGCGCCTGCTGCAAGGCGTGGGCCTGAGCATTGACCAGAGCCTGCACATTCTGGCGACCGAGTTTGGCAGCGTGCTGCGGGTGCTGAGCGCCGAGCTGGGCCTGGCCAACCGGCTCTACAGTTCGGGCCGCACACGCGAGCAGTCGCTGCAGCGCCTGGCCATGCTGGGGGCCGATGACGACATGAGTGCCGTGGTCAACCTGCTGGTACAGGTGGACCGGCACGGCGGCGCCGTGCAGGAGCCGCTGCGCGAGTTCAGCCTGCGCCTGCGTGAAAAGCGCCAGGCCAGTTTCAAGGAAAAGATTGGCACCATCACCGTCAAGATGACCGGTGTGATGGTGCTGACCTTGCTTCCCGCCTTAATCGTGATTACCGCGGGCCCCGGGTTTACCGCGGTGATCCGCTCCCTGTCATCCATTGGAGGGCGATAAACATGCGCCAGACCTACCGCAACACCCGAACATGGTCCCTACCGCTGCTGGCCTTGGCCGCAGCGCTGCTGGGCGGCTGCGCCTCGAAGGGCCCGCAGGGCTATGGCGCTGCCGAGCAAAGCACGGCCGCCCAGGCGCAGCAGCAAATGGAGAAGGCCGCGCAGCTGACCCAGATCGATGCGCAGCAGACCTATCTGAACCTGATCCGCCAGATGCAGCAGGCCAACCAGTGGTATGCGTCGCTGGCACACACGCAGGCCTTTGAGCGCCAGTACGGCAGCCAGCCGCAGATCCGGCTGATGCGCGCCGATGCGCTGCGCAACACCGGCCAAGGCAAATGGGCCGAACAGGGCTACCAGGCCTTGCTGGCCGATCCTGACAGCAGCACGGTCGCACGTGCCCGGCGCGGCCTGGGTCTGCTGTACGCCAGCCAGGGCCAGTACCCCAACGCCATTGCGCAGCTGGAGATGGCACGCCAGATCAACCCCATCGATGCCGATGTACTGAGCGACCTGGCCTATGCCCATATGCTGGATGGCCAGACCGAGGCCGCCCATCTGCCGGTGCTGCAAGCGGCGCAGCTGGCCCCCGGCAATGCGCGGGTGCAGCTCAACTTGGCGCTCTACCTGATGGCCAGCGACCAGAAGGCGCAGGCCTCGCAACTGCTGCAGCGGCTCAGCCAGCCCGCTGCCAAGAATGTGCCTGCGCTGATTGATGCGAACTCGATGCAGACCTTGCAAGCCCAGTTGCAGACGGTGCAGACCGCCATGCGCCGGCGCAACGGTGGCGAGTTGCCAACGCCCGCACCGCTTGCGGCGGCGCCCATGGTGGACAGTGCCACGCTTGCAGCCAGCCCGCTGACCGTTCCGGCTGCTGCCCCTGTTGTAACCCCGGCAGCAGCTCCATCCGAAGTGCCAGCGGCGGGACCTGGGCCTGCCTTGCCCACGGCCCTGCGCAGTACGACCGCTGGCAACGACAGCCAACCCATCACCGCATCCCCGGCACGCCCCATTGCGCCTTAGCACCACCAGGAGTACCCCATGTCTCAGTCTCTTTCTCTCCCCACCTGGCGTTCCATGCTGATGCTCGGCCTGGCTGCTAGTGCCGGCCTCTCGGCATTCGACCTGCATGCCGAATCCAGCCGCGCTGTGGTATCGGTCGAGGCCGAGGTGCCCAGCCTGGAGATGACACGGCAAGCGCCGGTGGTGGAGATTCCCGAGCGCGCCTCGCCCGCCACGCAGCCCTATATTCCACTGGCCACGGAGAACAGCAACCCGTCGCTGGAGAACCCGGTCATCTGGCGCAGCCGCCCCATCGTCATCGGCAATGCCACCGAGCGCCTGCTGGCCATGCAGACGGCATCACCGGGCGTACACCCTCGCCCCATTGATGGCGAGCAGGCCAGCCGCAGCTACCAGCGCTATTTGAAGAGCTTCGAGACCAAGATCCCCGAGCGCTTTGAGACCGGCCTGGATGTGAAAAAGTAAGTCCCCGCCGTCCAGGAGCCCGCGATGCGCCCGCACCCCACCCCATCCATGCACCGCTGCAGGCACTCGCGCCAGCAACGCGGGGTGTATGCGCTCGAGTGGGCCATCATCTTCCCGGTGTTCTTTGCACTGCTCTACGGCATCGTCTGCTACGGGCTGACCTTTCTGGTGCGCCAGTCGATGCAGTACGCGGTCGAAGAAGGCGCCCGCGCAGCGCTGCGCTACCCCAGCTCAACGATCATTGGCAGCAACCCGCCCACCTGGGCCTTCCGCAGCCTGCAGGCGCGCCGCACCACGGCCAACGCGCTCAACTGGTTGCCGGCCGAACTGCGCCCGGCCGAGAGCGATATCAACTTCACGCTCTGCCACCTGGCAGACACCGCCTGCAACCAGGACACGGCGTTGAACCCGGCGCTGGACTGCAATATCGAGACCCCCTGCCTGGTGCTGGTCAGCTACCGCATCGCCAACTACCGCCAGGGCGCCATTGCGCCGGCCATCCCCGGTTTCGGCCTGTTGCTGCCCGCCAGCCTGCAGGCCCAGGCGAGCCTGTTGGTGGACAGGAGGATGCTATGAAGCAGCTCCGCCTGTATCTGCACACCAGCGCGCAGCCGCGGCGCCAGCGCGGCGTTGCGGCCATCGAGTTCGCGCTGATTGCCGTGTTCATGGTCGTCATGCTGCTGGGCGTGACGGTGTACTGGCGCGCTTTCCAGGCGCAGCAGTCGCTCACCCGGGCAGCGGGCGATGGCGCACGCGCCATTCTGGGCGTGCTGGCAGCGGGGGTCAGCGACCCCTGCCATCCCACGCAGGCAGCGGCCAACCGCGCCACCATCCAGCTGCGGGTGGCGCAATCGGTGCGCTCCAGCCTGGAGCGCAGTGACATACCGGGCACGGTGGCAGACCAATTGACGGTGGGCGCCATCCAATGGCAAGCGGCCTGCCCGAGCACAGGCACCGGCAGTGCCACGTTTGAGCTGCGCTACCAGCTCGCGCCACTGTTCGGCACGCAAAGCGCCTGGGTCACCGAACCACGGCAGCTCTATGAAAAAAGCGTGGTGCACTTTGCATCGCTGCTGTGAGGAGGATCAGCACCATGTCCGCCTATAGCGCCCCTTCCCTACGACGCCCCATACCTGCGGCCCAGCGCGGCGCCGTGCTGGTGCAGTTTGCGCTGCTCGCTGCCGTGCTGGTCACCTTGCTGGGCACCGTGCAGATCGGCTATATGTACTACGCCAAGCGGGATCTGCAGCGTATCGCCGATGTGGCCGCGCTCGAAGCCGTCAACGCCATCACCTACGGCAACTCTGCGACCTGCGGGCTGGGCCGGACAGCGGCCAACCAAAGCGTGACCACCCAAATGCGCCTGTCGCTGAACAACGAACAGCGCACTATTGACTGCGGCCACTGGGACAGCAGCAAGGCCGATGCGCTGCGCTTTGGCCTCAACAGCAGCCCGATGAATGCCGTGCGCGTGCAGCTCCAAGGCGAGGTGCTGCAGCTGGTGCCTTTTATCGGCTCCCGGGTGGTGGCCGCCGCTGCCACCGCAGCCAAGGACAGCGAACCGGTGGCCGCGTTCTCGATCGGATCGCAGCTGCTGCGCTTCAACAACAATGGCCTGCTCGGGCGCATCACCGCGCTGGTGGGGCTGGATATACAGCGCCTCACCGTGCTCGACAAGGACGGCATCGCCAATGCCAAGATCACGCCCTCGGGCCTGCTCAAGGTGCTGGGGCTGCCCATTGGTGTCAATGACCTGGCGCTGCTCACCCCCAATGACCTGGCCAACGTCAATGCCTCGGTGATCGACCTGATAGACGCCGCGATCCAGGCCGGCAGCGACAGCCTGCTCAATGCCGGGGTGGATATCGCTGCCCTGGTCGATCTTCGCACCTACCTGGCCGCCTTCCAGATCGCGAACGTCAAGCTGCCACTGGGGGGAGACAAGGGCTTGCTGGCGATCATCTCTGCGGGCGGCGCGGCCTCGCCCATCGGCGCTGGGCTCGATGCCGCCATCGGCCTGGGTGACCTGGTGCGCACCCACCTGCTCGCTGCCAATGGCAGCAACAGCGTGGCGCTGGGCCTGGGGCTGCCGGGCATTCTGGATGCCAACCTGACCGTGGTGGAACCACCGCGCAACGCCATCGGCCCCGCCAATGGCCAGACCAAGGCCCGCAGTGCCCAGGTGCGTTTGACCGTCAATATCGGCGAGCAGAAGAATGTCAGCACCCCCGGCCTGCTGACGGCGCTGCTGGGCAATCTGCTGGGCATTCGGGTGCACATCCCCATTCAGGTGGATCTGGTGCGCAGCACCGGCACCCTCGAAGCCATCCAGTGCACGCCCGCGCGCAATGACCGGCGCGCCAATATCTCCGTGCGCTCGGCGATTGGCGATGTCTGCATTGGCCAGCTCGATGCCAACGGCGTGTGCCAAAAGACCGAGCTCGTGGACCTGAACCTGCTCAACCTGCTGGGCGGGCTGCGCGTCCAAAGCAAGCTGTCCACGTCCGTGCTGCAAGGCGCCACCTACTCCTCGGCGCCCAATGCCCAGGCCTGCCCCTACAACAACAGCAATGTGGACGAATGCCTGGTCGGCATGCAGGTGGATGTCGAACGATCCAGTGGTCCCAACGGATTGCGGCTGGGCACCACGGTCAGCAACCTATTGAAGCAGGTGCCAGGCTTGGTTGGAGACATTCAGAACGCCGAGTACTACGGTGTGCTGGGGGGACTGCTGGGCGGGCTGCTGGGGGGTTTGCTGGGCGGCCTCAATGCGCTGCTCAACGTGGTCGTCACGGTGGTCACTGCGTTGCTCGCCCCGCTGCTCAACACCATCGGCGGCGCACTGGACCTGCTGCTGCAGGGCCTGGGCATCGAGCTGGGCCGCGCCAGTGTGGATTTGCTGGGCATTCAGTGCGACACCGCCCAGATCGTGCAATGAGGACAGGAGTGAGCGCAGCGACATGAAGAACCGAGGGAATAGAACGTGAATCAGAACGATTTGGTCATCTACGTCTGGGAAGGCCAAGCGGACATTGCAGAACGGGTGGAGCGCTGCATGGTCAACTTGGATGTGGACGTGGTGCGCGCCGATGGCCTGACCCTGTCGCCCGTGGTGGCACAGGGCGGCAACGCCATTGCCGTGGTCAGTGTGTCGGTGCTGGAAGGAGCGCGATTTACGCGCCAGGGGATCGAGGGCAACTTTGGCGGCATGCCGGTGCTGTGGGTCAGCGCCAAACCGCGTGGCGAAGGACCGGGCACCTATGCCACCGAGTACTCCCATGTGCTGCCCTTTGACTTTACCGGCGCGGAACTGCGGGCGATGCTGGTGCGCATTGTGCGGCGGCTGCAAAGCACCAGGCACAAGCAGCCCCGTGGCGACGACATCATCGCCGAGGCCGAATGCATGCTGGCGCTGCTGCGCGATGTGGACACCTTTGCCGACTGCGAGCACAGCGTGCTGATCTTTGGCGAGACGGGTACCGGCAAGGAGCGCATTGCCGAGCGCCTGCATGAGCGCAATACGCACTACGGCCAGGGGCCCTTTGTCGTCGTCAACTGCGGCGCCATCCCCGATGGCCTGTTCGAGTCGCTGTTCTTTGGACATGCGAAGGGCTCGTTCACCGGTGCAGTGACGGCGCACAAGGGATTTTTCGAGCAGGCCAATGGCGGCACCCTGTTTCTCGACGAAATCGCCGATCTGCCGCTGTACCAGCAAGTCAAGCTGCTGCGCGTGCTCGAAGAGCGCACGGTGACCCGGCTGGGCGCCACGTCGCCGGTGGCGCTGGATTTTCGCCTGGTGGCGGCCACCAACAAATCGCTGCGCGAGCTGGTGCATGCCGGGCGCTTCCGGGCGGATCTGTTCTTTCGCCTGGCGGTGATCGAGCTGCAGATGCCCAGCCTGGAAGAGCGTGGCGAGGCCGACAAGCTGGCCATCTTCAACAGCATCCTGCGCAAGGTGGTGGGCGAGGAGATGATGGAACGCCTGGGTGGGCCGCCGATGTTCATCCTCGACGCGATTGCGCAAATGTATTTCCCCGGCAATGTGCGCGAACTGCGCAACCTGGCCGAGCGCGTTGGCGTGGCCGCCCGCCAGACCCAGGACTGGCATGCCGGTGGCGCCACCGAGCGGCTGCTGCTGCAGGCCCAGAGCCTGTCGGCCACCACCTTTCCGCTGGAGCCCCATGCCGCCGAACCGCTGCTGGCCGACCGCAGCAACTGGGACCTGGAGGAGCGCAACCGCATCATCGAGGCCTTGCATGCCAACGACTGGCGGCGCCAGCACACCGCGCAGCAACTGGGTATCAGCCGCAAGGTGCTGTGGGAGAAGATGC
Source organism: Comamonas sediminis (assembly GCF_041107495.1). Taxonomy (NCBI): domain Bacteria; kingdom Pseudomonadati; phylum Pseudomonadota; class Betaproteobacteria; order Burkholderiales; family Comamonadaceae; genus Comamonas; species Comamonas sediminis. The sequence continues at coordinate 652,116 of NZ_JBGBDC010000002.1, forward strand.
GCAAGTACCAGATCTCGGACGGTGAACCGCTGGTGCCGCTGGCACCAGCCGCCGCGCAAGCCAACGATAACCTGCCCCTGTGACCCTGCAAACCCAGCCTTGGCCGACCATGACAGACAAACCCCTGATCGTTTTTGTAGGCGCGGTGTACCCGAGCCAGTACAGCCTGCTGTGCAGCTACCTGCGGGCCCAGGGCCTGGCCGATGCGTGGTTCATGACCACACCCGGCCACAAGGCCAACCATGACAAGCACTGCGACCACCTGCTGTCCTTCCAGCCCGATGGACTGATCGTCGGCCCCCAGAGCTACTACTACTCGGACAAGGTCGAGCGCTCGGCGCGCATCTGCCGGGGCGTGCTCAAGGCGCTGGAAGACTTTGAGGCCGCGCAAGGCCGCAAGATCGATGTGGTGGTCGCCCATTCGCTGTGGGGCGCGCCCAACTGGCTGTATGGCGAGCTGGACGCCGCCATCATCAGCTACATCGAGTTTCCCAGCTACCTGGCCCATGGCTGGGATGCCGCCTACCCGCCCGACCAGGCGCAGCGCCTGGGCGACCGCAACACCGAGATGCTGAGCTTTCACCAGGTGCTGTGCAGCGACCTGACCATCGTGCCCAGCGCCTATGCGCGCTCGATGTTCCCCGCGCTGCTGCAGGACCGCATTGCGGTGCAGTTCGAAGGCTTTGACATCCAGCCGCCGCTGCGCAATTGGGGCGCGGCCAGCGAAGCAGCAGATGGGGCAGGCCGTGCCGACAAGCCTTTCACGATCGCCTTCTCGGCGCGGGATCTGTCCAGTGCCAAGGGCTTGGAGACCTATATCCGGCTGGTGGACCGCATGGTGCGCGAAGGCGATGGCCAGAACACCCGCTTCATCGCCATCGGCGATGCCAAGGCCTCCACCTACGGCTATGAGCAGCAATGGGTGGAGCGGCGCTACGGCGGCAAGGTGGAGAGTTTTCGCGACCATCTGCTCAAGGTCTACCCTGCGGCGGATGTGATCGAGTTCCCCGGCCACCTGCCCTATGGGCAGTTCTCGGCGCTGCTGGCCGAGGTCGATCTCTTCCTCTACCCGCTGCGCTATGGCGTGGCCAACTGGGGCCTGATGGAGATCCTGGCACGCGGCGGCTGTGTGATTGGCTCCAACTGGGGCTTTGCGCCCGAGCTGATTGCCCACAACGTCAACGGCCTCTTGCTGCCCGACAACGACGACGACTGGATCGACGCGATACGGCAGCTGCGCAACGACCCAGCCCGGCGCCAGCGCTATGCCCAGGCGGCGCTGGAGACCGGCAAGGCCTACCACATCGCCAAGGTGGCGCCCCGCTTCATGGCGCTGTTCGAGCGGGCGATGGCCAACCGCAAGGCGCCGCTGGTGGCGCCGCGCTAGGGCGGCATGGAGGACCTAGGCGCCCTGCTTCCACCGGGCGAAACCCTGGGCGCGCAACGCACAGGCCGGGCATTCGCCACAGCCATAGCCCCAGTCATGGCGCTCGCTGCGGTCGCCCTTGTAGCAGGTGTGGGTGTCTTCCTGCACCAGCGCGGTCAGCGCGTCGCCGCCCAGGTCCTGCGCCAGCTGCCAGGTCGCGGCCTTGTCGATCCACATCAGCGGCGTCTCCACCACCAGCTGCCGGCCCAGGCCCAGGCTCAGCGCCACCTGCATGGCTTTCATCGTGTTGTCGCGGCAGTCGGGGTAACCGGAGAAATCGGTCTCGCACATGCCGCCCACCAGCACCGTGCACTGGCGGCGGTAGGCCACCGCAGAGGCCAGGGTCAAAAAGACCAGGTTGCGCGCCGGCACAAAGGTATTGGGCAGGCCATCGGCCTGGTAGGCCAGTGCGGCATCCGTGGTCAGCGCCGTATCGCTGATCTGGCCGAGCACATCGATGTTCAGCAGGTGGTCATCCCCCAGCTTTGCCGCCCAGTGCGGGAACTGCGCGCGCAAGTGAGCCAGCACCGTGCTGCGGCATTCCAGCTCCACCCGGTGGTTCTGGCCGTAGTCGAAGCCAATCGTTTCCACATGGGCATAACGGCTCAATGCCCAAGCCAGGCAGACGGTGGAATCCTGTCCACCCGAAAAAAGTACCAGCGCCTTGGCGTCTTGCATGCTGCGCTTCTCCATCCATCCCAAAATCTAAAAACCGGGCTCGTATGGGCAATGGCTCAGCTGCGCTCACTCCAGGCCGTGCTGGCATCGGTCAGCGCATCGCTGCGCGTGGCCGACAGTATCGCGTCGAGCAGGCCGGGAAAGCGTGCATCGAGGTCTTCGCGCCGCAGCGACAACAGGTTTTCGCGCCCCGCAGGGCGCTGCCAGATCACGCCGCTGCTGCGCAGCACGCGCCAGTGGTGCGTCATCGTGGACTTGGTCTGGTCGCGCAGCAGCGCCGTGCAGCTGCGCTCCTGGCCATCGGCCAGCACGCGCACCACTGCCAGCCGGGTGGGGTTGCCCAGCGCGGTGAGCACATTTTCCAGATGAATCTGCGCAGATTCAGGGTGGTGAGGAATCATCGGAGTCCAGGCGCCACAGTGGCGCGCATCGATCGACCCGTCGGGCCGGGTAAAAGGCCGTCATTCTGCCTGGGTCAGCAGGGCTGACAGCCCGATGGGCGCTATTGTCACCAAACCGCCAATACCCATGACGACAGTACGATTGTCTTCGTACTATTAATATCGCTCTTTTCTGGCCCTGTGCCGGTGCTGTCCTGAAGGCACCGGATGTCGCAAAGTGGGAGCGCACAGGGCTGTAACATGCAGCTGAATCCAGCTGATATACCGACCCAAGGAGGTCAACATGGCCCGCCATACCCCCATAGAACGCTATCGCAACATCGGCATCTCTGCGCACATCGATGCCGGAAAAACCACGACGACCGAGCGCATCCTGTTCTATACCGGGGTGAGCCACAAGCTGGGCGAGGTGCATGATGGCGCCGCCACGATGGACTGGATGGCCCAGGAGCAAGAGCGCGGCATCACGATCACCTCGGCAGCGACAACGGCCTTCTGGTCGGGCATGGAACGCAACTTCCCGGCGCACCGCATCAACATCATCGACACCCCCGGTCACGTGGACTTCACGATCGAGGTCGAGCGCTCCATGCGCGTGCTCGACGGCGCCGTGATGGTCTATGACTCGGTGGGCGGCGTGCAGCCGCAGTCCGAAACCGTCTGGCGCCAGGCCAACAAGTACAAGGTGCCACGCCTGGCCTTTGTCAACAAGATGGACCGCATTGGTGCGGACTTCTTCCGCGTGCGCCAGATGATGGTGGACCGCTTGAAGGCCAACCCTGTGCCCATCGTGATTCCGATTGGCGCCGAGGCCGAGTTCTCCGGCGTGATCGACCTGATCAAGATGAAGGCCATCATCTGGGACGAGGCCTCGCAGGGCATGAAGTTCGAGTACCGGGACATCCCCGCCGAGCTGCAGGCCTCTGCGCAGGAATGGCGTACCAAGATGGTGGAAGCTGCGGCCGAAGCCAGCGAAGCGCTGACCGACAAGTACCTGAACGACGGTGACCTGCCCGAGGCCGACATCATTGCCGGCTTGCGCCTGCGCACGATTGCGACCGAGATCCAGCCCATGCTGTGTGGCTCGGCCTTCAAGAACAAGGGTGTGCAGCGCTTGCTGGACGCCGTGGTCGAGCTCATGCCGTCGCCGCTGGATGTGCCTGCGGTGACTGGCCACAGTGAAGACGAGAACGACAGCACGGTGCTGACGCGCCGCGCCGACGATGGCGAGAAGTTCTCTGCCCTCGCCTTCAAGCTGATGACCGACCCATTTGTGGGCCAGCTGACTTTTGTGCGCGTCTACTCGGGCGTGCTCAGCAAGGGCGACCTGGTCTACAACCCGATCCGAGGCCGCAAGGAGCGCATTGGCCGCATCGTGCAGATGCATGCCAATGAGCGCCAGGAAATCGATGAGATCCGCGCCGGCGACATTGCCGCCTGTGTGGGCCTCAAAGAGGTGACGACCGGCGAGACCCTGAGCGACCCGAGCGCGCCGATCATCCTGGAGCGCATGTCCTTCCCTGAGCCCGTCATTGCGCAAGCGATCGAGCCCAAGACCAAGGCCGACCAGGAAAAGATGGGTATCGCCCTGTCGCGCCTGGCCGCTGAGGACCCCTCTTTCCGCGTGCGCACCGATGAGGAATCGGGCCAGACCATCATTGCCGGCATGGGCGAGCTGCATCTGGAGATCATCGTGGACCGGATGAAGCGGGAGTTCAACGTGGAAGCCAATGTGGGCAAGCCCCAGGTGGCCTACCGCGAAACCATCCGCAATACGGTCAAGGATGTGGACGGCAAGTTTGTGCGCCAGTCCGGCGGCAAGGGCCAGTATGGCCATGTGGTCTTCACCCTGGAGCCAATGGAGTCCGGCGAAGGCTTTGCGTTTGTCGACGAGATCAAGGGCGGTGTGGTGCCACGCGAGTACATCCCCGCTGTGGAGAAGGGGGTGCGCGAGGCACTGACGACCGGCGTGCTGGCCGGCTACCCGGTGGTGGATGTGCGCGTGCGCCTGACCTTTGGTTCGTACCACGATGTGGACTCGTCCGAGCAGGCCTTCAAGATGGCGGCCATCTTCGGCTTCAAGGAAGGCATGAAGAAGGCCAACCCGGTCATCCTGGAGCCGATGATGGCGGTCGAAGTGGAAACGCCGGAAGATTATGCCGGCACCGTGATGGGCGACCTGTCGTCGCGCCGGGGCATGGTGCAAGGCATGGACGACATTGCCGGTGGCGGCAAGAGCATCAAGGCCGAGGTTCCGTTGTCCGAGATGTTTGGCTATGCCACGCAGCTGCGCTCGATGACGCAGGGCCGTGCCACCTACACGATGGAGTTCAAGCGCTACACCGAAGCGCCTGCCCATGTGGTGGCGGGCATTGCGACCCGGTCCAACCGCTAAGACCCGGGCCTGCCTGAGCAAGCCCTTGCCCGGCAGGCAACAGCGCAAAAGAGCAAACCGGCACACAGCGCCCCAGGCTGTGTGCCGGTTTTTTATGCGCGGAACCTAAAAGCGCCAGGTGGCCCCCAGCAAAGGCCCGGCCATCGTCACATCGATGCGCGTGCCACCCCGGCGGTAGTCCAGGGTCAGCACCCGGTAGCCCAGCGAGACAAAGGCCTGCTCGCTCCACTGGTAGTTGACGGTGGCAGCGACCTGGTGCGTGGCCCGCGACCCTAGGCCAAAGCCACCCACATCGCCATAGGCAATAGCCGACCAGCGCGGCGCAATGGGGATATGGGCGCGCAGGCCAAGGACAGGGTCGACAAAGCGCTTCTCGGGCGAGGCCTGCACCAGGCCGCCCGCCACATCGACCGAGGCCTTGACGCTCCAGGCGCGCAAGCCGGCCAGCAGATCCAGGTTGATATCGGCGTTGAAGACCGCACGGTAGCCCGCAGCCAACGTGGCGGAGGCCTGGCGGAAGCTGCCCGATGCCGGCAGACTAGGCGGCAACTTGCCCGAGCGCGAACTGGACGAGTAGCTGATGTCGCCCAGCAGCACCAGGCGGTCCTTGCGGGCATAGCCGGTCAGAAAGAATGCGGCATCCAGGTCCTTCATCACGTCGGAAAACGACTTGTCCATCGACACCACACTGTCGCCCCGGAAAGGCCGCAGATCACCCCCCACCCCACTGGCCCAGACATAGGGCGTGAGCTGAACAGCCCAGGCGCCGGTGGCGCCCTCCTCGGCGGGTGCTGGCAGCTGCTGCGCCACAGCGGCCAAGGGCAGGCCTGCGATGGCAGCCAGCGCTGCATGGCGCCAGGCGTTGGCGCAAAGGCGCACCCGGGGGTGCAAGGTGGAAGACCCTGGCATCGCTATCCCTCCATCTGCCCGCCCAGTAGGCGACAGCAGTTTGTTTGATTAATAAAACAACTTATAGATCGAACAAATCATCGCATGGATTCGCGGCCATGCACAGCGATGGCAGAGCGCGACAACCAGGCCGCCGGGCGCTGGACGCCGGGCCGCTAACCCACATGCGCAAAGCGCTCTGCCAGCCAGTCGATGAACACGCGCACCCGTGCCGAGGGCTGGCGGCTGTAGGGATGTAGTACCGACACCGGCATTGGTGGCGGCGGCAGATCGGGCAGCACCTCCAGCAGCTCGCCCTCTTCCAGCGCCTGCGCAATGCGGTAGCGCGGCACCTGCACCATCCCCAGGCCCGCCATCGCAGCACCGGTGTACAGGTCAGCGCCGTTGACGGTGATGCTGGGCTTGAGGCGCCGCTCCACCACCTGCTTGCCCACACAAAACTCCAGCGCCACCGGCCGACCCGTGGCGCTGGAGACATAGGCCACGGCGGCATGCTGGGGCAGTTCATCCAGCGACGCAGGCAGGCCGTGGCGCTTGGCATAGCCACGGCTGACCACGGTCACTTGGCGCAGCGACGCAACCTGGCGCCCGATCAGCGATGAGCTTTGCAGGCTGCCAGCGCGCAGCACGCAGTCCACCCCTTCGCGCACCAGGTCCACCAACCGGTCGTCTTCGGCCATGTGCAGTTGCACCTCGGGGTAGCGGTTGGCAAAGTCACCCAGGTGGGGCATCACAAAGTAGCGCGCCAACGTGCCCTGCAGGTTGACCCGCAGCAAGCCCTGCGGCGGCGCGTGGCGAAAGGCGCTTTCCGCTTCCTGCAGATCGGCCAGCAGCCGGGTGCAGCGGCGGTAATAATCCTCGCCCTCGGGCGTCAAACGCACCTGGCGCGTGGTGCGGTCCAGCAGGCGCGAGCCCACGCGCGCCTCCAGCCGCTGGACCAGATTGGTCACCGTGGCGCGCGGAATCTGCAAGTCGTCCGACGCCTGCGCAAAGCTGCTGCGGTCCGCCACACGCACAAATACCTGCATCTCCTGAAAGCGGTCCATGGGCCAAAGGGACGCTGCAGCGTCCGGTAATTATTAAAGTAAACCGAATTATAAAATTCAAATCAGGGCAATGATCTTTTGAATGGAATAGTGAAAAATCCAGCCATTCCATCAACGACAGGAAAACAGACATGACCAAGCCTACATCCATCGCCCTGATCACTGGCGCATCGCGCGGCATCGGTGCCACCATTGCCCGCCGCCTGGCCCAAGAGGGCCATGCCATCGCCATCAACTACGCCAGCAACGCGCAAGAGGCCGAGGCACTGGCCCAGACGCTGGTGCAAGAAGGTGGCCAGGCGATGGCCATCCGCGCCGATATCTCGCAGGCAGAGCAGGTCCAGGCCATGTTCGGCGCCGTCGAGCAGCAACTGGGCAAGATTGATGTGCTCGTCAACAACGCCGGCGTGCTGACCACCAGCCCCCTGGCCGAAACCAGCGACGCGCTGTTTGCCAAAACCTTTGCAATCAATACCCAGGGCGTGTTCAACACGCTGCGCGAGGCAGCCACGCGCCTCAACGACAGCGGGCGCATCATCAACCTCTCGACCACCGCGCTGGCGCTGAACATGCCCGGCTACGCCACCTACAACGGCAGCAAGGCCGCAGTGGAGGCTTTTACCCGCGTGTTTGCCAAAGAGCTGCGCGGCCGCCAGATCACCGTCAATGCAGTGGCCCCGGGCCCGGTCGCGACCGAGCTGTTCTTTGCCGGCAAGAGCGAAGCGCAGATCGAACACTTTGCCAAGATGCCTCCGCTGGAGCGCCTGGGCGAGCCCGAAGACATCGCCGCCGTGGTTGCATTTCTGGCCAGCAAGAACGCCGGCTGGATCAACGGCCAGGTGCTGCGCGCCAATGGCGGTATTGCTTAAACCTCAGACTGAGCCCAACAAGCCGATGCAAAAGCGCTGGGCTGCAGGCAGCGGCAGATGGGACTGCGCATGCAGCGCCCAGTGCGCGACGGGACTGCGGGTGCATACCGACACTATTGCCGCTTGGCCAGCAGGCGTCGCTGTCACCCATGCCCAGGCATGGGCACCGTCCACAGCGCCTTGCACGGCTGCAGCGGGGGCTGGCTGGCAGACCAGGCGCGGCAGCATGGCAAAGTCCACCCCCGTCCCGCGCAGCTTGAACCAGGCCTCCTTCAGGCTCCAGAGCTGCACAAAGCGCTGCTGGCACTGTTCAAGGCTGGCGATCTGCGCCAACTCCTTGCGCTGGTTCGGTGTGCAGGCCAGCTGGGCCAGGTCAGCGATGGCGCTGGCCGGCCTGCGGGTGATCAGCTCCATATCGATGCCGACCGGCTCAGGCGCCAGCGCGCAGGCGATCCAGCCATGGCTGTGGGACAGTGACAAATGCAAGCCCGCGCCTGTGCTTGCTGAAAGACGCGGCGGCTGCCCGGCCGGCGCCTCCAGCGACCATTCGGCAAACCGTTCCTGGTCGCCCGCGAGCAGCAACCGCAGCGCATAGCGGCAGGCGATGAACTCGGCGCGGCGCGCCGGTGCCGCCATCTGCGCCAGGCGCGCCTGCTCCGAGGCGCTCAACCACTGCGGCGGTGCACTGGCCTGCACCGCGCCCTCCAACGAGGCCTGTGAGACCAGCAGCAGCCGATGGGACACAGAAGCATTCCCGCTTTAACGCGTCTTGGCGTAGCTGCCCTTGAGGGCCACACCCACAACAATGTTGCCCGCATGGCATTCAAAGTTGACGGGGTCCTTGACGGTGTTGCCCTTGTACACGCTGTGCATATCCACCACCGCGTCGGCTCCCCGTTTCTTGGCAGACGCCTGGAAAGCCATCAGCGCCGACAGCGCAGCCCAGCGGCAGGCGGTCAGGTCGTCCTTGCCGACGCCATTGGTTTTTTTGTTGGAGACATCATCGCCCAGCGCTTCCTTGACGGCCGGGGCCGCAGCGCCAGACAGGTGGAAGGTGACACTGCCATCGAGCTTGCCATCGGCCAGACCCATCTGGATGACTTCCTCCAGCGGTACCAGCAAACGGGTATCGCGCGCATGGGCAGCGCCCAGGCTGCCACAGGCCAGCAGCAGCGCGCAGGCAAATTCCAGGGCGTTCATTGTTCAGCTCCTGGTGCAGCGGGTACGGGCGCCACGGGCGCGCTGATCTGCTTGTTCAGGTTCTTGATCCAGCGGTTGTAGCCCGGGTGGATCCTGCGCTGGCCGTCGCGCTCCTCATAGTTCAGGTTGTTGCTACGCAAATAGTTGATGTCAAAGCCCGCTGCGTCGTAGTTCACCTCGATGTATGCCTGGTACTGGCCGGCCTTGTCATACATCAGCTCCATATGGCCAGGATCATCCTTGGTGGCTTGCCAGCCAATGTTCTGCGCGGCATTGATGATTCTGGCGCGTACCTGTTGTTCGGTCAGCGGCGGGCCATCGGCCAGCAAGAGAATCTTTGGGTGGTCAATCAAAACTGCCTGGCGCGCCATGGCAGCGCCGGAGCACAGTGCCAAGGCCAGAATGCAGCTGGAGGTTTTTAAGAGGTTCATGTTTTTCTCATTTCCGAGTTGTGGATGGGTAGAGGACGAACTCAGGGCATCCAGCGCCTGAAGATCAGCGAGGTATTGATGCCACCAAAGGCAAAGTTGTTGCTCATCACCACATCGGTACCGATGGCCCGGGGCTGGCCGGTGATGTAGTCGAGTGCAGCGCAGCGCTCGTCCACCCGGTCGAGGTTCGCGTTCTGGGCAAACAGGCCCTCGTGCATCATCTCCAGGGTCATCCAGGCCTCCAGTGAGCCGCAGGCGCCCAAGGTATGGCCCATGAAGCCCTTGAGCGTGCTCACCGGCACCCGGTCGCCAAAGACATCGAAGGTCGCGGCCGACTCGGCGATATCGCCCTGTTCGGTGGCGGTGCCGTGCGCATTCACATAGCCGATGTCTGGGGGCGTCAGTTCCGCATCCTGCAGTGCCAGCCGCATGGCCTGCGCCATCGTGGCCGGGTTGGGATGGGTCACATGCGTGCCGTCGCAGTTGGTGCCAAAGCCAATCAGCTCGGCGATGATGGGCGCTCCCCGCGCTGTCGCATGCGCCAGCTCCTCCAGCACAAAGGTGCAGGCGCCCTCTCCCAGCACCAGGCCATCGCGCCCGGCATCAAAGGGCCGTGGCGTCAGCCCGGGCGTGTCGTTCTTCACGCTGGTGGCAAACAACGTGTCAAAGACCGCCGCTTGCGTGGCATCAAGCTCCTCGGCGCCGCCGGCCAGCATGGCCAATTGTTTGCCGCTCTGGATCGCCTCGAACGCATAGCCAATACCCTGGCTGGCGGAGGTGCAGGCGCTGGAGGTGGTGATCACCCGGCCCGTCAAGCCAAAGAACACGCCGATGTTGACCGCAGCCGTGTGCGACATCATCTTGATGTAGGTATTGGCGTTGATGCCCTCGGTAGTGCGGTCCATGATCATGCGGCCAAAATCACCAATGGCCGCTGGCGTGCCCGCCGAGGAACCATAGGCCACGCCCATACTCCCGCTCCTGAGCAGCGGGTGGCCCAGTAGACCGGCATTCTCGAGTGCCAGCTCGCTTGCGCGGGTGGCCATCAGCGCCACCCGGCCCATACTGCGCAAGGTCTTGCGGTTATAGTGCGCGGGCAGTGCAAACTCAGGCACGGTACAGCCCAGCTGGGTGTTCAGGCCTTCGATGTCCTGCCACTCATGCATCACGCGGATCGCATTGCGTCCGCTGTGCAGCTGATGCCGGACGGTCTGCCAATCATGGCCCAGCGGGCTCAGGGCGCCGATGCCCGTCACCACGACACGGCGCTTGGCGCTGTGGTTGTCATTGCTCATCCCAGCATGCCTCCATTGACTGATATGACTTGCCGGGTCACATAGGACGCATCCGGCCCCATCAAAAAGGCCACCACCCCAGCGACCTCATCCACCGCCCCCATGCGGCGCATGGGGATCATGTCCATCGCGTGCGCCAGCACTTCTCCGCTGACCATCTCGGTGTCGATCAGCCCGGGAGCCACGCAGTTGACGGTGATGTCGCGCTTGGCCAGCTCGATGGCCAGCGACTTGGTGGCCGCGATCACCCCCGCCTTGGCGGCGCTGTAGTTGGTTTGTCCCCGGTTGCCCATCAAGGCCGACACCGATGCCAAGGTGACGATGCGCCCGGCCGCACGTCTGCGCACCATCGGCATGACGACCGGGTGCAGCACGTTGTAGAAGGCATCCAGATTGGTGTGCACCACAGCATCCCAGTCCTCGCCGGTCATCGCCGGAAAGGCACCATCGCGCGCAATGCCGGCATTGCAGACCACGCCGTAGTAGGCACCGTGCTCTGCCATATCGGCCTCCAGCGCGGCACTGGCTGCGCTGCGGTCGGCCACGTCAAACTGCAGCAAGCGGGCGGTGCGGCCTAGCGCCTCGATATCGTGCACGACCGCTTGCGCCTGCGCCAGGCCGCTGCGGCAGTGCACGACCAGGTCAAAACCATCGCGCGCCAGTCGCAGCGCTATAGCCCGGCCTATGCCTCGGCTGGAGCCGGTCACCAACACGGTGCCCTTGGAGAGGGATTGGGTTGTCATTCAATTCTCAGTCGTTTGCAGCGCCTGCACGTAGGCACTGCCGTCTTCAGGTTCAAAGACCGAAATGCGGGCCGTGGCATACACCTGGCCGTCCGCACGGATGCTGCATGCAAACATGCCCAGTCCGTTTTCTGCAATCAGTTCGCACTGCGCCTGCACCTGCAGCCGGGTGCCTGGCGCAAAGAAAAGTGCCGTGGCCTCGAACTTGCGCGTGCCGAGCAAAAAGCCCAGTTTCACAGGCAGACCGGCCTGCAACGCACGCCATCCGGCCCAGGCCGCTACGGTCTGCGCCATGTACTCCAGCCCCACCCAGGCGGGCATTCCTTCGTCCTGCAGAAAGAGACCGTCGCGCGGCACCTGCAGCTCGGCGGTCGCACCGTCTGCGTCGGCCGCCAGCAGGCGGTCGATCAGCAGCATCGCGCCACGGTGGGGTACATAGTTCTCGATGGGCAGCATCTCAGTCATTGCTTGTGGTTCGTCCATGGGTCAGCCCGCCGCCAACAGCAGCGCGCAATTGCTGCCGCCAAAGGCAAAGGAGTTGCTCAGCACCGCCTGCGGCGCGCAGCCCAGGGCCGTTTGCGGCCCCACCACCTGCAGCGCCGGCAGGGCCGGGTCGGGCTCACCATCCCACCAATGCACGGGCAAACGACCCTGCGGATTGTCATGCAGCACATGCCAGCAAAAGGCGGCCTCCAGCGCACCTGCGGCAGCCAGGCTGTGGCCGCTGAGCGGCTTGGTGGAGCTGACCGCGCAGCCCTCGCCTACCAGCGCATGCACCGCCAGGCTTTCCATCGCGTCGTTGTGTGGCGTGGCCGTGCCATGCAGATTGATGTAATCGAGCGCGGCTGGCTGCATGCCGGCACCTTGCAGCGCCTGCTGCATGGCCGACAGCGCCCCGCGCCCGCTCGGGTCAGGCGCAGACATGTGGTGCGCATCCTGGCTCTCGCCCCAGCCCGCTAGCCGCACCGGCCCGGCGTCGCGCGTCATCACAAAAAAGGCAGCTGCTTCGCCCAGGTTGATGCCTTGCCGGTACAGGGACAGCGGATTGCAGCGCTGGGCGGACACCGCCTCCAGCGCACTGAAGCCGGCCACTGTGAACGGGCTGAGCGCATCCACACCGCCGGCAATCACCGCATCCACCATCCCAGCACGCAGCAGCCTTGCACCACTGGCCAGGGCCTTGGCACCGGAGGAACACGCTGTCGAGATCACATGGGCGGGGCCAGCAACGCCCAGCGCGGAGGCCAGAAACGCGGCCACATTGCCCAGCTCCTGCACGGCGTAGTCAAAACCGGGGGGGAAAGCCCCGGTGCAACGGTAGCTGTCTGCAGCCAACGCCCCTTCGTCCAGGCCGCCGGTGCTGGTGCCGACGATCAGCGCCACCCGCTGCGGTCCGCAACGCGCCACCAGCGCATCGATGCGCGGGCGCAGTGGCAGCATGGCCGCCCAAGCCAGGGCGTTGTTGCGCGACCGCTGCTGAGGCGGTGCAAAGTCCAGCGCCGGCAGCACGGCATCCGCCGGCAGGCAGCCCAGCATCAGCGTCCGCCCAGGCGAATAGGCCTCGGTGGCCGTCAAGGTCGGCGGCAAGGCCGGCGCAAACAGGTTGGCACGCAATGCCTCCGGCGTGCCACCGACCGCGCTGATCGCTGAGCTTGCATTTAGATAGACCGTGGCAGCCGTCATGGTGCCTCCGCCGCGTTGCTGCACAGATCGGCACCGCCCGGGCTGTCGATACGCAGCGACCAGGCGCCCTGCTGGTACACCAGCTCCAGGGCATTAGCACCTGCAGCGCGTACCCTCACCCGCTCGCTGCCCCGGTACTGCAACACCCGCCCGGCTGCAGACACTGCCAAGGACCAGCCCTCGGGCAGCGCGGCCGAAATCGCCTGGGGCGGCCAGAACGCCAGCTGCACATCGCTGAGCACCTGCTCGGGCTCCAGCACCGCCGGCCACCAGCGTGACAGCTGGGGCTGGAGCTGCACACCATTCCATTCCAGCGTGCCCACCATCTGGCCCAAGTTCAGGATCGCCAGCTTCATGCTGTGCGCATCCACTTCCAGCAAGGCTTCGAGTTCCTTCGTAGCCTGGCCCGGGGGCTGCACCGTCAGGCGCTGCTGCACCGCCGCCGAGCAACCCAAGGCTGCCGGCGCCAGCGCCAGCGCCAGCCGGGGCGATGCATGGGCTGCTTGGGCCGTGGATTCCCGCTGCGGCGCTGGCTGCAGCGCGCAACCGGCCAGCAAAAGAGCCATGCCCAGCATGCCCAGCGCCTTCATGCCACCACCTCCGGCACGGTCTGCTGGCACAGCTGGCGCAATACATCCAGGCGACGCTGGGGCTTGGCCACATAGGGATTGCTGCGGTCCCAGGCATAGCCGGCGAGGATGGAGGCGATCATGCGGCGAATCTCCGGCGCGTGCTGGTCATGGAAGATCACATCCTGAAAGCCCCCCTCGTACCACCCAGCTACAAAGGCCCGGAAGGTGTCGACACCGGCCTGCAGGGGCAGCGCATAGTTCGCCTGCCAATCCACCGTCTCGCCCTGATAGGCACGGCCGATGCAGTGGGCGGCCAGGCTGGCCGACCTCATCGCGATCGTCACGCCGCTGGAGAAGACGGGGTCGAGAAACTCACCCGCATTGCCCAGCAGCGCATAGTTCTTGCCCCACAGCGAGGTGACATTGGCTGCATAGCCCGTCAGCGAACGCCCGGGCGTATCCCATACGGCCTGGCGCAGCACCTTGGCCAGCGTAGGCACCTCGGCAATAATGGCGCGCAGACGTTCGACTTCAGTGCCTGGGTAGCGCGCCAGGTAGTCCGGCGTAGCGACTACCCCTTGCGAGCTGCGGCCGTCGGAGAACGGAATGGTCCAGAACCAGACCCCGTGGTGCTCGGGATGCACGGTGATGAGGATCTTGTGCCGGTCCATGTCCTCCAGCGCGATGCGGTCCTCAACGTGCGTGAACAAGGCCCCACGCACCGGAAAATCAGACGGCCGCTCCAGGCCCAGCAGGCGCGGCAGGGTGCGCGCAAAACCACTGGCATCGAGCAGATAGCGCGCACTGACGGCGTAGTTCTCACCGCCTTCGCCGCGCACCTGTACCAGGGGCCGCTCAGCGTCCACATCTACAGCCGTCACCGCATGGCCGTAGCGGATCTCGGCGCCGGCCTTTTCTGCAGCATCGGCCAGCAGCTTGTCAAACTGCCCGCGCGGCACCTGGTAGGTGGTGCCCCAGCCCGGCGAGAACTTGTCGCGAAAGTCAAAATCGCTGCACAACGCCCCCTTCGCAAAGGCAGCGCCATTCTTGTGCTGAAAGCCGGCCTCGACCACCTCCTGCAGCATGCCTGCTTCCTCGAGGTACTGCATGCTCTGGGGCAGCAGGCTCTCGCCGATGGAAAAGCGCGGAAAAGTCTCTTTCTCGATCACCAGCACCTGGCGGCCCTGCTTGCGCAGCAGACCTGCAGCCACCGCCCCGGAAGGGCCGGCACCGATGATCACAATCTCTGTTTGCTCTATCTTGCCCATAGGCCGTTCATCCTTTCTCAGCCGCAGGCAGCGGCGCGGCTTCCGCACGGAACAGCGGCGCCAGCAGCAGCACCATCGGCAGGCCCAGCATCAAGGTCACGCCAAAGGCGCGCAATGCTGGCGTCTGCGACAGCCCCAGCAGACCAAACGACAGCCAGGTGCTGGCAGCGCCGATGACCACCGCCAGCCAGGCCTGCGGATCGTTCTCGTGTTCCTGTAAATAGATGCCGTAGTCAATGCCTACGCCCAGTAGCAGCATCAGCGCCAGCACATTGAACAGCTGCCAGGGCTCGCCCATCAGTGCCATGGTGATGACGACAGCCAGGCTGGCCAGCACCGTCGGCAGCCAGGCACGCCAGGCGCTGCGGCCAAAGCGCAGGCAAAGGGCAGCCAGCACCAGCAGATGGCCCACCACCAGCAGCTCGGTCATCGAGATGCGGTAGCGCTGCAGCAATTCAGAAATCTCCGCCGGCTTGTCCACCCAGGTCACGGCGGTCAGGCCTTGGGCAGCGGCCTCCAGCGCCGGCAAGGCTGCCTGGCCACGCACTCCGCGCAACATCACCATGCTGCGGTAGGCTCCATCGTGCTCACCCAGCCACAGCGGGCGCGCAGCAGCCGATATCGGTTGTGCCAGCCAGGCTTGCAGCGTCAGCGGCTCCTGCGGGCTGACCGCCGCCGACGCCTCGAAGGCCTCACCGAGCTGTGCGTTCACACCAGCCAGCACCACCTGGTTGGCATGCTGCGCCAGCTGGGCGTTGCGCTGCTGCATCTGCTGCGATGGCACCCAGTCCGAGACGGCGCTGTAGCCTGCGATGTGCTGCTGCGCGACCAGTGCATCCAGCCGCTCCTTCAGTGCCTCTTCCTGCTGCAGCAAGGCCTCAGGGCTTGCTGCCTTGACCAGGTAGAACTGCGCCGGGCTGGGCAGTCCCAGCATCTGGCTGACCTGTATCTGCTGCTGCAGCAGCTGGGGCGAGCTGTTCTGCAGTTGGCGCACATCGTCGCGCGGCTGCAGCAGATGGCCCTGCGTGATCCACAGCAGCGCCAGCGCGCACAGCGCCAGTGACCAGGGCAGTGCCGATCGCCAGCGCGGCCACCACCACATGGTCCTGCCGATCCACTGCGCAGCCGCATTGCCCGCCACCTGGCCACGGTCCAGCCAGGGGAACCAGCAAATCACCGTCAGCATCGCCGCCGCCAGGCCGACCACCGAGAACAAGGCCATTTGGCGCAGGCCGGGGAAGGCTGCCATGCCCAAAGCCACATAGGCGATGGCGCTGGTGCCCAGCGCTAGCCAGAGCGCGGGTAGCAGGCCACGCATCAGCGCATGCGGTGCGCGGCCGGGTGCACCCTGGCGCGAAGCAAAGTAGTGGATGCCGTAGTCCTCTGCCACGCCGACCAGGCTGGCACCAAACACCAGGGTGAGCAGATGCACCTTGCCAAAGACCAGGTCGGTCACGCTCAGCGCCACCGCGCAGCCAATCAGCAGCGACAGCCCAACCAGCAGCACCGGCCGCAGCGAACGAAACGCGATCCAGGCCAGCAGCAGCACGCCCGCCAGCGAGCCCCAGCCAATGACATTGATCTCGCCATTGGCCTGCACGGCAGCAGCCTCGGCATGCAGCGGCACGCCCGCCATGATCATCTGGGCATCGGGCGCTTGCCGGCGCACCTGGGCCAGCGCATCGTCCATCGCCGAGCCAATCACCGGCTCCCCCGAGAGGCTGAAGGCCGAGCCATCCAGCGTGTACTGCAGCACCACCCATTGCTTGCCCTGCGCAGCCACCCACAGCTCGGCATCCCTCGGCCGGGCCGGGCTCTGTGCAGCGCGGGCCGACCACCACTGCGTCCACAGGCCGAGCGGATCGTTCACCCAGTCGGTCAGGCGGGCCTGCGTGGCAGGTTGGTACAGGCCCTGCAGCGCGCGCTGGACCAGGGCCTCATCGCTGGACGCGCGCAGCTCGGCACGCTGCGCAGGCGTCAGCAGCGCCGTGTGCCAGGGCTGGTAGAAGCCCAGTGCCGACTGCAGTGACACATCCTTGGCCATCGCCACTTCCTGCAGATGCACTTGAGGGTGCTGGCGCAACACCGCGCGAAAGGTCTGCGCCGCCGCTCGCGTCTGCTCCCATTGCTCGGTGCCCAACAGCACCACGACCTGGCGCTGGAGCTGCTCGGCCAGCTGCTGCGTGGCCTGCGCCACATCGGGCGCGCGTTCATTGATTGGCAGCAGGGCCAGCACATCGGTGTCGATGCGGCCCTGCTTCCAGAAATGCCATTGGTGCGCGCCAACGGCCAGCACCAGCAAAAGCCACAGCAGCGCAGCGGCACGCCACAGCAGGCCGGCAGGCCGCTCCTGGTGGCCGCTGTCAGCGGCAGTCTGTGGGGTAGCAGTCATCAAACCTTCATCCTTCAGCGGAACTGCGCTAGCTCGGCATCGCTGGCCTGGGACGCGGCCTCGGCCCTCTGGATGCGGATCAGGCTGCTATCGCCCCGGGCTTCCTGCAGGCGCACTTCACGCACAAACTGCCCGCCTTCCAACTCGATCGAGGACAGCCACTGCGCCAGCATCGGGTCGCGCGGCAGCAAGCGCATCTGCCAGCCCGAAGCCTGCGCCTTGCCGCTGACCTCAAAGAAATGGTGCAGTTGCACCAGATCGGCCGACATGACGGCAAACAGCATGGCGTTTACCGTGCGCAGCACCGGCTCGTCTTCGGCACGCATCTGCATGCTCAGGGATCCATCGGCGCGGCGCGATTGCAGGCTGTCGGGCTTGACCACCAGGCTCGACGCAAAGGGCTTGCGCACATGCCAGACGATGCCCTGGCCCTTGGCCACCACGAACTCGCCCGAAGAACGCAATGGCTGCTTGAAGCCCTTGACCGTCTTCTCCTGCGTGAACTGGCCGCGCACCACGGGCGCATCCTTGAGCTGCTGGCGCACCTGCGCCAACAGGTCCTGGGCCGCCGGCTCGGTCGCGCCCGCAGCGGGCTTTTGGGCGAAAGCCGGGGCGATCCCCGCAGCCAGCGCCATGCACAGAATCCAGGCCTTCATGGCGCCACCCCCAGACGTTCCCATAGCACAGGTGGGCAGACAAAGCGCATCTCCTGCGTTTGCATGTCGACGGCCACCTGGATCGTGTAGGCCGAATTGAGCTTTTCGCCGGTCTGCGCATCGCGGATCAGGTAGTCGATGCGCAAGCGGTTCTCCCACTCCGTGATGCTGGCCTTGATCTTGAGGCGCTGGCCGAAGACGGCCGGGCGCACGTATTTGAGGCGCATGTCCACCACCGGCCAGCCAAAGCCCGAATCGCGCATGCGCGGGTAGTCGTAGTCGAACTGGGCCAGCAAAGCGCTGCGGGCCAGGTCCAGAAAGCGCACATAGTTGCCGTGGTAGACGATCTCCATCACATCGATGTCATAGAACGCCGGCGTGATCTCGATGTCGCAGGACAGGCGCTCGCGCGAAGCCATTTCACTATCAGTCGGCATACAGGCTCCAGGTTTGGGCACGGATGCCGCTCAGCAGCTGGTGCAGATCGCGGTCCAGCGCACGGTCTTCCTCGACCAGCGCCACGCGGCCGGCCAGGTCGGCAATCCAGGCACGCATGGCGGGACCCACCGGGACATCGGGCTGGATGCGCTCACGCAACGGCACTGCCTGGCGCGCGGCGATCAACATGGCCGCCAGCACCTGCTCGGTCAGCTCCAGCACCCGCAGCGCATCGCGCGCGGCAATCGTGCCCATGCTCACTTTGTCCTGGTTGTGGCACTCGGTCGAGCGCGAGAACACCGAAGCCGGCATGGTCTGTTTGAGGGCCTCGGCCGTCCAGGCCGAGGCACTGATCTGCAGCGCCTTGAGGCCATGGTTGATCGGCTGCGTTGCGCCCTGCGAGCCCGACAGGTTCGATGGCAGGCCCTGGCTGTAGCGCGTGTCCACCAGCAGTGCGAGCTGCCGGTCCAGCAGATCGGCAATATTGGCTACCGTGTTCTTCAAGGTATCCATGGCCAGCGCTATATGGCCGCCATAGAAATGGCCGCCATGCAGCACCCGCTCCTCATCGGGCTCGATCAGCGGGTTGTCGTTGGCCGAGTTGAGCTCTGCCTCGATCAGTTGGCGCAAAAAGGGCAAGGCATCTTCGAGCACGCCGATCACATGCGGTGCGCAACGCAGCGAGTAGCGGTCCTGCAGGCGGTGGGAGTTGCGCAGCTGCGCCTCGACCACCAGGTCGCCCCGGATGCGTGCGGCGGCGCGCTGCTGGCCTGCATGGGGTTTGGCGGCAAACAGCGTCTCGTCAAAATGGTGGGCATTGCCGGCAATGGCAACCACATTGGCCGCCGTGATGCGGCAAGCCAGGCGCGAGACATAATCCGCGCGCTGCCAGGCCAGGCAGCCCAGCGCCGTCATCACGGCCGTGCCATTCATCAGCGCGAGGCCTTCCTTGGGACGCAGGCGCAATGGTGTCGCCCCAGTATCTTGCAGGGCCTGCGCGGCGGGCACAACCTGGCCCCGGAACAGCACCTCACGCTCACCGCAGAGCACCGCTGCCACATAGGACAGCGGGGTGAGATCGCCACTGGCACCCACCGAGCCTTCGGCAGGAATGCGCGGCAGGATATCGTGCTCGATCAGGTGCTCAAGCTGCTGCAGCAGCGCCCAGCTGACGCCTGACATGCCCTGGCACAACGAGGCCAGGCGGCAGGCCAGCACCGCGCGCGTTTCCACGTCGGTCAGAAAACGGCCCATGCCGCAGCCGTGGTAGGCATAGAGGTGGTGCGGCAGATCGGGGATCAGCGCTGGCGGAATCTCGACCGTGCAGGAGTCGCCATAGCCGGTGGTGACGCCATAGACCACACCATCTTCGCGCAACAGCCGGTCGAGAAAATCCGCGCCGCGCTGTATGCGGCTGCGGAACAGGGGATCGGGCGAGAGCTGCACTCGCGCCTGGCCCTGGGCGATAGCCGTGATCTGCTCGATCTGCAGCGGGCTGCCATCAAAGAGGATCAGCGTGGGTGGAACGTTCTGTGTCATGGGGAGCTACTTTTCTGGGCCTGTGCCAAAGGGGTGACGGGCTGCGGCGCGTTGGCCTGCGCCCAGAAGGGAAAGAAATTGAACCAGTCCCAGGGCGCGCTGCGCAGCCGCGCCTCCAGCGCCGCCGCGTAACGGGCGGCATACTGGGCCAGCGCTTGCTCGCGGCCAGCGCGGGGCAGCACCACCTGCGAGGCCAGGGTCTCGATCTGCAGCGCATAGCCGTCGCTGGCGTGGGTGCAGGTCATCAGCAGCAAGGGGCACTTGAGCAGCGCCGCTATCACATAGGGACCGGTGGGAAAGGCCGCTTGCGCGCCCAGGAACGGGGCCTGTGCGGTATTGCCCGCGTGCACCGGCACCCGGTCACCCGCAATGGCGATGAACTCCCCGGCGCTGACGCGCTCGGCCAGCATCATCGCCGTGGCTGCGTTGAACTCCTTCACTTGCAAGAAGCGCACCTGGCTGCCCGGTGACAGGCGCGCCAGCATGCGGTTGAATTGCTGCGCGTGGCGGGTGTGCACCAGCACATTCAGCCGCAGGCCCGCGCGCTGCTCGGCCAGCACCTGGCTCAGTTCGATGCAGCCCATATGGGCGGTGATGAACACGGCCCCCTGGCCACGTGCGATCAAATCCATGACGGCCTGCTGCCCCAGAACCTGCACCCGGGAGGCAGGGTAACGGCCCGAGATGGCCAGCATCTTGTCGAGAATGACCTGCGCAAACATGCGGAAGTGGCGCAGGCTCTCCCGCCAACCGGGCGAATGCGGCCACAGGCCATGGGCTTGCTGCATGCGCTGCAGGTAGTCCAACGACGACTGCCTGGCCAGAGGCCGGCTGAGCCAGTAATAGCTGACGACCGGGTAGAGGCACAGCAAGAACGGCCAACGCCCCAACAACCGGTGGATCTGGTAGAGCAGCCACATGCCTGCGACAAAACTGCTCTCCCCGATCTGGGCCCAATGCGTGGGTGGCGTCTGCGGACAAGCCTGCGAAGCCTTGTTGCATGCGCCTGCCATCAGACCGCCCTCCGCCGCGTCAGCTTGCGCAGCAGCAGCACCGGGCTGCGCAACAGCATGCCCGCAAACAGGCGCGCATGCATCTTGGAGATCAGCAGGTTGTCACGCAGCATCCGAAAATGGGACAGGCCATCTTGCGGGTAGGTCACGCGGGTGAACTGCGTGACAAAGGGCACGCCCTGCCAGTGCATGCGCACGAGGATCTCGGTATCAAACTCCATGCGCCGCCCGATGTGGGCGCTGTCCCAGGCACGCAAGCTGGACGCCAGCGGGTAGACCCGGAAGCCGCACATGGAGTCGCGGATGTCCAGGGACAAGGTATTGATCCAGACCCAGACATGGGTGGCATAGCGGCCATACAGTCTGGCTTTGGGCACGCTGTGGTCGTAGACCGGCGCACCGCAGACCATGGCCAAGGGATGCTGGCGTGACAGGGCGGCGAAGCCAGCGATGTCGGCGGTGGCATGCTGGCCATCGGCATCGATCTGCACCGCATGCGTGAAGCCGCGCTGCTGCGCGCGGCGCATGCCGGCGATCATGGCCGCGCCCTTGCCCTGGTTCTGCGCCAGGCGCAGCAGCTCCACCCGGGGTGCATGTTCGGCGGCCAGCGCATCCAGCACGGCGGCGCAGCGCGCCTCCGAACCATCATCCACCATGATGCAATCCTGCCCGCTGGCCAGGACACCGCGCAGCATGTCTGCCATCGTGTCGGGATGGTTGTAGACCGGGATGATGGTGATGATGGCGTGCTGCATGCTTCAAACGCCCTGCAGCAGCCGGCCGCTGGCATGCATGCCACGCGCCGAACGGATGGCGAACTGGACCGCGCCCTTGGCCGCCAGCCACTGGAGCTCGACCTCGACGGTATCGCCCGGCAAGATCGGCTGCTGGAACTTGATGACCTCGCCCCGGCCATAGGCCGCTGTTAATGCAAAGGCCTGCTGCGCCAAAGTCACCGCCCAGTGCAGCTGGGCCACGCCGGGAACCAGCAGGGCCTGCGGAAAATGCCCATCCAGCACACGCAAGCCCGCCAGGACCTGGAGGCGGGCGCAGGCCTCGGTGGCGCTGCGGCGGATCCATTGCGGCGCGGGCATCATCGGATCAAACAGCGCCAGCAGGCTTTGCTGGGTAACCTTGCTCTGCGCATTCATCGGCATGCGCTCGACATAGCGCCAGCTGCGTGGCAGCGCCACCCGCTCTACCCGATCAGCAAGCAAGGCACGCAGGGCCTGTGCCAGGGCCTGGCGGCCATGGGTAAGCAGCTGCTGCCAGCCCGCTTCCGTCAGCGCCAGCACCATGCCCACGCGGGTCGGCAAGTCGCTGCGCTCGATCAGCACCGCGCGGGCCGCATGCACCCAGTCACTGGCCTGCAGGGCCAGCTCCAGTGCAGTCAAAGAAATGCGCTTTTCGGCAATTTTCACAATCCGGTCCACCCGGCCCCGTAGCACAAAGCTGGTCCCATCGCTGCTGGCCTTGGCCCGGTCTGCGGTCTGCCACCACACTGCAGGATCGGGCAGATGCGGTGAGCGCACCTTGAGCACACCGCTGTCCGCGTCCAGCGCGACGGCCACACCCGGCAAGGCTTGCCATACCTCGCCTGAATCGGCGCGGCGCCGCCAGGCAATGCCACCGGTCTCCGAGCTGCCAAACACCTCCGTCGGGGAATGCCCCAGCACTGCCAGGCAGTGGGCCGAGGCCTCGGCAGCCAAGGGCCCGCCTGAGGAAAAAATGGCGCGCAAACGCGATGGCGCATCGCCCCAGGGCAGCTGCTGCGGCAGCCGGCCCAGCATCGCAGGGCTGGACACCAGCAGGCACGCAGGTGCCTGGCGGAACTGCGCGAGCAGGTCTTCGGGGTAGCGCGCGAAGGCCGAGCCGAGCATGCGGCCCGCCGACAGCGGCCACAGCACTCGGAACAGCAGCCCATAGATATGCTGGTGCGAAACGGTGGCCAGCACCTGCAGCGGCCCACCGCCCTGCGCAGCGCCAAAGGCTGCCTCCAGCGCCTGGACTTCGGCATCCAGCTGCGCCAGCTGCTTGACAATGCGCTCGGGCTTGCCGGTCGAGCCCGACGTGAACAGCACCAAGCGCGTGGCATGCCTGTCCAAGGCCAGCAAAGGCGTATCGCCAGCAGCATCGGCCACGGATGCCACGGCGCCGGGCAGCAGCCCTGCAGTACCGGCCAGGCTGGGCAGCAGGGCATCGGTGGTCGCCGGCTGCAGATCGCTTAGCAGCACTGGCGTCTTGCCTGCATGCCAGGCCCCCCATAGCGCGGCCGAAAATTCCAGCGCATCGTCAAAATAAAAGCCGATCTCCTGGCCGGGCAGCTCTGCAAAGGCGGCATACCAGCAGCGCACCATCTGCAGCCATTCGCCGCCCGCCACGGCCTGGGCATCGCTTGGTGTGACCCGCATGGCCACGGGGCGCTGGGCGCCCTGCTCTGCCATCGCCACGGCCACGTCGGCCAATGCCACACCCTGCTTCAACTGCGTCACCCCTTGTCCCATTGCGTTCACATCCCGGGCGCTGGCTGCCGCACATGGCGCCGCACCAGCCACTCGCCGCCCATCAGGCATCCCATCAGGAGGTAAGCCAGCAGTCCGTTATAGAAAGCCCAAACGGCATCACTGCCCCAGAGTGCGGTAATGGCAGCGACCGCGCCATTGAGCCCAAAGAACAGGCACCACACCAAGGTGACCTTGCGTGTGTAGCGCACGCCGGATGCCGGCAATGCGGGCTCCTGCAGCCGCGCCAGGCGCTCGACCACCGAAGGCGGGTGCAAGAGGCTGTAGCCAAATACCGCCAACATCACCGCATTGACCCAGACCGGGTAGAGCTTGACCATCAGCGGATCGTTGCCCAGCCAGGCAGCCAGGCCCAGCGCGGCGGCGCCTGCTGCCGCGAGCCACCAAAACTTCTGCTGGGCGATGAGCGCACGCCCAACAGCCAGCACCACGATCAACAGCGCCAGCCACTGGGGCGCAACCCGCCCGATGGTGGCGTACACCACCAGCGGGTAGAGCACGGTCAGCCCGACCAGGGCCCAGTTCAGCGCGCTGCGCATGCCCATGGCGCTCAGGCGGCCTGCTGGTCCTCGTTGACCAGCAGGTAGAGCGCGTCCACGACGTCCTGCACGGTGCGCACCGACTTGAAGGCTTCCGCATTCAGGCGCTTACCCACCAGGGGCTTGAGCTGCACGATCAGGTCGACCGCATCGATGCTGTCGATATCCAGGTCGTCATAGAGCCTGGCCTCAGGTGTGATGCGCGCGGCCTCGATGCTGAAGTTCTCGTCCAGGATGCGCACGATATGTTCATAAATTTCTTGCTTTTTCAAAGCGGTACCCAATGAATCAATAGATGAGAAGGAGCCAGGGACGCTTATTGCGCCTGGTGCCCAGCGACAAAAGCCACCAGGGCGTTGACGCTGCTGAAATGCTGGCGGGTCTGCTCGGAGTCGGCCGACATGCTCAGGCCATATTTCTTCTGCAGCGCCAGGCCCAGTTCCAGCGCGTCGATGGAGTCCAGGCCCAGACCGTCCACAAACAGTGGTGCGGCCGAATCGATGTCCTGCGGTGCCAGGTCTTCCAGTGCCAGCGATGCGATGATGAGTTCCTTGATTTCCTGTTCAAGCTGAAGCACGTGAGGGTCCTCTGAATAAATAATCGGACAGGTAATCGGTCACCTGGCGTGCCGCCAGCGACTCGTTGCCTGCCACTGTGCAGAATTCTTGAATGGCGATGTCTTCCCGCACTTCGAACGTGAAATGCGGCTTGCGCACCGGCACCCGCCACCAGGGAAGGCCCTTGGACAGCATCGGCAAGCTGGTGTGGATGTACACCGGCGTGATATCGACGCCACCCTTGACCGCCACATGCGCCGCGCCACGCTGCAGTTTGGGCGCGCCCTGCAGCGGCGTGCGCGTGCCTTCCGGGAAAATGATCAGGTTGCTGCCGGCATCGAGCGAACGGGTGCAGTCCTCGATCAGCTGGGCGCCGCCGCCATTGCAGATGAAACCTGCCGCCTGAATGGGACCACGCGTAAAGGGGTTGCGCAGCAGCGAGGCCTTCACAATGCAGTCCGCCTTCGGGATGAAGGAGATCAGAAACACCACGTCGATCAGCGAGGGGTGGTTGGCCAGAATCAACAGTCCTTGGCGGTTGAGGCGCTCCAGATGGCGGGTCTCGTACGAGATCACGCCCACAAAATTCATCAGGCCGACAAACCAGCGAAAGCTGTGGTGTATCCATGCCTGCGCGGCATTCTTGCGCTGTTGCGGATCGCGGTTGCAGACCAGCAGCAGCGGATAGACCAGCAAGCGGACCACCAACCCGCCCAGGCCAAAGACGGCAAAACAAAAGCCCGTCGCAAAGACACGCCAGTAACGGTTGAGACGTTCAGCCATGCATGCGCTCCCAGGTCCAGCCCCTGCCCGGCGCGGCTTGTGCCCCGGTCCATTGGGCTTGCGTGGGATCCAGTAGAAAACGCAGTACCTGCAGACCATGAGGAAGGCCTGCCTGACCAGTACCTGCATCGGCCTCGCCGTGGGCCACCGCTGCAGTCAGCGCAAAGGCTGGCAGACCAGGCCGGATCAGGCTGACCACCAAGGCCCACGCGAATTCGGCAGCAACGGCATCGCCAAAACGCGCGTACTCGCCCGGCAGGCCCTCGTCATAGCAGACCAGCACCACCGCAGAAGCACCCTCGTGCAGCAGGCCGATGGCCTCGACGAGGCCGGCCTCGGGGCCAGCGGAGGACGCCGCTATACAGATGGCATTGGAAACCATGCCCCGCAGAATTGAATACTGCGCCGCAACGCCGTTGTGCACGGACAGCGCAAATGCGGTAGGAGAAAGGGGTTGTGCGCCGGCCTGGGCGCGCAGCAGCCGCAAGGATTTGTCGCTGTCACCGTAGCGGGACACCCAGACCATGGGGATATCGGCCATCGATGTCTGCGCCAGCACATCGTCTGCCACCACGACCGCCATCTTGGCCAACGACCCGAGTCTGCGGCGTGCCATTGCGGGAATAGAGGAGACATCGAGATCCAGTTCCCCCAGCGGTGCCGATGGCTGGGCCGCTGCCCAAGTCCCCCATTGGCATGGCGTGCGAAGCCCGCGCCCGACGGCTGAATGGGCTTGAATGGAAAACTCAATCCTCACGCCTGCTCCACTGGTTGATATTTGCTGGGTAGCGGTGTGGCAATACACACCGGCCGCAAATTCTAACCTTTGATGTTATTTAGCTATCGAACTATCAATTTCAAAAGAATAAAAACATTTAACAATAACCCGCCGGAGATGAGGAAAGAGTTACAACCAAGACCTTCGAAAAAAGCAACATCGCCGCCCTGCCAGCTCTCGCCAGGGCTGGCAGGGCGGCAGCAGATAGCCCTCTTATGCAGCGTGCGCTGAGTCGCAACCCAATGCAGCTTTGACGCCGTTCAACATTCAACTATTTCTATTGATTTTTCTTTTGCTTCCAATTTATGAAATTAAATATTTACATAAATTATGAGCGACAGCTGTCTGTTCTTAACGACGAATTAGCGCCTGATGACTGGCCGAATAACAAAACACCTGCACCCCACTTGCTCGCGTGGGGTGCAGGTGTTCCAGAGAGCACTGTCGCGCTCAGCGTCGTCTAGGTCACCCAATGGTGCGGGCCTTGTGCCACATCACCACTCCGCCACGCTGCCATCCGCATGGCGCCAGACCGGGTTGCGCCAGCGGTGGCCTTCGTTGGCGCGTTCCACCACATAGGCCTCGTTCACCTCGATGCCCAGGCCGGGGCCGCCGGGCATCGCCACATAGCCGTCCTGGTAGTCAAAGGCATCGCGGTTGTGCACATAGTCGAGCAGGTCATTGCCCTGGTTGTAGTGGATGCCCAGGCTTTGCTCCTGGATGAAGGCGTTGTAGCAGACCGCATCGATCTGCAGGTTCGCGGCCAGTGCAATCGGGCCCAGCGGGCAATGCAGGGCCACCGCCACATCGTAGGCCTCGGCCATCGCGGCGATCTTGCAGGTCTCGGTGATGCCGCCAGCATGCGAGGGGTCGGGCTGGATGATGTCGACACCGCCCTGCGCAAACACGCGCTTGAAATCCCAGCGCGAGTAGAGGCGCTCACCCAACGCGATGGGTGCAGCGCCGATGGCGGCCAGCTCGGGGATTACCTCCAGGTGCTCGCTGAGTACCGGCTCCTCGATGAACATCAGGTTGAAATCGCGCAGCTCGCGCATCAGCACCTTGGCCATGGGCTTGTGCACCCGGCCGTGGAAGTCCACACCAATGCCGATGTGCTTGCCCACCGATTCGCGGATCATCGCCACATTGGCGACGGCCTGCTCCACCTTGGCGTGGCTGTCGATGTACTGCATCTCTTCGGTGCCGTTCATCTTCACGGCGGTAAAGCCGCGCGCCACCGCCGCTTGCGCCTGGGCCGCCGTGTCCGCCGGGCGGTCACCACCAATCCAGGAGTAGACGCGGATGCGGTCACGCACCTTGCCGCCCAGCAACTCATGCACGGGCACACCCAGCGCCTTGCCCTTGATGTCCCACAGCGCCTGATCGACGCCGGCGATGGCGCTCATCATCACCGGGCCGCCCCGGTAGAAGCCGGCGCGGTACATCACATTCCACAGGTCCTGCACATTGCGCGGGTCGCGGCCCACCAGGTAGTCGGAAAGCTCCTCGACCGCTGCGGCTACGGTGTGGGCGCGGCCCTCCACCACCGGCTCGCCCCAGCCGACGATGCCCTCGTCGGTTTCGATCTTGAGAAAGCACCAGCGCGGTGGCACGATAAAGGTGGTGAGCTTGACGATTTTCATGGGAAGAACAGAGAAAGAATGGGTCGGGATCAGCGGTTGCGGAGGCGATTCATTCGAAGTCCAGCAGCACCTTCATCGCCTGCGAGCGGTCGGCCGCCAGCGCAAAAGCGCGGGCTGAATCGCGGTAGGACAAGGTGGCCGATATCAGTGGCTTCACATCGACCAGGCCCTTGTTGAGCAGCGCCACGGCAGTGGCGAACTCCTGATGGAAGCGGAAGGAGCCACGCCAGTCGAACTCCTTGGCCACCAGCGTGTTGATCGGCAAGCTCATCTCGGCACCGGCCAGGCCCAGTTGCACGATGGTGGCGCGCGGGCGCAGCACATCGAAGGCCCCGCGCAACGCGTGCGGGTTGCCGCTGGCCTCGAACAGCACATCAAACTGGCCCTTGTCGGCCGCGTAACGCGCCAGGCCATCGGGCGATTCGCCCACGTGCACGACCTCATCGGCGCCCACCTGCAAGGCCTTGGCCAACGGGTGCGCGCTCATGTCGGTGGCGACAATGTGCTCGGCCCCTGCGCGGCGTGCCGCAATGATGGCCAGTGCGCCAATCGGCCCGGATCCGGTCACCAGCACCTTGCGGCCCAGCAAGGGCCCCGCCCGCTGCACACCATGCAGGGCCACCGCCAGCGGCTCGGCCATCGCGCCCTCGGCATCGCTCACCTGGGGGGCGAGCAGATGGGCCTGGTGCGCCTCGATGACGATCTGCTGGCGGAACGCCCCTTGCACATGGGGGGTGCGCATGGCGCTGCCGTAGTAGCGCATGTCCAGGCAGTGGTTGTGCAGGCCCATCTGGCAAAAGCGGCACTCGCCGCAAGGCCAGCTGGGGCTGACTGCAATGCGCTGGCCCGCAGCGAAGCCCGTCACACCAGCACCCACCGCTTCGATGACGCCCGAGACCTCATGGCCCAGCACCATCGGCTCCTGGATGCGAACGGTGCCAAAACCGCCGTGCTGGTAGTAGTGCAGGTCAGAGCCGCAGATGCCGCCGCAGCGCACCCGCACCTGCAATTGGCCAGGCCCGGGCGCAGGCGTGGGGACGGATTGGACCCGCAGATCGCCGGGTGCGTGGATTACAAGCGCTTCCATGTCAAAAGTTCCTCGTTGGCTTGAATGAGAGAAGATCTCAGCGTTTGCTGTTGCGGTAGCTGGCCAGCGCCGCATAAAACGACTGGGCAAACTCCGGGCCCACCGTCGCCTGGTTCTTGCCGATCACTGGCTGCACCGCCGCGCGGATCTTCTCCAGCTCGGCCGGCGGCATCTCGCCCACCTGCATGCCATGCGACCTGAGCTGGGCGACCACCTCGCCGGCCTGGCGCAGCTCTTCGCTGCGCTGCAGGGTGCGGGCCTTTTCTGCGGATTGCTGCACTGCCTGCTGCTGCGCGGGCGTCAAGGCCGACCACCATTTGTCCGACGCAATCAATGCCACCGGCGTGTAGACATGGTTGGTGATGGTCAGGTACTTCTGCACCTCGTACATCTTGTTGGCATACATGTCGACCACCGGGTGCTCATAGCCGTCCAGCGCCTTGATCTCCAGCGCCGGGTAGACCTCGGAGAAGGCCATCGGCACGGCGTTCATGCCCATCGCATTGAAGCTGGCCAGCGCCATCGGGCTTTGCATCACGCGCA
The DNA here is from genome assembly GCF_041107495.1 of Comamonas sediminis. Lineage (NCBI taxonomy): Bacteria > Pseudomonadati > Pseudomonadota > Betaproteobacteria > Burkholderiales > Comamonadaceae > Comamonas > Comamonas sediminis. The sequence goes on from NZ_JBGBDC010000002.1 coordinate 681,522, forward strand.
CGCGCAGGCCCTTCATGTCCGCCAGCGAGGCCAGCGGGCGCTTGCTGTTGGACATATTGCGGAAGGCGCCGCCCGCCCAGACCAGACCGCGCATCTTCATGTCGGCAATGCCGTCCAGCATCTGGCGGCCGATGGGGCCATCGAGCACATGGGCGGCCTCGGCGTCGCTGGCAAACAGAAACGGAAAATCAAAAATCTGCAGCGCCTTCTTGCGCGCGGCGATGGGCGAGAGCGCGCCCATGTACAGGTCCTGCGTGCCGCTTTGCACCGCAATCAGCATCTTGTCTTCGCTGCCCAGGGTGGCGCTGCTGTACACATCGATCAGCACCTTGCCATCGGTCGCCTTGGCCACATCGGCGGCAAACTGCTTCATTGCGATGGCGCGGGGGTGCGAGTCGGCAAAGGAATGGCCCAGGCGTGCACGCTTGCCCTCCTGGGCTTGCGCGGGCGCTAGGCCCAAGACTGCCAGGGTGGCGAAGGCAAAGCCTGCAACGAGGCTTCGGCGTTGGATCAGTGTCATGGTCGGCTCCTTGTTTTTTTGGGCAAAGCCCAGCCCGGCGCTTGCAGGTACAGGTTATTTGCATGCGCCCAGGGCTCTTCAATGGATAGGGTTAGGGGGTAGCGGCTGGGGCTAGCGGCTCATCATCTCCAGCGGCCACATGACGATCTGCGGGAACACCACCAGCAGGAACATCACAATCGTCTGGGCGACCATGAACGGAATCACGCCCTTGATGGCACCGCTCATCGGTATCTTGGCTACCCCGCAGACGACATTGAGCACGGTGCCCACCGGGGGCGTAACGAGGCCAATGGCGTTGTTCATGATGAACAGCACACCGAAGTAGACCGGGTCGATGCCTGCCTGCTTGAGCACCGGCATCAGCACGGGCGTCATGATCAGCACCGTGGGCGTGAAATCCAGCGCCGTGCCCACCAGCAGCACCAGCACCATCAGCGCAAAGGTCAGCAGCATCTTGTTGTCCATCAGCGGCTCGACCAGCGCGGCCAGCTGCTGCGGGATATTGGCCGTGGTGATGAGCCAGGCCGACACGCCAGCGGCCGACACCAGGAACATGATGATGGCGGTGGTCTCAGCGGCCCGGTAGATCAGCGCAAACAGCTGGTTCAGCTTGATCTCGCGGTAGACGAACATGCCCACGACCAGCGAGTACATCGCGGCAATGACGGCAGCCTCGGTCGGGGTGAACCAGCCGAACTTCAGCCCACCGATGATGACCACCGGCAGCACCAGCGCCCACAGCGACTGGCGCGTGGCACTCAGGCGCTCCGCCATCGTGCGCTTGGGCTCGGTGACGATCGGGTCGCGGCCAATGCACCAGCGCCAGGCCAGCAAGATCGCCAGCCCCATCAGCAGGCCCGGCACAATGCCGGCGATGAACAGCTTGGTGATGGAGACGCCACCGGTCACGCCGTACAGAATCATCGCGATCGATGGCGGAATCACCGGCGCAATGATGCCGCCGCTGGCAATCAGGCCGCAGGAGCGGTTCACGTCATAGCCGGCCTTGCGCATCATCGGCACCAGCACCGCAGCGAGCGCGGCGGTATCGGCCACGGCCGAACCCGACAGCGATGCCATGATGACCGCTGCACCCACGGCCACATAGCCCAGGCCGCCACGGATATGGCCAATCCAGGACATGGCCATCTGAATGATGCGGCGCGTCATGCCGCCGGCGTTCATGAACTCTCCCGCCAGCATGAAGAACGGCACGGCCAGCAGCGGGAAGCTGTTGGCGCCATCCCACATGTTCTGCACGACGATCTGCGGATCGGTAAAGCCCATGTAGTACATCAGCGCCAGGCCGCAGCCGATCAGCGCAAACGCAATGGGCATGCCCAGGGCCATCAGCCCCAGCAACGACGAGATGAAAATGAAGATGGTCATACGCGGCCACCCTGAGGTCCGGACTGCGCCTGCATCGCATGCTCGGCTTCGCGCGCCTCATCCATGCCCTCTTCCTGCACGTCGATCAATTCGTCATCCGCTACCCTGCCCAGCACCAGGCGCACCAGGTTGGACAGGCAGATGATGCCGATGGCCGCGCCGGTGAAGTAGCTCACGCCATAGACCCAGATCATGCTCAGTTGCGCCACCGGCGAGGCATTGCCGGCGATGATGTCGTGCTGCAGCCAGGTGCCGTAGACGATGTAGATGCAGCACAGCAGCATGATGGCCTGGCTCAGCCCCCAGCAAACGCGGCGGCCGGCCAGCGGCATCATCTGCACCATCAGGTCCACCCCCAGGTGGGCGCGCTTGCGCATGCCCACGATGGCGCCCAGAAAGGTCAGCCACACAAAGGCAAAGCGCGGCACCTCTTCCGACAGATCAATGCCGGTATTGAAAAACAGCCGCAGCATCACATTGCCGAACACCATCACCAGCATGACGAGCATGCACAGCACCATGACGATTTCCAGCGCGCGCGTCAGCCCGTCGGCGAGCATTTTGAGTACCTTGCCCATGGCAACACCTTTCCCGGCAGCATGGCCTTGTGCCGTGCCGCCACCTGAAGCTTGTAGGTCGATGCCGGCAGCGCCGCGCGATGGGGCGCTGCCAGAACGTTGAAACGAGGGAAACGGGCCCGGCCTCACCGGGCAGGCCCGCTGCCGTTACTGGGCCTTGCGCGCCTGTTCGATTTCGGCAAAGAAGCCCTTGACGAACTCATCGCCGATCTGCGGTGCGAACTTGGCCAGCACTGGCTTGACCTTGTCCTGCATGCGCGCCAGCTCGGCCGCAGGCATGCTGTCCACCGTCACGCCCGCCTTCTTGAAGTTGTCGATCGCCTGGCTGTCGCCTTCATCGAGCAGCTTGCGCTGCAGCAGGCCGGCCTCCGTCGCCGCCTTTTGCACGCCGGCCTTGTCGGCGGCCGAGAGGCTGTCCCAGAACTTCTTCGAGGCCACCAGCGCCGACGGCGTGTATACGTGGTTGGTGATGGTGATGTACTTCTGCACTTCCTGCATCTTGTTGGCCCACATGTGCTGCAGCGGGTTCTCCTGGCCGTCCAGCGCCTTGATCTCCAGCGCTGGGAACACCTCGGCAAAGGCCATCGGCGTGGCGTTGGCGCCCAGGGTCTTCCAGGTGTCCAGCGCGACCGGGTTGGTCATCACGCGGATCTTGAGGCCGCTCACGTCCTCCGGTTTGGCCACGCGGTGCTTGCTGTTGGACAGGTTGCGGAAACCCATGCCGGTCCAGGTCAGACCCACCAGGTTGGCCGGTGCGATCTTCTCGAAAATTTTCTTGGACGAGGCGCCATCGAGCACTGCATAGACTTCGGCCGAGTTGCGGAACATGAAGGGCAGATCCCAGACCTGCACTTCCTTGACCCGCGAGGACAGTGGCGCCAGGGTGCCGATGTACAGATCCTGGGTGCCCGCTTGTACGGCCTGCAGCTGCTTCTCATCGCTGCCCAGCACCGCACTGTGGTAGGCCTGCACCTTGACATTGCCATTGGTGTAAGTCGATGCGAGCTCGGCGAACTTGTTCATCGCCATCGCTTGCGGGTGGCTCTCGGGCATCGCATGGCCGATGCGTGCCTTGACCTCGGCATAGGCCGCGCCAGCGCCCATGGCCGATGCCGCCAGGGTGGCCAGCAGGATGCGGCGCAATTGGAAGTGAGTGCTCATCTGTCTGTCTCCGTCTTTGTTGTGAATCGAAAAAAGCCGGCGCTCTTGCCCGGCACGCTGGGAATCAGGGGGTTTGCAGGCTCCCGTCGCTCAGGCGCGTCTGCGTCCAGGTGGTGATGGCGCTGCTGCAGGGGTACTTGGCGGCCTCGCGCTCGTCAATGTCCACGCCCAGACCGGGCAGCTCATTGGCGTAGACATAGCCATTGCGGAACGTGGGCAAACCGGGGAACACGGCCAGCAAGGCATCGCGCGGGCCCTTGAGCGCCTGGATCACAAAATTGGGCGGCTCGGTGCCCGACCATTCCTGCACGCCAAAATTGCGCGAGGCCAGATCGATATGGACATTGGCCGCATGTGCCAGCGGCGACATATCGCCCGGCCCGTGCCAGGCGGTGCGCACGCCGTACTGCTCGGCAAACAGCTGCAGCTTGCGCGCCGGGGTGATGCCACCCACCTGGCTCAGGTGCACGCGGATGAAGTCGATCAGCCGCTCGGCGATGATGCCGCGCCATTCAAACGGGTGGTTGAACAGCTCGCCCTGGGCCAGCGGCACATTGGTCTTGCCGCGCAGCTGGCGCAGCCAGTCGCCCTCTTCCAGCGCAATCGCGTCTTCCAGAAAGAACAGCTCGTAGGGCTCGAGCGCCTGCGCAAAGCGGATCGCGTCTGCCGGCTTGAGGCGCTCATGCACATCGTGGCACAGCTCCACCTCAAAGCCGATGCGGCTGCGGAGGGTGTCGAACATCTTCAGCGTCTCGCGCATGTACTTGCGCGCATCGAGGTAAATGCCGTCCGCTGCGCCTTGCGGTGCCGTACCGGGCGCAGCCCCAAAGCCGCCACCGCCATAACCACCGCTTTGACAGCGGATATGGGTGATGCCCTGCTCGCGGTACTTCTGGATGTTGTCGCAAAGCTCCTCCAGATCGCGCCCATCGGCATGGCGGTAGATGGGCACGCCCTCGCGCAGCTTGCCGCCCAGCAACTGGTACAGCGGCATGCCGGCCTGTTTGCCCTTCAGGTCCCACAGCGCCATGTCCACGCCCGAGATCGCATTGTTCTCGATGGGGCCGTTGCGCCAGTAGGCGTTCTGGTGCATCAGCTGCCACAGCTCTTCAATCTGGCTGGCATCGCGGCCGATCAGCAGCGGGCGCAGGTATTGCTCCACCAGGCATTGCACCGCCAGATGGCGGTAGGCAAAGGTGGCGCAGCCCAGGCCGTAGAGGCCGGGCTGGTTGGTCTCGATCCTGACGACCAGGAGGTTGATGCCCTCTGGCGCCGTCGCGATGACTTTGACGTCGGTGATCAAGGTGGCCATGGTGATGCCCCGCCTACAGTACCGCCAGCCAGCCGCCATCCACATAGATGATCTGGCCGTTGACATAGTTGGAGGCGCCCGAGGCCAGGTAGATGGCGGTGCCCACCAGCTCATCGGGGCGGCCCCAGCGCTGCGTGGGGTTGCTGGCCTTGACCCAGGCATCAAACGCCACGTTGTTGACCAGGGCCTCGTTCATGTCGGTAAGGATGTAGCCCGGGCCGATGGAGTTGGCCTGGATGCCGTGCATGGCCCACTCGGCCGCCATGGCTTTGGAGAGCATCTTGATGCCGCCCTTGGCCACCGTATAGGGCGCGACCGTGGCCCGTGCCGCCTCGCTGGTGAGCGAGCCGATGTTGATGATCTTGCCGCCGGTGCCGCGCTCGATCATGCGGCGCGCTGCCGTGCGGCCCACCACAAAGGCGGCCGTCAGGTTGGTGTTGATGACGCGGGTCCAGTCCTCCAGCGACACATCGAGCAAGGGCTGGCGGTGCTGGATGCCGGCATTGTTGACGACGATGTCGATCGCCAGGCCCTGGGCATCCCACGCAGCAAAGGCGGCCTCCACCGCGGCCTGATCCGCCACATCGAATGCTGCCCCCTGGGCCTGCAGGCCCATGCCCTGCAACTGCGCCACCGCCGCATCCACCGCAGCCTGCTGGCGGCTGTTGACCACCACGGTCGCCCCCGACTCTGCCAGGCCCTGGGCCAGCGCCAGCCCAATGCCGCGCGAGGAACCGGTAATCAGCGCTGTACGGCCCGACAGATCAAACAGGGAACGAGACATGGAATGGCGACCTGGAGAATTTCAGAAGTCGCCATCATCGGTTTATTTGTATGATGATTGAATCCGAGCAAACCCTAGACTTCGGCCGCCCCTGCGCTTTGCGTGACAGCCGTGCGATACCTGGATTGGCAGGCCTTAAGCGGGTGCGCCCCAGCGGGCAATCGTGTCTGCCAGCAGCGCCCGCATCCACAGCTGCGCATCATCGGCGCTGCGCCGCTCAATGGCCGCCAGCACCTTGCCATGCATGATCAAGCCATCGTTGAACTGCCCGGCCTGCTGCGCGTTGACGGTGAGCAAGGATTCCAACGCCGACGCCACAATGCCGCCCAGCGAGATCAGCAAAGGGTTGCCCGTGGCCTGCAGAATGCTCTGGTGAAACGCCAGATCGGCGACGACCCACTCATCGATCGAGGTCGCCGCCTCCATCGCGGCGAAGGCCTGCTGCAGGCTGAGCAGCTGCGCCTCGGTGTGCATGCGCGCGGCCAATGACGCGGCGGCCGGCTCCAGGATGCCGCGCATCACCATCAGGTGCCGGCCCAGTTGCTGGTCCACCCCCTGGCTGCAGAGCCAGCCCAGCACATCGGCATCAAACAGGCTCCACTGCGCTTGCGGCCGCACGCGGGTACCGGTGCGGGGCCGCGCCTCCAGCATGCCCTTGGCGCTCAGCGCCTTGATCGCTTCGCGCACGGCAGTGCGGCTCACCCCCAGGCGCTCGCACAGCTCCTCCTCATTGGGCAAGGTGGCCCCGGGCCCATACTCGGGGCTGGCAATCAGCCGGCCCAGGCTGTCCATCACCTGGTGGTGCAGACTGCTGCCGGGCTGTGACGATAAAGACATGGCAATCGGTGGTGGTGCAGAATCATTCATCATACAAAACAAAAGAGCTTGGGGCCAGCACCGGCGCTTTGCCGCTGCCCCTGGGCCGATGATGCCCGCCTTCTGCAACCGAGCGCAGCACTCACCTTTGCTGCCGGGCGGGAACGCCTGCTGGCTACCCCAGGCTTTTTGCATCCCGCCACCAGCGCCAAGGTGCTATGCCGCGTCGTCAGCCCCTGCCGCCCGGCTCTCGCGGCCAGCCACACGCACCAGAATATCGGCGCCCCGGTTGGCAGCGGGCAGTCCACGGAACAGAAAACACAGGTTGATGACCGCCTGCAACTCGGCCCAGCCAGCGCCGGCACGGCGTGAAGCGATCGCATGGGTTTCCGCCGCGTCGTTGCCATCCATCAGCAGCATGCCAAACAGCATCAACTGGATGGTCTTAGCATCGATATGCGGGGTGGTCATGGCATGGTTGCGCATGCGCTCTTGCAGGTTGAGCATCTGCGAATCCAGCCCTCCGGTGAAGTTGAGCCGGGACTCCACCCGGTGCGGCAGAAATCCCAGCAAATTGCGGTAGGTATGGGCATGGGTGCATACGGCCGTTTGTGATGCGAGAGAATCCAGGCCCGCAAATTTGGCCAGCGCGGCGGTGTCAAGACTTGAGTTCATATGCAACTGTTTTCAATGGGGAGAGATAAAGGCGGCATGGCGCGGTGCCGGCGGTCATGCCTTGCCGGTCTGCATGCCCTGGTGGCGCTGCACGCCATCCGGAAAAGCCCACTCCGCAAAGGCCTCGGCACTGGGGACAAACTGCCGGGCCACCCAGCTGTCATCGCAGATATCTGCGTCAAAGTCGTATTCAGCAGCGCCCCCGCAGGGGTTTTTGAAGTACCAGAAATAGGCGGAGGACACCGGATGCCGCCCAGGCCCAATGTGGGTCTTCCAGCCCCGGGAGGTCATGAAGAGCCCGCCGCCGAAGACCTCATGGATGTCGCGCACATCGAATGCGAGATGGTGAAAGCCCACCGCATCACCGCGCTGGAGCAGAAACAGGCTGTGGTGGTCTGCCGAACCGGCGGGCCGCAGAAACACCCCGCTGCCGGTATACGAATCGGTGACCCGAAAGCCCAGGCGCTTTTCGTAGAACTCCGCCGTCTCCTGCAGGTTCTGCACCGCATACACCACATGGCTCATGTGGCTGGGGTAGGCACGCGGATAAATCTGCGCCGCAGCATTGATGCGCATCGCATGGCCTGGGGTGTTGAAGACGGTAGCCGGTTGCACCATGGGCTCGACACAGCTGAGCTCGAAGGCAATCGCGTGCCCGGCGGGGTCGGTGGCGAGCACCCGTCCGGCCTCATCGGTACGCATGCTGGCATCCTGGCCGAGCTCGGCCGCGATGGCATCCAGCGTGCGCTGGTTTTGCACACCCCAGACCACCTGCCGCACCGTGGGGCCCGCCACCGGCGCGGGCGCCAGCATGGGATCTGCGAGGCGCCGCACATGCACCTGCGAGCCCTCCGGCGTGCAAAAGATGATCTGGTCGGGTGCATCCATCACGAGCTGCAGTCCGAAATCAGTCCAGTAGCGGCGCGCCACATCGAAGTCCTCCACACCGTACACCACAGAATTCAATCCAACGATTTGCATCACCACACCTCCATCGATTGCAAATAATTATTATCGATATTTTGGCATTTCATCGACATTTCTTGAGATACCGATGGTGTCCATAAGTATCGGTATGGGTAGAATGCGGCCCTTCTTTGTTCTGAGGATTCCCATGGAAAGCCTGCCCCCACTGAAGACAGACAACGAAGGCAGCACCCTGGCCCATTCGCTGGCAGTCCGTTTGCGCACAGCCATATTGAACGGTGACATTGCGCCCGGTGAGCGTCTGCACCTGAGCGCGTTGAAAGCCCGCTTTGGCATCAGTTTCAGTCCGCTGCGTGAGGCATTGACAGGCCTGGCGGCAGAAGGCCTGGTCGTGGCAGCAGGCCAGCGCGGCTTCCATGTGGCCCCGGTGTCTGTGGAGAACCTGGACGAGCTCATCCGCCTGCGCTGCATGGCCGAAACCACGGCCATCCGCGAATCGATCCGGTTGGGAGACGAGCAATGGGAAGAGGCCCTGGTCGCCGCGCACTACCGGCTTGGCCGCGTTGCCGCAGCGCCCGTCAACGCGCAAGCCCAGCAGACCTGGGAAGCCGCACACCGCAACTACCATGCGGCGCTGGTGTCCGCCTGCCGCATGCCGCTGCTGCTGAAGTTTTGCAGCACCTTGCATGACCTGAGTGACCGCTACCGGCGCCTGTTCCTCACCCAGGCGCCGCGCGACAAAAAGGTGCCCACAGAGCACTTGCAGCTGTATGAAGCGGCCTTGGCCCGGGATGCAGACAAAGCTGCTGCCATCCTGGAAGCACACATCCGCCGAACGGGCGAGAACGTCAAGCGCGCCGTGGTGCCATCGCAGGCATCCGCCCGTCCTGCCGCAAGCAGCAAAGAGCCCCGCCTTTCGAGGGCCAGATAAGGACACGGATCAACGTCGTGGCTGACCGAGCGCGGTGCGGGCTACAAAACTCTGCCGATGTGCCTGCCATGCATCAAGCCATCTGGCCGCCCGCAGCCACCGGCCTGCGGCCAGTAGTGGCTTCCCGCGTCACCCGCGCCCCAAATATCGCCCGCCCACGCGCAGCACGGTGGCCCCAACGATCGATACCTGCCCGGCGAACAGCTGCCGACCGCGAACGCCAGGAACGGGCGCGACCGCACCCTGCTGGTGTCGCTGGTGGCGGCGCCAAGATCGGACGCCATGCACGGCAAGGCCGGCAGGATGGCGCTGGCGGACACCACCCCCAACGCAGCCCGGCGAGCATGGCCAGCACAGGGCCGCTCAGTAGCTGGGCGTGGAGCCGACCGGCGAAATGGCCATGGAAGTGGGCGTGGTCATCATTCAAGCCCTCTCCAGCACCGTAGCGATGCCCTGTCCCCCGCCTATGCATTGGGTGGCCAGCGCGTAGCGTCCTTGCTGGCGCGCCAGCAGGGCCGCAGCCTTGCCGGTGATGCGCGCGCCGGTGGCGCCCAGCGGGTGGCCGATGGCCAGGCCTCCGCCGTCGATGTTCACGGTCGCCATGTCCAGGCCCAAGTCGCGGATGCAGGCCAGGGCCTGCGATGAGAAGGCCTCGTTGATTTCCACGACGTCCAGGTCGGTGACGGCAAGGCCGGCGCGCGCCAGTGCCTTGCGCGTGGCCGGGATCGGGCCAATGCCCATGATGGCCGGGTCCACCCCCACAGTGGCAAAGCTGCGGATGCGCGCCAGCATCTGCAGGCCGTGGCGTTCGGCAAAGTCATCGCTGGTGACCAGCAGCGCTGCCGCTCCATCGGTCAGTGGCGACGAAGTGCCCGCCGTGACCACGCCATCGGCCCGGAAGGCCGGCTTGAGCCCCGCCAGCGCCTCCAAGGTGGTACCAGGGCGGATGCAACCGTCGGCCTCCACCACCTCGCCATCGGGCAAACGGATGGGCACGATCTCCTCGGCCAGCAAACCTTGGTCGCGGGCAGTTGCGGCTTTCTGGTGGGACTGCAGTGCGAGCAGCTCCTGGTCGGCACGGTTCACGTTCCAGCGCTGCGCCACGTTCTCCGCCGTCTCTCCCATGGAGATGTAGGCATCGCTCGTCGCCTGCAGCTCGGGATGGGGCGAGAAGTTGAAGCCGCCCTGCGGCACCATCGTCATCGACTCCACGCCCACGCACAGGAAAGCATCGCCCATGCCAGCCTCGATCTGCGCCGCTGCGATGTGCACTGCCTGCATCGACGAGCCGCAGAAGCGGTTCACCGTCATACCGCCCACGGCCTGGGGCAGGCCGGCCCGCAGGCCGACGATGCGCGCCAGATTGTTGCCCTGCGCGGCTTCCGGGTAAGCGCAGCCGAGGATCACGTCCTCCAGCAGCACGGGATCCAGATCGGAGCGCCGGAGCAGGCCCTGCACGACCTGGGCGGCCAGCGTGTCGGGCCGCACTTCGGCCAGACGGCCCTTGCGGGCAAAGTGGAATGGCGAGCGCGCATAGGCGCTGATGACGGCTTTCATGGCGGAGGCTCCTTGCAGGGGTCAGTACACGGCGGCATAGCGGGGCGCGACGGCACTGCTGGACAGTTGGCCTGCCATCGCCTGGCGTGCGGCCTCGTACGCATCCCATTTCTCGCCGGCATGCAGCGAGGGAATGCTGACCTTCTCGCCGCGCTCGAAGCCCAGCAGCGCGGCATCGACCAGATCCTCGGTGCGCATGACGATGCGCTGATCCAGATGCTCGACCGGTAAACCGCCAATGGCCCAGAAATCGGTGGCAGTGGCACCAGGCAGAACCGCCTGCACCTGCACGCCCTTGTCGGCCAGCTCATGCTGCAGCGACTGGCTGAAGGCCAGCACAAAGGCCTTGCTGCCGCCGTATACGCCATTCAGCGTCTCTGGCGAGATGGCGACGATGGATGCGATGTTGATGATCGCTCCGTGTCCACGGTCCACGAAGCCCGGCACGGCGGCATAGGCCAGCCGCATCGGTGCGGTGACGTTCAATTCGACCATGCGCGTCATCTGTTCCACGTCGCTCTGCAGCAACGGCTTGTGCGTGCCGATGCCCGCGTTGTTCACCAGCAGGGTGATGCTGGCGTCCTGGCGTAGCTTCGCCTCGACCTGCGCCAGGGCGGTACGGTCGTTCAGGTCAGCGGGCAGCACTTCCACCGCGCGGCCGGTGCGGGCGCTGATGTCGCTCGCCAGCGCATTCAGCCGCTCGCGGTTGCGGGCGACAAGGATCAGATCGTAGCCGCGCTGCGCGAGTCGCTGCGCATACAGCGCACCGATTCCGCTGGATGCGCCGGTGATGAGGGCGGTGCCGAGATGGGTCTGTGCCATGGTGAAACTCCTGGAGGGTTGAGAGATGCTGTCCATGGCATGAATGGTCCTCTATGCAGACAATGTCGTAAATGACGTATATAGTTATAAAAAAGGACATATCCCCAGGACACCCTCCATGCACCGCATTGGCTACATACTGCCCGAAGGCTTTCAGGTCATGGCGCTGGCCACCCAGGCCGTGTTCGAGCTGGCCAATCTGCTGGTGGGCCAGCCCTTCTATGCCGTGGAAACCTATGCGCTGGACGGATCGGCACGCGCATCGACAGGCCTGGTGCTGCAAGCCAAGCCGCTCAGCGCGCACCGCAGTGCTGATACGTGGCTGGTAGCAGGCACCATCAAGCCCATGCCTTCGGCCCCCGAATTGATCCGGCTGCTGAGCAAGATCGCCGTGCGCGCGCGGCGCATCGCAGGTTTGTGCACGGGTGCCTTCATTCTGGCCGAGGCAGGTCTGCTCGACGGGCGTCGCGCCACGACGCACTGGTACTGGGCTGAAGTGCTGCAGGAGCGCTATCCCCATATCCAGGTCGAGGCCGACCGCATCTACATTGCCGACGGACCGGTGTGGACGTCAGCGGGCATGACGGCAGAGATGGATTTGGCCCTCGCCCTCGTCGAGAAAGATCTCGGTGCCGACATTGCGCGCTCCGTGGCACACCGCTTGGTTATGCACCAGCGCCGCTCGGGCGGGCAATCACAGCATTCCGAGATGCTCAAGCTCGCGCCAAAGTCCGACCGCATCCAGCAGGCGCTGGAACATGCGCGGCGCAACCTGGCGCAGCCATTGAGCGTCGAAGCGCTGGCCGAAGCCGCCAGCCTGAGCCCGCGCCAGTTCAGCCGCGTCTTCACCGCAGAGACCGGCCAGTCACCCGCCAAGGCCGTGGAAGGACTGCGGCTCGAGGCCGCGCGGCTGATGATCGAAGGCAGCCGGCATCCCCTTGAAGTCGTAGCGAGGGAAACGGGTTTTCGCGACCGGCGCCATATGCGCGAGGCCTTCCTGCGTGGCTTCGGCATGCCGCCACAGGCCGTGCGGCGTGAAGCGCGGATCGCACCACCGGCCTAGTAGCTGAGACTGGCCACCGCACGGGCAACAGCCTCCAAGGCCAGCTTCAGCCTGGCATGGGAGATGGAGCCCAGGGCCAGCCGAATGGCATGCGGAGGCTGGCCCCCCATGGCATAGGGCGCCGCAGTCGATACCAAGATGCCCTCGCGTTCAAGCCGCATGGCGACTGCATCCGAACGCACTTCATCGGGCATCGGCAGCCAGACAAAGTATGACGCCGGATGGCGGATGGTCCTGAAGCCTGCGAGCGCCTTGGCCGCGATGGCCTGACGCGCGCCGGCATCGCGGCGCTTTTCCTGCTCCAGCCGCGCCACGGTGCCGTCCTGCAACCAGTTGCAGCACAGAGAAGTCACGAGAGTGGGCGTATTCCAGACCGTGGCACGTATAGCGCGGCTGATCCTGGGAACGAAGGCAACGGGCGCGCATAGGAATCCGAAACGCAAGCCTGCCGCCACGCTCTTGGACAGGCTGGAGACGTAGACGGTGATGTCGGGCGCCATCGCAGCCAGCGGTGGTGGCGCCTGCTTTTCCAGAAAGGCATAGGTGCCGTCCTCCAGCAGCAGCAGGCCATGGCGCCGAGCCACTTCTATCAGCGCAAGACGCTGATTCAATGTCATGACCCAACCCAACGGGTTATGCAGCGTGGGCATGCAGTACATCGCACGCACCTTCCGGGCAAGGCACAACGCTTGCAGTGCATCCAGGTCGGGGCCAGCGCCGCTTAGCGGGATGGCAACCAGTTCCAGCCGACACTGCTCGGCCACGACCTTGATGCCGGGGTAGCTCAAGGCATCCACGGCCACCATGTCGCCCGGTTGCAGCAAGGACATGGCTGCCGTGGCGAGCCCGTGGATGGCACCACTGACGATGAGCACGGCATCGGCAGACACCGGCAGGCCTCGGCTCTTCAGGTGCTCGGCCACAATGGCCCGTTCGTGGGGACGGCCTCCATGCGGCTGGTAGCGCAGAACCGACTCCAATTCACCTGCCGAGGCAAGCTGCTTGAGCGCCGTGCGCAACATCTCCGTCTGCGTGGGCAAGGCTGGATAGTTGAAGGTCAGATCCACCAGATCGTCGCTGGCCGCGTGCATCGCAACCTCCCCGCCCATCGAGATGGGCTCGCGAACAAAGGTCCCGCGGCCCACCTCACCAGCGACCAGCCCCATGGCCTGCAGTTCGGCATAGGCGCGCGTCGCCGTAGCCAGGGAAATGCCCTCCACAGCCGCCAGCTTGCGATGGGGTGGCAGCACCGTTCCGGGCCTCAACCGCCCTTGCCGGATGTCGTCAGCAAGCCGGTCCACCAGTTGCTTGTAGCGCGCTTGCGGCATACGAAATTGTATCTATGACAATAATTTGATTGTACTGACAATTGTCCCTAGGATGCCGGCATGGAACTGACTGTCACCACCATCCTCATCAGCTTTGCCGGTGTCTTCTTGATCTGCTTCATGAAAGGCGCGTTTGGCGGCGGCTTTGCCATCATCGGTATCCCATTGCTGTCGCTTGTGATGGATCCAGTCACGGCAGGCGGCCTGCTGGCGCCGCTGTTCATAGCGATGGATCTGTACGGCCTGCGCTACTGGAAGCCGTCTACCTGGTCAAAGCCCGATCTGCTGTTGCTGGTACCGGGGCTGGTGGCCGGTATCGGGACTGGCTATCTGCTGTTCCAGATGCTGGATCACCGCGCGATCGCCATCCTGATGGCCATCATCACGCTGGTCTTTGTGAGACTCTGGTTTCTGCGTGGTGGCACGGTCGTGGTGCAGCCACGCTCATCGCCCAAGGCCGTGGCGGCCGGCGTGGCGTCGGGTATCACGACCATGGTTGCGCATTCAGGCGGGCCTCCCCTGGCCATGTACCTGCTGCCGCTGGGGCTGAGCACGCAGGTCTACGCGGGCACCACCAGCATATTCTTCACGGTGGGCAACATCATCAAAGCAGTGCCATGGCTGGCCATAGCTCCGCCAGCGCGCAATGTCTGGATCCTGATGGCGATCTGTCTCCCAGCGATTCCCGCAGGGGTGCGGCTCGGCTGGCGTCTGCATGCCAGCTTGGATCAGCGCCAGCTGTACAAGGCCTGCTATGGCTTGCTGGTGCTCACAGCGGCTAAGCTGCTGTGGGATGGTGTCTCCGGGTATTGGCACTGACTGTGCCGCTTACCGGTATCTTTGAGTCCGGCCACCGATGCGGCGGCTACCGTAAGCCGCAGGCCTCTGGCCTTTACCCGGGACTGCCCCCCCTCTGAAAGGATTGGCCGAGGTTATCGGCTTGGCACAGCAGGGCAATCGCGGCGCGCTGAGGCCGCCTCCGCGTTCATCAGTCCCGAAGCCCACGCGAAGCAAACCGGCTCTGGCCAGCACGCCGCGCGGCCTCGATCAGTGACGATGCGGCCGGGCTGTCCTTGCCCGCAAAGGCATAAAAGCGCGCCATCGGCAGTGCGGGCAGGCCATCGTCGCGATCCAGCACACGCAAGCCTTCGATACGCTGGCTGTCAGCGATGACGGTGACCGCAAAGCCTGCACGCGCCGCCGAAAGGCAGCCAGCCATACTGCTGCTCTCGAACACGATTCGCCAGAGGCGATCCGTCCGGTCCAGCGCAGCGACAGCCGACTCGCGGTACACGCACGGCTCGGGGAAGACAGCCAGCGGCAGGGGTTCGCCGGCAGCCAAGGGCTGATCCGCTGCGTAAACCCAAACCAGCGGCTCTTCCCACAGGAGTGCGCCGCTGCGCTCGACGCGGCTGCATTGCTTGCCAAAGACCAGATCCAGCCGGCCACGCTCCTGCTGGCGCAGCAAGTCGGCGGTGATGCCGACCTTCAACTCGACCGTCGCTTCGGGGTGCCATTGCCGGAAGCGTTGGAGCACCTGGGGCAGCCAAGCACCGGCAAAGTCCTCCGAGGCGCCGATGCGCAGCCGCCCGCGCAGCGGTGTGCCACGCAGTTTGGCGCGTGCCTCGCTTTCCAGATCGAGGATGTTGCGGCTGTAGGCATACAAGGTGTCACCGGCTTGGGTCAGTTCCAGGCGACGCGTGGTGCGCGCCAGCAGGCTGGCACCGGCAATTTGTTCAAGCCGTCGCATGTGCCCGCTGACGGCAGAGGGCGTCAGCGCCAGCCGATCGGCAGCGCTGGCGAAACTGCCGCTGTCCACGATTTCGACGAAGGTGCGCAGCAGCACGGTCTCGAGCGGTGTGCCGTCGGCAATGGAAGACGTACTCATTCTGGCATTCATCGCAATAAATCATCAATTATGAATGATTGTTCTCCAATCGAATAGAACTGTCCAGCTACGATGGCGCATCCTGATGATGAGAGACCATCCCATGCAAAACTACCACTGCGCTGTGACCGACCGGCTGGACATCGCCTATCTCGAATGGAATCCCCAGGGTGTGCGAACTGCCATCCTGCTGCATGGTTGGCCCGACAGCCCCGAATGCTGGAAGGCCGTGGCCCCGGCGCTGGCCGATGCCGGCTACCGCGTGCTGGCGCCCGCACTGCGCGGGTTCGCGCCCACCCGGTTCCGTGATCCCGCCACCCCTCGCAGCGGCCAGTTGTCCGCGCTGGGCCGCGACCTTCTCGACTTCATCGACACGCTGGGGCTAGAGCGTCCCGCCCTGATCGGCCATGACTGGGGTGCACGCGCGGTCGCCAATGCCTGCGGGCTGCGTGACGGCGTGGCTTCGCATCTGGTGATGCTGTCGGTTGGATATGGCACCAACGATCCGAACCAGCCGCTGGCGCTGCCGCAGACGCGCAACTACTGGTATCACTGGTACATGGCCACGCCGCGCGGCGCCCGCACGGTGCAGGACGAACGCGAGGCGTTCACTCGGATGATGTGGGACACCTGGGCGCCGTCCGGCTGGTACGACCCGGCCGATTTCGACGAGGCGGCACGTGCGTTCCAGGGGAAGGACTGGGCCGAGATTGTGCTGCATTCTTACCGCCACCGCTGGGGCTTCGCCGAAGGCGATCCAGCCTATGCCGAGGACGAAGCGCGCCTCTACCCAGCACCGGTGCTGCAGGTGCCAACGCTGGTATACCACGGCGGCGCCGACACCTGTAACCACCCCGATAGCTCCAAGGGACGGGAAGCCTTCTTCCAGGGCGGCTACGAGCGGCAAGTGCTCGATGGCGTGGGGCATTTTCCGCAGCGCGAGGCGCCGCAGGCTGTGGCTGATGCGATTCTGCGGTTCTGCGGTTCTGCCTGAAGCAAGCAGCGGGCATCTAGGACGCGCAGCAGCCAAAGCCATTGAAACGGTAGTTGTACCGCAACGCTCCGGCTTCAGTTGGCAACACCGCTACGAACATGCCGTCGCGGTCCACCACGTGGAATATTCTTTTTGAGCGCCAAGGCCCCACGTGCTCGATCGGTCAGCAATCAGCATCTCATGTGATTTGCCGCCGCAAAAAGATACCGTCACGACAACCGTCAAATGCGCCGGCTTAGGCAAACTGGGTGAGACACCCAGAGACGCCTAAGCCTTTATTGCATTTGGAATTTCCGTGATTTTCAAGCCTGTTTGAGGCAGCGTGAGACGACGCTGTTTCACTCCCACTCGATCGTCGCAGGCGGCTTGCTCGAAACATCGTAGGTAACGCGATTGATCCCGCGCACTTCATTGATGATCCGGTTCGAGACACGCTTGAGCAGGCCATAAGGCAGTTCCGCCCAGTCGGCGGTCATGAAGTCGCTGGTCTGCACGGCGCGCAGCGCCACGACGTAGTCGTAGGTGCGGCCGTCGCCCATGACGCCCACGCTCTTGACCGGCAGGAAGACGGTGAAGGCCTGGCTGGTCATGTCGTACCAGGTCTTGCCGGTGGCGTCGTCCACCCAGTTGTTCAGCTCTTCGATGAAGATGGCGTCGGCGCGGCGCAGCAGGTCGGCGTATTCCTTTTTCACTTCACCCAGGATACGCACACCCAGGCCTGGGCCGGGGAACGGATGGCGGTAGACCATGCCACGGGGCAGGCCCAGGGCCACGCCCAACTCGCGCACTTCGTCCTTGAACAGGTCACGCAGCGGCTCGAGCAGCTTCAGGCCCAGTTGCTCTGGCAGGCCGCCCACGTTGTGGTGGCTCTTGATGGTGACGGCCTTCTTGCTCTTGGCGCCGCCCGACTCGATCACGTCGGGGTAGATGGTGCCCTGGGCCAGGAAGGTGGCGCCCTTGTGGCCGCCGTCGCCAGCCTTGAGCTTGGCGGCCTCGGCCTTGAACACATCGACAAACAGGCCGCCGATGATCTTGCGCTTGGCTTCGGGATCGCTCACCCCAGCGAGCTTGCCCAGGAACAGGTCCGAGGCATCGACGCGGATGACCTTGGCGTGGAGCTTGCCTTCGAACATCTCCATCACCATGTCGCCTTCGTTGAGGCGCAGCAGGCCGTGGTCCACAAACACGCAGGTCAGCTGGTCGCCAATGGCGCGGTGGATCAGCGCGGCAGCGACGGACGAATCCACGCCGCCGGACAGGCCCAGAATCACCTCTTCGTCACCGACCTGCTCGCGGATCTTGGCAACCGCTTCTTCGATGTAGTCACCCATGATCCAGTCGGCCTGGGTGGCGCAGATGTCGAGCACAAAACGGTTGAGCAAGGCCTGGCCTTGCACGGTGTGTGTTACCTCGGGGTGGAATTGCACCGCGTAGTAGCGGCGCGCTTCGTCGGCCATGCCAGCGATCGGGCAGGATGGCGTGGACGCCATGACCTTGAAGCCTGGTGGCAGCTCGGTGACCTTGTCGCCGTGGCTCATCCAGACCTTGAGCATGCCGTGGCCTTCGGGGGTGACGAAGTCCTCGATGCCCTTGAGCAGTTCGGTGTGGCCATGGGCGCGCACTTCGGCGTAGCCAAACTCGCGGCTGTTGGAGCCTTCAACCTTGCCGCCCAACTGGGTGGCCATGGTCTGCATGCCGTAGCAGATGCCCAGCACGGGAATGCCCAGCTCGAACACGGCGTCCGGCGCGCGGTCGTCCACTTCGTAGACGCTGGCATGGCTGCCGGACAGGATCACGCCCTTGAGCTTGCCATCAGCGGCAAACTCGCGCACCCAGTCGCTGCTCACATCGCAGGGATGCACTTCGCAGTAGACATGGGCTTCGCGCACGCGGCGGGCGATCAGTTGGGTGACTTGGGAGCCAAAGTCAAGGATGAGGATCTTGTCGTGTTGCATAGCAGGATCGTTGGGTTTGGATGGAGAAAAAAAGGGGGTGATGGGTCAAAAATCGTCGGCGGCCAGCACGGTGATTCCGCATTGCCGGGCCGCTGCCACCTGCGCGGCATCAAAACTGGCCAATGGCAGGCGCAGCGACTGCGCGAGCCACAGATAGGCGGCATCGTAGACCGGCAGGCCAGTGGCCAGCGCCACATCGAGCACAGCCTTGTGCTGGGCGGGTGCCAGCTCATGCAGCTCCACCCGGTGACGTATGGCATCAAGCACGCCCCAGAGGCCCTCGACGCTGCCCAGCGGGATACGGCCGCTGTTGGCGCCGGAGGCCACCAAGTTGCTGCATTCCCAGAACCAGAGGTTGGGCGCTTGCGGGTCCACCTCATGGCGGCGAATGCGGGCGTAGAGGCGCTGGGTATGGGCGCTGGCCGCCTCGGGCAGCAGCCAAGCTGCGGTGACCGAGGCATCGAGCACAAAGGCGCTGAAGGCGGCGCTCATGCAGCGCTCCTGCCGCGGCGGCGCAACTGGGGCACCGAATCTGCCTCGGGCGGCGGCGCAATGCTGGCCTGCAAGGCCTCGATCTGCGCCAGCTCACGGGCAATCTGCTCGTCGGTGATCACCGGCTTGCGCCGCATCGGCAGCATGCGCACCACCTCTTTGCCGTGGCGCGTGATGCGCACTTCCTCGCCCTGCTCGACCAACTCGACCAGCGCAGAAAAACGGGTTTTGGCTTCGTAAATACCGACGCTGTGCATGGAAGTAGGTGACAAAAAATCTGGCCTGAACATCAATTCAGACCAGATTCTATCATTCAGACCAGTTTTATGCCAACAGACCGGAATTGAAGGGGTTTTGGCTGTGGCCTCTTGTGGCGCGACAGCGCAGCAAGGGCTGTTGTCACAAGAGGGAGGAGCGCCGCGTCAGTGCAAGGTAGTGAGGTATACGCTGTCAAAGGTACAGGGTGCGTGGTTCCGGGCTGATGGGTAAGCCGTGTATTGAGCACGTTTGCGCTGCCCTCCGCGCATCCAGAGGGACCCAGTATGTTTTCAACCCCCTGGCTCCCGGCCGGGGTCTTTGCACTCGCCCGTGGCGCTCCAAAAACTAGCTAATCATCCCTTGTTGAATTCTTGAACGGTTAGGCCGCCACATCGACCTGCCAATTGGCCGATTGCAGCACCACATTGGTCTCGCGAATCCGGCGCGACAGGTCATCGGCCTGCTTTTGCAAGCTGGCCACGTTGATCTGCGGCAGCCATTTGATCTCGCGCTGGCTGTAGCGGTCCACATCCTTGTGGGTGGCGGCGATGGTGGCAACCAGCAGCGAATGCTGGGCCACCAGCGTATCGCGCTCGGCCAGGATATCGGCCAGCAGACGGCCATCGGCCAAGCGGGCCGTCTCATTGGCGGTGTTGATGGCGCGCACCAGCTGCTGCTGCGCCAGCAAGGTCGAGGTGGCCTCGGCCAGCAGGTCTTCGACCCGCTCCTTGGGCTGCTCGCCCTCCTGCACGATGGCATTGCGCGCAATGCGTTCACGCAAGGAGAGCAGCTTTTTCTTGTGGTCGGCGCGGAGCAACAGGGCTTCGGCAAGCTTCATCGGCATTCCTTCGCAGGGTTCGAAAAAATGGCTGCCAGCGGCAGCCATTCTCTGGACCATCAGTCAGCGCGGTAGTTCGGCGCTTCCTTGGTGATCTGCACGTCGTGCACATGCGATTCACGGATACCGGCTGCGGTGATTTCCACAAACTCGGCCTTCTCGTTCATCTCTGCAATCGATGCACAACCGCAGTAGCCCATCGACGCACGCACGCCGCCTGCCATCTGGTAGACGATGGCTACCATCGAGCCCTTGTAAGGCACGCGGCCTTCAATGCCCTCGGGCACCAGCTTGTCGGCATTGGGGTTGCCGGTGCTCGATTCCTGGAAGTAGCGGTCGGCCGAGCCTTGCTGCATCGCACCGATCGAGCCCATGCCACGGTAACTCTTGTACGAGCGGCCTTGGTAGAGGATCACTTCGCCAGGGGCTTCTTCGGTACCGGCAAACATGCCGCCCATCATGATGGTGGATGCGCCAGCAGCCAGGGCCTTGGAGATATCGCCGGAGAAGCGGATACCACCGTCAGCGATCAAGGGCACGCCGGTGCCTTGCAGCGCCTGGGCCACGCTGTCCACAGCCATGATCTGGGGCACGCCCACACCGGCCACGATACGGGTGGTGCAGATGGAGCCGGGGCCGATACCGACCTTGACGGCATCCGCGCCCGCTTCGACCAGCGCCAGCGCTGCTGCGCCGGTGGCGATATTGCCGCCGATCACATCGACTTGCGGGTAGTTTTGCTTGACCCAGCGCACGCGCTCGATCACGCCACGGCTGTGGCCGTGGGCCGTATCCACCACCAGGGCGTCGACACCGGCCTTGACCAGCAGGTCCACGCGCTCTTCGGTACCAGCGCCCACGCCCACCGCTGCAGCCACGCGCAGACGGCCCGCGCGGTCACGGGCGGCATTGGGGAAGGTGGTTTGCTTGGTGATGTCCTTGACGGTGATCAGACCCTTGAGTTCAAAGGCATCGTTCACCACCAGAATGCGCTCGAGCTTGTGCTTGTTGAGCAAGGCTTTGGCAGCGGCGGGCGTGGTGTCGTCCTTTTCGTTAACGGTCACCAGCTTCTCGCGCGGCGTCATGATGTCGCGCGCCTTGACGTCGTAGCGGGTCTCGAAGCGCAGATCGCGGCTGGTCACGATGCCCACCACCTTGCCGCCGTCGCAGACCGGGAAGCCGGAAATGCCGCGTTCGTCGGACAGCTGCATGATCTGCAGCACCGTGTGCTCCGGCGTGATGACCACCGGGTCGTGCACAACGCCCGATTCATGGCGCTTGACCTTGGAGACCTCGGCAGCCTGCTGCTCGGCGGTCATGTTCTTGTGGATCACACCAATACCGCCCTCCTGGGCGATGGCAATCGCCAGTCTGGCTTCCGTTACCGTGTCCATGGCGGCAGACACCAGGGGCAGGTTCAGGCGGATATTGCGGGTGAATTGGGTGGCGAGAGAGACGTCCTTGGGCAGGACTTGGGAGTATGCGGGCACCAGCAACACATCGTCGAAGGTGAGCGCTTTTCCGATCAGGCGCATTGTGAAGGCTCCAAAAAAAGGATTCTACCGTCTTTTGTAAGCAGCCTGCAGGGCGGCGGTATGACAGCCCCTCCAACGCAGGTTGTTATCTCCAACCAACAACTTCGTGCGGCACCGACAATCGGCACGCTACACTCGCCTTCTATGAAACTCATCAAGCTGCTCTTGCTCTCGGTAGCCATTGGCATTGGCGCGCCCGCCATGGCCCAGTGGCAGTGGATCGACAAAGATGGCCGCAAGGTCTTCAGCGACCGACCACCGGGGCTGGAGGTGCCGGAGAAGAACATTGTCAAGCGCCCCAAGGGTTATGGCGCGCTCAAGGGTGTGCAATCCTCGGGCACAGGCCCTGCGCTGCGCGATGCCAGCCCTGCCCCGCAAGAGGGCGAGGCCAGCGATGCGGCAGCGGCACCAGCCCCTGCAGCGGCCGCCCCTGCTGCCAAGGCAGCCGCCGGCAAGGACAAGGAGCTGGAGGCGAAAAAAGCCGCAGACGCCAAGGCCAAGGCCGATGCCGAAGCTGCTGAGAAGGCCAAGCAAGCGGCGGCCAGGGCGGACAACTGCAAACGTGCGCAGCAGGCCAAGGCGATGTATGACACCGGCAAGGCCGTCCGTGCACCGAATGAAAAGGGAGAGATGGTGTTCCAGAATGCCGAACAGCGCGCCTCCGAGATCAAGCGCACCGATGAGGCCATCTTCAACAACTGCTGATCACCCGCGCCACCCGCCAAAAAGCCAAGCAGATGCTTGGCTTTTTTCATTCAAGGCGCGCGGCGTCAAGCGCCATAGCCGGCTTTGGACTGCGGCCTGCGCCGGGCAAACAGGCCTGTACCGCGGGCGCCCTGCTTGGCAAAGCGCTCACGGCGGGCCTTTTTCGGATCGACCTTGAGTGGCTGGTACAGCTCCACCCGGTCGCCATCTGCCAGAAGCTGGCTGCGGGAGCGCAGCCGGCCCCAGATGCCAGCGTCCTGCGTATCGGCAAACACCTGGCCGGTTTGTGCGCTGGCAGCAGCCAGGGCCTGGGCCAGGCTGGCACCGGCGGGCAGCCGCAGTTGCACGCTGTGGGGTTCGCCATTCTCAGCCCAGACCACTTCGACCTGCATCAGGCCTGCAGCCGCCACTGCAGCCGCCACTGCGCGCGCTGCTGCCGCCGTGTCTCCATCAGCCATAGATTTTCTCGGCACGCTGGATGAAGGCGTCCATCATCGTCGCGGCGATCTTGTCGAAAATGGGGCCGACCACGGCGGCCAGCGCCATGCTGTCAAAGCCGTAGCTCAGGCTCAGCGATACCTTGCAGGCGCGCTGGCTGCCGTCGCCCACCGGCTCAAAGCGCCAATCACCCTGCAGTTGCGAGAACGGCCCTTTGACCAGCGCCATCTGCAGGCGCTTGCCCGGCTCGTAGGTGTTGCGGGTGACAAAGGACTTTTTGATACCCGCCAACGCAATGCCTACCTCGGCGGTGACGCCATCGGCGTGCTGCTCCAGCACATGCGCGTGGTCACACCAGGGCAGAAAATCTGGGTAGCGTGGCACATCGGCCACGAGATCGAACATCTCCTGGGGGCTGTACCAGATCAGGACGGACTTGTTGACAGTTTTCATGCAGACAGGAGAGCGGGCTGCAGCAGCAAACCGGCTGCCGCCCAAAACATTCATAAAATCATAGACCAGAACAAAAAGCGCTGCACCCAGCAGCCCTAAGGGCTTGGGAAAGCCGTTTTGCCCCTAATATTGCAATTATGTCGAAGACGAACAACACCAACAGCCGCATAGCCGATAACAAGAAGGCTGCATTCAACTATTTCTTTGAGGAACGCTTCGAAGCGGGCATGGTGCTGCACGGCTGGGAAGTCAAGGCACTGCGCGAGGGCAAGGCCCAGCTGACCGATGGCTACGTGCTCGTCAAGAACGGCGAGCTCTTTCTGATGGGCTGCCAGATCAACCCGCTCAAGACCGCCTCGACCCATGTGAGCCCGGATGCCGCGCGCATCAAGAAGCTCTTGATGAAAAAGGACGAGATCAAGCGCCTGATCGGCAAGGTCGAGCAAAAGGGCTACACCTTGGTCCCCATCAACCTGCACTGGAAGAACGGCCTGGCCAAATGCGATATTGCATTGGCCAAGGGCAAGGCCGAGCACGACAAGCGCGACGTGATCAAGGACCGCGAAGGCAAGCGCGAGGTCGAGCGCGCGATGAAGGTGCACAACCGCTGATCGGCGACAACTTCCGCGTAACTGCCATGGGGCCACCATCACGAGTGGCCCTGTTTTTTTGCTCTCTATCTCTTGTAGCGAGATCCGCAGGGGAACTTGGTCACACGGCAATTTTGACAACGACGCAGCACTGGACTGGCTCGGCGACACCACCGGCCAGCTGATTGCAGAGATCCGGGAAGCGATGGCATCGCCGGACAGCATGCAGGCCGATGAATGGGACGGCGATATCGTGCCGTGCCGCATCGAGCTGCTCTGCGTGATGGCAGAAAACGGCATGGCGCCGCGCTGGCCTGATCTGCAAGAGCTGCAGCAGTGGAAGCAAAGCTATTTGCGCGAGTGGGACGGCAGCATCGACGAACTGGACCCGGATGAGGACTACCGTCAGGACCGCCGCGACACCCTGGCCGCCACCTTTGACCGCATGCTGAAACTGGCTGCCGCGAGCGCTGACGCCGGGCGCTGAGGGCTGCGATATAGCGCGCCCGTCTGACACGGCACTACATCAGCGCGCACTATATTGGTCGGCACCATCAACCAACCTGGATGCTGTCTATGTTCTCCAAGCTCGCAGTACTGGCCATTCCGCTGTCGGCCGTCCTTTTGACCGCCTGTGGCTCGATGCACCACAAGGACCACAAGGAAGCGGCCACCAGCACCCCGGTGCGTTCCGCCGATGGTGTGCTCGTCGGTCCCGATGGCCGCACGCTCTACACCTTCACCAAGGACACTGCTGGCAGCGGTGCCTCCACCTGCTACCAGCAGTGCGCCACCAACTGGCCGCCACTGGGCGTGGCCCCAGGCGCCAAGCCGATTGGTGATTTCAGCATCATCACCCGCACGGACAACACCCAGCAGTGGGCCTACAAGGGCTGGCCGCTGTACTACTTCGCCAAGGACAGCCAGGCGGGCGACAAGCGTGGCGACGGCATGGGCGGCGGTGTGTGGAAGCTCGCCACGCCTTGATCGGCCAGCGGCCCTGACCGTCAGCGCATACAACAAGAGGTGGCCCTGCGGCCACCTCTTTGCATGGGGGCATACCGCCCCGCACGCCAATTATTTGGATTTATCGCGCAGATTGCTGCTGTAGCGCTCCAGCCAGGCCGACAGCTTGCCGAAAGCCTGGCCGCCCTTGCCCAGCAGCTGCGCCAGCTCCGATTCGGCACGCTCGCGCAGGGTCTCGTCGTTGTCGGGCAACGGCGGCAGAATGTGGGCGAAATAGGTCTTGCCCAGCACGCGGTGCAGCAAACGTTCACCGACAAAGGGCTGGTTGCCATTCAGCGCCCGCGCACCCTTGATGATGTTGCGGATGTCGTACTGCGTGGGGCTGATGTCGGGCACCTGCTTGGGCAGGCCCAGCAGGGTGTAGACGCCGATGCGCGCCGTGCGCACCGAGCTCTCCATCGTGAAGATGACATCATTGCTGGTCTCGACAAACTGGCCCAGCAAGGCCAGGTTGGTGCAGCCCTCGGGCACTACATGGGGCCGGTCGCCGGCGGCGCGCGGCATGAACTGCGCGGTGATGTAGGGCATCAATGCCAGGCGCACCTTGGTATTGGCCGCCACCGCATCGATCTGGTCGGCAATGCCCAGGTGGTAGCACAGCTCGGCCAGAATCTCGCGGCCCGTGCATTCAGGCATGGTCTTGGGCACATGGTTGCCCTTCTTGTCCATCAGCAGTGCGTAGACCCACAGCACCAGCACGTCGCCGGGCTGGTCGGGGAAATGCGGCTGGCGGTTGCAGGTAAAGCTCATCACCCAGTTCGAATCGGTGAAGGTGATGACGCCGCCGGTCACCGTCTTGCCCGAGTAGGGATCGTTGACCGACAGTTCCTTGAGCTTGTCGATCAATGGCGAGGGTTTGCAGGTCAACGTGGCCGACTCCCACATCGAGCCCTTCACATCGCCATAGAACTTTTCGGGCCGGCCAAACACCGGCGACTTGGCTGCCAGGCGCTTCCACAAGGTCCAGTCGCTGTCATCGCCCGGCTCCTCATTGCCACGCGCCAGCACCGGCACCGTATCCATATCGCCATATGCCGTGCCCTCGGTCATCGAGCCGGTCAGCGCAAACACGACATCATGGGGACCGACGTCAATCTGTACCTCCTGGCCCGCCGATCGGCAGCGGATCGCGGTGACCGTGCGGCTGCCCGCTTCTTCGCGCATGTCCAAGTCATAGGCGCGGGTGTTGAACTGCACCTTCACGCCCTTGTCCTTGAGCATGCGCGTCAGCGGTACGACAAAGCTGTCGTACTGGTTGTACTTGGGGAACACCAGCGCCGACATGTCGGTCAGCCCATCGATGGCATCGAGAAAGCGGTGCATGTAGAGCTTCATCTCCAGCAGGCTTTGCCAGTTCTCGAACGCGAACATCGAACGCCACAGGTACCAGAAATTGGTCTCCAGAAAGCTCTTGCTGAAATAGGATTCGATGCTGATGTCGTCCAGCTCCTCCTTGCGCTTGAGCAGCAGCTTGACGATCTCCCACTGGTGCGCCTTGGTCAGGCCCAGGGTGGAGAAATCGCGGATCTTGCCTTGCTGGTGCATCAGCCGGGCCTTGGACCAGTTGGGATCGTTGTCATTGACGTAGCGGTACTCGTCGAGCACGCTGTAGCCCTCGGGCAGCTCCAGCGCCGGCACGTCCTGGAACAGGTCCCAGAAGTTGTCGTAGTTCCAGTTCATCTCGCGGCCACCGCGCACGATATAGCCCTGCTCGGCATTGCCCGCACCATCGAGCGAGCCACCCGCCACATCCAGGGTATCCAGAATGGTGATGTCTTCGCCAGCCATGCCGCCGTCACGGATCAGGTAGAAAGCTGCGGCCAGGCCGGCGATGCCGCTGCCGATGATCCAGGCCTTGCGCCCAGCAACCGGCGCCCCCAGCACCGGCCGGTTGCGCATATAGGCGCCCGTCATATCGGGTGGCGGCAGGCTGTCTTGGGGGCCCTTGCGCCAAAAGCCTTCACCAATGTTCGCCTCAACGCGCAGCGAGGAGGTCCGGGAGTCTGCATGCTTCATGCTGTTGCCTTTCATGGATAGCTTGACGATCAGACGTCAAGGTATAGCACACCGGCTCCCACCCGCTATT
This sequence comes from Comamonas sediminis, assembly GCF_041107495.1. Lineage (NCBI taxonomy): Bacteria > Pseudomonadati > Pseudomonadota > Betaproteobacteria > Burkholderiales > Comamonadaceae > Comamonas > Comamonas sediminis. The sequence continues at coordinate 708,646 of NZ_JBGBDC010000002.1, forward strand.
GATGAGCGGCAAGCGCCTACGCATCCACGTAGCCGCTTGCGCTGTCCTGTCGCTCAGTTCAGCGCCAGCAGCGGGTGCGCCTCCACAGGCCAGGGGCTGGCAAACATCTGCGCCACTTCCTGCAGGTTCACGTCTTCGATGCGGGCGGGGCTCCACTGGGGGGCGTGGTCCTTGTCCACCGCCAGTGCGCGGATGCCTTCGAGCGTCTCGCTCTTGCGGTCGGGCCGCAGGTAGAAGCAGTGGCGCACCATGTCGCGCTCCATGCGCAGGTCGTCAGCCAGGCGCATGCCGCGAGCGCGGCGGATCTGCTCGAGCACGACAAACAGCATCAGCGGTGAGCGCTTGCGCAAGGTCTCGGCAGTGGCGCGGGCAAAGTCGCTGTTGCCGGCCTCCAGTGCGGCGATGATGGCCGGCACATCGGCCAGGCCAAAGTACTGGTTGATCTCTGCATCGGGGTTGGCTGCACGCTCTGGCGCAGGTGCCAGGCCGGCTTTGACAAAGGCCTGCACCGCGTCGCCGTTGGCAAAGCTGCCAGTGGCCAGCCCGTCCCACAGCGCCTGCTGCTGCGCGCTGGTCAGGTAGCCATCGGCCAGCCGGTAGGCCAGTGCATCGGCCGCGCCAATCATCTGGCCGGTCAGGCCCAGGTACTCGCCCACATGGCCGGGGCAGCGGGACAGGAAGTAGCCGCCGCCCACATCGGGGAACAGGCCAATGGCCGTCTCGGGCATCGCCATCTTCGTGCGCTCGGTGACGATGCGCAGGCTGCCGCCCTGGCTGATGCCCATGCCGCCACCCATCACGATGCCATCCATGAAGGCGATATAGGGCTTGCCGAAGTGGTGGATCAGGTGGTTGAGCGCATATTCCTCGGTGAAGAAATCCTCCAGCTCGGGGTTGCCTGCCATGCCGGCGGCATGCAGAAAGCGGATATCGCCACCAGCGCAGAAGGCGCCAAACGCGCCCTCCTTGTTGCTGCCCCGGATGGCGACGGCCAGCACCTTGTCGTCCTGCTGCCAGCGCAGCAGCACATCACGCAGCTCGCGCACCATCGCCAGCGACAGCGCATTCAGCGCCTTGGGCCGGTTGAGCGTGATAAAGCCCAGCTGGCCACGCACTTCGCTTTGCACATCTTCGGTGTAGACCGACATAAGACTTGACTCCTTGTTCTTCTGAAAACAACCGCCACCATAGCCGAAAAACGGCGCTGGCTGCGGTCAATCAGGTGCCAAATCAGGCTACCGGCGCGCTGCTGTCCGTGATCTGGCGGATCACATCGAGCGCCATGCCATCGGCAGCCAGCAGTGCTTGGCCCGCCTGCAGCTGCCAATAGCTTTCGCTGCCGGCCGTCTGGCGCCACAGGTGCAGGCGGCGGGTGTAGAGCTGCAGGTCAAACTCGGTGGTAAAACCGATGGCGCCGTGGACCGAGTGGGCGAGCGAGGCCACCTCGACAGCCGCCTCGCTGCTGCGCGCCTTGCCCACCGCCACCTTGAGCGGGTCTGCCACCACGCCATCGGCCTCGCAGGCGATCTGTGCGGCCATGCGCGCGGCGCTCACATGCTCGGCCATCACCGCCAGCTCATGCTGGATCGCCTGGAACTTGCCAATCGGGCGGCCGAACTGCTGGCGTTCGTTGGCAAAGTTCAGGCTGCTCTCCAACACCGTCAGCAGGCTGCCCGCCAGCAAGGCCGACACCAGCCCCGCCTGCGCGACCAGCAAGGAGGCGAAGGCAGGCACGCGCGTTGCAGAGGCCAGTGCTGCTTCGGGCCAGTGCAGATCCGCATCCAGCACAAAAATGCTGGCACTGGCCTGTGCTGCAGCCACCGGCAGCAGCAGCAGATCGGTGCCTTGCTGGCCCAGCACCCATTGCGCCACGCGGGCGCCGCGCACACCGGCGGCCCGCACGCCACCGGCCGCCACTGCCAGCTGCGGCGCCAATGCAATGGCGCCCTGCGGCAATGGCACACCGGCGGTTGCCAGCCAGGCCCGCGCCAGCATGGTGTCTGCCAGCGGCAGCGGCATCGCATGCTGGCCCAGCACATCCCATACGCCAAAGGCATCGCGCAAGGCCAGGCCTGCACCGCCAGCGGCCTCGGGCAGCAGCAGGTCGGCAAAGCCGGTATCTTCAATCTGCTGCCACAGCGCCGCAGCGGCCGGTGATGCCCCAGCACTTGCTGCCGCTTCGCTCTCTATTGCGCGTACCACAGCAGGCATGCATTGGCCGCTCAGCAGATCGCGCAGGGCCTCGTTAATCAAATGGTCCATGTTTTTCTCCTTGCGCTCAACGCAGGCCCAGGCCGCGCGCGATCATGCCGCGCAAAATGCTGCGGGTGCCGCCGCGCAGCGTGTAGCAGGGCGAGACGAGTGTGAGGTAGTTCAGGGTCAGCAGCAGTTCATGCGGCACGGCCTCGCCATCCAGCGCCATCAGGTCATCGGCAATCGCGGCCGGAATGTACTGCTCCAGCACGGTGCCCTGGTCCTTGACCAGCGCGGCCTCGACGATGGGGCTCTGGCCCTGCACCAGCTTCTCTTGCACCGCCACCGACAGCGCGCGCAAGGGTGCCAGGCGTGTCAGGATCTGGCCGGCCAGCTTCAGCGATTCCGCGCGTGGCGCCGCCTGACTGCGCAAAAAGGCCAGCCACTGGTCCAACAGCACCACCGACGAGAACAGGCGCTCCGGGCCGCTGCGCTCATAGGCGAGCTCGGCGGTGACCTGCTCCCAGCCCTGCCCTTCAGCGCCCACCAGTGCATCGGGGGCGAGCTGCACGTTGTCAAAGAAGACCTCGCAGAAATGGCTATCGCCTGACATGTCCTCAATGGGCCGCACGGTGACGCCCGGCAGGCTCAGGTCCACGATCAACTGCGACAGACCTTTGTGGCGGTCAGCCGCCTCACCCGAGGTGCGCACCAGCGCAATCATGTACTGGCAGTGCTGGGCGTTCGTCGTCCAGATCTTCTGGCCGTTCAATAGCCAGCCGCCCTCATGGGGCACGGCGCGGGTGCGCACGCTGGCCAGGTCGGAGCCGGCATTGGGCTCGCTCATGCCGATGCAGAAAAAACTCTCGCCCCGCGCCACCGGCGGTACATAGCGCTGCTTTTGCGCCTCGGTGCCGTATTTCAGGATCAAGGGCGCGCTCTGGCGCTCGGCAATCCAGTGCGAACCGACCGGGGCGCCAAAATTCAGCAGCTCCTCGACCACCACATAGCGCGCAAAAGCGCCCTGCTCATGGCCGCCATATGCCTTGGGGAAAGTCATGCCCAGCCAGCCCTTCTGCCCCAGCTTGCGGCTGAAGGCGGGGTCATAACCGCTCCAGGATTTGGCGCGGATATGGGCCGGAATGTCCTTGACCGCCTCTTGCAAAAAGGCACGCACTTCGGCGCGCAGCGCCTCACCCTCGGGCGGGATGCGCGTCAGCGCCAGTCCGTTGAGAATCGTCATCGTCTTCGCTTTCGTTCAGTCCAGGGATACGCCGGTGCTCTTGACCACGCCGGCCCAGCGCTTGATCTCGCTCTGGATGTAGTCGCCATAGGCCTGCGGGGTAGAGCCCAGCGGCTCGGTGCCCTGCACGCGCAGCTTCTCCAGCACGCCAGGGTCCTTCAATGCCTTCAGCAGTTCGGCGTTCAGGCGCTGCACCACCGCATCGGGCGTCTTGGCAGGCACCATCACACCCTGCCAGGCACCGGCCTCAAAGCCGGTCATGCCGCTTTCGGCCAACGTGGGGGCGTTGGGGAAATTGGGAATGCGCTGGGCCGTGCTCACCGCCAGCAGCCTGAGCTTGCCGTCCTTGATGAAGGGCGCCACCGAGTTGATGGTGTCGGTCATGAACTCGATCTGGCCCGCGACCAGGTCCACATCGGCCGGCGCACTGCCCTTGTAGGGCACATGGCTGGCATCGATGCCATAGTGCTGCACCACCTGAAAGGCGGCCAGGTGGGTGACATTGCCATTGCCGGCCGAGCCGTAGGAGAGCTTGCCCTTGTTGTCCTGCGCGTACTTCACCAGCTCCTGCACCGTGTGGGCGGGCACCTTGGGGTTGACCACGAGGCCCAGCGGCACCACGGCCGTCAACGCGACCGGGCGCAGGTCCCTGGCCACGTCGTAGCTGAGTTTTTTGTACAGCGATGGGCTGAGCGCAATCGACGAGGTGTTGTAGAGCACCGTATAGCCATCGGCCGCCGCCTTGGCCACCAGCGCGTTACCGATATTGCCGTTGGCGCCAGGCCGGTTGTCGACGATCACCGTCTGCCCCAGCTGCTGGCCCACCTGCTGTGCCAGCACCCGCGCCACCATGTCCGTAGGCCCGCCCGGCGGAAACGGCACGACCAAGGTGATCGGCTTGCTGGGCCAGGGATCCTGCGCCTGCGCAGCCCCGCCAACAGCCACCAGCGCCAACGCAAGCAGGGCCGAACGGCGTACAAAACCATATTGCATCTTTGTCTCCTGTATTTGTTCTCTCATCTGACCCAGGCCAGGGCGGCCACCTAACGGAAGGCCGCGCTAGCGCCCCGCCAGCAGGCGCACGGCGGTGTAGACCATCACCTGCTCCTGGCGCTGGTTGTAGACCTCGATGCGCGAGGTCACCACCGCCCGGCCACCTTTGCTGGTGGGCCTGATATCGGTTACTTCCACCAGCGCCTCAATCGTGTCGCCCACCACCACCGGGCCCAGAATCTTCTGGTGCAACTCCAACATGGCCAGGCCCGTACCCTGGATCATGCTTTGCAGGATGAAGCCTTCGATCAAGGTGTAGGTGAGCGCACCGGGTACCGGCCGGCCCCGGATCGCGCCGCCGTCGTAGCCGTCCTCGATAAAGATGGCTTCGAGCATGCCGGTGGTGTTGATGAAGTTGACCAGGTCGGTCTCCGTCACCGTGCGGCGAAAGGTGCGCAGCTGCTGGCCGACCTGCAGGTCCTGCCAGACAAAGCCCTGGCCCATGCGTGCGGTGCCGGCCAGCGTGGCGGCGCGGTTCTCGGTGGAAGAAATCCAGTTAGGGGCGGTCATGGCGTTTTTTCTTTCAGCGGTTCATCAGCCACGGAGGGCTGCAAAGCGGCAATGCGGGCATCGCCCCACCCGGCTTCGCGCAGCAGCTGCTGCGTGTGCTCACCCAGGCGCGGTGGCATGCCGATGGGAGCCTGCGCTCCATCGATGCGCACCGAGGAGCGCGGAAAACGCACCGTGCCCATGGCGGGATCGTGCTTTTCGACAAAAAAGCCGGTGGCCTGCAGGTGCGGGTCGCGCGGCAGGTCGTCCATGCGCGCGACGGGGGCGGCGGGGATCTCCAGCGCCTCGCAGGTCTGCAGCCAGTAGGCGGTGTCCTTTTGCGCGACATAGCTGCTCATGGTCTCCAGCAAGGTCGCGATATGGCGGGTGCGCTGGGCCTGGGTGGCAAAGCGCTCGTCCTGCGCCAGCTCTGGCTGGCCCACGGCGGCAAAGAAGCGGCGCCAGTGGCCATCGGTGTAGGGCATCATGCAGACATGGCCATCCAGGGTTTTATAGGGCTTGCGCCAGGGCGCCATCACGCGCGGGTAGCCGGCACCGCTGAGTGCCGGCTCAAAATGCATGCCGTAGAAATGCTCGACCAGGTTGAAGCCCACCATGGTCTCGTACATCGGCACCTCGACAAAGCTGCCCTCTCCGGTGCGTTCACGCTGGAACAAGGCCGCCATCACCGCATGCGCTGCCACCAGGCCACAGGTCTTGTCAGCGGCAATGGTCGGCAGGTAGCGGGCCTCGCCGGTCTGGCGCTCCATCAGGTCGGCCAGGCCACTCATGCCCTGGATCACATCGTCATAGGCGGGCAGGCCGGCATAGGGGCCATCCTCGCCAAAGCCATGCAGGCCCACGTAGACCAGGCGCGGGTACTGGCTGCGCAGCCGCACCGGGTCCAGCCCCAGCTTGGCCAGTTTTTGCGGGCGCATGCTGTGCATGAAGACATCGGTGGTCTTTAGCAGCGCATGCAGCGCCTCCTGGGCCTCGGGCGCTTTCAGGTCCAGCACCACGCTTTTCTTGCTGCGGTTGGAGCCCATGAACAGCGCCGACATGCCGGCCTCAGCCGCCGGCCCGGTGTAGCGCGTGGAGTCGCCGCCGGGCGGCTCGATCTTGATCACCTCGGCGCCGTAATCGGCCAGCACCTGGCTGGCCAGCGGCCCGAAAATCACGCTGGATAGGTCCAGCACCCGCAGGCCTGTCAATGCACTCAAGGCTTGTCTCCGTCTTTGTGGTGATAGCGATGAATGGCATTATTTGATATGTTTCACAACTGTGTCTATGTCGCAATTGACAGGTACTGATACACAGGAGATATCAATGGACTTGCGCCAACTGCGCCACTTTGTCACCCTGGCGCACACCCTGAACTACCGCCAGGCGGCCGAGCAGCTGCATATGTCGCAGCCGCCGCTGTCGCAGTCGATCCGCAAGCTTGAAGACGACCTGGGCGTGCAGCTGTTCGAGCGTGACCGGCGCGGCACCGTGCTGTCGGGCGCGGGCCGGGCTGCGCTGGAGAGCGCCAAGCTCGCGCTCTACCATGCGCGCCAGGTGCAGGCGGTATCACAGACCACTGCCAGCGGCGAGCTGGGGCGCCTGCACATCGGCTTTATCGGCTCGGCCACGTTCTCGCTGATTCCCAAACTGGTGCAGGCCTTCCGGGCCGCCTACCCTGCGATCGACCTGGTGCTGACGGAATCGACCACGCGTGAGATTTGCGCCCAGGTCGCCAGCGGCGATTTCGATGCCGGCCTACTGCGCTACCCGGTGACACAGGCCACCGAGCTGTCCATCACCCCGGTCGAGCCCGACCGCCTGATTGCCGCGCTGCCCGCTGGCAACCCGCTGCAGATCAAGGACCGTCTGCAACTGATCGACCTGGCCGACCAACCCTTTGTGAACTACCGCCCCAGCGAGGTGCCAGGCCTGCATGCGCTGGTGGTGCTGGCCTGCCAGAACGCTGGCTTCATGCCGAAGATCAAGCAGCATGCCGTGCAGGCACAGACCTTGGTAAGCCTGGTGGGCGCGGGCCTGGGCGTCGCCTTGGTGCCCGCCGTCGTCGCCAAGGCCGCCACGCCAGGCGTCGTCTTCCGCGAACTGACCGACACCCAGCACCTGCCCCAGATCGGCATTGCGCTGGCGTTGAACCAGCGCCAGCCGGTGGCCACGGCGCAGCGTTTGAAGGAACTGCTGCTCAAGCTCCAGCCTACGGGCTGACGCCTCCAATACGCAAAAAAGGCCGCAGATGCGGCCTTTGCTGGTGTGGGATCACGTCGCAACGCAGATTATGCGTTTTCGCGCGATGCGCGCTTGCGGTCGTGTTCCTTCAGGTGGCGCTTGCGCACGCGCAGGCTGGTGGGGGTGATTTCCAGCAGTTCGTCTTCTTCGATGAACTCGACACCGTATTCCAGCGACAGCTCGATAGGAGGCGTGATCTTGATCGCGTCTTCCTTGCCGCTCACGCGGAAGTTGGTCAGCTGCTTGGTACGGGTGGCGTTCACGACCAGGTCGTTGTCACGGCTGTGGATACCGACGATCATGCCTTCGTACACAGGGTCGTTGGGCTTGACGAACATGCGGCCACGGTCGTCCAGCTTGCCCAGCGCGTAGGTGAAGATTTCACCGTCGTCCATCGAGATCAGCACGCCATTCTTGCGGCCGCCGATTTCGCCCTTGTGCGGCTCGTAGCTGTCGAAGATGTTGGCGATCAGGCCGGAACCACGGGTCAGGTTCAGGAATTCGTTGGTGAAACCGATCAGGCCACGGGCCGGAATGCGGTATTCCAGACGGACGCGGCCGCGGCCATCGGGTTCCATGTTCACCAGCTCGCCCTTGCGCTCGCCCAGCGCTTGCATCACGCCGCCTTGGTGGCCTTCTTCGATGTCGGCCGTCACCAGCTCGATAGGCTCGTGCTTGACGCCGTCGATCATCTGCATCACGACGCGTGGCTTGGACACGGCCAGCTCATAGCCTTCGCGGCGCATTTCTTCCAGCAGAATGGTCAGGTGCAGTTCACCACGGCCAGCCACTTCAAAGATACCGTCTTCGTCGGTTTCCTTGACGCGCAGGGCCACGTTGGAGCGCAGTTCCTTTTGCAGGCGGTCCCAGATCTGGCGGCTGGTCACATACTTGCCTTCACGACCTGCCAGTGGCGAGGTGTTCACGCAGAAGTTCATCGTCAGCGTAGGCTCGTCAATCTTCAGCATCGGCAGAGGCTGTGGATTGGCCGGGTCGGTCACGGTTTCACCGATACCGATGTTTTCGATACCGCTGATCAGCACGATTTCGGAAGGACCGGCTTCGGTCGCTTGCACGCGGTCAATACCTTGGAAGGTGTGGACCTGGTTGATCTTGCCGGTGTAGCTCTTGCCGTCCAGGCCGGCCATCACGGCCACTTGCTGACCGGGCTTGAGCGTGCCCTGGGTGATACGGCCCACGCCGATACGGCCCACGAAGGTGGAGTAGTCCAGTGCGGAGACTTGCATCTGCAGCGGTGCAGTCGCATCGCCTTGCACCGATGGCACGTGCTCCAGAATGGTTTCGAACAGGGCCGACATGTCGGGACCCCATTGCGCGCCTGGCTCGCCTTCTTCCTTCGACGACCAGCCGTTGATGCCCGAGGCGTACACCACGGGGAAGTCCAGCTGTTCATCGGTCGCGCCCAGCTTGTCGAACAGGTCGAACGCAGCGTTGACGACCTTGTCGGGGTTGGCACCGGGCTTGTCGACCTTGTTCACCACGACGATGGGCTTGAGGCCCAGGGCCAGTGCCTTCTTGGTCACGAAACGCGTTTGGGGCATGGGGCCTTCTTGCGCGTCGATCAGCAGCACCACACCGTCCACCATGGACAGCGCGCGTTCCACTTCACCACCGAAGTCCGCGTGACCGGGGGTGTCGAGAATGTTGATGTGGGTGCCGTTCCAAGACACGGCGCAGTTCTTGGCCAGGATGGTAATGCCGCGCTCACGCTCGATGGCGTGGTTGTCCATCACGGTGTCCACGACTTTTTCGTGTTCGGCGAAGGTACCAGACTGGCGCAGCAGCTGGTCCACCATGGTCGTCTTGCCATGGTCAACGTGGGCGATGATCGCAATATTGCGGATTTGTTTGCTCATGATGTTTCCAAAATGCCGCTGGCTTGTGGGCGCGGCGTTCCTTCCAAAATTTGTTGAATCTCGACGGGGCTCAGGAGGCGGTCGGGAATGAGCTCACGCGCCCGGATGTGTGCCACACCCAAAAGCGCAGGAGGCTCTTCTCCATAAACGGCCACTGCATCGGCATCGGCCCATTCACCCCGCCGGCGCAAGCCGGACAAAAATCTGCCTGCATTATCACCATCGAGCGTGACACGGGTGTGCGCTGCAAGCAACGTGTCGACGGGCAACACGGTCTGCAGGCGCTCGGCGTCGGGCGTCGCTTCCAGGGTTTGCAGGCTGATGCAGCGGGACAGATCGATCCCGCCGGTCTCTATGCGGCGCAGGCTGCGCAGATGCGCGCCATAGCCAAGCGCCTGGCCGATGTCCTCGGCCAGCGTACGCACATAAGTGCCCTTGCTGCAGCGCACCGTCATCTTGAGCGCGACATACGCCTGCTCTTCTTCAACGCGGGAGAGCGTCAGATGCAAGATGGTCACGGCGCGCGGCTCACGCTCGAGCGTGATGCCGGCACGGGCGTATTCGTAGAGGGCCTTGCCATCGCGCTTGAGCGCGCTGTACATCGGCGGCACCTGGCTGATGGGGCCGGTGAACCGGGCCGCCACAGCAGCCAGGTTTTCGGAGGTCAGCGCCTGTGTGTCCACCTCCCAGGTCTGCAGCACCTCTCCCTCGGCATCGCCGGTGGTGGTGGTGGCGCCCAGGTGCACCAGGGCCTCATAGGTCTTGGGGGCATCGAGCTGCAATTGGCTGAACTTGGTGGCCGCGCCAAAGCACAGCGGCAGCACACCGGTGGCCAAAGGGTCGAGCGTGCCGGTATGGCCCGCTTTTTCGGCGCGCAGCAGCCACTTCACTTTTTGCAAAGCGTCGTTGCTGGACAGGCCAATGGGTTTATCAAGCAGAAACACCCCGTGCACAGGGCGCCGCTGCACCCGTGTGCGAGAGGCATTCATCGGGTCAGCCTTCCTCGGGACCGCGCGATGCCACTGCCTTGGCGATCAAGGCATTCATGTCGGCTGCACGCTCGGTGGTGCGGTCGTAGATGAAGTGCAAGGTCGGCACGGTGTGGATGTGCAGGCGCTTGAACAGGCCATTGCGCAAAAAGCCAGCAGCCTGGTTCAATGCGTCCTGGGTCTGGTCAGGGTCACCGATCAGCAAGCTGAAATAGACCTTGGCGTGGGCGTAGTCCGGCGTCACCTCAACGGCTTGCAGGGTCACCATGCCCACACGTGGGTCCTTCAACTCACGGGCGATCAGCTCCGACAGATCGCGCTGGATCTGGTCGGAGACTTTGAAGCTGCGGTTGGGCGCAGCAGTTTTCTTGCGAGTTGCCATCGGAAATTACAGCGTACGAGCGATTTCCTTGATCTCAAAGACTTCCAACATATCACCTTCTTTGATGTCGTTGTAGTTCTTGAGCTTGATACCGCACTCGAAGCCTTCCTTGACTTCCTTGACGTCGTCCTTCATACGGCGCAGCGAGTCGATCTCACCCGTGTAGATGACCACGTTGTCGCGCAGCAGACGGAAGTGTGCATTGCGGGTAACGTGACCCTGGGTGATGTACGAACCTGCCACGGTACCGATCTTGGAGGCCACGAACACGGTGCGGATTTCGGCCATACCGATGATCTCTTCGCGTTGCTCGGGAGCCAGCATGCCGGACATGGCCGCCTTCAACTCATCGACAGCGTCGTAAATGATGTTGTAGTAGCGGATATCAACATCGTTGCTCTCGGCGGTCTTGCGCGCCTGCGCATCCGCACGCACGTTGAAACCAATCACGATCGCCTTGGAAGCCAGCGCCAGATTCACATCCGACTCGCTGATACCACCCACGCCGGTGTAGACCATCTGCACCTTGACTTCGTCGGTCGACAGCTTGAGCAACGAGGCAGCCAATGCTTCCTGCGAACCCTGGGTGTCGGCCTTGATGATGATCGGCAGCGATTGAACGTTGCCTGCACCCATTTCGGCGAACATGTTCTCCAGCTTGGCAGCCTGCTGCTTGGCCAGCTTGGTGTTGCGGAACTTGCCTGCACGGTAGGTGGCGATTTCACGGGCGCGGCGCTCATCGGGCAGCACCATGAAGTCATCACCGGCTTGCGGCACATCCGACAGACCCTGGATTTCCACGGGCAGCGATGGGCCCGCTTCCTTGGCGACCTTGCCGTCTTCGTCGACCATGGCGCGCACGCGGCCATAGGTTTGACCTGCCAGCACGATATCGCCGACCTTCAGGGTACCGGACTGCACCAGCACCGTGGCCACCGGGCCGCGGCCCTTGTCCAGCTGGGCTTCGATCACCAGACCCTTGGCATTGGCTTCCACCGGTGCCTTGAGTTCCAGCACTTCGGCCTGCAGCAGCACTTGTTCGAGCAGCTCGTCAATGCCTTGGCCGGTCTTGGACGACACGGCCACGAAGGGCGAGTCACCACCGTACTCTTCAGGCACCACTTGCTCGACCACCAGCTCCTGCTTGACGCGTTCGGGGTTGGCATCGGGCTTGTCCGCCTTGGTGATGGCCACCACGATAGGAACACCAGCCGCCTTGGCGTGCTTGATGGCTTCCTTGGTCTGGGGCATCACGCCGTCGTCGGCAGCGGCCACCAGAATCACGATGTCGGTCGACTGTGCACCACGGGCACGCATGGCCGTGAAGGCCTCGTGACCGGGGGTGTCCAGGAAGGTGATCATGCCGCGTGGCGTTTCCACGTGGTAGGCACCAATGTGCTGCGTAATGCCGCCGGCTTCGCCCGCAGCCACCTTGCTGCGGCGGATGTAGTCCAGCAGCGAGGTCTTGCCGTGGTCGACGTGACCCATCACGGTCACCACCGGAGCGCGTGGCAGCGCTTCGGATTCGGCCTGGGATTCCTCTTCGGCGGTGAACGCTTCCGGATCATCCAGCGCAGCAATGTGCGCCTTGTGGCCCATCTCTTCCACGACGATCATCGCGGTGTCCTGGTCCAGTGGCTGGTTGATGGTGACCATCTGGCCCATCTTCATCAGCGACTTGATCACCTCGGAGGCCTTGATGGCCATCTTGTGGGCCAGCTCGGACACGGTGATGGTCTCGGGCACATAGACGTCCAGCACGCGCGCTTCCACCGGCGCAGCCGATTGCGCGCCACGGTTGTCGTTGCGATCGTTGCCACGGCGGCCACGGGGGCCGGAGCGCCAGTTGTTGCCACGGCCAGCCACGCCACCCGAGGAATCTCCACGGGTCTTGAGCTCTTTCTTCTTGCCATTGCTGTCGTTCTGGTTGCTCCAGCTCGACGACAGCTTGGCCGACTTGACTTCCTTGTTGCCAGGCGCTGCGCCAGCGGCAGGCTTGGCAGCGCCAGTCCCGGTGGTGGCAGGCTTGTGCAAGGTGCCCTTCTTGGCATCAGCGGCCTTGACATCCTTCTTCTCTTCCGAAGGCTTCTTGGCCACCAGCACCTTCTTGGGCGCGTTCATCATCGCGCGAATGGCTTCCGCTTCGGCCAGGGCCTTGCGGCGGCGCTCGTCCAGATCGACAGCGCGCGCGGTTTCCTCCGCCTCACGGGCCTTGGATTCGTCTTCAGCCTTTTTCTTGGCTTCAGCCTGCGCTTCGTTGCGGGCAGCCAGCTCCTGGGCATGGCGGCGGGCCGCTTCTTCCTGCTCGGCAGCTTCCTGGGCCTTGCGCTCCTGCGTCTTGGCCACATAGGCAGCGGCGCGCTCCTCGGCCTCGCGCTCCTTGCGCTCGCGGTCTTCGCGTTCGGTGCGATCGGCACGCTGCTGCACCAGGTCCGCTTCCTGCTTGCTGATCAGCTCAGCTTCGCGGCGGGCTTCCTCTTCGCGCTTGACCAGCTCAGCCTTGTGTTCGGCTTCCTTTTGCTTGGCTTCGGCGTGCTTGAGCGCTTCTTCGGCATCGGGCTCGGCAACTTCGTCACGTTTGACGAAGGTACGCTTCTTGCGCACTTCCACCTGGATGGTGCGTGCCCTGCCGGTGGCGTCGGCTTGTTTGATCTCGCTGGTAGATTTCTTGGTCAATGTGATCTTCTTGCGGTCGGCAGCGCCGTGGGCGGCCTGCAGATGGGACAACAGCGCTTGTTTGTCCGATTCGGTCAGTGCATCGGATGCATTTTGCTTGGACACACCTGCAGCTTGCAGTTGTTCCAGCAATGTATCCGGTGATTTCTTGAGTTCAACAGCGAACTCGGCGACAGTATTACTCGACATATCTTGTTCCGTGCCTCCTGACCTTATTCCTGTCCATCAAACCAATGTTCGCGGGCCTTCATGATCAAGGCTTTTGCGTCATCGGCAGACTGTCCGGTCAGCTCGGTCAATTCATCAATGGCCAAATCGGCCAGGTCGTCACGCGTGTGGATTCCACCAGCTTCCAGCTGGGCTACCAACTCAGGCGTCATCCCTTCCAGATCACGCAACTCTTGGGAAACACGGGCAACACTCTCTTCGTGGACAATTTCCATCGTCAGCAGCGCATCCTTGGCACGGGTGCGCAGCTCATTGACGGTCTCTTCATCGAAGCTCTCGATTTCCAGCATTTCCTGCAGTGGCACATAGGCCACTTCTTCCAGGCTGGAGAAACCTTCTTCGATCAGGATGTCAGCGATTTCCTCATCCACATCCAGCTTTTCCATGAACAGCTTGCGGGAAGTGCTGGTTTCCTCTTCCTGCTTCTGGGCCGACTCGGCCGCGTCCATGATGTTGATCTTCCACCCCGTCAGATCGGAGGCAAGACGCACATTCTGACCGCCACGGCCGATGGCGATCGCGAGGTTTTCCTCGTCCACCACCACATCCATGGCGTGCTTTTCTTCGTCCACGACGATCGAGGACACATTGGCCGGAGCCAGTGCACCGATGACGAACTGGGCGGGATCCTCGGACCACAGCACGATGTCCACGCGCTCGCCGGCGAGCTCATTGGTCACCACGTTCACGCGGCTGCCGCGTACACCCACGCAGGTGCCGATCGGGTCAATGCGCTTGTCGTGGCTCAGCACGGCAATCTTGGCGCGGCTGCCCGGGTCACGGGCGCAGCTCTTGATCTCCAGCAGGCCTTGCTCGATTTCGGGCACTTCGTTGCGGAACAGCTCGACCATGAACTCGGGCGCAGAGCGCGACAGCAGGATCGGCGCGCCGCGCAGGGTCAGGTCCACGTCCATGATCATGGCGCGGACACGGTCACCATTGCGCAGATTTTCCTTCGGAATCATTTCACCGCGCTTCAGGCGGCCTTCGACGCGGCCGGACTCGACGATGATGTCGCCCTTGTCCATGCGCTTGACGGTGCCGTTGAAGATCTTGTCGCCGCGCGCCATGAAGTCGTTGAGCAGCATTTCGCGCTCGGCATCACGGATCTTTTGCAAAATGACCTGCTTGGCCGCCATCGCACCGATACGGCCGATAGGCACGGATTCGATCTGCTCTTCGATGTAATCGCCGACCTGCACATCTTCCTTGCGGTCGACCGCGTCCATCAGCATTTCTTCGGCGTCTGGGTTTTGCAGGCCCGCATCATCGGGCACCACCAGCCAGCGGCGGAAAGTGTCGTAATCGCCGGTATCGAGATCGATAGCCACACGCACATCCACTTCGCCGGGATACAGCTTTTTCGTGGCCTGGGCCAGGGCAGATTCCACGGCGCCAAACACCACATCGCGCTCTACGTTCTTTTCGCGCGCGATGGCATCCACCAGCATCAACAATTCGCGATTCATGCGACGACTCTCCTATTTCAATCTTTAACCAGAAGGCAGCATCAGCAGCGCCACCATGTGCGGGGCCAATCAGGCCTGGGTATCGTCGGCGGCCTCTGCCGCCGCCCTGCCCTTGAAGCTCACGATGGGGGCCAGACGCGCTTCACGCAATTCATCGAGCGTAAAGCCCAGGCTTTGCAGCGGTGCGGGCGGGCGCTTCTTGCTCACGCGGGCACCAGGCTTGACGGGTGGCGCATCGCTCCAGACGATCTGCCAGCCACCGGCCTCGGTACGCTCGAGCGTGCCGCGAAACTTCTTGCGATTGGCGCTGATGGTCGTGCCTTCGGCAGCGGCACCGATGGACTCCTTCAGCGTCAGGTCCACCACCGCGCCGGTGAAGCGGATGAAATCCTGCTCATGGCGCAATGGGCGGTCGATACCGGGCGAGGACACTTCGAGGCGCTTGTACTCCACGCCATCGACTTCCAGCGCAAACTGCAGCTGGCGGGTGACTTTCTCGCAATCCTCCACCGTGACAAACTGTTCTGGCACGCCTTCCGGGCGGACGTCATCCGCACTCCAAGGCAGGTCGATGGTGATGCGCAAAAGGCCGCTGGCAGAGCGTTCGATCTCCACCAAGTCGTAGCCCAGGCCGCTCACCGTTTGTAGGGTGGTTTCTTGCAAGCTCACGTGTGCTATTTATCCCGCAAATACAAAAAACCCGAGAACCACGGAATGTTACACATTCCGCAGCATCGAGCTGAAAAACATGCGACCAAAAAAAATGGGCGGTTGGCACCGCCCAGTTGGTCGTGTAGACATCAATTATAGGGGCAAACCAGTATCGATGCAATGAGGCAGGGTGGCTTTTAGGCGCAGTGGCGATCAAGCCTGCGCGCTGCGGGCCTGCACAATGGCCAGGGTTCGGTGCAGCAGCGCGTGGGCCTCATCGCCGCCGGGCAATGCGGGCGCATCGCCCTGCGAAAAGCGCTCGAGCATGCGCTGGAGCACACCGGCCTGGGGCAGGACCGGGCCCAGAAACAGCGCGTCGGAGCCCCGGCCCAGCAGGACGGTGGGAAACGTGGTGATGTCCAACTCGCCCAAGGCCTCTTCCTCGTCCTCCACGTCGAGCCAGACAAAGTCCATGCCGGGCCACGCCTTGGCCAGCGCATCGAACACCGGCTGGTACTGGCTGCAGGTACCACACCACTGCGCGCATAAACACACCACCAGCCAGCGCGCATTCGCAGCGTCGGTCATACCAAGCCCATCCCGCAAAAGGCGTATTTTTACCACCATTGCGGTATCCGACGGGCCCAACGTCTTTGTGAATACGCGCTTCTCTGACTTGCATCAGCGTCAAAAGCAACTAAGTTCTAGAAAGTGATTGACCAATGGGCAGTTGCCGGTACAACGGCAAACTGCCACATCTTCGGGAGCAGGCATGGATTCCAAAAACTACTACGAGGTTCTGGGCGTGGATAAAAAGGCCAGCGCAGACGAGATCAAAAAGGCATTTCGCAAGCTGGCGCGCAAATACCACCCGGACCTGAGCAAGGAAAAAGACGCCCAGCAGCGCATGGCCGCAGTCAACGAGGCCAATGCCGTGCTGTCGGATGCGGAAAAGCGCGCTGAGTACGACGCGATGCTCGACGCTCCGCGCGGTTTTGCGTCCGGCGCGGGCAACCCCTTCCGGGGTGCCGAGGGCTTTGACAGCGGTGATTTCCAGTTTCGCCGCCAAAGCATGGGCGGGGATGCGGATTACAGCGATTTCTTTCGCCAGATGTTTGGCGACGCTGCACGGGGGCAACGCGGCGGCGCTGCGGGCGGGCCGCGTGCCGCCATGCGGGGCGAAGACCAGCATGCCAGCATCGAGCTGGACCTGACGGACAGCTACCGCGGCAGCGAGCGCATGCTGACCCTGCACAGCCAGGAGATCACCGGCGAGGGCGAGGTGCGCAACCAGGAACGCCAGCTGCAGGTCAAGATCCCCGCCGGCGTGCGTGAAGGGCAGATGATTCGTCTGGCCGGTCAGGGCGGACCCGGGTACCAGGGCGGCCCGGCGGGCGATCTGCTGCTGGAAGTGCACTTTCGCGCTGACAAGCGCTGGCGCGCCGAAGGCAAGGATGTCTATATGCCGATGGCCGTCAGCCCCTGGGAAGCGGCACTGGGCGGTAGCGCCGAGGTGCACACCCCCGCAGGCACGCTGGAGGTGCGCATTCCGGCGGGCTGGTCGGCCGGGCGCAAGCTGCGCATCAAGGGCAAGGGCCTGCCCGCTGCCACACCTGGCGACCTGTACCTGGAGCTGCAGCTGCACATCCCGCCAGCAACCACCGAGGAGGAACGCGCCGCCTATACCGCCTTTGCCCAGGCCTTTCCCCAGTTCCAGCCTCGCCAAGGAGCGTAACCATGCCCCACACCACCACCGTACACACCACCACCGTGCAGATCATCGACGACGACAGCCTGGATGCCGCCAGCCTGGCGCAGGCCTGCCAACGCAATCTGGACTGGGTGCAGGCCCGTGTCGTCGATGGCGTGCTGACGCCCAGCACGGGCACGCGCAACCCCGATGCGGTCACCAGCTGGCGCTTTGCCGCCACCTGCATCGTTCGCGCGCGCCGCGTTGCGATGCTGGAGCACACCTATGACGCCGACCCGCAATTGGCCGCATTGACTGTCGACCTGATGGAAGAGGTGCTGGAATTGCGCCGCCGCCTGCAGCGCTGAAGCCCCTTTGCACAGACGCAAAAAAGCCCGCCAAAGCGGGCTCTTTCTTACCGAAAAGGCACCATCCGCATGCCGCGCCTGATCGTGGCAAGCGCGGCATGCGGACGGGGCAAAACCGGTATGCGGTATCAACCGCCCTTGTGCGTACGCTTGCCTGGGTTCTTCTTGGAACGGGTAGCGGTGCCACGGGCACGGCTGACCTGTTGGCCACGGCCAGCGGTAGGCAGGCTCTTG
This sequence comes from Comamonas sediminis, assembly GCF_041107495.1. Taxonomy (NCBI): domain Bacteria; kingdom Pseudomonadati; phylum Pseudomonadota; class Betaproteobacteria; order Burkholderiales; family Comamonadaceae; genus Comamonas; species Comamonas sediminis. The sequence goes on from NZ_JBGBDC010000002.1 coordinate 726,432, forward strand.
CCGTTAGGCAGGGCCGGTTGGGGGGTGAACTTGCGGTCAGCTTCCGTAACGATTTTGTTGCCCATCCTGGGACCTCGCGATAAACAAAACCGACATTAGGCCACAGATGCCAGGCGAGCAGATAAAAATACCTGCTAATTCCGATGGCTGGGTGCGAAATTAGGCATGCACGCCGCAAGCGGAGCCCGCAAATCAGGCGCTTTGCTTACATTTGGCCCGCTCTACCAGCTTGTAAATTACGGCCATCTGGTTAGGATTCATAAAACAAAACAAGGAATATTTGCTTATGCACGAGCTCGATCATCAACAACGACCGCAGCAGCGCTCCCTCTGGCTCCCCGTAGCAGCGGGCGTCGCAGCGTTGGCCGTTTACTGGTGGACCAGCAAGCGCTCCCGCAAAGTCGTGCCGGTCGACCTGATTGAGCCGGTGGCCGACTTTGATGTTGAGCGCTTTGTCGGCGACTGGTATGAGATCGCCCGCATCGAACGCGGTCTGGGCAAGCCGCTGACACGTTCACGCGTCGAATACGAACTGCTGAGCGACGGCAGCCTGGGCATCACCACCCGGGGCTTTCATGCAGGCACCCACCGCTGGGTGGAAGGCCATGGCATTGCCCGCTTTGTCGGCGCGCCCCACTTTGGCGCGATGAAAGCCTCGTTCATGGGACCCTTCCACGAGGGCTACCATGTGGTCGCGATCGATCCCGAGTACCGCTGGGCCATGCTGATGGGCGACACCACCGACTCCTTCAAGCTGCTCTCGCGCAAGCCCGTGCTCGACGGCAAGACAACCGACATGCTGGTGCACCAGGCCGCACTGATGGGCGTGGAGACCTCACGCATCCATTGGGTGATGCAGGACGGCGTCAATCCCACGGGCCACTGGTAAGCGCCGCCAACACAAGCCTTGATACGTCGTTGCCTCGCCGGCCGCACCAAGCCTGTTCGTACTGCTGCACTGCCTGTGACTTGACGCGTTGTCGGGGGCGCCCAACTTCAATCGCAAACCTTCGGTTTGCTCGGTCGTGTTAACGGCTCCAGGCCGCAGCCCCCTTCAATCGCTGCAGCGGCCCCCAAGCCTGCATGTGCCGTGCAGGCTTTGCTTTGCCAGATGGCGTTTCAGACGCCGATCCGCTTGGCGCCAGCACGCTCCTCATCGATCAGCGCCTGCATGCTGCCGGCAAACTGGATCGTCCCTTTCTCCAGCACATAGGCGCGGTCGCTCACCAGACGTGCAAAGTGCAGGTTTTGCTCACACAGCAGAATGCTCACGCCGCGCTGCTTGAGCTGCAGGATCATCTGCGCCATCTGCTCGACGATGACAGGCGCCACGCCCTCGGAGGGCTCGTCGAGCAGCACCATGTAGGGATTGCCCATGAGCGTGCGGGCAACGGTGAGCATCTGCTGCTCGCCGCCACTCATCTGCCCTCCTGGCCGCTGCGGCATGGCTGCCAGATTGGGAAAGAACGCCAGCAAGTCGTCTACCGTCCACGCACTGGCCTGGCTGCCATCGGCCCAGCGGCGGGCAGGCTGGCGGCCCACCTCCAGGTTTTCCAGCACCGTCAGACCGCTGAAGATGCGGCGCTCTTCGGGCACATAGCCTAGCCCGAGGCGCGCTATACGCCAAGAGTCGGCCTGCGCAATGTTCTGGCCCATGAACTGTACGCTGCCCTTGCGCCGCTCCACCAGGCCCATGATGGCCTTGAGCGTGGTGGACTTGCCCGCACCATTGCGGCCCATCAGGGCCACGACCTCGCCACGCCGCACTTCCAGGCCCACATCAAACAGGATATGCGCCTCGCCGTACCAGGCGTTGAGCTGGCTCACCTGCAGCAGCAATTCAGCCGTTGCATCGGGGGTCTGCGTGTTCATAAGGCGGGCTCCTGGCGCATGCCGTCACTGTCGTAAGTGCTGCCCTTGCCCAGGTACACCGCCTGGACCTCGGGGTTGCGCCGCACGTCCTCAGGTTGTCCCTCGGCAATCAGCCGGCCCCGCGCCAGCACAATGATGCGGTCGGCATAGGCAAAGACGACATCCATGCTGTGCTCGGTAAACAGCACGGCCATGTCGCGCTCGCGGGCCAGTTGCCGGGTCAGCGCCATCAGCTGCAGGCGTTCGGCCTGCGCCATGCCGGCCGTGGGCTCGTCCATCAGCAGCAGCACCGGCTTGTGGGCCATCGCCAGCGCCAGCTCCACCCGCTTCACATCGCCATAGGCCAGCGCATTGCAGGCGCGGTCGGCCTGGTCCTGCATGCCCACCAGCGCCAGCAACGCCAGTGCCTCGTCACGCTGAAAGCCGGCAGCCTTCTGCCACAGGCCAAAAGTGCGGCCCGCAGCAGACAGCAAGGCCATCTGCACATTCTCGGCCACCGTCAGTGAGGCGAAGGTCTCGGCAATCTGGAAGGTGCGCCCTACTCCGAGGCGCCATATCTCACGGGGCCGCTTGCCCCCCAGGGCGGTGCCGTTGAGCAGCATGCTGCCGGCATCGGGCACCAGCTGCCCGCCTAGCATGTTGAAGGTGGTCGTCTTGCCTGCGCCATTGGGGCCTATCAGCGCCAGCACCTCGCCGCGGCGCAGCGTAAAGCCCACGTCCGCCACGGCCTGCACGCCGCCAAAGCGCTTGCCCAAACCGGTCACTTGCAGTAGTTCTGTCATGGATTTCCAAGGAATACCACAGGCGCTCTGAGCCGCCTGCAGATACGTCAATCTGTGTCGTTCGGGCCGGTTCAGCCCAGCTCCAGGCTGGCCGCCATCAGCCGCTGTGTGTAGGGCTGGCGGGGTGCGTCCAGCACCTGCATGACGTCGCCGCTCTCGACCACTTCGCCATCCTTCATCACCAGCACCTCATGCGCCATGGCGCGGATCACCGCCACATCGTGCGTGATCAGCACGTAGCTCAGACCGCGTTCACGCTGCAGGCGCTGCAGCAAGGCCAGCACCTGCTGCTGGATGGTGACATCCAGCGCGCTGGTAGGCTCGTCCAGCACCAGAATGTCAGGGTCTACGATCAGCGCACGGGCAATAGCCAGGCGCTGGCGCTGGCCACCCGAGAACTCATGCGGATAGCGGTCGAGCAGGCCCGGGAACTGGGCCTCGGTCATGCCCACCTCCTGCAACAGCGCCCGCACCTGCTGCTGCAGCTCGGCAGCGGCCAGGTGGGGCTGCGCCAGTTGCAGGCCTTCGCCCACAATCTCCTGCACCGTCATGCGTGGCGACAACGACGAGAACGGGTCCTGGAACACCACCTGCACCTGGCGGCGCAGTTGCTGGTTGGCGGCACTGTTGCGCTGCGCCGGCAACTGCCAGGCCTGTTCGCCAATGCGCAGCTCACCCTCGCTGGGCAGCAGACCCAGGATCGCCTGGGCCAGGGTGGATTTGCCCGAGCCCGATTCGCCAATCACGCCCAGGGTCTGTCCCCGGGCCAGGCGAAGACTGGCGCCGCGCACCGCCTCAAACCGGCCCTTGCGGAACCAGCCGGCAAAGCCCGGCAGCGGCGTCGCATAGGCCACATGCAGGTCACGTGCCTGCAGCACCGCTGGCGCCTCGGGCTGGCGCGCCACGACCTGGCGCTGGGGCGTGCTGGCCAGCAGCTTTTGGGTATAGGCATGCTGGGGCGCGGCAAACACCTCGGCCACGGCGCCCTGCTCGACCAACCGGCCCTTCTCCATCACGGCCACCCGGTCGGCGAAATGGCGCACCAGCGGCAGGTCATGGGTGATCATCAGCACGGCCATGCCGGTCTGGCGTTGCAAGTCACCCAGCAGCTCCAGGATCTGGCCGCGCAGGCTCACATCCAGCGCGGTGGTGGGTTCATCGGCGATCAGCAGCTTGGGCCGGCAGGCCAGCGCCATCGCAATCATCGCGCGCTGGCGCTGGCCACCGCTGAGCTGGTGCGGATAGCTGCCGGCGCGGCGCTGCGGCTCGGCAATGCCGGTGGTGGCCAGCAGCTGCACGGCCTGCTCCCAGGCCGCCTTGTCGCCCAGCCCCTGCTTGAGCTGCAGCACCTCGGCAATCTGCGCGCCCATGGTCATCAGCGGGTTCAGCGCCGTCATCGGTTCCTGAAAGATCACCGCAATCTCGTCGCCCCGCACCGCTTGAATCTCGCGCTCGGAGATCTGCAGCAGATTGCGCCCGCCCATCAGCGCTTCGCCGCGCAGCTGGGCCTCACCCACCAGGCGCAGCAGCGACAGCGCTGTGATCGTCTTGCCCGAGCCGGACTCTCCAACCAGCGCCAGCTTCTCGCCAGCCTGGATGCAAAAACTCAGGTCCTTGACCACATCCTGGCCGCCAAAGCCCACATGGAGGTGGTTGACCTGCAACAGCGGCGCGGGCACCGCCACCGGGGCTTGTGTTGGCTCAAGCATGGCGGGCCTCCTTGGCATCTGCGCCAGCTGGTGCGGCTGGCTGGGCCGGCACTGCCACCGGCGCTGCGCCCGCACGGGGCGCATTGAGCTGCTTGCGCGGGTCCAGCGCATCCCGCAGCGCATCACCCATAAAGGTCAGCAGCAGCAGGGTGCCGACCAGCACCGCAAAGGTGGCCAGCGATATCCACCAGGCGTCGATGCTGTTCTTGCCCTGGCTCAGCAACTCGCCCAGACTCGGCGTGCCGGGCGGCACACCCAGGCCCAGGAAATCCAGCGAGGTCAAGGTCAGAATCGAGGCGCTCATCTGGAACGGCAGGAACGTGACCACCGGCGTCATGCTGTTAGGCAGAATGTGGCGCCACATGATTTTCCAGCTGGGAACGCCCAGCGCCCGCGCCGATTTCACATAGTCCATCTGGCGGTTGCGCAGAAACTCCACCCGCACATAGTCCGACAGCGCCATCCAGCCGAACAAGGCCAGCAGCACCAGCAGCAGCGCAGCGCTGGGGGCCAGCACGGCACTGAAGATGATCAGCAGGTACAGCACCGGCATGGCGCCCCATATCTCGGTAAAGCGCTGGAACATCAGGTCCACCTTGCCGCCGAAAAAGCCCTGTATGGCACCTGTCAGCACGCCGATCACCGTGCCCACTGCCGTCAGCGCCAGGCCAAACAGCACGCTGACCCGAAAGCCGTAGATCAGCTGGGCCAGCAGGTCACGCCCCCGGTCATCGGTGCCCAGCCAGTTGTCCGCCGATGGTGCCGACGGCGTGGGTGACTTGGCAAAGTAGTTGATGGTGTTGGGGCCATAACGGTTGAGCGGAAAGAGCGCCCAGTTGCCATCCTTGCCCAGTTGCTGCTGGATGAAGGGGTCCAGGTAGTCGGTGGCGGTGTGGAAATCGCCGCCAAACGTGGTCTCGGGGTAGTCCTTGGCGAGCGGAAAATAGGTCTGCCCCTCGTAGCGCACGACGAGCGGCTTGTCGTTGCTGATCAGCTCGGCAAACAGGCTGAGCACCACCAGCACCACAAACAGCAGCAGGCTGTAAAAGCCCAGCTTGTTGGACTTGAAACGGCGCCAGGCGCGGGCAGCGGGCGAGCGGCCCGGCGGGAGTGGGGAAACAGGCTCGGTCATCGTCATGGTCTGCAGAGGCGGTGTGGGCACCGTCCCCCTCCTGTCACTGAATAGGGGGGCCTGGGGCCTTGGGGGGCGACGGTAACAACTGTGGCGGCGATGGCACTGGCAGCCGCGTTGTCGCTGTTGGCCGACAGCCAAACGGCACGCCATCGGCCATGCTCTGCGCCATGCCAGCCAGCACCAGCCCCCCAGCCTTGCGCACCGCGCTCAAAAGCATTGCCATTTTTGAAGCGCTCAAAGGCCTTGCCGCGCTGCTGGGCCTGTTGGGGCTGCTGAGCCTGCTGCACCACGATCTGCACCGCCTGGCGCTGGAGCTGATCGGGCACTTCGGCCTCTCGCCCAACGCCCGCTACCCGGCCGTGCTGATCAGCTGGGTGGACAAGATCAATGCCACCTCCATCCATACGCTGGTGCTGCTGGGCACGGCCTATATCGCGCTGCGCTGGCTGGAGGCCTGGGGCCTGTGGCATGACAAGGCCTGGGGCGAATGGCTGGGCGCGCTGTCCTCGGGGCTGTACATTCCCTTGGAAATACAGCACCTGCTGGCGCACCGCCACTGGCAAGGGGCGGTGGTGCTGCTGCTCAACATCGTGGTGGTGGCCGTGCTGCTGCGGCGCCTGTACCTGCGGCGCAAGCACTGAAGCACCACAGTATCCCGCTGCTGTCGGGTGGGCCAATGCGGGCATGCGCGCCTCAGTCAAACTTGACACGCGGATCCACCCAGACATAGCACAGGTCGCTCACCAGCTTGGTGAGCAGACCGATCAAGGTAAACAGGTACAGGGTGCCCAGCACCACCGGGTAGTCGCGCCGCAGCACGCTCTCGTAGCTGAGCAGGCCCAGACCATCGAGCGAGAACAAGGTTTCGATCAACAGCGAACCGGTGAAGAAAGCCCCGATGAAGGCCGCCGGAAAGCCGGTGACAATGGGCAGCAAGGCATTGCGGAACACATGGCGCCACAGCACCTGGCGCTCGCTCAGGCCCTTGGCCTTGGCGGTGATCACATACTGCTTGCGGATTTCTTCAAGAAAGGCGTTCTTCGTGAGCATGGCCGTCACCGCAAAGCTGCCAGCCACCATGGCGGTCACCGGCAAGGTGATGTGCCAGAGATAGTCCACCAGCCTGGCGGCCCAGCCCATCTCTTCCCAGCCCGATGAGGTGAGGCCTCGCAGCGGAAACCACTGCAGTTGCCCGCCAAAGATCACCAGCAGCGCCACGCCCAGCACAAAGCCGGGTATCGCATAGCCCACCAGCACGATCAGCGTGGTGACCATGTCGAAACGGCTGCCCGCGCGCACCGCCTTGGCAATGCCCAGCGGCACCGCAATCAGGTAGCTGATGAAAAAGGTCCACAGCCCCAGGCTGATGGAGACCGGCAGCTTGTCCTTGATCAGTTGCCAGACGCTCTTGTTCTGGAAAAAGCTGTTGCCCAGATCAAAGCGCGCGAACTGGCCCAGCATCTGCACAAAGCGCTCGACGGGCGGCTTGTCAAAGCCGTACAAGGCCTTGATCTCTTCGAGCCGCTTGGGGTCAATGCCCTGCGCTCCCCGGTAGCCCATGCTCGCACCTTCGGCCCCCCGGTTGCCGGCCTTGGCCTCCGCCAGGTACTGCTCGACCGGGCCGCCCGGCACAAACTGGATCACCACAAACGTCAGCAGCAAGACCCCGAACAAGGTGGGAATCATCAGCAGCAAACGTTTGAGGATGTAGGCAAACATGCGGTGCGGGCTCCAATGTCAGCAAGGGCGGGCAAGCGCCGTGGCACTGTGGCAGAAAAGGCCTGGGCAGCGCGGCAGGCGCGCTGGGGCGGTGAGAAGGATCATATAACGGCTGGGCCCTGCGTCAGACCGGGTCATGGCTTGGCCGTGTCAGCGGTGATCGGCGGCATGCGCGCCCACCAGTAGTACATCAGCCAGGTCTCGCCCGGCACATAGGCGGGCACCTGGGGCGGCTCCACCAGGCGCCAGGCGTCATACACCACCCGGTGGCTTGCGGCATACCACTGCGGGATCAGGTAGTGGCCCGCCACAATGATGCGCTCCAGCGCATGGCAGGCCGGCAGCAGTTCCTGCTCGCTCTTGGCGCTGGCCATCTTGGCAATCATCGCGTCGACGGCCGGGCTCTTCAAGCCAATGAAATTGCCCGAGCTTTCCTGGTCTGCCGCCGCGCTGCCAAACAGCTCGGCGTATTCTTGGCCGGGGATATTGGTGCCCGGGATGTTGACCGATATGAGGTCGTAGTCGAACTTGTCGACCCGCTGCTGGTAGAGCGCGTAATCGGCCACCCGCAGCCTCAGCTTGATGCCCAGCTTCTCCAGGTTGCGCATCCAGGTGGACACGGTGCGTATGCCGCCTTCGTTGCTGTCCAGAAACTCCAGCTCCAGCGCCTCGCCCTTGGCATTGCGCAGCACGCCGTTGGCGTCCACCTTCCAGCCGGCATCGGCCAACAGCGCCTGGGCCTTGCGCAGGTTGTCGCGCAGACTGCTGCCCTGGTCGGTGCGGGGTGGGTCTTGCAGGGGGCCCAAGGTGCCGGCGGGCAGGTCTTTTTCAAAGGGCTTGAGCAGGGCCAATTCCGCATCGCTCGGGCTGCCATGGGTTTCGCACACGGTATTGCCAAACAGGCCATGCACGCGCTCGTAGGCGCCGTAGAACAGTTGGCGCTGCATCCACTCGTAGTCAAAGGCCAGGCCCAGCGCCTCGCGCACCCGCACATCCTGCAGCACCGGGCGGCGCAGGTTCAGAAAATAGCTCTGGAAACCGGACGGCAGCTTGTTGGCAAAGTCCCCCTTGCGCAGCTCGCCCCGGTCAAAGCGCTTGCCATACAGGCGCCGCGCCCAGTCGCCGGCGCTGAAAAAACGCATCGCATCGAACTCGCCGGCCTTGAGCGCCTCCAGCTTGGCAGTGTTGTCCTTGTAGATCTTGATCGTGATCCGGTCAAAATTGGCGCTGCCCAGGCGCACCGGCAGGTCCTTGGCCCAGTAGCCGGGGTCGCGCACATAGGTGATGTCACGGCCATACACCACCGGGCCGATCTTGTAGGGGCCGCTGCCGATCGGCACATCGGTCACGATCTGGTCAAAGCGCTTGGGCTTGCCATCAGCGCCCAGGCCCCAGTCGCGGCTGAAGACCGGCAGGCTGCCCACCGTCAGCGGCAGATCGCGGTTGGGTTTCTTGAAGCGAAAACGCACCGTGCGGTCGTCAATGACATCGCAGCCTTCCACATCGGCCAGCAAGGTCTTGTAGCCGGGCGCGGCGTACTGGCTGATCAGCGCCTCATAGCTGTGCTTCACATCCTGCGCCAGCACCGATTTGCCATTCTGAAAGCGTGCCGCCTTGCGCATCTTGAACGTGGCGGATAGGCCATCGGCCGCCACATCGATGTCCTCGGCCAGCAAACCGTAGCCGGTCGTGGTCTCGTCCAGGCTGGCGATCAGCAGGCTGTCAAACAGCATCTCGGCCAGGTAGGCCGGGGGCGAGCCTTTGATCGTGAAGGGGTTGTACTTGTCAAAGGTGGAGTAGCGCAGCGCACTGACCAGCCGCAGCTCACCGCCCTTGGGCGCATCGGGGTTGGCATAGGCAAAATGCTTGAAATCCGCCCCGTAGCGCGGCTCGCCCCACAGGGCATAGGCATGGTTGGCCCAGGCGGGTGCTGCCGCAGCAGCACACAAAATCAGCGGAAGGCAGAATCGCATGCGACAATTCTGCCCTAGCTGGCCACCTGTGCAAGCGTTTACCCCCGAGAAACGCTCTGCCCCGGTGCCAAGTCTTTTTTGGCCATTCCTCATGGCCTGGAACTCATCAGGAGAAGAACAATGGGATTTCTGACCGGCAAGAAACTGCTGATCACGGGCGTGCTGTCCAACCGCTCCATCGCCTACGGCATCGCCAAGGCCTGCCACCAGCAAGGCGCCGAGCTGGCTTTCAGCTACGTGGGTGAACGCTTCAAGGACCGTATCAGCGAATTCGCTGCCGAGTTTGACTCCAAGCTGGTGTTCGACTGCGATGTGGCCGATGACGCCCAGATCGAGAAGATGTTTGCCGACCTGGCCGCCACCTGGGGCAAGTTCGACGGCTTTGTGCATTCCATCGGCTTTGCACCGCGCGAAGCGATTGCCGGCAACTTCCTGGATGGCCTGTCGCGCGAAGGCTTCCGCATTGCGCATGACATCAGTGCCTACAGCTTCCCCGCGCTGGCCAAGGCCGCCCTGCCCTACCTGAACGACAAGTCGTCCCTGCTGACCCTGTCCTACCTGGGCGCCCTGCGCTCCATCCCCAACTACAACACCATGGGCCTGGCCAAGGCATCGCTGGAAGCCTCCGTGCGCTACCTGGCCGAGGCCGTGGGCCGCACCGAAGACGGCCGCGCGATCCGCGCCAACGGCATCTCCGCCGGCCCGATCAAGACCCTGGCCGCCTCGGGCATCAAGGACTTCGGCAAGCTGCTGGGCCGCGTGGCTGATGCATCCCCGCTGCGCCGCAATGTGACCATCGAAGACGTGGGCAATGTCGCTGCCTTCCTGCTGAGCGATCTGGCCTCGGGCGTGACTGCCGAGATCACCTATGTGGACGGAGGCTTCAGCCAGACGGCAGGCCTGTCGGCCGACCAGGTTTAAGCCCTTCCGCTTGAACAAAAGCCCTGCAGGCTTGGTGCCTGCGGGGCTTTTTCATGTCTAGCAGCCTTGTCTAGACGCTAAAACGGCGCAGCCGCAAGGCATTGGCCAGCACAAACACGCTCGACAGCGCCATCGCCCCCGCCGCGAACACCGGCGACAGCAGGGTCCCATTGATGGGGTAGAGCAGGCCTGCAGCCACCGGGATCAGCGCCACGTTGTAGGCAAAGGCCCAGAACAGGTTCTGTTGGATATTGCGCATGGCGGCGCGCGACAGCCCGATGGCGGTCACGACGCCGCGCAGGTCGCCGCCCATCAGCACCACATCGGCCGACTCGATGGCGATATCGGTGCCCGAGCCCACGGCAATGCCGACATCGGCCTCGGCCAGTGCGGGCGCATCGTTGATGCCATCGCCCACATAGGCCAGCGCACCATGGGCGGCCCTCAGGCGCTTGACGGCCTCGACCTTGCCATCGGGCAGCACCTCGGCCACCACCTCGTCAATGCCCAACTGCTGGGCAATCGCTTCGCCGGTGCGGCGGTTGTCGCCGGTGATCATCGCCACCTTCAACCCCATCGCATGCAGACCCTCAATGGCGGCGCGTGTCGTGGGCTTGATCGGATCGGCCACGGCGATCATGGCCGCCAGCTGGCCATCGATGGCGGCATAGAGCGGCGTCTTGCCTTCGGCGCCCAGGCGGGCCGCCTCGTCCGCAAACACCGCCACATCGGCACCCAGTTGCCGCATCATGCGGTCTGCGCCCACCTCCACCCGCGCGCTACCTACGTGGGCACGCACGCCAAAACCGGTCACCGATTCAAAGCCGGACAGCGGCGGTATCTGCAGGCCCTCGGCCTGGGCGGCCTGCACAATGGCCTGGGCAATCGGGTGCTCGGACTGGCTCTCGACGGCTGCCACCGCCGCCAGCACGGCAGCACGTTCAAAGCCGGGGGCCAGCACCAGGTCGGTCAGCGCAGGCCGGCCTTCGGTCAGGGTGCCAGTCTTGTCCACGGCCACCACCTGGGCGTCCTTCAGCAGCTGCAGCGCCTCGCCCTTGCGGAACAGCACGCCCAGCTGGGCGGCGCGGCCGGTGGCCACCATGATCGAGGTAGGGGTGGCCAGGCCCATTGCGCAAGGGCAGGCAATGATCAGCACCGCCACCGCATTGACGAGGGCCAGGCTCAGCGCGGGCGATGGGCCCAGCAGCAGCCAGAGCACGAAGGTCAGCAAGGCAGCAGCCATCACCGCAGGCACAAACCACATGGTCACCTTGTCCACCACCGCCTGGATCGGCAGCTTGCCGCCCTGGGCCTGCTCAACCATGCGGATGATCTGCGCCAGCACGGTGTTGCCCCCCACCTCGGTGGCCTCCAGCGTCAACGCGCCCTTTTGGTTAATGGTGCCGCCCACCACCTGGGCGCCATGGGTCTTGTGCACCGGCACGGGCTCGCCGCTGATCATCGATTCATCGACATAGCTCTCGCCCCCGGTCACCCGGCCATCGATCGGAACGCGCTCGCCAGGGCGCACCTGCACCGTGTCCCCGGGCTGCACCGCGTCAATGGCCAGCGACTGCCAATCGCCATCACGCAGCACCCAGGCCGTCTTGGCTTGCAGTTGCACCAGGCGCTTGATCGCCGCCGAGGTGTTGCCTTTGGCGCGCGCCTCCATCCATCGGCCCAGCAGAATCAGCACCACGATCACCGCTGCCGCCTCGAAATAGACATGCACAGTGCCCGCAGGCAGGACGCCAGGCGCAAAGGTGGCCACCAGCGAATACAGATAGGCCGACAAGGTGCCCACTGCCACCAGCGAATTCATATCCGGCGCCGCACGCACGAGCGCGGGCAGCCCCAGGCGGTAAAAGCGGCGGCCCGGCCCTGCCAGCACCAGGCTGGTCAGCACCCATTGCAGCAGCCAGTTGCTCTGCTGCGGCAGCCATTGGCTCACCCAGTGGTGGAAGCCCGGCAGCACATGGCCGCCCATTTCCAACACAAATACCGGCGCAGCCAGCAGGGCTGCGATCCACAGATCACGCCACAGGCCTTGCTGTGCCTGCTGCTGGCGCTGGGTTTGCGCATCATGGGCATCGGCTGCCGCGCCAGCGTCTGCCACCTGCGGCAGGCTGCGGGCGGTATAGCCGGCCTTGGCCACGGCGGCCAGCAGTTGCTCGGCCTGCACGCCCGCCGTCAGCTGCACCATCGCGCGCTCGGTGGCCAGGTTCACAGCTGCGGTCTGCACGCCAGGCACAGCCTTCAACGCCCGCTCGACCCGGCCTACGCAAGAGGCGCAGGTCATGCCCTCGATCTCCAGCTCCAGCGCATGCGCAGGCACCTTGTAGCCCGCTTTGTGCACCGCTGCCACGGCCTGTTCCAGCAGTTGGGCGGCGGGGGCCTGGTCGCCCAGTTGCAGGCTGGCCTGCTCGGTGGCCAGGTTGACATGGGCGCTCAGCACGCCAGGTACGGCCTGGAGCGCACGCTCGACACGGCCGACGCAGGAGGCGCAGGTCATGCCCTCGATCGGCAGTTGCAGCAGTGGGGTAGCAGAGGAGATGGTGGGGGCAGTCATGGCGGTTGTCTTTCTATCCATGGCAGCCACTTTAAAGATTGCCATGGTGTGAATGTCAAGCCCCTGCCAACAGCGGGTGCAAACGCAGCGGAGGCAGCGGGAGCAGCGCGGGCGCGCCGCCCGCCCCCTTACCAGTTGCTCTGGATCTTCCGCCGGCCTTCCTGCGGGAACGCGGGCTTTTGCGGCACATAGCCGCCAGGCTGCAGCTGGGGCGCGGCCTGGCTGCCCGCCGCTGCTGCGCCTGCGCGCGCACCCGAGCCTGGTGCAGCGGCGCCGGCCTGGGTCAGCCAGGTCACCACTTCCGAGCGGTCGGCACGGGTGGCAAAGTCGCTGGCGGTCAGACCTTGCTGGTTTTTCAGCTTGGGGTCGGCCCCCTCCTTGATCAGCAGTTGCACGGCGCTGCGCGTGCCATACTGCGCCGCCATCATCAACGGCGTGGTGCCATTGGGTGATGCGGCATCGATATAGGCATGGTGCTCCAGCAGCAGCGCCACCATCTGCAGGTCGGAGCCGTCTTCACTGGGAGCCGATACGGCATAGTGCAGCGGCGTCCAGCCCTCGCGGTTCACATCGGCACCCCGGGCAATCAAGGCCTTGGCCAGATCGACCTGGCCCTTGATGGCGGCCATCATCAGCGGTGTTTCGCCCTTGGCATTGGCCAGGTTCACGTTGGTTGCCGGCAGCGCAATCATGCCCTTGGCTGCGCGGTAGGAATCGAGCTTGAACGCCTGGGTCAGCCCCGTCTCGCCCTTCTCGCTCACGGTGTTGGGGTCAAAGCCGCGCTGCACCAGCGCCTCGATACCCTTGGCATCGTCGCGGATGATGCGGGTGAAGAAATCGTCGTAGGAGCCCGCTTGCGCGACCGCGCAGGCGAGCGACAAGGCTGCGGCACAGGCCGCACGCAGCGGAGACAGGGAACGAGACTTGGGCTTCATGACAGCACTCCGCTGAACAATCGGTCGAAATTGCGGTTGGTGGCCTCGGCCACCGCTTCCACGCTGATGCCGCGCACCTCGGCAATCTGCGCGGCCACATGGGGCACGTAGGCAGGGATATTGGTCTTGCCGCGAAACGGAACCGGGGCCAGATAAGGGCTGTCGGTCTCGATCAGCAGGCGGTCCTCGGGCACAAAGGCCGCGACATCGCGCAGATCCTGGGCCTTCTTGAAGGTGATGATGCCGGAGAACGAGATATAGAAGCCCAGATCCAGCGCTGCGCGGGCCACCTCCATGCTCTCGGTGAAGCAGTGGAACACGCCCCCTGCAGCATCAGCGCCACCGGTTTCGCCCTCTTCACGCAGCAGGCGCAAGGTGTCGTCCGAAGCGCTGCGGGTGTGGATCACCAAAGGCTTGCGCACCTGCTGGGCCGCACGGATATGGGTGCGAAAGCGCTCACGCTGCCATTCCAGATCGGCAATCGTGCGGCCACCCTTGCGGTCTTCCATGCCGTAGTAATCCAGGCCGGTCTCGCCAATCGCCACCACCCGGGGCAGCGCGGCGCGCTCGACCAGGTCCTGCACGCTGGGCTCGGTCAGCCCTTCGGTATCCGGGTGCACGCCCACGCTGCACCAGAAGTTGTCATAGCGCATCGCCAGCGCATGCACGTCGGGAAACTCTTCCATCGTGCAGCTGATGCACAGCGCGCGGGTCACCCGGGCCTCGTCCATCTTGGCACGGATGGCCGGCAGGTCCTGGGCGAGCTCGGGAAAATTGAGGTGGCAGTGGGAGTCGGTGAACATCAATCGTCAACGCTGCAGACGAACGGAGCGCCGCAGTCCAAATACAAACAACTGCTGCCATTGTCCGCGCTCCGGCCCCGTGGCCGGTGCCTGCCACCGTAAAACCCTGTCATCCCGGCTAAGAAATGCGGGTGGGACAGGGTCGAAGCTGCGTGCTTAGATCGTCTGCGTCGCGCGGTCGGCCTGCAAGGCGGTGCCCAAGATCTGTTCAATCTTGTAACGCAATTCGTCGGTTTTGGGGTCCTTGGGAAAGCGTACCCCGATGCCCTGGGTGCGGTTGCCGCTGGCGCCTGCCGGGGTCACCCAGCCGACCTTGCCGGCAATGGGGTAGCGCTGCGGGTCCTGCGGCAAGGTCAGCAACAGGTAGACATCATCGCCCAGCGCATAGTCCTTGGGCGTCGGTACGAAGATGCCGCCTTCCTTGAACAAGGGGATGTAGGCGGCGTACAGCGCGGCTTTTTCCTTGATGGCCAGTTGCAGCACACTGGGGCGCGCGCTGGCTGTGCCTGTTGCGGGAGTGGGACTGTTCATAGATTGCAAGGATAACCAAATTTTGCAAGCTCATCCCCTATGCCAGCGCAAAGAGCGGACAGAAAGCGGCGCTGTTACACCGCTGGCGGGCCCCGCTCAGCGGCGGGACTGCAGCACGCTGGCCGCCTGCGCCACCAGCGCCTCCAGCATCAGCCCCTGGTTGAAAGGGTGTGACGCCGTGCGCATCGACTGCGTCAACGCCTTGCTCCAGCGCGCCAATACGGCCAGTGTCGGGGGGGCCGGAAGATCAGCCGCCTCAAAAAACCGTGGCGTAGCCCCCACACGCAGCATCAGCAAATCATGGCAGAGCTTTTGCAGGGCATCGACCACCTCGGGCGCGGACAGGCTGGACAGCGCGCCGGGCTGGCCATTGGCCAGGTCCTTGGGCAGCTTCTTCCAGACCTGGGGCGAGCGGCCGGCCTCCATCTGTGCCAGTGCATCATCAGGGCGGCCACCCGCAGCCTGCAGCAGCGCATCGACCTGGTCGGCCGGCACATCCTGCGCGACCAGCCAATTGCGCGCCGACGCCGTATCAGGCCACTGCATGGTGTGCGCCAGACAGCGGCTGCGTATCGTCGGCAGCAGCTGGTGCGCAGCCTCGGTCGCCAGCACAAAGCGGGCATCGCCTGGCGGCTCTTCCAAGGTTTTGAGCAGCGCGTTGGCGGTGACGGCATTCATCTTTTCTGCCGGGTACACCAGGACCGCCTTGCCCTTGCCCCGGCCGGAGGTGCGCTGGGTGAATTCCACCGCATCGCGCATGGCATCCACCCGGATTTCCTGGCTGGGCTTGCGCTTCTTGTCGTCAATGTCCGCCTGGGCCTTTTCTGGCAACGGCCAGCCCAGCGCCAGCATCTCGGTCTCGGGCATCAGCACACACAGGTCGGTATGGGCATGCACATCAATGGCATGGCAGCTGGCGCAGTGGCCGCAGGCCCCTTGCGGCGTCGGCGCATCGCAGAGCCAGGCACGTACCATGGCCATTGCAAGCGAAAACTGGCCCAGACCCGAGGGGCCTTGCAGCAACCAGGCATGGCCGCGCTGGGCCAGCAGCAGGTCGCGCTGCTGGGCGATCCAAGGTGCCAGAGGAGCGGGGGCGGCGGAGACAGCCTCAGCCGCAGCGGTGTTCTTGGCGGTGGCCATCTCAGCCCTCCTCCCGGCTGGCGCTCAGCCAGCCCCGGGCCTCGACGGCCTGGCGCACTGCCTGCCACACCGCCGGCTTGGGCTGGTGCGAATCGATGCGTGCAAACCTGCCGGGTTGCGCCAGCGCGCGCTCGGCATAACCGGCGGCCACGCGGGCAAAAAACTGCTGGGGTTCGGCCTCAAAACGGTCCGGGGCACGCGCGCCTGCCAGGCGCTCGGCGGCCACCTCGGTGGGCAGGTCAAACCATATCGTCAGGTCGGGCTGGCGCAGTGCGCCCTCGCCCAGCTCGGGCCGGGCCTGCACCATGTGCTCCAGCACCGACAGCACCTGCAGGTCAAAGCCACGCCCTGCGCCCTGGTAGGCAAAGGTGGCATCGGTAAAGCGGTCGCACAACACCACGTCGCCACGGGCCAGCGCGGGCTCGATCACCTGCTGCAGGTGGTCGCGCCGGCCGGCAAATACCAGCAAGGCCTCGGTCAGCGCATCCATGGGCTCCTGCAGGAACAGCGCGCGCAGCTTCTCGGCCAGCGGCGTGCCCCCGGGCTCCCGCGTGCTCACCACCCGGCGGCCGGCGGCCAAAAAGGCGTCGTGCAGGCCCTGGATATGCGAGGATTTGCCAGCGCCGTCAATGCCTTCAAAGCTGATGAACAGACCGCGCGAGGCCGCTGGGGAAGATACGGGAGAAGATGGAGTCATGCTGCGGCAGATTGTACGTGCCAGCCAGCCATCCGGACGGGATCAGCCCGCAGGATCCAGGTCCGTGTCGCCCGCCACACCGCGCTTGCGCGCCACCGCGTAGGCGGTCAGCACCTGGTGGGCCACCATATCGACACTGGGGCGGGCGACGCCATCGCGGTCCACCCAGACCTTGGGCGTCAGGCTGCCCGACAGGCAGATGCTGTCGCCATCGCCCAGGCCCAGCAATGCGGCGACCGGGGCATCGTCGAAAGCGATGACGTTGACAATCAGCATCTCGCCATCGCCTGCACCGGCATTGGCACGCACCTTGGCCAGCGCGTAGGGCTTGCCGGTTTTACTGGTGCGCTCGACCGGCTGGCCCAGTATGCGCCCGGAAACCAATCCATCCATCATGCTTGCATCCCCCATTCAAGCCCTGCAGTTTAGCCGCTCGGGCCAGAGCCAAATGCAAGTCGGGCCCGCCGATCAGGGCTCGCGTGGCGGCATAGCCACCGGCTTCTCGCCCAGCGCATGGGCGGCGGGCCCCGCCGCAGGACTGCTGTCGATGACCTTGAAAGTCGGCAGCGGCGTTTTCCCCAGCACCCAGGCCATGCGCGAGCCCGCACCTACCAGCGCGCCCATCACCCAGAAGACCCCGCCGACACCGATCGCCGCCCCCGCCGCACCGAACATCAGCGGCATGCAGACGCTGGAGCCGTTGATCAGCATCAGCCGCAGGCCCACCGCCTCGCCATGGCGCTCTTCCGGAGTGATCTGGTGCAGCATGCTCATGGCCATCGGCTGCACGCTGCCCAGGCCGATGCCCAGCAAGGCTGAACAAAAGGCCATCGCCCAGGCATTGGGCATCAGCGGATAGACCGCGAAGATGGCGGCGGTCAGCACCATCGCGGCCATCACCACCGTCATCTCACGCAGATGGCGCGAGATGGCAGGCAGCAGCACCCGGATCACAAAGGCCGCCAGCGCGAACACGCCCAGCACGGCGCCGATCTCGGAGGCCGACAGCCCCCGGTCATGGCCCAGCAACGGCACGACAAAGGTGTGTACATCCCAGCAGGAGGCGACCAGCCAGTTAACGATCAGCAGGCGCCGGAAGGACTGCTCGCGCAGCAAATCCCAGGCATGGTGCGGCTGGCCATCGCTCTTGGGCGGCGCCGGCTCCATCTCCTGCGCGCTGCGCACGCACCACCAGGCGACCACCGAGAACAGCGCCAGCACCGCAAAAGCGATGCGGTAGGACAGGTTGTTGCCCGCCTGGCCGGTGGAGTGGTCGATGATCAGGCCCGTCACCATCGGGCCCAGAAAATTGGCAATCGCCGGGCCCAATGACAGCCAGCTGAAGATCTGGCGCAATTCGCTGGCCTCATGCGCGACGCGGCCGGCGTGGCGCTGCAGCGCAATGATGGAGATGCCGCAACCCGCGCCGGTCAGCAGCGCCGACAGGCACAGGACTTCAAAGCGGGGAAAGGCCACACCGATGGCAGTACCGACAAAGGCCAGCGCAATCGCCGCGAGCATCGGCTTCATGAAGCCATGCCGGTCGGCGTAGCGGCCTGCCGGCAGCGCCAGAAACACCTGGGTGAGCGCAAACAGACTGAGCAAGAACCCCACGGCGCCGGGGGTGTGGCCATCGCGCAGGGCCAGCAGCGGGGCTGCCAAACGCGTGCCTGTCATACAGGTATGGACGAAAAACTGGCCGATGATCAGCCGTATCAACTCGCGATTCACGCGTTCCCTTCAGCACCTTGGGCACTTGGCGCTTGCTTGGCCTGCATTGTCGGCTAAGAAAGGCTTGCCGCGCTGTCGCCTTCGTCCGTATCCGAGGTCAGAGGGCCCAACTCGCCGGCTGCAGGCGTCTCATGCACATGCGAGAGGCGCTTTTTGATCGCCCGGGTGCGCACATCGACCTGCTCGAACTTCTTGGCTGCCTGGTCCAGCGACTTGCGCGTGGCCTCGACCACCTCGCCAAACTTGTTGAACTCGGTCTTGACCTGGCCCAGCACCGCCCAGACCTCAGAGCTGCGCTTTTCGATGGCCAGCGTCTTGAAGCCCATTTGCAGGCTGTTGAGCATCGCTGCCAGGTTGGCGGGCCCCGAGACCATGACCCGGCAGTCGTTTTGCACCGCCTCGACCAGGCCGGGCCGGCGCATCACCTCGGCAAACAGGCCCTCGGTGGGCAGGTAGAGCACCGCAAAATCGGTAGTGTTGGGCGGCGAGACGTACTTGCTGTAGATCTTCTTGGCCTCCAGGCGGATCGAGTTCTCAAAACCGATGCTGGCCGACTGGATCGCCGCCTTGTCCATGCTCTCCTGCGCATCCATCAGCCGCTGGTAGTGCTCCACCGGGTACTTGGAATCGATGGGCAGCCACACCGGCCTGTCGTCGCTGTGGCCCGGCAGGCGGATGGCGAACTCCACCATTTCGTCGCTGCCCGGCACGGTCTTGACGTTCTTGGCGTACTGCTGGGCGGTCAGCACGTTGTCGATGATCATGCCCAGCTGCAGCTCGCCCCAGGTGCCGCGCGATTTCACATTGGTCATCACGCGCTTGAGGTCGCCCACGCTGCCTGCCAGGGTCTGCATCTCGCCCAAGCCCTTGTGCACCTGCTCCAGCCGGTCGCTGACCAGCTTGAAGGATTCACCCAGGCGCTGCTCCAAGGTGGCATGCAGTTTTTCGTCCACCGTTTTGCGCATCTCTTCGAGCTTGCTGGCGTTGTCGCTCTGGATGCTGGCCAGCCGCTCATTGAGCGTACCGCGCAGCTGCTCGGCCTGCTGCTGGTTGGCCTGCAGCAGCTGCGCCAGCTGGCGCCCCACCCCATCCTGCATGCCGCTCAGGTGCGACTGCACATCGGTCTTGAGCGTGGTCAGGCTGTGGTGGTTGGCCCGGGTGAGTGCATCGACGCGCTGGGTCAGCGAGGTATCGAGCACCGACAGGCGCTGGTTGACGGCGGCATCGAGGTGGGCCAGGCGCTGCGCCAGCTGGGCCTCGAACCCGGCCAGTGCCTGGGCCAGTTCCTGGCGCCCCAGGCGGGATTCGGCCAGGCTTTGCGCCATGCGCGCCTCCAGCGATTCGCGGAACTCGCCCATCACGTCCTGGCTGCCCTGGTTCAGCTCGCGCAGCTGCAAAGTCAGGTGCTGCGACAGGTGGCTGAGCGCCCCTTCGCTGCGTGCCAGCGCCTGCACCGTCTGCTGCTGGTCCCGGGCCTGGCGCTCCTGCTGCTGCAGCCAGACCTCACCCAGACCGGCCTTGGGCCGGCGCAGCAGCATGACCAGCAGATTGGCCAGCACCGCCAACAACACCAAGGTCAGCAGCACCAGGCTGAGCAGCGACCGATCCAGATCCAGATTCACAAGCGTTCCCCGTGTTTGAGAAGACTTCAAAAATAATAGCTGCTTGCACCCGCCTGGTGGGCACAAACAGCCATGTTTATTGAAATATTTTGCGTTCAGGCAGCGCTGCGGCGGCTGTGCTCCAGGTGGTTGACGGGCGTGACCGGCTCCTGGCCGCCCAGGTAGGCGATCAGGTTGTCGGCCGCCAGCTGGGCCATGGCCCAGCGCGTGCCCATCGTGGCGCTGGCGATATGCGGGGTCAGCACCACATTGGACAGTGCCAGCAAATCCGGGTGCACGGCAGGCTCGCCCTCGAACACATCCAGGCCGGCGGCAGCAATGGTCTTGTTGGCCAGGGCCTTGGCCAGCGCCGCGTCGTCCACAATGCCGCCGCGCGCAATATTGGTCAGCGTCGCCGTGGGCTTCATGCTGGCGATCTCGGCCGCACCGATCGTGTGGTGGGCCTCAGGGGTGTAGGGCAGCACCAGCACCAGGTGGTCGGCGGTGCTGAGCAGCTCCTGCTTGCTCACATAGCGGGCCTTGCAATCGGCCTCCAGCTCGGGGCTCAGGCGCGAGCGGTTGTGGTAGACCACCTGCATGCCAAAGCCATGGGCACCGCGCCGCGCAATGGCCTGGCCGATGCGGCCCATGCCCAGAATGCCCAGGGTGCTGCCATGCACCTCGGCACCGGCCAACAGGTCATAGCGCCAGTCCTTCCACTGTCCGGCGCGCAGAAAATGCTCGCTCTCGGTGATGCGGCGGGCAGCCGCCATCATCAGCGCAAAGCCGAAATCGGCCGTGGTCTCGGTCAGCACATCGGGCGCATTCGTGCCCTGCACGCCGGCTGCCGTCATCGCGGCCACATCGAAGTTGTTGTAGCCCACGGCCATGTTGGCGCAGATCTGCAACTGCGGGCAGGCGGCCAGCAAATCCGCATCGATGCGCTGCGAGCCGGTGGTCAGCACGCCATCGATGCCCTGCAGGCGCTCGGCCAGCTCGGTGGGCGACCAGGCGACATCGTCCTGGTTGGACTGGACCTCGAAGTGCTGCTCCAGCACAGTGACCACTTCAGGGGAGATGGCGCGGGCAATCAGAATTTTCGGGCGGGACATCGGCAGTTTCCTCGGGGTTCAGCGGAACCAGATAAAAGTCATCACGACAAACAGCGGCACCAGGATGGCGCAGGACCAGGCCATGTAGCCAAAGAAGCTGGGCATGCGCACGCCGCGGCTTTCGGCAATGGCCTTGACCATCATATTGGGTGCGTTGCCGATATAGGTGTTCGCACCCATGAAAACAGCACCGGCCGAGATGGCGGCCAACGTGGTTGCCATCGAGGTCATCAGCACCTGGGGATCGCCCCCGGCGGTATTGAAGAACACCAAATAGGTGGGCGCATTGTCCAAAAAGCTGCTGAGCAGGCCGGCGGCCCAGAAGTACATCGCCGGGTCCGGCGAGCCATCGGGCCGGGTCACCGCACGCACCACCGCACCAAATGGCCCGTTGGCACCAGCCTGCAGCATTGCAATGACGGGGATGATGGTCAGAAAAATGCCGGCGAACAGCTTGGCGACCTCCTGCATCGGGCCCCAGTCGAACTGGTTGGCGGCATGCGCAGACGCAGGGGTGAGCTTGAAGGACAGCACGGCCACCGCAATCAGGCCCAGATCACGCACGATGGATGGCAGACCAACGGCTACACCGGCAATGTCCCACTGCAGGTCGGACTTCCAGAAGCCGCTGAGCAGCACCAGGGCCACCACGGCGCCCAGCAGCACAAAATTGATCTTGCCCTCAAAGCCCAGGCTGTGGGTGTCGGGCGTCGGATCGGTGCGGGGCTTTTGCGCATCAAAGCGCAGCATGTAGCGGTCCAGCAGGTAGAAGATCACCAGCAGCGCACCGACCAGGAACAGGGTCTCGGCAAAGATGTGGCGCACGGTCCAGAAGAAATCGACTCCCTTCAAAAACCCCAGGAACAGCGGCGGATCGCCCAGCGGCGTGAGCGAGCCACCGGCGTTGGAGACGATGAAGATGAAGAACACGACCACATGCGCGCAACTGCGGCGGGAATCGTTGGCGCGGATCAGCGGCCGGATCAGCAGCATCGACGCCCCGGTGGTGCCCATGAAGCTGGCCAGCACCGCCCCAATGGCCAGGATGGCAGTGTTCAAGCCCGGTGAGCCATGCAGGTTGCCACGGATGTAGATGCCGCCCGAGACCGTGAACAAGGCGGTGAGCAAAATGACAAAGGGAATGTATTCAGCCACCAGCGCATGGGCCAGGCTGCCAGCGGCCAACCCCGGTCCGAAGACGGCAGCAAACGGCAGCAAAAAGGCCAGCGCCCAGAAAGCGGCGACCTTGCCAAAATGGTGGTGCCAGAAGTGGGGCAAAAACAGCGGCATCAGCGCAATCGACAGCAGAATGCCGGCAAAAGGGATGCCCCATAAAACAGAAAGATCAGCCCCATTGATCGTGGCCGCACTGGCCCAGCCCGGTACCAGCACCGCAGCCCCCACGGCCGCCCTGCCCCACGCCCCATACCGCTGCCCCACCTGCGCCATAAGCTGCTCCTTGTGTTTGTGCTTATTCCCCCATGCAGCCGTGCGCGCCTGGCAGACGGGTGCAGCCGGTGATTTTAGTCAGCGGCCATGCGCCAGGACCGGCTGCGGGTAACAGCCGCCCTCCCGATTAACCCGCACGTGCGGGGGCTGGTGCCACCCCTTGCGGCGGCATGTGCTGGCTGGGGGGCAGGTTGAACACCTGGCGCAGATAGGCCAGGTATTTTTCGTCGTCGCACATGCTCTTGCCGGGCGTGTCCGATATCTTGGCGACCGGCTGGCCATTGCAGCGGGTCATCTTGATGACGATCTGCAGCGGCTCGTAGCCGAGGTCATTGGTCAGGTTGGTGCCCACACCGAAGGCCAGCTGGCAGCGCCCCTGGAAGCGTTCGAACAGCGCAATGGTGCGCGGTATCGTCAGCGCATCGCTGAAGATCAAGATCTTGCTCAGCGGATCGACCTTGTGCAGCTTGTAATGGGCAATCAGCCGCTCACCCCAGCTGAACGGGTCGCCGCTGTCATGCCGCGCGCCGTCGAAGAGCTTGCAGAAGTACAGGTCGAAATCGCGCAGGAAGGCATCCATGCCATAGACATCGGACAGCGCTATGCCCAGATCGCCCCGGTATTCCTTGGCCCACATGTCAAAGCCATAGATCTGGCTTTCGCGCAGGCGCGGTCCCAGCGCCTGGCAGGCCTGCAGGTATTCATGGGCCATCGTGCCCAGCGGGGTCAGGCCCAGTTGTTTGGCAAACAAGGTGTTGCTGGTGCCGGCCAGCTGGCCCCGGCGCTCGCCCGGCATCGCTGGATGTGTGGCCACGCCCAGGCCACCCACCAGGCTGCCCAGCACCTCGCGCTGCCAGCGATGGCTGAAACGCCGGCGCGTGCCATAGTCGGCGATCTTGAGCGCCTCCAGGCCCTGCCCACGCATGGCCTCGATCTTGCCCGCCAGGCGCCTGCGCCCCTCCGCCCAATCGGGCTCAGGCTGAGTGTTGCGAAAGTAGACCTCGTTGACGATGGCCAGCACCGGGATCTCGAACAGCACGGTGTGCAGCCAGGGGCCGGTGATCGTGATATCGATCTCACCGCTGGGCAGCGGCATCACGCTGATGTATTTTTCCTTGAGCTGGTAGAGCCGCAGGAAATCGATGAAATCGCTTTTGATAAAGCGCAGCGACTGCAGATAGGCCAATTCGTCATCGGCAAAGCGCAGGCTGCACAGATGCTGGATTTCGGCGCGAATCTCGTCCACATACGGCGCCAGTTGCACGCCGGGGTTGCGGCAGCGGAACTTGTATTCCACCTGGGCTCCCGGAAACTGGTGCAGCACCACCTGCATCATCGTGAACTTGTACAGGTCGGTGTCCAGCAGACTTTGGATAATCATGTTTGGCAGCACAGGGTTGCGCGCCAACACGTGCAGCGGCCTATGTGGCTGCTACAGGCAGACGCCATGTCTCGTATCCACAACCCAGCGCCTATTTCATAAGGTCGCAACAGCGGCAAGTGTAGGCGATTGACCGCCGCCCTGCTGTGAGGCAGGGCAAGGCAACCCCGCGGAGGCTTATCGCAGGCGCAGTCTGTCGAGCGCCAAGCGCGTGGCGTCTGGCAGCGCAACCGGGCGCCGGCTGCTGCGGTCCACATAGACATGGACAAAATGCCCGCAAGCGGCGCTTTGCGATGCACCGGCCACAAAAATCGCCAGCTCATAACGCACACTGCTTTTACCCAGATGCGCGACACGCACGCCAACATCGACATCCTGCGGATAGGACACTGGCGCAAAATAGTGGCATTGGGTCTCCACCACCAGGCCGATGCTGGAGCTCTTTTCCAGATCGAGCAGCCCATTGTCGATCAGCAAGCGGTTCACGGCCGTGTCGAACCAGCTGTAATAAACGACGTTGTTGACATGCCCATAGGCATCGTTATCCGCCCAGCGGGTGGTTATGCGCACAAACTCGGCATAGGCCGACCGGGGCTGCGGCTGGGGACGCTCGGCGTGCTGCTGCGAAGAAGACATCTGGCCATCCTGGTCACGAAGTTCGCAGGCATTGTAGAACGTGTTTGCAATCTCTACGCGGCCGCGTTGGAGTGCAATCGGGATGAGTTCGAAGGGCAGGTCCGCAGCTTGCACCGGGGTGCAAGCAAGGGCCAGCGCGCAGAAATCGGCCCATTTCACTCCAACCCATAGGGACAGGGGTTTTGCGGGCGCCCGGCTAGGGGCGCCCGACTAGGGCCGCCCGGGCAGGGGTGCCCGACTAAGGGCAGTCTGCGTCGTTGCAAATCCCCGCAATAGTGCGACTATGGCTGCGGTGTTGCGCGGCTGGGCGCCCCCCTCGCCTCCCCTCCCGCAAAACCGCTGTCGCGGCGCGAGGAGATCGTAAACACGTTCTTCGAGTGCCTGAACCCGCCGTCACCGCAGCGCGGCACTGTCGGAGACAGACCAGCACAGACGCTGCCATCGTGCTGTCACATGCGGCGGCTACAACGTCAGAACAAGCAGGTTTGAGCCGATTACCAGGCGATTAATTCGTTACCCCATCAACTAATTAAACAAAAGGTAAATGATTGAAATCAAAACAAAAGATTTTTTGCTGCACTGCACAAAAAAAGGCTTGCAAAACACCCGCAGATGCCCAACAATAGAGTCATTGTGCAGTGCAGCAAATTCAAAGCAATGCACAAGCCTCCGGTACACAATGGGTGTCCGGACCGGTATTTTCACCACTTCTAACGAGACGGAGTATGAACATGGCATTGACCCCTGACCAAATCCTGGCTGCACACAAGGCGAATCTGGAAACCCTGCTGGGCCTGACCAACAAGGCCTTTGAAGGCGTGGAAAAGCTGGTGGAACTGAATGTGGCCGCTACCCGCGCTGCGCTGTCCGATGTCTCGGCCAACACCTCGGCCGTGCTCGATGCCAAGAGCGCCCAGGATCTGCTGAGCGTGCAAAGCGGTCTGCTGCAACCGATGGCCGAAAAGACCGCTGCCTACAGCCGCCATCTGTATGAAATCGCCGCTGCCACCAGCCTGGAGTTCAGCAAGGCGTTCGAAAACAAGGCCGTGGAAGCCCAGTCGAAGTTCAATGACTTTGTCGACACTGCTGCCAAGAACGCACCAGCCGGTTCCGAAAGTGCCGTTGCCGTGATGAAGACCGCTGTTGCCGCTGCCAACAACGCCTACGACTCCGTGCAAAAGGCCGTGAAGCAAGCCGGTGAAGTGGCCGAGACCAACTTCAACACGATCACCAACAACGCCGTCAAGGCTGCTGGTACCGTCAGCGCAGCGACCGCCAAGCGCCGCTGAACGGACGCCGGTTGTGGCCCAATACCCACAACTTAGCCCGGCAAAGGGCCAGCCCCTGGACAAATCCAAGGGTAAACCCTAGAATACATAGATCGCACTGACTTTGTCGGTGCACCCAGTTGTCTCCTTGGATCTTTTCGAAACCTGGTTTCTTGGATCCTTTTAAAGCCCGGCCTTGCCGGGCTTTTTTTTGTCTGTCCGGCGGCCAGCACGGCTGGCGCGCCATGGACAATGCATCACTTAATGGCAGCTGAATAAGCACAGACCCTGCACTGGATTAAATAGAAACAATTCTTGTTTCAATTAAGATCGCGTCTCCAACTTTACAGAGACGTTTTGCCCTATGCATTCTTTCAAAATCCTTGCACTGGCTTGCGCCATCACGGCAGGTGCTGCTGCACAAGCCCAGGAAGTGGTCAACTTGTACTCTGCCCGCCACTACGCGACGGATGAGGCGCTCTATAACAACTTCACAAAAGCGACCGGCATCAAGATCAACCGTGTGGACTCGGACGACGCAGGCATTGTGGCCCGCCTCAAGGCAGAAGGTGCCGCCTCCCCTGCCGATGTGGTGTTGATGGTGGACGCCGCCCGCCTCTACCGCGGCGAGAAGGACAACCTGTTCCTGCCGATCCGCTCGGCCAAGCTGGAGGACGTGATCCCCGCCAACCTGCGCGCCCAGCCCGAAGCCGATGGCGGCATCACCTGGTTCGGTCTGTCGACCCGTGCCCGTGTGATCGCCTACAACAAGGACAAGGTCAAGCTCGAGGATGTCGACAGCTATGAAAAGCTGGCTGACCCCAAGAACAAGGGCAAGATCTGCATCCGCTCGGCCTCGCACCCCTACAACCTGAGCCTGTTTGGCGCCGTCACCGAACACATCGGTGAGGCCAAGGCCCAGCAATGGCTGCAAGGCGTCAAGGACAATCTGGCACGCCCACCCAAAGGCGGTGACACCGACCAGATCAAGGCCGTTGCCGCTGGTGAATGCGATATCGCCGTCACCAACAGCTACTACTTCGCCCGCCTGATGCGTTCGAGCAATCCCGACGATGTCGCGATCACCAACAAGGTGAGCGTCGTGTTCCCGAACCAGAGCAGCTGGGGCACCCACCTGAACATCGCTGGTGGCGCAGTCGCCAAGTACAGCAAGAACAAGGACAACGCGGTCAAGTTCCTGGAGTACCTGGCCAGCCCGGAAGCCCAGACCTACTTCGCCAACGGCAACAACGAGTGGCCTGCAGCCAAGAACGTGCAGACCGACAACCCGGCGCTGAAGGCGATGACGCAGGACAAGCCGTTCAAGAGCGAGACCATCCCGATCAGCGCTGTGGGCAGCAACATGGCCAAGGTGCAGCAGATGCTGGACCGCGCCGGCTTCCAGTAAGCCGCGCACGCTGTCACGAAAAGCCCGCTCGCGGGCTTTTTTTGTGACTGCTCACCGCACTGGGCTCGGCTAAGATGCACCGATCCAACAACCGGGAGACATAGCGATGCAAATCGCCAAGAAGGTATTTATCGTCACAGGCGGCGCGTCCGGCCTGGGAGAAGGCACGGCCCGCATGCTCACCAATGAAGGCGCCACCGTCGTCATCGCCGACATGCAGGCAGACAAAGGCCAGGCGCTGGCCCAGCAGCTGGGCGGCGCATTTGTGCAATGCGATGTGTCGAATGCCGAACAGGCCCAGGCCGTCGTGGACAAGGCGGTATCGCTGGGCAAGCTGTTTGGCCTGGTCAACTGCGCAGGCATTGCCCCGGCTGAAAAGACCGTCGGCAAAAAAGGCGCGCATTCGTTGGAGTTGTTCAGCAAAACCATCACGGTCAACCTGATTGGCAGCTTCAACATGATCCGCCTCTGCGCCGAAGCGATGGCCCAGAATGCGCCCGAGCTCACTGGCGAGCGCGGCGTGCTGATCTCGACGGCCAGCGTGGCCGCCTATGACGGCCAGATCGGCCAGGCGGCCTATGCGGCCTCCAAAGGCGGCGTGGTCGGCATGACCTTGCCGATCGCCCGCGATCTGGCGCGCAGCGGCATCCGCAACATGACCATTGCCCCCGGCATCTTTGGCACCCCCATGCTCTTTGGCATGCCCCAGGAGGTGCAGGATGCGCTCGCCGCTGGCGTGCCCTTCCCCAGCCGCCTGGGTACCCCTGAGGACTACGCCAAGCTGGTCAAGCACATCATCGAGAACGATATGCTCAATGGCGAAGTGATCCGCCTCGATGGCGCCATCCGCCTGGCACCCAAGTAATACCAAGGCCTGCGGGCCTTGCGATGCAAAAAGCCGATCTGCGGGGCAACCCGGCGATCGGCTTTTTCTTGCACGCTGCACACGGGCAGCAGCAGCGATGAAAAAAGCCTTCTTGCCACAGGACAAGAAGGCTTTTGGAATCTGGCGGAGTGGACGGGACTCGAACCCGCGACCCCCGGCGTGACAGGCCGGTATTCTAACCAACTGAACTACCACTCC